>JANNQA010000169.1:0-56251 GCA_031400515.1 Bacteroidota bacterium
TAGGCAGGCAAATAGGTCACCTCCGCTATTTTTTTTCTTATCCACAAAATCGTGTGAATTCCACAAAGAAAAAGAAGCAAAAAGAAATGTATTAATAGTAATAATGATATGTTTGAAAACATATCAATGCAAGACTAAAGGGCCGGTAGGGATGATGGATGATGGGTTTCCCCTTCATTCACTCCCATGTAAGTCGCCTCCAAGCACGGGACACGGAGAACATAAATAAGAATGATCATCTACTTATGGTAATAAAACTCTGTGAACTATGTGGCAGCCAAGGGCTGATCTCCCTTTGTGAGGCTTCTGTGAGATAATCTTAGCTCAAGCAAAATCACTATCACCTACAATCACTAAAACACCACACTCCCAACTATCTTTCTATATTTGAACACCCCCTCAAACGGGACAAAACAGGCTGAACACAAACGATATCAAACTCTAACTATGAAGCGTAATGAATTTCTCCGATTAGGAGCGATCGCGGCCGCCGCGGGTCCATTGAGCACCACCTTCTCAAATGGAAAAAAGGGAATGAATCTGCTTTCATTCCTGTCCAACAATGCTCAGGATTTAGCTGTAATAAGCAAAGTCGTTCAACAGGACTTTAATGAGCTCGTGAAATGGATGAGCAGCAACGGCTGGACAGCATACCTGAAAGAAACACTGGGAGTGAATCTCTCACTGATCGGTGAGGCTTTGAAAGCAGAGCTGGTGAAGGACCTTGATGCAACCAGGTTAAAGAAACTCATGGATACCCCGGATTCCGGCTTTGATGATTTTGCCGGCATGAATTTGATCAAACCCGGCTTTCCTGCTTTCAGCTTATTATATCATGCACTTGCAAGCCCGAGAGTCAGGCCATCCAGCGTCAGTGCCTATCCTTCAATAGAACAGCTCGATGTACTGGAAAACTACATTTATTCACTTGTCGAATGGGATCATCTGAAGACCATCTATGAAGTGAGCTCAAACAGTGATTTGGTGTTAGCCATGTTTGCCTATGAGTATCGGCCTGCATTTAAGACACCCCATCACGAGCATGCAGACCTGGTCTTTTCAAGGACCGGCGTAGCGCGCGTTGGTCAGCATGATTATAATTTTGATCGCCTCAACAGGTGTTTTACCAATCAACCGAAAGATGGTATTCCTGTCGAGCACGCTGCTGTCGTACCAGCCAGGTATGGCCTCTTTCTTGCTAAGCGTGTCAAATCTGATCAGGTCGACCTGATGACGACAGGTATCTATAAGCCAGGTGATAAATTTGATGACAAAGAAGACAACAAGCGAACGTTTTTACAGCCGATCCGAAAAGTATTTCATAATGATGCACTGTTTGGTGAAGCAAAACTGAGTTTCAGTGAAGCACATAAGAGCGAGAAACTCGCGAAGCTGGTCGAACACACTGATCTTAAGTTCTATAACGACCTGAAGCCTACCGTTCGAACATCTACACATCTGATTGTGCAGGATTCGAAAGTAACCAATGTGCGTTCTTCATTTTTGGTTGTATCAAAACCTGAGCCTTTGATCCGCCTTTCAAAAGAAGGAGGCAAGCCCGTGTATTTTTTGGTACCCGCGATGATACCAGGTGAAGATGGTTATTCCAGGAACAGATATTTTACAAGCTACAATACACAGGAGGTACAGGATGTTGAATTGCTAGTACCTACAGCGGAGGGTTATCATAAAATACCGAATCAATACAATGAGCCAAGGACGCAGCCTTTGTTTTTGAATATCACGCATGAACAGGATACGTTGATTGCGACTGGGTTTCGTGAAGTGACGAAAGATGCTACGTTTGACAAGCGACTAGACGATGGGATGTTCCATGCACCATTATTTGAAGACAGCATTTGTGAAGGAGTAGTCAATGCGCAGATCACCCAGAACGTCGATGCGCTGAGAGGAGTGAATGCCGGAGTATTACCGGCCTTCTCTATCGTGACTGCACCGGACTTTTTCCCTCAGGTCGACAACTTTGATCTGATGACGTATGATGTAGCGCCTGGAACAGCGGTCAACATCAGTAATTTCTATGAAGGTGGATTGGCCAGTTTGGCAACTTGCAGATTAACACCGAATCCGGAGCTGCTGCCGACAATGGATCTCGCAGATACCTATACTGCCGTGCTCAGTCATAAATCCAAAACGGGTACACCTGCTGCACAAACTGGGCGATTCAACAATCCATCATTGCCGAAAGGGTATATGGTTTCAGGCTTCCTGCCGGATGTCGCCTCTTCTGTATTTGCACCGGGTTGGGACATTACTTATTCTGCCGATAAGCCTGGAAGTACAGATGTGTACTTAAGTACGGAAGGGTTGGGGTCGCCTTTTGTGGAGGATATGAAACTTTGCGCAGCTGCGAATGGCATGTGGCCTGCCTCTTCACCGGATGCGGCAAGGACATACCAGGGGTCATTGGATCCATGGAGCAGAAATGCGACTGCGATTCCATTGCTGGATGATGAGCTTGGCTTTCATAAACATTCGCCTGCCGGTTTGATGATGAATAAAGAAACATTCGGATGGGATGGCGTACAGGGTCCGTTTCTTGAATTGATCAATGGAAAGTGGAAAATCAATTTCGCTGATGTCGGAAAATCCGATGTGGTGCAAAATGCATTGGATGGAAATGTCGATATGTCCAAATTGCGCGTGCTCACCAGCGGTGAATTGATTTCGCGTATGGCCTGTTTGAAGAAATGTATTGAGAACCTGCCGACAGTCAACTTCAAAGGTTATACGAAAGAAGCAAAGATGGTAGCCTTCACCAGATGGTGGCTGATCAGTGCAGAGCCGGTGAATTTTGGAAGTGAAGACGCAAAAGGCTGGGGTATCCCGAATACATTGATTGGTAGAGAAACAAAGTGGGTTACTGACCGGTCCAATGCAAAAGTTTCAGGCAAAGGGTATTTGTTTGTCATCGTCGATGTGAATGGAAAGAAACTGAATTGGGATGGCTTTGGCCGCAGACAGGTGGATGTGACGAAGATGTATGTATGTCAGGTGGTTGACAATGGAGGTTCACCGCAATTGGCGATGGCGACTGTGAAAGGAGGAAAGGCGAAGTGGTTGCCTGTGGTGTAGGCGGAAGGGCAGAATGGCGGAATGGTTCTAGGAGATCAGGCTGAGGAAATCCATGTTGACCTCGGAACGTCCGTCCCAAAGCGGACTTACGAGCGTCAACCAAGAATTTTTACCCCTAACCCCTAAAGGGGCGAAAATGGACGTAATCATCATAGGCTCCGGCCCCGCAGGTTGCTCCGCAGCATCAACATGCCTGAAGGCTGGCTTAGAGGTTGTGATCGTCGCTGATCACTCGGAAGTGGCTGACCTCGGAACGTCCGACGAAGGAGGACTTACGAGCGTCAGCCATGCTCAATCCACACTCAACATATTAGAATCCATCCATCCCGGAGTCTCTTCACTCTTAGAAAAAATCGGTGCCCCTGGTGTAGAGGTTGCTGCTACACGCGGGCAGTACACAGGCATACAGGTTGGTAATACTTTTACACCGTTAGGTGAAGATGCCAGTGGTCCATGGAAGGGAATGCATATCGACCGGCAAGTGTTTGATGCGCAATTGTTGCATCGTATTCACGAAGCAGGAGTGGAAGTAAGATTCAATGAAGAGGTTGAAGACTTTCTATTGAAGGATGAAAGAGTGATTGGACTTAGGACTTCCTACCTTGAGGCGTTCGACGGAAGGAGGACCCTCAAGCGTCGTAATGGCAACCTCCTTACGGAACTCCATGCGAAATACGTGATTGATGCTTCAGGTAAAAATGCCATCGCGGGAAGGAAGTTAAAATTCAAACGCAGATTCTTTTCTCCTCCGTTCATTTGCTGGACGGGTATATCTCAATGTTTGAAACCACTTTCCATCGATACACATGCAGCGCATTTCATTCCACGAAAAAATGGATGGACATGGCTGGCTCCTCTCCCACCCGATCATTGCGCATGGACAAGGTTGAGTGCAAAGGGAGAAAAATCGTTCTTGCCACCGGAAGAATTAAAAGATTGTACTACAAATGGGAAGATAAAAGCGGCCAACATGCGGTGGCGGTTGTATCGTCCGGCATGCAAAGAAGGTATTGTCCTTTGCGGAGATGCGGCGGGTATCCTGGATCCTGCAGCCGGCCAGGGGATCTTCAATGCGTTGTGGTCCGGGATGGTTGCGGCGCAGGCTGTAGTTTCATGTCTTCAGCAACCGGAGATGGAAGCGTTTCACCTCGCTCGTTATGACGGCTGGTTTGTTACCCAGTATGAAGAGAAGGTTGGGAAGTTGAGGTCGTATTATGAAGATCACGGTATCGCAATAGGGTAAAGTGACAACTAAAGATAAAATCAACTCTTCTTCATTGCAATTTTGATTTCGATTGCCATTTTGATTGATTCAGGATGATTGATTTTCAAAAATAAAACTGAAAGGTTGAGTCAATCATGAAGAACAAGTTCTTTCAATAGTTTAAAGTGACAACTGCTATAAAATCAAACGCTTCCTATTGCAATTTTGATTTTGATTGTCATTTTGATTGATTTAGGATGATTGATTTTCAAATAAAGCTGAAAGGTTGAGTCTATCATGAAGAACAAGTTATTTCAATAGTTTAGAGTGACAATTGCGATAAATTCAAACGCTTCCTATTGCAATTTTGATTTTGATTGTCATTTTGATTGATTTATGACGGTTGGTATTATAGAGGGATTTTTACTTTTGCTATTTAGTGTGGTTTATATTGTGACACTCGTTATCGCCTTGATTCTCCCTTTGGTAAAGAGAAAGTCATTCAACTTTTATCCACTCGTATCCACTGCAATTGTCATTGTTGCGGTTATTATTTCTTTTAACCTGGATATATTCGAAAGCCCAACGGCACTTTATGCCAGGACAAAGAACAGAATTGGCCAAAGCAGCTTGACTCTCAGACATATTGGAAGATTTAAGATTCAACAGCGGGAAATAGAATGGTCTTGCTATTATAAGGGTCGCTATGGAATTCAAGGGGATACATTATTGCTGTTACGAAATGATATCCGCACTGTGACCAATGATTTATTTACGGACAAATACCTGATAGATGCAAACAAAAAGATCCTGATCCAGATCAACAAATTTGATTTGATTCAAGACACGACAAAGTGGTTGACTATAATAGACGACGCAGAGATGTGATGCAGCTATTGTGAGGGTAAGCTAAGAAGAAGTAAATTTTCTCATTGCAATTTTGATTGCAATTTTGATTTTGATTGATTTGTAATTGTAAACAAATAACCACCAAACATTGTCGGAACCTCAAAGAAGGATGAATGAGTCATTTCAACCAAAGCGCGATTTTAAAAAGTATTTTCCTGCACAGTAATTTCCACCAATGGAGTGTTTTTTGCAAAATATTTCTGGAAAGTGCCGACCGGGCATACGGCCCATCCGTGTAATGGTCATTTTTAGCAACATTGATACCGGATTCGAACATCATCACCGCGTACAGGATTTGGCCATACCATTTTAATGCATAGGCTTTTTTGCCTATGCGGTTGTAATAACTGTACAGCCAATAAAATGTATTGACCCGAACAGGCAATTTATCATCACTGCCGACCATCGACCAAACGCCGCCATGGTGAGATCGATACATGGCCTTTTCAATGACATCACCCATCCATTTTCCTTTTCCGTAATGACCCAGCATGGAAATCAAAAAAGTGTCTCCATTGGTCACTTTATACTTTTCAGGAGGAAATTCTTTAATCACATTCCGGAAACAAAGGGTCACTGTCATGGTCAAAAACCTGCCCAGGATCAAATCTTCGCTACTTGCATCGCGTTGATATCGCTTGGGCAAAGGCGATGCAACGATGATTTGATTTTTTTCATCCACCACCCTAAAATCATGAAATGTCAAAACAAAATTCTCATGGCTTTCTAAAAAATCTACCTGCCGCTGAAGTTTTAATTGATCTGGCCAGTAATCATCGCCCTCGCAAATAGCAATATACCGGCCACGACATCTGGGATAATTGTAACGGGATGGCAAACCGCGCAACCCTTTCGAATATTGATTTTCGTTTTGATAGTATGGAAAAATAATGTCCGGGTATTTGGAAGCATATTCTTCCACGATTTCCTTTGTTCCATCCGTGGAGGCATCATCATGAATGACGATCTCAAATGGAAAATTTGTTTTTTGCGCCAATAAATGATCCAGGCATTGTTTTACAAAAGGTGCATGATTATAAGTCATACAGGAAATGGACGCAAGTGGAATGTTATCCTGCCCTTTCGCTAAATCGACCATTTGTCATTTGCTTTTGCCACTTTGCATGGATTGCCGTATGCGATGCTATTGGGAGGCACATCCCGAGTCACTACGCTTCCGGCGCCGATATAGCAATTATCACCAATGGTAATTTGGTGCATGACGACCGTACCCGATCCCAAAATACATCCGCGCCCGACCTTTACACTTCCTGACAAAACCACCCCAGGATTAATGTCGGTAAAATCACCAATCGTATTATGATGCCCGATTAAGCTTCCGCGTTTAATAGTGACCCCAAACCCAATGCGGCTTTGCGCGCTGATGATCACACCTGGTTCGATGAGAACGCCATAATCCATTTCCAGACTTCGTGATACATACGCGACAGGATGAATGACATTTGTGTAGCAATCTTTATCCAACCCCGATGATTGCAGGAAAGATTCAAACACAGGGAATTTGTTGTATGGCATGGTGAGACCAAAGATCACCGGCTTCGTTTTATCAGGCAATGAACCAAATGGCATGATCGTATAGGAAAAATCTTTTGTCACGATCGAAGGGCCGAAATCCAGCGGGATGTTATAAAAAAGATCCATGTGGTCGGCGAGACCCGCATCGGCAAGGACTTCCGAAATGGCACAAATAAAATCCTTACTAATGCCGAGTACCTGGATCGATTTCATTGTCGGCTATTATAAAATCCCAATGCACCTAATTCAGCAGACGTAAAAAGTGTTTTTTCATGGATCTCCATCAGGTGGTGCACGCGCTGCAGTAATTCGGTATTCGTGGCCAACCGTGTGCGTTTTTCATCCCACCAGATATTATCCTCCACGCCTACGCGAACTCCATAGCCCATGGCAATCGCAGAAGCATTTACTTTTAATTGCGCAGCGCCCAATCCGGCAAATGCAATAAAATGATCTGATGGAATTTCATTGATAGCCATACCCATTTGTGAATAGGTACCCTGAAACCCGGCAATATTTCCAAATAATAAATTCCAGTAAACTGGTGAAGTGTGAATTTCCTTATGGAGAAGATATAAGCCATAATTGATCATTCCAAAGTCAAACACTTCAAATTCTGGTACAACTCCGTACTCCTTCATTTTCGTAGCCAACCTGACAATCATTTCGGGTGAATTGATCGAAGCCTGGTTCGCAAAATTTACTGAGGACAGCGTCAATGAACACATATCCGGTTGAAGTTCGATCACTTCAGATCGCTTTTCAAATTCCGGAAAATTCCGGCCCGATGTGCTTCCGCAAATAATTAAGCCGGGGCAATGTTTTTTAACTCCTTCGAAGATTTCCTGGTACACACTTTTTTTGTATGTGGGTGGTCCGTCTTCATCTCTTGCATGCAAGTGCGCGATCGTGATCCCGATTTCGTAAGCCTGGTGAGTCTGTTCAATAATCTCCTTCGGTGAAACAGGCACATGTGGCGTCTCCTTCTTCGTTGGCACCATTCCTGTCGGACAAAAATTGATTATTGTTCTGTTCATAATTTCTTTCTCTTAAGGCGTCAGATACCAGACGCCAGAATTTTGCTGAGTGAGGCGTCGCAGTATGCCATATTCGAGACGCAAACGATGTCGCTCGCAAAGATGATCAACCTCTGGTGGATGCCCGACCGACCGAGTCATTCGGGCAGGCAAAGTCGCAAAGAAATTTTAAACTCACCTTTCACGACTCACGTTTCACGACTAGAGTGATCCCTTTCATCCCTTCAACCCCATACTTTGGTGTCAATAGTTCCTTAGTATTCACAGGTTCATTCCGCAACCAGGCAACAATGGCCTTTGGCAGGTGGATACCCGCGGCATGGCTAAATGGATATCCTCCTCCAAAACGCGGGTTAAACTCCAGGACATAGGCCTTCTCGCCATCCCAAAACACATCGACATCCATGTTCGCCGGATGCCGGGTTAAAGAAGCAATTTCCGCGCCTAATTTCTCGAGCTGTTCATTTTTGACGGTGACTGCTATATCCGTTTCCCCGGATCGCATCCCTAATTTTTGCTTCACGACAGTGACATGATGGTTACCATCCAGGTCATTGATGATGTCCAGACCAAATTCTTCACCCGGGTAACTGGTTTGAATCAGCACATTATCCGATTCTTCCCTGGCCATTCCGTACCGGCTATAGGATCCGGTGATGAGTTGCTTAGCTTTTTCAGAATAGAAAATCAAATCTCTTTCGTTTTCTGCTTTAAACAAAGCAATTGATCCCATCCCAAACCTTGGTTTTACAAAGAGTGGATAATTTTCTTCACCACGTTTGATCGCATCCAAAACACTTTCCAAATCTAAAAAAAGCGATTTGACAGGAAAATGGTTTTTAATGAGAAACTGTTGTGTAAGCCATTTATCCTGTGCCATGTCAACGACCCAGGGTGTTGCAACAATAACAGTAATTCCCAGGCGCGCAAACCTTTCCTTTATGTTTGCCAAAATGCCAAGGTCAACATCCATGCAGGAAAGAACAGCCCGGATATCATGCGATGTACAATAGTTTTCAAGAAACGCCGGATAGCCCGGATCGGCTGCAAATGGAGATACTACACGCACATCCGCCTGCCAAAACGCTGCCGAATCCGGGTCGGTATTGAACACGTGTACCTTCCCTCCTAAAGGAAGAAGTGCTTCTTTGAAATAATCAACCAGATAATTTCGCCTGCCTGCACACGTGATCAGTAAATTCATACGCGGGCAGTTTTCAAATTTTGTGCATTAAACAGTTTCTCAAAGAAACCCGGGTTCATCAGGGAGATGGACAATATCATTGCCAGTTGCATAAATCCCATCACACCGTTGAGATATAAAAAGAAATGCATACCAAGCACCAGACCGATAATCGCGCCATGAAAACGGTGGGTAAACAGGATCATAATGCAAATGAATTCAATGAAGATGGATGCCACCGAAAGGATACCGAAAATCCAGGAGTGCTCCGTATAATCGAACAAAGGGTTTGCAAACAAGTAGAAGTAATTGCTATCCAAAAACCTATTGTACATGATTTCCTGGCTGGTGCCACCTTGCATCCAGCGCCATCCTTTGTAAAGCGGAAGCAGCTTCGCGATGCCGGCAGCGACATAAATATAAGCGAACCAGGCTGCAACCACTTCTATCGGCCATCGATATACGTTAGAAAGAGAATGTGTTTGTTGCTTTAGCAGCCTGAAGTATTTGTCGAGAGATAACACATCGCTGCATCTTGTAAAATTCAACAGGAGCAGCGGAAACCAAATATATAGCCATGGATTCGGAGCATTGTTATTTGCATAGTAAAAACTGTACAAGAACAGAAAACTGATAGACAACACAGGTAGAATATATTTTGTCAACAATCCCATCAACAAGAAAATACTCAATACCAGTGTAATCATTTGTAGATACGGCACAGTGGTGGAGTCGATAAATTGATTAAGACTATCCGGGAAGATATTTTTGGTCCCGGCAGGGATCGACACATAGTCTGAAAGCTGAAACAAACGACTTCCGGAAGAATAACATATCTGGAGTCCAAGTAAAATCCGAAAAAGAGCCAATTGATGGGCTGAACCCGGCCTCTCCATCCGGGACAAAATATTTTCTTCTTTAAGATTAATCTTCATGGCATCTGCTTACCTGGTAATCGGGAATATAGATGGGTCCATAATACAAATTCTCGGTTTGATTGATTTTTACAGCATGACAGATATCCGGATCAAATGTGACATCGTGCGTTTCAAAATTGACCGAATGAACGCCCACCCAAAGCGTATCAACTCCGCGTTCTTTCATCAGGGCACTGAGAAACTCAAAGTTTTTCTTTTCACCTCGATTCCGGAACCTGGCAGCGAACATAAATTCAGGCGTGTAACCCCATCCAAAATGTTCAGCGAGGAAGAAAGATCCTTCTTTTCTTAAGTCAAGAATTTTGTATTGTCCATTTTGCCAATAGTAATATTTAAGCTGGCCCATTATCTTATCCTGGTTTAGGAATGGCGTAGACCATCTAAACATGCCTACATCATAAAACGGATAGCGTGGTTTTCCCAGGCTTATCGCCATGATATTCCCGAATAAAACTAATACGATGAAATACTTAGCCGCCCTGGGAATGAACAATGACCTAAACCTGTGTACGCAATAGTAAAAGATCCCTCGTCGAAGGAGGTAATCCCGTACTGAACTTGCAAGCCATAATCCTATCAGAGGTATTGATACCAGGACAAAAACTTTAAAAAGAAAGTAGGCATGGATATAGTAAAATAGTCTATCGGTTTGAAGTATCGTCAGTAATAATGAAAGAGCAACACAAGAAAAAGCTACCTCCTTAATTGTCCTGGTGATCCTAATCGATTTCATAGCAGGCAGGAAATTATCACTTCCAGTTCACCTTCTGACAAGCCAACGTACAAAGGCAAACACAAGATTCTTGCCGCAATGCTTTCGGACACTTCCATTTTTCCGCTTTGCAGATACGGCAGCTTGTTTAGTGAAGGATAAAAATATCTCCTTGGAAAAATATCTAAAGCATTCATTCGGTTTTGAGCTTCGATCAAATCCTGTTCGGTTTGGAAAATCACAGGATAATATCCAAAGTTCCACACTGTGTTTTCACGGATCTTCAGTTTTTGCATACGCGAAAAATCAAGATGCTCGTTGTAATAATCAACTACTGATTTACGGGAGCTCAGGATCTCGGGCATGTAAGGCAATAGCGCCAGACCCAGGGCAGCTTGTAATTCTGAAATTTTACCATTGATCCCCAGGCTATGAAATTCCAGTTGTCCTTTGTGTCCAAAATTGTGCGATTGGTACATCTTGCGGTTCAAAGCATTGTCTTTGCAGAACAAAGCACCGCCCTCCGCGGTATGAAATAATTTCGTCGCATGAAAACTACAAGTGGTGACGTCGCCATAATCAAATAGGGACAGGCCCTGATATTGAACGCCAAAGGCGTGCGCACCGTCATAGATCACATGAAGCTGATGTTGTCGGGCAATTGTTTCTATGGCTTCAACTGCACAAGGATTTCCAAATACATGTGTAACGAGAATCGCAGTTGTCCTCGGTGTGATCGCCGCTTCAATTTTTGTTTCATCGATCGTTAAGTATTCGGGATGGATATCTACAAAAACCGGTATACAGTTTTCCCAAACAATGGAAGCAGTGGAAGCCACATAGCTAAATGGCGTGGTAATGACTTCTCCGCCATTAGCCAATAACTTCAAAGCGATCTGAAGAGGAACAGTTCCATTATTGGTGACAAGGATATTTTTTACAACCAGGTAATGTTTCAGCTTTTCCTCCAACTCCAACACAAGTTCACCCCTGTTCGTCATCCATTGCTTGTCCCACGCCCGTTTTAAGATGGACTGATATTCGTCAAGTGGTGGCAAAAAAGTTTTGGTTACGGGAATCACGACAGATCTGGAGGGTTAGTGATAAGTTCCCATGTGGGATTGAGTTGAATAGGCGACCAACCATGTTGTTTGCTCTCGACAAGAAAATAAACCGCCGACTGATAACGAAAAATCATATTCCGTTGTCCGTCCTGGAATTCATTCAATCCAATCGTGATGGAATACTGACCCTGGGAAAATGGAATTTTTGGAATCACCGCCTTAAACCTTACAGGACCGACGATCTCTTCCACATGGATATGATCAAAAAAATTAAATACTTCAGCAAAATTGCGTTGCTCCTCGTCATAAAACGCCAAATGCATTTTGGGTCGATGAACAGGCTGATGACAAATGATATCTACGGTAAGAACTAAATCCTTTCCATGATGAAAGGTTACTAAACCCTCTTCGTTGGATCTATGTCCTTCCGATTCCAGCACGATATTTTTTAATTCTACTTTATTCGTTCCCTGAAAATTACCTATTTCTTGTCTAAAGCCTCTATAGTACTGAGTAATACCCGAACCTACATCATCAGACTGGTATGTCGTTTTATCTTCTTTCAATAAACAAATGCGGGTGCACATCCTTGAGACCAAGGGCATATTATGCGAGACAAAGATCATAGCAGTTCTACTGCGCAACTCATCCATCCTGTTCAGGCATTTGAGCACAAAGCCCATATCGCCCACAGCCAATACTTCGTCGATTAACAATACATCGGGTTCCATTTGCGCGGCCACCGCAAAGCCTAAACGCACTTTCATTCCGGAACTATAGTTCTGTACCGGCGAATCGATGAATTCGCCTATTTCAGCAAAGTCAATAATTGCTGCGAGTTTTTGATCAACCTCCTTTTTACTAAATCCAAGGAGTTGTCCGTTTACATATACATTTTCACGTCCTGACAACAATGGATTAAATCCGGCACTCAATTCGATCAGCGCTCCTGTTTTTCCTCTCATCGTGATGGTCCCATCGTCCGGACGGATCAATCCATTCAACATTTTCAACAATGTGCTTTTGCCTGCACCATTCCGGCCAATCAGTCCAAGACATTCTCCTCTGCGCAAACTAAAACTCACATCGTTAACCGCCCAAAATTCTCCATCCCGCAAGACTGAACGATTTTGGTTCAACCCAAATACAGCACTTCCCAAATCTTTCAGACCGTACCACATACTCCTATTCAAACTCCGGCTGAATTTTTTCGAAACGTTCGTTACGTCCACTAAAATTTCTTCCTTGCTCGTCATCGTCATGTTCCCATGCGTTCAATTAATATTTCCATCGCCATGCGCTGCAGGATGAACCCCGCTACCAGGATGACGATCACGACTAACCCAATGCATCCAAGTGAAAGAAGGCCTTGCGAACTCTGCATTCCGAGTAGCCAGTCGCGCCCACTCACCAGTACAGGACTTACGGGGTTCAATGCAAATATTTTGAATACACCACTGAATTCCGTTGTGGCATACACGACCGGTGTAGCATACATCGCTATTTGTAAAAAAGCCGGCAAGGCAAACTGTATGTCTTTATACAAAACAGCAAAAGGTAAAAGGAAAAGACCAAAACACATTCCAAGCATGATCAGCACGAATATGGCCGGGATAAATAAAAACGTGTACCATGTGACAGGAACCTGGAAAATCAGGATTTCCGCGACAATGACCACCAACGAAATGAGGGAGGTGAATACGATCTCATAAAAGGCCGTGATCATCAAAGCTTCGCGCGGAAAATTCACTTTCACCAAAATCGGTGCATTGGCCTGTATGGATTGAATGGGCATGGTCACCGCCGCAGAAAAAACAGACCAAAGCATGGTGCCTGTAATCACGAATAGAGCATAGTTGCTTCCAGTATGATTTAAGGTGACAATATTTTTTTGATTCAAAAAGATCCAAATACCTGCAGTGGCCAAAGGAGGAATGAGTGCCCAAACGATTCCCAACAAACTTTGACGATACCGGGCCCGGATATTGCGTTCAGCAAAGCGAAATCCAAGCGCGTGTGCCACTGGAAATTCCTTTCCGATAGCTTTCAATGTCCTCCAAAGATTCGATTTGCTTTTAGCGGAATAAACCTGAATTTGCATATGTATGGTTACATCCTGTCACTCTTTATGAAATGCCTGTTTTGATTAAAGATGACGGCAGGAAGATAGCGGTATAATTTCAGAAGCGAAAGAAGCGCAGTTCGCAAACTGACGGAAAGCGGGATATTCCGGTCAAATAAAAAGGCAATACCCATTTCAAGAATATACATCCTGGTCCATTTATCACTTTTATCAATTTCGCCGCAGAGATAGTTGAACATTCGTTGAAATTCAACTTTGTCAAAATAGGCTGTAATGGAATGTTGGTTTTTCTTGTTATACACATAATACGCATCCGGAATGAGGGCGATGTTCAGTGCTGCCTCATTCATCATGTCGACCGTAAAACAAATATCAGAATATCTGAAGTGTTTAAATGGGATGCATATGCTTTTCCGCATAAACTTATTGCATGCACTTCCGCCAAAATGGCCGAAAGCTCTTTTGTCTTTTATCGATAAGATGGTTTGACGTAAACGGCATGATGTGGATTCCCGGATAAAAGAAAACAGGTAACAATTGATGCCTGGCCGAACACTCTTCTCAAATCTGTGATACAGGTCATGACCTATGCGGTCATCGCTATCCAGAAATTGTATCCATTCTCCTTTTGCCTCCCTGAAACCTTCATTTCGCGCAAGCGCCTGTCCGTGGTTTGCAGGCAATGGGATCAAACGGATGGTATGGTTTTTTATCTTTTCTACGACCTGGCAAGAACGATCCGTGCTGCCGTCATCGACTACAATGATTTCAATGTTCAATCCATGTGGTTCCTGTTGCAAAACGGATTGAATGGCATTTTCAACAAAGGATTCCGAATTGTACATTGTAATAATGACAGAAACATCCGGTTTAATGTCCATAGGCCAGTTACCGACAGAGTTTTAAAGAGCCTCAATATAACAAGTAATTGAAACGCAAATATTCAATCGGTGTGTATCACTAAATGCACTAATTGGCCTTTTGTCATTCCGAGATAACCATACGTTCATGGCGATATACCAGATTGCAGATGACAAGAATCCATTCGAATTCTCTGGACCAGTGAATATGGTAATCCCGACGAACTATAGGGAGAGTCGAACTTTTGTCATCCGAAGTGAGCAAGCCTGCCCTGAGCCTGTCGCATGGGGAGGAGCGAGTCGAAGGATGAAACGACATCAAACCTTTTTATTTCGAGCGAAGCGCCGCCCTGAGCTTGTCGAAGGGAAGGAATGAAATGACGACTGAGTCGAGAAATCTCACTATAAGCACTTCGATTCTGCCACAAAACAGGATTTCTCGACTCACTGCGTTCGCTCGAAATCAAAAGCCTGGGATCCGCATGCATCCTTCGACTCGTCGTTACACTCCTCCCTCAGGATGACAAGCGATTGTCATTTTATCTCGGAATGACAATGAATTTTGTGCGTTTTGTGGTACAGACAAATTCAATCTACATTTGAACGGGTTTAGATTCGAAAAATGCCTTACATGAAGATCGCCGTCATGATACCTTCCCTCCGTGATCTTGCACCCGGACAGGTTGCTATTGCTGTGGCGGTTCAGCTTGCACGGGCAGGCCATACGGTTACGGTTTATTATTTCAAAACGTCATCAGGCTTAAAGCAAACAGAAGCTGTTAGGTTTAAAAAAATCCATTTTTTCAGTCGCATTCCCTGGCATGAATATGATATTATTCATAGCCATGGCTTCGTGCCGGATGCATTTGTTTCGCTAAGAAAGTCCGGGCGTTGTCGCGCAAAATCTGTGACCACTGTGCATAATTATGTTTTTACGGAATTAAAGATGCTCTATAACCTGGTCGTTTCCCGGATCGTCGGATGGTCATGGGTATTCTTTTGGAAAAGAATGGATCACATGGTTGTGCTTACCGATGATGCATTAAAATATTATCATGCTATCTTACCCCATGCGCCACTTAGCAGGATCTATAACGGGAAAAACATTGTACAGGACCCAGGCGTGATTTTGCCACAACATCGTCTCCTGGCAGAAGAGATCCGGAAAAAATATACCTACTGCATTGGCACGATTGCTGCCCTCATTTCCAGGAAACGCATAGATATTCTCGTCCGGCATCTCAGAAGAGTGGAGACTGGTGGCCTGCTCATTTTGGGAGAAGGACCTGAAAGAACTCATCTTGAAGAACTGGCCGCCAAACATCACTTACAAGACAGGGTAAAGTTTTTAGGATATATTCCCAAAGCCCTTGTATACAATGAGCTCTTCGATATCAGTGCGCATCCTTCCATGAGTGAAGGATTCAGTCTTTCCCTGATAGAGGCAGCATTATATCAAAAGAAAATTGTTTGCGCTGACATCCCGAGTTTCCGTGAAGCCCTTACGAACAACGAAGCAACTTTTTTTGATAGTCATGACGAATTCTCGATTGATCAGGCAATACAGGAAGCATGGCAAGACAACCAAAAACCAATAAATGCTTTTAATAAAGCGATAGCGTATTACTCCGAAGAGCGTATGGGGCAGGAATATGAATCGTTGTTTAGGAAACTTTCTTCATCGGAAACACCCATTCCCGAAGAAACCCACAAGACCATGCAGTCATGATCAAAATGATCACGAGTGGTAGTTGCAGGCCAACGCCTGGTGATTTCCATTTTATCATTCCCTTGATGGAGAAATAAAGGAAAAACAGGAATGCCATGACCATGATGCAGGACAATGCAAGAAAACTTTTACTCCAGAATAAAAGAATCACAATCAAAATGCATAAAGGAAGACTTAGTCCGGTAATCACATGAGCCATGTTCAATAACCGTTTATCTTTTTTCCCTACTTGCAACCGTCCAATCGCATAACGATAGAATTGCCTCCACAGTTTTCCAGGAGTAGGGCGACGGTAATGAAGCACTCTTACATCCGGTGTATATAATAACCGGCACCCTAAGTCCAGAATCTTCCGGTTTAATAAAGTATCATCACCCGTCAACATGCTTTCATCCAAAGGCATCACTTTGGTAAGAATGGATTGCCTGTAAATTGCATTACAGCCTGGGATACTACTCACCTCTTTCACTTCATTGAGATCTCTCGCATGTATTGAGCCAGCAGCAAAAACAGGTTGGTCGAACACAAAACCAACTGCTTTTCCAAAATCACTTTCATCCGAAGGTGTGAGATTCGGGCCGCCAACACATGCAACCGTGTTATCCTTTTCAAAATACTTTATGCTGTTGGACAGCCAGTTTTTATCGACCACACAATCTGCATCAGTGAAGGCAATTAAATCTCCTCTGGCTTTTTCAAATCCAATGTTTCTGCCCGGAGATACGGTTTGCTTTGCATTACTGATGACCGTAGCTCCCATTTCGCGGGCAACACCGGAGGTATTATCCGTAGAAAGCCCATCCACAATGATAATTTCAATCTTCTCCTTTGGATAATCCAGTTGATTCAGGCTTCTGATGCAACCACGGATAAGCTTCTCCTCATTTTTCGCAGGGATAATAATGGAGATAAATGGGAGTGGCGACATGGCGTATGATTACCAAACTGCTTTTACGAGTCCCGGGAATCCTGTTTTTGATTTCTTCGAATCTGCGAAAGTTGTTCTGTGATCAGTCCCAGGAAAAAGAAGATCAGTGTGGCGATTATACCCAGTAAAGTACCTGTGCTAATCCCGCGACCGGCAAGTACCAGTGGCACACCCCAAATAAGTGTAATGGCAAGCGTGAGCGCCGCGATCGGCAAAAATATCTTCATTGGATTAAACAACACAAGTATGTTGACGATTTCCATCACGGTTTGAAATGCAGTCTGCATTCCAATAGTGCTTTTCCCTTTCAACCTGCTGGAAATCGTGATCGGTTCTTCAAGCACAAGATGCCGGTTGTTGATAAACACTAACGTAATAATATCACTAAAGGCCATGGTATCAGGAGCCAGGTGAAGATATTTGCCGGCCAGCGCGGTAGGATAAATCTTCATACCTGAATTGATATCATAGATCGGCACCTGCATCAGCATCTGGGCGATGGTTCGTATGATTGATTTGCCGATGCCGCGTGAAACGGATTCGGATTTACTCCCTCTTCTTGATCCTACCACCATATCCGCATCATTACGTTGCATGCAGGAGAAAAGCTTCTCGATATCCGCTGTATTATGCTGCCCATCGGCATCAATGGTAACTACATATGTCGTTTCACAGGCCTGGATTCCACTTTTGATAGCAGCTCCATACCCCTTATTCAGTTTATGATGAATCGCAATGAAGGAATCATCTCCCTGGAAAGGCAATACTGTTTCTTTCGTCTTATCCGTGGAACCGTCATTCACAAGAATGATTTTCCAATTTCGCTGACGGCAAAATTCAACTAACGGCGGCAGGACCTCCACCAGGTTTTCTGCTTCATTGTAAGCCGGCATCACAATCGTCAACAATGGTTTTTCATTCATACCCTTTGATCCTGTTGCACATCCTGATAAATAAATAATAGAGCTTTCGGATGAAGATATCTAACGTGGGCGACAGTGTTGCCGTAAGAATTCAGCAGCAGGTGCAAATCCTAAATCAGCGGCATGTTGAATATCCACGCATCCGTCAGCATTCCCCATCTTTATGGTAGCCATTCCGCGGTTGCCGAAAGCCTCTGCGAAATCATGCTTTATGGTTATCGCTTTATTCAGATCCTCAATCGCTCGTTGGTATTGACTTTGAAGTATGTAAACTGTTGCCCGGTTATTGTAAGCCATATAATAATCTGGGTTTAAAGAAATGGCCCGGTCATAGTCAGCTAAAGCTTCATCCAACCGGTTTAAGTCCTTATATACGGATCCCCTGTTGTTGAATGCCTTATCAAATCCAGGCCGGTAGCGAATGGCGGAATTATAATCCGCTATGGCCAGATCATTTTTCATTTGTTTTTTGAACATATTCCCCCGGTTATAGTAGGCCATAGAAAATTTTGGAAGGAGTGCAATAGCCTTGTCAAAATCGCTTAGCGCCTCTTCAATTTTATTCTGATCCGCCAGAGCATCTCCACGATTATTATAAGGCCTGGCCTTACCCGGTGACTTCTTTATACTATCTGTGCTGAGTGTGATTTCATCTTTCCATACTTTGTTGCGCTGATATGCCAGGACTGAATTGACAGCAATGACTATTGCCACGATCGTGATGCCAATTGTTTTTATGTTTTTCCAGGTAAGCCAATACACCACATAAACAAAGAGGAGGAAATATCCAAAGGAAGGCAGATAGGTTCGGTGTTCAAAAATGAGATCCGGAAGCGGAATGATACTGGATTCGATCGACAGTGTGAGGAAGAACCAAAATATCCCGAAGGAAATGATCCTGTGTTTTTTGAAAAAGTAAATCCCCAGTGCGATCAAACCGACCAGCGCCAGGAAGCTTATCCATGCCCTGGGATCAAAAAACGACATGACCAGTTTATAATTATAATCGAAAACCTGGTTGACCGGCACGATCAGCAACTGGATATATTTGAGGATGACACTGAACTGGGTCAGGAGATAGGTCACCGCCGTGATGTCTTCGTTCTCCAGGTCCGGGTCCAACAATTCAGGATTCATCAGGATGTCCGAATATTTGTAAAAACCCAGGGCAATTAAAGAAATCAATGCTGCTCCGATCAGCAAGACCCGCCTGTCTTTAAAGGAAATGGCATTCTGTCTGGTTTGCAAAAAGAAAATTTCCACAAGGACAATGGCAAATGGGATAGTGAAGGCATACTCCTTTGTCAGCATGGCCAACAAGGCTGAAATCCCGGACCCGATAAGCAACCTGTACTTTACAGCTTTGCTCCTGACGGTCAACCGGCTGATCATGTAAAGGATCAGGGCGAGGAAATAAAACATCGTTGACATAGACGTCATGCGCTGGACAATGTACGTCACACTTTGCGTGGCTAGCGGGTGTGAAACGAATAACAACGCGATTGCCAAGGATAGGATAGTTTTATCTTTTGGCATGAATTTGTCTTTCAAAACAGGAGTAGAGAAAATCAAAAAAGAAAGCCAATAGACTAGTATGGCATTGATGAGATGAATGATAAGGTTGATAAGGTGGTAACCCCATACATTGAGTTGACCGAAATGAAAATTCCAGGCAAATGAGTAGATGGCTAGAAATCGGGTGTGGCTAAACTGCCACATGGCCTGGATGCTCGATAAATTCCGGATGGATGGATTATCCCGGATATTGTTCAAATCATCAAGATGGAACGTACTCTCAAATGAATTTCCATAGATGATTAACCCCAGGATCAGGATAGCGGCCAAACCATTAAGGGCAAGAGAACTTCCGAAAACATTCGATATTGTTGAAAAGTAGTTTTTCGACCTGGCTGGCCTGATGTTTCCCTTCTTTTTTCCTTTGTCTTTATTCATTTAGTCAATGAATTGCATCGAAATAACCTTATCATGAGGCGGCCATGTCGGTGTATTGGGCTTCAAGTTCGTCCAATATTAAAATATTAAAATCGAATCCTTTGTTTACTTCTTCTGCCCATTCATCTTTTTGCACATTCCTGATAGATTGGATCATTTCCTGCACATTTTCGAAAACATACATCCTTCCTGTGGAAGGGACTGCTTTTTTTATCATCTGCCCACCAAACATGATACCCATATAGTTCAGGTAAGTATGAGGCAAGACCTGCTCATAGGATAAGGAACCCAGGTAATCCACATAAGCATTGGTACTCTTGACCAAAGCGTCGGAGTGATATCCTTGAGATTTCAATTCATCAATGTCTGCCTGAACGTGCTCTGCTCTTCTTAAATCATTGTGCGGGAGGCCTATTCTTTCAATGGCTTGAAAAATCTGTAGTTGCTGGTTGAGGTATAATAAATATTCAGTCTTACTGAGCAAGCCTTTAAACATTCTCATGTTAAAAGGCATTCTTTCCGCCTGCTTATGTTTTACGCTGGTAGCTTCTTTCAATGGCAACATCCTGTATTCCTTTAAATTTCGCGCCAATTTAAACTATTCTCAGAGCAGCGCCTGGCGTCTGGCCGCACTTAATGCCTCTTTTCGCATCGAATTCGGAGGTGGTGTTGTCGGAAAGGTTAACGTTGATTTCTTTTCTGGCCCCGCGCCTTCAGTGACGTTCAATGATCCTTCTACTAAGCATCACACAGAAAAACAGCATTACGGGGAAAGCAGGTCGGAGAGGTGGTTTGGGTAATACAATGCTGGCATCCGGTCATCTCACCCACATACACGAGTAGAGCTAACCTTGAAGGCTTAGCACCGCGCGAGACCTGCCTCGCCTTCGCGAAGCTTCGGTGGAGCAAGGCTGGTTGCGCCACTCGCCAAGTCACATGCTAAACCAAGCAGGTCTTGGCATACACGAGCAGAGCTAACCTTGAAGCCCGCCCGCCGCGCCCGAATGACCATCGGTCGGGCGGGAACGACGTTCAGACGGGCGGGGTTTAGAAGAGCCTCTCGGACCATAAGGATTCTGGATTAAATTTGATCATGAATATTTCAGAACATCTCATCGAGAATTTCTCAAAATTCTTTCCTTCAAATACCAATATTCCGCCGTGGGTATTAATTCAAGATATCGCAGGAATAATCACTCAAATGATTTCTTCGCTTGATAAGAATTATGTTATCACTCAAAATGTCGCAATCCATAAAAACGCTGTAATTGAACAAGGGGTAACTTTAAAAGGCCCGATCATCATATGCGAGAACTGTTTTGTTGGCGCACATGCTTACATAAGAGCAGGTGTATTTTTGCAAAACAATGCAGTGATAGGTCCAGGGTGCGAAATTAAATCCAGTATCGTATTTTCTCATAGTGCATTTGCGCATTTTAATTTCATTGGAGACAGCATCATCGGAAACAATGTAAACTTTGAAGCTGGCGCTGTAACTGCAAATCACTTTAATGAAAAAGATGACAGGGTGATTTCCGTCTTTTATGACAGCAAGATAATTAGTACAGGCGTCATTAAGTTCGGTTCCGTTATCGGTGATGGATCCAGAATCGGTGCCAACGCTGTCCTTTCACCCGGAACAATTCTACCAAAACAGAGTATTGTCAAAAGGCTTGAACTGGTAGATCAATTGAATATGTGACAATATCACATCCCAATTCGACCGACATCAATTGCAAGTTCCTGTCATCTTCCCATCCCACAAGATTGGCCGATCGAAGGTTTTCTTCAATGAGGCAGACACTCAATATCATAGCGAGGTCGTTTTACCGAATTTTGTAAGACATTCACGAAATTGCGTAATGCTTTTACACTTCCTTGTCCAAAATCTGAAAACGTATGAAATCAAAATTTAGCTATATCCTCTCAACCCTGAAAACCGCCGCTAAGGCATGGTGGAAAAAAGACCCATTTAAAGAAAGCGCAGTGATTGCTTATTACGCTATTTTTTCCTTGCCGGGATTACTGGTGGTTATTATCACGGGGGCCGGCTATTTTTTCGAGCGAGATGCAGTGAATGAGCATCTCTTATTTCAGGTTACATCAACCCTTGGCGGTGATGCTTCCACGCTGGTGCAGGAAATTATTGAGAAAGCAAGCGAAATAAAAAATTCCACGTTGGCAACAATCATTGGGGTAATCACAATCTTGATGGGTGCTACAGGAGTCTTTGCGCAATTCCAGAAATCACTGAATATTATTTGGGAAGTAAAAGCAGATCCAGACAAATCGGGTATCCTTACGATGTTACGCTGAGATTATTCTCGTTTGGACTTATCCTTTCCGTTGCATTTATACTCATTGCATCGCTTTTTATTTCAACAATGCTTACAGCTTTTGGTGATTGGCTCACAGGTCATTTTTCCGAATCATTGCTCATTGTATTACAAATCCTCAATTTCATTTTATCACTAAGTATTCTGGCATTCCTATTTGCATTAATGTTCAAATTCCTCCCGGATGCAAAAATCAAATGGCACCATGTTTGGATCGGTTCGATTGTCACCGCGCTGTTATTTGAACTTGGCAAATTTGCGTTATCCCTCTACTTTGGTAAGGCGAACCCTGTTAGTGGATATGGTGCAGCAGGTTCCGTCATATTAATTCTTCTGTGGGTTTCTTATTCAGCCATCATTGTTTTCTTCGGTGCTGAATTTACGCGTGCTTATGCTGTGCAGCGTGAGGGCAACATCCCGCCGGCAGAAACGGCTGTAAAAAAACCGGGTCGCAAAGTGTAAGTAAGATTACGAACAAAAGGAAAAATCTTCCTCTCTAATACACGAGTATAGCAAACCTTGAAGCCCGCCCGCCGCGCCCGAATGACCATCGGTCGGACGGGAACGACGTCCAGACGGGCGGGGTTTAGCAGAGCCCGCCGCGCGAGACCTGCCTGGTTGCGCCACTCTCCATGCCACTTGCTAAACCATGCAGGTCTTGCATTCACGAGAAGGGCAAACCTGCAAGCCCGCCCGCCGCGCCCGAATGACCATCGGTCGGGCGGGAACGACGTCCAGACGGGCGGGGTTTAGCAGAGGAGTCACCATAACACCTGCATAACAACTATGCATTCTCCCTCCATCCTATCTTTCCCACATGATTCAATACCAAAAAATAAAGCCCTTAGCGATAATAGTCACTAGCTTAATTGCTATAGCCACATACGGACAAGAACTCACGCCCGAATTCGACGGACATCAATGGGAAGCTCCGTACCATCTGCCCATTCCACAAGACTGGACAATCGAACGATTTCTGATTCCCATTTCCTTTGCGCCGCACATTCCTTATCATGGAGTTGAGGATATCCGCTTTGCTTAGGGTTGGGGAACGATAACAAGTGACGAGTATTGGAGCTATGCCTTTTTATGGTATTTGGATGGCGAAGTAAAAACCAAGGCGCGAGTCATCGAGAGCAATTTACAGGCTTACTATTCAGGATTGGTAGAGATTAATGGTAGCAATATTAACTCACCCCCTGCCCCCCCGTCCGACCAAGTCATCCGGGCGTGCTCTCTTTTGAAGAAAAGAGGGGGAAGCTCACTAATGCCAGTGAGTACATCATTCAGAAAAATAAAGAAAGAGAAAGGAGACATCAGAACATACGTCGGAACAATTTTAATGTTGGATTACATGCAACAAAAACCAATCATCCTCAATTGCAAAGCACATGTAAAATCCTGCGCCGGAGAAAATCACACTTTCATCTTCTTCGAATTATCACCTCAATCCTTATCGCATCAAATCTGGCATAACCTTGATAAACTGTGGAGTGACTTTAGATGCACAACAGAGGAAACACGGTGAGAAGTCAGAAAAGTGTACCTATAACACCTGAGTAACAACTCTGCGTTCTCACGGCATCTATCTTTCGCCCATTATTCGTAAACAAACCAGACCATTGCATGGCAATCGGGCGAACAGAATCTATGTGGTATGCTTCGATGACAGAAAGAAAACTGAGAATTTCAATCTCTCCTTTCTGCAGAAAGTCATTATCTCCTCTTATTTTGATTTTCATCCCGCGCTCACCGCAAGAAGCGGTTCGATGCGGGATGTCGATTCGCTCCATTTTCATTTTGATTTTGATTTTGATTTTCATCTCTTCTACACTTGCCTTTACACAGCAGAGCATTCCGTCCAGATTAAAAGTCTTTATTGATTGCAGCAACACCTGGTGCGATATGCAATACGTCAGGTCCGAAATCAATCTTGTAGACTTTCTGTTTGACAATGCTGCTGCAGATGTGCATGTCCTGATTACCAGCCAAATGACAGGTGGCGGCGGCAACGCATACCAGTTGATTTTCTTTGGACAACAATCCTTCAAAAACCATTCAGACACTTTGCGCTTCAGTACCGGTCCGAATGCAACAGAATTTGAACAACGGGATCTGTTGCTGAAATACATCAAAACCGGCCTGACACCTCTTATTGTTAAAACAACAGAAGCAAATAACATTGAAATCAGTCTAAAGACATCTGACACAACTGTGATAGGCTCTACGTCTTCAGATCCAGCCAGTGATCCATGGAAGGCCTGGGTCATGCGTATCGGTGCAGGTGGAAATATGAATGCAGATGCGAACTATCAAAACAAGAATTATGATATCAATTTTTCGGCAAACAGAGTCACGGAAAACATCAAGACAGGTCTCGGCATGTACTGGGTTCAGAGCAATTCATCTTTTGAATTTGAGGAGAACGACAGTATAAAAACTCTGGCGGTAAACAATCATCAATGGGGATTGAACCAATACGTCATAAAAAGCATCAACTCACACTGGAGCTGGTCTTATGAACTCAAGTACAACCAGAATTCGTTTTCAAACAACAAGGGCCGAGCCTTTCTGCGAGCGGCAGCCGAATACAATATCTTCCCCTATCAGGACGTAAATAGCAAGCTCCTTACTCTCAGCTATGGACTTACAGTAAGGCGGAATCAATACTACGATGCCACCATCTATGATAAATCAAAAGAAACTCTGTATGGCCACATGGCTACTGCATACCTTTCTCTCAATCAGAAATGGGGTAACTCTTATGCAGGCATCGCGTATCAAAACTATTTTCACAACTGGAAATTGTTTAATCTCGGCCTGGATTTGTACACCAGCGTGCGCATTACAGGTGGATTGTCATTCTACGTTTTTGCCTTTGGCGGTCTTACCCGAGACCAGGTATTCCTTGTAAAAGGAAATGCGACACCTGAGGAAGTCCTGGCCAGAAGACGGCAACTCGCTTCGGGATACAACTATTTCACCAGCATCGGTGTCAACTATCGCTTTGGCTCTCAGCTCAACAATGTTGTGAATCCGCGCTTCGACAGGAGTAGTTCAGTGAATCAGGATTAAAAATTAAAATCAAAATGAAAATCAAAATGAAACAACATGAATTTGACAATACGCAAACAGGAATAAAACAGGCTTGTCATCCTGAGCGACGAGTGCAACGAGGAGTCGACCGCGTGCCGCCTTAGCTTCAGCGGTGGCGCAAGGATGCAAGCAATTGTATAGTACTAATCTCGAGCGAGCCATGAGTAATCCGAGTGTAACGAGGAGCGCGAATGGTGAGTCGAGAGATCCTTTATTACTGACCAACAGGATTTCTCGACTCGCTTGTCGCTACGCTCCTCACTCCCTCGAAATGGAAAGTTCAGGCATTCCGTCATCCTTCGACTCTCCGCCTGAAGCGGATCGCTCAGGATGACAACGAAAACCGGACACCGCAGACAAAATTCAAAAAACAGAAGCATGAATCAGAGAATAGTTAGAATGAGCACGATGCTATTCACCGGCATCCTGATTTTATACTCTTCGTGCAGCGGACAAAACACGGCTCAGGTTGCTCACAGTAATGTACACAATGTGCATCCATCTATCGGTGATACTGTAAAAGAGCTCGGCAATAACATCATGGTCATCTTTCAGGACACGAAGAACAACCATTGGTTTGGAAGTTGGGTTGAGGGCCTATATCGTTATAATGGACAAACCATCATACACTATACGACCAAAGCCGGGCTCTGTCACAATAGAATTGAAAGTATTCAGGAAGACAAGTCAGGGAACATGTTCTTCAATACTTCGGGTGGAGTAAGCAAATTTGATGGACAACGTTTCACAACCTTAACTCTTACAGGGAATTCCACCAACGCCTGGAAGCTGGAACCTCATGATTTGTGGTTCAAGGGCAACCAGGATTCTGCCGCGGTTTATCGTTATGATGGTAAGGCATTATACCGTTTAGAATTCCCTAAAACCGCACTCGGCGAAGAATTTATTTCAAACCACCCGCGTTCTAAATACCCAAATATGAAACATAGTCCCTATGATGTTTACACCATTTATAGAGATCGCAGAGGAAATGTCTGGTTTGGTACAGGAGTTTTAGGTGTGTGTCGCTACGATGGACAATCGCATAACTGGATTACTGAAGATGATGTGACAGAGCTTCATGATGGCCCTGCGAATGGTGCGCGTTCAATTATTGAAGATAACGACGGATACTTTTGGTTCAGCAATGCTCTGTTTCGTTACAAAATCTATCCATCGGCCGCGAAAGGCTTGTCGACGGCGCAGCAGGACACGCAGGATACGAAAGTAATGAGATATCAGAGAGAAAAAGCAATTGATAGTGTAGATGAGAAAATAGCAGCCCATTTTGATTTAGAAGGGTATATGTCCGTCGCAAAAGACAAGCATGGTGTAATGTGGTTCGTAACGTACGGTGCGGGCGTCTGGCGATATGATCCTTCGACAGAACTCAGAACAGGATCCGAAAACATAACCCATTATCCTGTCAAAGGTGGAAATACAACGATTACGCTTTTCTCCATTTATAAAGACAATCATGGCGACTTATGGCTTGGAACACATGAGACAGGGGCGTATAAATTCAATGGTAAGACATTTGAGAGATTCAGACCATGACCGAACTAAAGAGTAGCCATGTTATATTTTTTTCAAACCGCCTGTTGTTCACTTACGGGTAAGCCGTCTCCTATCCAATTCTCTGTATATGCCGGATTCCATGTGTGTTTCCATCTCCGATGACTCCATAGCCACATTTCAGGATTTGCGCGTATGACTTTTTCCATGTAACGCGCATATTGTAAAGTCAGCTCTCCTTCTTTCATTGCAGAGGGATCTTCGCAGGCAACTTCTAAAAATGCATGGTAGTACCCACGCTTAGGTTTTACGATATTGGCAAACACCACTGGTAAATTACCGGTTCTTGCTACCTTTTCCGGGCCTGCCACAAAAGCTGTAGGCTTACCAAAAAAATTCAACCAGTATGCATTGTTGAGGTTGCCGGGACTCTGGTCAGCAACAAGGCCAAGGAGATATTGGGTATCCTTAAATGTTTCCTTAAACTTACTCATACCGCCTGCAGCAATAAATTTATTTCCATGTCGCACGCGTAACCCGTATGTCAATTTTTCTAAAACTGCATTGCGTATAGGCATATATACTACAAGCACCTGGTAGTTTGTGTTGCTGCCCAACACATGATGGCCCCATTCCCAGTTAAATGTATGTCCGAGGTGAAGATGGCCACTTCTACCACTTTGAAATAATGGATCAAGTACTTCCCAGTTAGCCGTTACTCTCTTTTCCAGAAACTGTCTGGAAGCACTTACCAGTTTAATCGTTTCGATAAAGGAATCAAGGAGGTTGTGATAAAACGCTTTGGCAATTTTAACCCGCTCTGTATTTGATTTTTCCGGGAAAGCAATTTTGAGATTATTCATTACCACTTCTTTCCGGTAGCCAAGTAGATAGTACACAACAAGGTATATTCCATCTGAAATGATATACAATATGCGCATCGGCAAAAGGGACCACAGATAAAATAAAAAGTACACGGCATAATACATAGCGACGAATATATCAAATCACACTAACAGCTTGACCCGAAACTTACAGACCACGCCTCACCGACACAGCTCAAATCATCATCCTTTAAAGGAACCTCTAAAAACTATTTATTTGGCACTTCACCCCTACCCCTGAAGGGCGACAAATGAACATCTAGGCTCCCTTTCCGCGAGCGCTGAAGCTACTCTGCGGACTGCGTCCGACAAAGGCGACTACGTCCGCCGACGGCGGAGGCGCTAGGGCGGGGGTAAATTATATAAGCATGTTTTAGAGGTTCATTTCATTTATTTTCCCAAAAATTTCTCCCAAAACATTTGCGTAGTCAAATAACTACACATATATTTGTAGTCAAATAGCTACGCAATGAACTTAAGACGAGATGTCTTTCAGGCCATCGCCGACCCCACAAGAAGGGCGATACTCCTGTTGGTTGCTTCGCAATCTATGACCGCAGGAGCCATCGCTGCCAACTTTGATACGGCGAGGCCGACTGTCTCAAAACATTTGCAAATCCTCACCGAGTGTGAATTGCTTACACAAGAGCAAAACGGCAGGGAAATCTCCTATCACATCAATGCATCAAAAATGAAAGATGTCGCCGACTTTATTGAGCCATTCCGCAAAATGTGGGATGACAGGTTTAATAAACTGGAAACGATCATGAAAACATACAAATCGAAAAAATAGGCAGTACCTCATTTTACGTTGCACCATCTCGTACAAAGGCCAGCCAAAGTATACCTACATCTGGTAAGGCTGATCAACCTCTGGTTGGCGCAAAGTCAGTGAAGAAATTGATGCAGACTTATTAAACTGCCCGACACTACAAAAATTTAATAGAAATGGAATTATAAACTAAAATTCATGCCGAAGACGGCAAACAAGAGTTACGGATCACAAGGGAGTTTGACTTACCATTGGAATTACTTTTTAAGGCCTATACAGAGGCCGAAATTGTGGAGAAATGGATGGGAACAAAGGTCATGAAGCTCGAAAACAAACAGCACGGCAGTTATCAATTTGAAACAACCGATCCTAAAGGAAACAAATACGGGTTCAATGGGGTAATCCACGAGTTTATCTCAAACAAGAAAATCACCCGGACATTTGAAATGGAGAATACGCCCTTTGACGTACAACTTGAATTCCTGGAATTTTGAAAAACTCACTGACGATACCAGTAAACTGAATATGCATATCGTTTACAGATCAGTTGCACTCAGAGACCAAATATTGAAGCTACCATTTGCTCAAGGCATCAATATGGCACATAACCGATTACAAGACATTGCCAGTAAATTAAAATAAGCACAATGACAAAGAGAAACCTTCCTGCCGGCAAGGCAGGTAAAATTATCTATTGGATTGCCACGATCTGGCTTGCATTAGGAATGGTGTCCAGCGGAATTGTACAGGTATTCAACATGAAAGAAGAAGTCACGTTTATTTTAACCCTTGGCTACCCATTGTACTTTGTCACTTTACTCGGCATCTGGAAACTATTGGGAGTTGTAGCAGTGCTTATTCCTAAATTTCCACTACTGAAAGAATGGGCTTATGCCGGTTTTTTCTTTACCATGACAGGAGCAGTATTTTCGCATGTCGCATCAGGGAGTTCTATGAATGAATTCTTTCCTCCGTTGTTACTTCTGTTGCTGACCGTTGTATCGTGGTATTTCAGGCCTCCAGATCGAAAAATTATTTCATTAAATAACTCAAGTTTAGGCAACCAATGTTCAGTTATAAAAACTCTAACTAGTAATGGCGTATGATGGCATGCGCTTTTCACTTGTTTGAAAGGACCTTTTGATCAATCATATTCAATTATAACAGAGTGCGGATGTCTGTTTTCTGAACTGGATAAGTTCTATGGATAGAGAATCGAGAAGATGCATAAGGAAGTAAGATCACTTGGTGAAAGAATTTCAAAGAGATCTTGAATGTGTGCGTAATGACCAGCAGTGGAGATGTTGTTCAACAGATGTGAAAAGGGCCTTGAAGGGTCGTCTTACAGCGAGTTGGCGCGGGTGGGTATGAAGCGATCAGCGAAGTGAGGCGCAACTAATTTTGGGCTACGGAAAGGTGTCACTCGCCGAACGGCTCTGATCGCGAGCAGAAGAGACAAGCCTACTCGCTGTTAGACAAGCATTCACAGCCTTGACTTTTTGGTTCTTTTTGGTCAAGCAAAAAGAACAAAAGAATTAAAATTGGAGTACCTAAACTATAGTTAATAATAAATGCATACAATGAAAAAGGAATTGTCATCGAAACAACGTGAAGAATTACTCAAAGTATTGAAAGCGCGTTTTGAGAAAAACATGAACCGTCATAAAGGTCTTGAATGGACAAAGGTGCAGGCAAAGCTTGACACCAAAACCGGAAATCTTTGGTCGCTCAATGAAATGGAAAGAACCGGTGGCGAACCAGATGTTGTCGGACATGATAAAAAGACGGATGGATACATTTTTTATGATTGTTCGGCAGAAAGCCCTAAAGGCCGGAGAAGTATTTGCTATGACGACGAAGCATTGGAGTCACGGAAGGAACATAAACCAGATGACAGTGCGATACATATGGCAGCTACAATAGGCATTGAAATATTAACCGAAGAGCAATACCGCGAGCTTCAGAAACTTGGAGAATTCGATATGAAGACATCAAGCTGGGTAAAAACACCTTCTGACATCAGAAAACTCGGTGGTGCTCTCTTTTGTGATCGCCGCTTTGGCCAGATCTTCGTGTATCACAATGGTGCAGAATCTTACTATGCCGGCAGGGGATTCCGTGGTTCGCTCAAGGTCTAAGTCCGACAGCTCATAGCAGTTTAGATCCGTGATATCGAGATCCCGATCGGAAGGGTTTATAAAGATGATGTGATGAAGAGGTTGGGAATTGGATGACGCAATGTTGTATTGCCAATGAGGACTTTACAACCAGGACAAATCAATCACTGCAAGGAGGCTGCAAGCCATTTAAATAACAACCATCACTATCAGCATAGGATTTTTTAAAACCGACATTTCGAACGAATTTGAATAGCTATCAATATGCCTGATTGGGAATTATTTCAAAATGACGACCAAAAAAAATTGCGAAAGATCGTCAGCCGTAAGTACAAAATAGCACTAACAGTAACATTACTTTGGACGATACCTCTGATGTTTATCGCTCCATATATCCCAGGCAAAAGGGGTCGTCCTTCTATGAATGAAAGTATGGGCTATTGGAATGCCGTTGTTTTATTTTCTGTCATTTGGCTCATTCTGATAGGGATTGTTGCAGTGTATAACCTATTCAGAGCCGAAAATGACTATGATGCAGTGAGTGACCACTTCAAGATTGAGAAAATCAGTGGAATAGTCAAACGAGTGCGAAGACCCTTACTGGACCTCGATTACGCTACTGTTACCGTTGAGCCATTTAATACATACTTGATTGACAGGAATGCCGCCAGAGATTTGAGATCAGGGGAAACTGTAACTATGCGCGTAGAAGTCAAGACCAAAACAGTATTGGAAATCCTCAAATAATCCAGATGAGCAACTTTCTGACCTGCCCCACGTAACTCGTACCGCGTACCTCGTACCACGCAACCCCCTTGCGCCACCGCTGAAACTGCGGCGGCACGCGGTCGACTGCGACAAGGCAAACCGCCCACGTAACTCCTACCACGTAACACGTACCTCGTAACTCGTACCACGTACCTCTTACTCACAAAAGTCCCAACTTTATCTTACTACTTTTACGCATGCGTCAACTTGCTGCAATCATGTTTTCCGACATGTCTGGTTATACTGCCATGATGCAGCAAAACGAACAATTAGCAAAAGACAAGCGTCGAAGGCTGAAGGAAGTGTTGGAAACTTCTGTTTCAGCTTACAATGGAAAAATTCTTCAATACACTGGTGATGGTGCGTTAAGTATTTTCAACAGCGCGATTGATGGAGTCCTTTGTGCTGTGGAAATACAGCAAACATTACAGCAGGAACCTAAAGTAGATCTGCGCATCGGTATTCATTCAGGAGATATTTCCATAGAAGAGGAAACAATTTATGGCAATGGCGTAAACCTTGCATCCAGGATTGAATCCCTTGCCGTGCCCGGTTCCATTTTTATCTCAGAAAAAGTGTATGATGAAATCAAGAATCAGGAAAACCTGACCGCCCGTGAAATGGGATACTTTGAATTCAAGAATGTCTCGAAGCCCGTACGCATCTTTGCCATTGACAACAAAGGTCTTGTGGTTCCTACCCGTGACGCCCTCAAAGGAAAAACCAAACAGCCCACTAACCGTCTTGCAGTACTACCTTTTGTAAATATGAGTGCTGATCCTGAAAATGAATACTTCAGTGATGGTATTACAGAAGAATTGCTGAATGCACTGACGAAAGTAGATGGTCTTCAGATCACTTCAAGAACGTCTTCCTTTGCATTTAAAGGAAAGAATACGGATATCCGTGAAATTGGCATACAGCTCAACGTTGATAGAATATTGGAAGGCAGTGTACGTAAAGCTGGAAACCGTGTACGCATTACGGCACAGTTAATAAATGCCTCTGACGGATATCACATCTGGAGTGAAATTTACAACCGGGACCTGACTGATATATTTCAAGTGCAGGACGAGATCAGCAGCATTATCGCAAATAAGCTTCGTGAGAATTTAACTGACAAAGAGCATGAAGAAAGTCTTGTAAAAGTACCAACGCAAAATATCGAGGCCTATTCCCTGTTTTTGAAAGGCTTGCATTTTTTCAACAAGATCACGCCTAATGATATCAGGAAAGCAATAGAGTGTTTTGAAAATGCCATCGCTCTTGAATCAGATTATGCGCATGCATACGCCATGACTGCTGCGTGTTACACCTTTCTTGGCTCATCGGGTCAAATGCAACCAAAGGAAGCGTTTGAAGTTGTGCATAGATACAGCGATAAGGCATTAGAACTCGATAACTCTTTGTCAGTTGGTTATGCTGCCAAAGGTTCCGCGTATCTCTTATACGACTGGAAATGGAAGGAGGCATATGATGCCTTACAAAAAGCGATAAAACTGAATCCTGCCACCACTGGAGCTTATCAGATGCTCTCCTTATACTACATGATCACCGGTCAAAAGGAAGCTGCAGTTGACATTATGGAACAAGCATTCAAAGTCGATCCATTATCGATGTTGGTGAACAAGTTTCTTGCAGATGCCTATCTCTTTGCAGGAAGAACTGATGACTCATTGAGACAGGCTGAAGCATTGTTGGAAATCTATCCGGGAATGGGTGTAGCATTGGAGTTGAAAGGCTGGAGTGTTGGTGTACGAGGAGATTGGAGAAAGGCTGCAGAACTATTTGCAGAATCCCGCCGGGCGAATCTCAACCATCCTTTAAAGGGACAATTTTCATTAGGGTGTGCCTATGCGAATTCAGGACAAACTGAAAAAGCATTAGAGTGTATTGATAAGATACACCAATGGCAAAGGGAAGAGCCGGAAATTGTATTGGATGCCGACCTGGCAATGATCTGGTTCTCCCTTGGAGATTTAGATAAAGGCTTTCATCATCTCAACGAATGTGTAGACAAAGGAATAGGACCGGCAGCCATCATTATGGAGCACCACATGTTCAAAGTACCGAAGGATGATGTCAGGTATCGATTGTTAAAAGAGAAATTGAATCTGGGTGAATATATTTAGTCACGTAGGATTTGGGAATGAGGCGAAGTTACCCGCCTGAACGATCGTCGGGCAGGCAAACTTCGCAAAGGTTTAGGTGTAGGGAATGAGGCGAAGTTGCAAACGTCGCATCAGAGTGTAGTGTTTTACATTATGAAGTACTTGGTGCGAAGTTGCAAACTTCGCACAAGGTTTAGGTTAGGACTTCGCACAGGGTTTAGGGCTTGACTTTTCTTTGCCAACATTCGCTTTGCGTCCTTAATTCTCTTAGCGGTCTTCGCGACTTTGCGTGCGATCTCTTTGCGTGAAACTCACGTTAAGATACCGGTTTGAAACTTCCAGCGACAGCGTTATTTTAAAAAATGAAGCAAACTGTACGTAGGATTTGGGAATGAGACGAAGTTGCCCGCCTGAACGAAAGTCGGGAAGACAAACTTCGCACAAGGTTTAGATGATTTACATCAATCTCTTCGCTCTTTGCATCAGCGATTTGATCTTCTTCACCAATGGATGGTTCGGTTTCATTTTGGGCTTACGACTACTCGATTTGTTCTTGTGGGGAAATGGCTCGTCAGGCACCTCTTTTTTGAGGAACGTACAAAGGCGATCCCAGCCATCACCTTTTGTCAGGTCAAGCACTAAAAGATCACCTGGTCTATCCTTGAAATATTCACGCACAGTATGACTATGATCTTCGTAGCGTTTGATATATCTGTCTTCATTTCCTTTCGGACAGCCAACGTCGTATATCCATTCCCGCATCGGAGTAGTCCGGCTTCCGAAATGCGTAAGTTGACTTTTGATCCATGATTCCGAACTTCTGACTGTGAGTATGAACTTACTCCCGGGATATTTTTCATCGAGGTAGCGATACAATACAGGCCAGGGATTATCCTGAAATGCATCGAATTGTGGAACGAGTGCATCTACCATAGTATATACATTCCGGGCAATGTCAACATCCTGCACTCCATTCGGACCCGTGACAGTGAAGCCAAGACGTTGAAGCGCGTTTTTAACGCTGCTCGTTCCTGTCTTATGAAATCCAATGCAAAAGATTTTTGATTTTTCCATCGATACATCTACTTTACAAAAGTGCTTAAGTCAAGAAAATGTAATGTAATGCCTTTAGGCTCATCGCAAAGATGCATACCCCATTAAATTTATTGTTCTTTTGCCTTGACGCAAAAGAACCAAAAAGTCAAGGCTGTGAACGCTTGACTAACTGCGAGTAAGCTTGCTCACTTCGACTACGTTCAGTGCATGCTTCGGCCCGCGATCAGAGCCGTTCGGCGATCTTGTCTTCCTCATTTTCTCTTTGATCATTCCTTCGCCTCACTTCGCTGATCGCTTAAAGCCCACCCACGCTAACTCCCAGTAAGTCAACCCTTCAAGGCCGTCCTTCCCAGATAACTCTACTCCAAATCTTACAAGAATATTATACCCAGTTTTGAGTAGTGCAAGGGCGCGGTTCTGCGAACGCTGGGAGGTCCGACTGAGTTTGATCTGTCTACCGAAGTCGGTCAACTCTGATTCTATCAGTCTCCAATGACTTATCTTGGCGTCAGGCTTTATTACGATGATGTTATCATCACCCAACAAACTGGCAATCCAAAAAATACGACGTGCATATGAAAGCTTCTCTGATTAACTCGCTCTTCCTGCTTTTGGGTTTATCAAATTTGCAAAGCCAGACGTACGCTGTCACGTTTCGTATAGACATGAGTGCTGAAACAGTATCGCCCAATGGTGTTCATATTGCCGGTTCATTTCAGTCGGCCGCAGGATTGGGAATCAATTGGGATCCGGGCTCTACGTTGGTTGAAGATGTGGATGGTGATAATGTATTTGAAATCACCGCTTTACTTCCTCCGGGTACTTATGAATACAAATTTATAAACGGCAATGCATGGGGTATGGATGAAAACCCTCCTTCCGATTGTTCCATCGGGAATACAAACAACAGAGAGCTGACGGTTGCAAGCTCAGCACTTGTACTTCCTGCTTATCCATTTAATGGCTGCATTACGACATTACGCTTTGCTGTCAATATGTCTAATCAATCAATTTCACCGGAGGGTATTCATGTGATGGGAGATTTTCAGCAAGCAGCTGGTTTCCTGGAAAATTGGGACCCTGGTGCCACTACCATGCAAGATTTGAATCGCGATGGTACTTATGAATTGGAATTGACGATGCCATTTGGTGACTATCAATTTGTCTTTGTCAATGGAAATACTTCAGCAGACATAGAACAGTTATCCGGCAATTGCAGTGTAATGGGCAATAATGGATTTCACATCAGAGAAGTGACGTATGATTCAGACACAGAAGACCCGACGATTTTTTGTTTCAATACCTGCGAACAATGTCATCCTTCTGTGGTATACCAATTTGATACAAAATGGTGGAACGATGCTGTGTTTTATGAGGTCTTTGTCCGAAGTTTTTTTGATGACAGTGGCGATGGCGTCGGAGATTTTAAAGGATTGACTCAAAAATTGGATTATCTCAACGATGGCAATCCGAATACGCATGATGATCTTGGCATTACCGGTATCTGGCTGATGCCCATGATGAAATCACCTAGTTATCATGGTTATGATGTTGCAGACTATTATACAACTGAACCGGATTTTGGTACTATGCAGGATTTTGAGGAATTTATATCGGCTGCTCATGCACGAGGTATTAAGGTGATTATTGATTTGGTGATGAATCATTCGTCGAGTCAAAATCCGTGGTTTACACAATCCGCTAACAGTCAAAATGAATTCCGGGATTGGTATGTCTGGTCGGATACCAATCCGGGAACCATCGGTCCATGGGGACAAACCGTCTGGCATCAGAGAAATGGCGACTATTATTATGGACTGTTTTGGGATGGAATGCCGGATTTGAACTATACGCATCCGCCTGTCAAAGAGGAGATGCTTAATGTTGTGAAATTTTGGCTTGAGAAAGGAGTAGATGGCTATCGTCTCGATGCAATAAAATATCTGATCGAGGATGGGCCTTTGCTGGAAAATACGAGTCAGACGTATGCATTTCTCGAGGAATTTAATACCGTTTACAAAACAGAGAATCCCGATGCATTTACTGTCGGGGAAGTATGGTCGAGCACACAATCCATTATTCCATATGTGCAAAATGATCGTCTGGATGTATGTTTTGAATTTGGTTTGGCTGGCGCTATTCTCGATGCCGTCGACAATGGAAATCCGGAGAATGTCGAAAGTCAGTTGACAACTGTACAAAATTCCTATCCGATGTTGCAGTATGCGACATTCCTGACCAATCATGACATTGATCGTGTGTTTGCGACGTTAGGTGCGAATGCCGATAAAATGAAATTGGCAGCATCTGTGTATTTAACAATGCCGGGCATTCCGTTTGTGTATTATGGTGAGGAGATTGGCATGACAGGTACAGGTGACCATCTGAATATCCGCCGCCCGATGCAATGGACTGATGGTACCAACGCAGGTTTTTCTTCTCATAGTCCATGGCAAAGTATCGGAAGCAACTATTTATCAAATAATGTCAGGGACATGGATCAAGATCCAAATTCGATTCTTCGCCACTACAAGAAATTGATACGCATCCGAAACGAACAAGATGCCTTGCGTAGAGGACAGACTTTGCTGCTGGAAAATACCGATGACAACGTTTTGAGTTTTGCCAGAATACATCAGGATGAAGGAGTCCTGGTTGTATCCAATACAGGTACTGCAATTGAAAGTCCGGAGCTATCATTGTTGCAGTCCGCTCTACCTCCGGGAGAATATTTCATTACGGAGTTGTTGGGAAATCAGGCATTTGGTCAGATCACAATTAATGCCGAAGGTGGATTTTCAAATCTTCAGATTCCTGGTCAAACGTTGGGTGGCCGTGGTACGTGGATCCTATTGTTATCTGTCGAAAACCCAATTTCAGGTATTCATGAAACGGAATCATCAGGTAAGATGCATTTGTCTCCAAACCCCGCACAAGACTATTTCAAGATCGAACGGACGGATGGTATCACCGAAAATGTGCGCATCCTGGTTTTTTCTGCTGATGGACGATTGGTAAACCAACAATGGATGTCATCGGATAAGCTCGAAATCACTACGGTCAACTGGCAGTCTGGTATATACTTTGTCCATTTGTCGGATGGTAAAGAACACTTTGTCGAACGGTTGATCTTGCATAAGCCTTAAACTAAATACAAGGTTGCTTTTTACGACGCATTGCATAGTTCTTCGTGGCACACAGACGGAATCTAATACTGGAGAGAGGAGTTTCTGGTTACAAGAAATGTCTGCGAGTGATGATGCAGAAGGACGCCTTATTCGTTTTTTATGTTAAAGAGTGGGATAAACGAAATAAATGTGCTGATAAACTAGTTAGCGGTCATTGTTGGACGACAACAAAACGGTAGACAACTTCCGTGACAACTTAGACCATTATAAAATAATTGAAAATAAATTTTGTGCAGTCACTTAACTGCATTACATTTGCAGTCACTTAACTGCAAAAATGGAAACTCGCAGAGACATATTTCAAGCAATTGCTGACCCGACACGTAGAGCAATCATCAGCCTAATCGTATTACAGGCAATGACACCCAATGCCATAGCAGAGCAGTTTGACTCAACCCGACAGACTGTTTCAAATCATATCAAAGTTTTACAAGAGTGCGGATTGGTGACGAGCAAGCAAAAAGGACGTGAGATTTATTATCAAATTCATCCTAAGAAATTAAAAGCGCTGGCTGACTGGCTTGAGCCATTTCAAAAAATGTGGGAAGAAAGGTTAGACAATTTTGGGGATTATGTAATCAAATTAAAAAACAAAAAACAAAACAAATGAACCATACAGACGATTTACAAAGCAGAACTCTGACAATTAAAAGAACCTTTGATGCTCCCGTAGAAATAGTTTGGGAAGCTTGGACACAACCAGAACATGTTGCCGAATGGTGGGCTCCGAAAGGAATGAAAGTAAAAGTAGTTGAACACAATTTCAAAGTTGGTGGTAAGTGGAAATATTCTATGCCCATGCCTGACGGCAACGACTTTATTTCTGAAGGCGTGTATTCGGTAATTATAGAACTGCAAAAAATATTCACATCCGCCGACTTCCGACCTATGACAGAGGGAGTTGAAATGCAATCATTCTTTGAAAAAGAAGGCGAGAAAACAAATTTTACCTTTAACGTAATCCATGCGACAGAAGAATATTGCAAGGCACAAGAAAAAATGGGCTTTTACAATGGTTGGGGTTCTGCATTAGAAAGACTCAATACTTTAGTAAAATCTTTAAACAAATAAATAATGCCACTACACATAAACATCATCGCAATCCTAGTAGCTATGGATGCCAACTTTATTATGAAATGACACCATTTGTAACCGGAATAGATTCTGCAATTTCAGTTTGGATGGGTTTCCTTGTTCCAGTTCTGTTCTCCGCATCAACATTTGTGATGAAAAGCCCGCCCATCGTAAATCTGCAAAACACGTGCGTCATGCAGGGAACACTAAAAACATTGAGCTTATCAAAATTTTCAAAACAGTAATAATAATAATTATGGTATTAAACAAAATATTGCTTTTTAGCATTTTGACAAGTTTTACTTCCTGCAACGGACAAGAAAAAACAAACACACCTAATGACCCAAATACCTCCAATCCAGGTCCAACAGTAATAAGAAACTCTAAGGCGGTTGCTGTTGCCCCCGATTTTGACACTACCTTAGTCAGTCAATATATCCGAAGTATTTTTCAGGATTCGAAAGGGAATTTATGGTTTGGCACCTTAGGCGAAGGCGTAGTGAGGTATGATGTAAAATCGTTGACCTACTTTTCCAATCCTGATGGTTTTAATAGCAACTCTGTTTATGCTATTAATGAAGATAAAAATGGTAATCTTTGGTTTGGAACTGACCAGGGTGTTTATAAATATGATGCCCGCCTGCCGGACGGAAAAACATTTAGAAATTATAATCAAAAAGATGGACTAAATCATATCGATATCAGTCGAAAAAGTATTCTTGTTGACAAATCGGGTACAATTTGGGTAGGCACGCACGGTGGCGTTTACCAATATGACCCATCAATAGATAGCATAGGTGGTCAATGCTTCTCGTTATTTCCACTACTCCCGCCTATAAATGTTGCAGGCATTATGGAAGACAACAATGGAAATATTTGGTTTGCTTCGTCTGATAAAGGTGTCTTTCGCTACGACCCTTGCGCCACCGCTGAAGCCAGCTATGGCGGCACGCGGTCGGCTGGGCTCAGGGCAAGTGGAAAAACAATAGTAAACTTCAATGAAAAAGAAAATTTGAGCGAGAACCATGCAGGTGGCATGGCACAAGACAAAACAGGCAATATGTGGTTTACCATGAAAAACGGTATCTGCAAATTTGACGGCAAAACTTTTACAGAATATACTCCCAAAGACGGCCTGGGTGGAACTGAATTTTGGGGCATATATATAGAACAGTCGGGTATTATTTGGATTACAGCCCGAGGCAGCACTACGAGATTTGACCCATCCGTACCCTTACCAAATCCAAAAGCGTTTACAGTGTTTACAACTGCTGACGGTTTAAATTGCTGTGTTCAAAGTATGTATGAGGATAAGTCAGGAAATATGTGGTGGGGTGCAGGGTCAGGTCTTTCTCGGTTTAACGGCTATCGGTTTTATCAAGTTAAACAGAAAGGCCCTTGGTAGTATCCCTTTCGGGAAATCAAAATGAAAATGAAAATGAAAATTGCAATAAAGAAGTGAACAACATGCGGAGAATATCAGTGGTCAGGAAGGTTTAATTGCATTGCCGGATATCGGAATCATGACAATAGAGAATCTCAATGCTCATGAATATTTGATTCTGCCTCAACGAAAGTCGGACAGGTAAACTTCGCATCAGAGTGTAGGTAGACTCACTTTTACATTTTACATTTTACATTTTACCTGCCCGAGCTGAACTCCTGCCCGACTATGTCATTCAGGCGGGCATTCAGGCGGGCATTTTGACTTTGGATTTGGATTTAATATCAGCAAGTCACCTTCACCTTCAAAAATGTTGCAGTAATGAACGTGGCATTCCTGTCGGCACTCTTGTTTTGGCTGTTAAATAATACCTCCAATTCATTCTGCAAATCCGCAGCCTTACCATTCTTGTCTGCAGCTTCAAAGGCATTCATCGTAGGGCCGTAATAGGTTTTGAATCTACTGACGAATTCTGTCGGTGAATTAGAGGTGATGAATGCAAACGTATCTCTGGTGAACGAGATATTCTCTTTTGGCACACCAGCCTTACCAAAACGTTCTATCACGTTGTCTTCTACTCCCCACAACATAGGGCTGATAAAACCTTCCGGTGGAGGCGGTGTATATGCAGAGCTCACCTTGAGTATTTGTGCGACTAGTGTAGGATCTCCCGGTATCCAATTTCCCATGACGATTCTTCCACCTGGCCGCGTCACGCGAACCATTTCTCTTGCTACATCAAATGGCTTTGGAGCGAACATTGCGCCAAAGATGCTGACGACGAGATCAAACGTGTGATCTTTCAGTTCATGCAAGTCTGATGCATCACCTTCCTGAAATGTACAATTGATAAGCCCTTCCGTTTTTGCGCGTCTGTTTCCCGCTTCGACGAGATTTCTTGCGATATCGACGCCTAAAACATGCGCTCCAAGTTTTGCCGCAGGTATTGCTGTAGTGCCATCGCCACAACCGAGATCAAGAACGTTCAGACCATTGGTGATCCCCAGTTTGGCGACCAGGGCTGTACCACTTTCCCGCATGGTATCGGCAATTCGCGTGAAATCCCCTTTCTCCCACAATGCTTTGTTTGCATTCATCGTTTTTCTATTTTTAGAATCGCAAACTAAAACTTATAAACGACTCCGCAAATTGCACATCCGCACTCTTAATACGTGGCATGACCTCGAAACGTCCGACGCAGGAGGACTTACGAGCGTCTGCCGGCCAAAGACACCCCTTCAAGCGCTTGTCTATGTCATACAATCCCTAAGGTCCCGCCTTTCATCATAACCACCATTGTAGTAATTTGCGACACATCATGTACAACAAAATATACTATCCGCCGCCACTTGTAGCCCTGATCATGATCATGACTGCCGGATGTCATCGACCTGTGGATACAACGCAGGATTCCGGGAATACAACAAGTGTATCCGCTGCAGGCAATCCTTATTATTCCCGTACAGACACTACCCTCTTGAAAGTATCCGACGCTGAATGGAAAAAAATCCTGCCTGACGATGTCTACCGAATAGCAAGAGAGAAAGACACCGAACACGCGTTTACCGGTAAATACTGGAATTACGAAGGCCTCGGCAACTATTATTGTGCTGTATGTGGCAATGGATTATTTACATCTGATGGCAAGTTTGCAAGCATGTGCGGATGGCCGAGCTTCTTTGAACCACTGCGTAAACAAAGTGTGATCTATCAGCCCGATCATTCACATGGTATGGACAGGATTGAAGTTTTATGCGGAAGGTGCAATAGTCATCTTGGTCACTTGTTTGATGACGGGCCGCCACCTACTGGAAAGCGGTTTTGTATGAATTCACTCGTACTTGACTTCGAACCTGGACAAGGGACGCCGTAAGATGTGAGAAAGTGAGATGGTGAGAAAGTGAGAGGAAGAAAGAGAAAGCCCATCTGTAAGTAATATCATGAATTCAACTACGTTGTATTAAAAACTCTGAATCATGGAACTCAGTCATCGCCAGGCCATCGGAACAAAAATCGCAAATGGAGTATTTCTCCTTTTACTTAATCTTCTGTTAATGTTCATTATTGGTTATCTCACTCTGGATACCGTAGCGAATCTGAACAGCAGGATTGGCGCATTTCTCTTAAGTTTTTTCATTCCAATCTTCATTGTATATAAAACCAAAAATTTGAGCGGCCTCGTACGCATGATAAAGTATGGCTTTGGTTTCATGGCGTATATCCTTCTTACTCTGATCATAGCAGATGTGCCATACTCTTTTACTTCAGGTCTAGTGCCATGTCTGATACTCGCGCTGGCTACACTGTATTATGGAGAGGTCGTGATGAATAAGACAGACTAAGACAAGTTCCACTGTTAGCTGTTACATATCCAATATCTTACGCCCCTATTTCGTTTACCATTGTTTAAAGACAAATTTGTCAATTCACATTTTCAACACAAATACTGCATATGAAACGGATTCAAGCTAAAAACCTCATTCTTTGCCTTCTCATGGCCCTCCCTGCCCTATCCTTCGCCGGTGAGATCTTTGGCACTATCAAGAAAGATGGAAAGCCTTTGGTCAATCAGGAGGTCACAATCACACAAAATGGCACGGTAGTCGGCACAGCAACCACGGATGAAAAGGGATATTACTCCGTCGTGGTCAAGCAGATCGGCAAACTATCCATCCAATTGCCAGGCTATGAAGGAGCTACCTTCGATGCGTTTTCCACGAATAACTCGTCGGAATACACGATGACCTTGTCCAAAGTGGGAGATACATGGCAGTTGAAGAAACAGTAAAGCCTAAGCCGGGAGAGGAAAAGGACTTCTGGGATAAGGCACATATCATTTTAGGTCCTATTGCTACGTTGATGACCGCAATCACCATTGCGATGGTGAGTTATATGGCGTCCAACTATCTCAATCGCAATCAGGAAAATGAGGCCAAGACAAGACTCTATACAGAACTCATGAGTCGTCGTGAAGAGTCTGAGAGCGCATTACGCAAGGACATGTTCACCTCTATCATCAATTCCATATTGGGTGGTTCTACAATTGAGGAGGGTTCATCTACAATTGATGAGAAGATACTTCAACTGGAATTGCTCGCATACAATTTTCACGAATCGCTCAATCTCACACCACTGTTTAAATATCTTGACCGGCGAAACAATGCAGAAACCAGGGATGCGAAGCTGAGAGAGGGTTTTAAAGATAGATTGTATTCAATGTCACGCGAAGTCACCAACAAGCAGATTGCAAGTCTCGAAAATGTGTCAAACACAGAGAAATTCGTGTTTTGCTATGACTCCATCAATTGTCCGGATATGAATTCGACATTTAGCTGCACGTTTCAGGATAGTGTCCGCAATGGATCCGGATTTGATTCCATTCAACACATTGTCCGGCTGACCATACTCGAAATGGATACAATAAATCGCAGCGTAGAAGTGCGTTTAAACATTTGCACTCGTATAGCGGGTAAGGAAGACAAGTGCGCAAACCCTGCCTTTACAATTGACTTTTTTGAGTTTCCGATGATCGACAACACCCGGCTTATCAATGACAAACGCTGCTCAGTAGTAATGCGCGATTTCGACACCGTCAATAAGTTTATGGAAATCGATATCATCTTTTTCCCTGGCTCACATTCCAGTCTGAAGGAACGACCCTATTATGACGACATCGTATCCAAACTTTTGCCATCACGCGGCGGAAGCGAATAATGCGAACACATCGTATGACATCGAATCAGGCTTATCAAGGTCCTGTGATGCATAGGCTGAGATTTTAATCACATTCCAACATAGACAACAGCGAGTGTCCTTATTCCTACTGAGTGACGATCAACTTGTCATAAACAAAACCATGACCTAATGAAAACCCTTCCTTTAATTCGAATCCTGATGCTTGGAAGCATCTCACTAATCTCATTGTATTCCTGCACAACAATTCCGAAAGGTGCAGTACCCGTAACGCCATTTGATATCGGTAGATATGCAGGTAAATGGTATGAAATAGCCCGGATGGATTTTCGTTTTGAACGCAACCTGAATAATACGACGGCAGAGTACTCTCTGAGTCCTGATGGCACTGTCAAAGTGGACAATCGCGGATTCAATTACACTACGCAGGAATGGAAACAAGCGATTGGTAAAGCAAAATTCAGAGAGGATCAAAATGTTGCCAAACTGAAGGTGTCATTCTTTGGTCCTTTCTATGCAGCCTACAATGTTATTGCATTAGACAGCGAGTACAACTATGCACTTGTCGCAGGAAAAAATCTCAAATACCTCTGGATCCTTTCCCGTGAAACTACGATACCCGATGATGTCAAACAAAAATACCTCGGCATCGCAAAAGATTTGGGTTATCAAGTATCAGAATTGATTTGGGTTGAACATGATGTAGAATGATTCATGAGTCATGATTGATTGATTGATTACCATGAATATTTCAAACAAGTAAGACTTCCTATACTACGGCAGTTTGCCGACTGAAGACTGCTGACTGAAGACTGCTGACTGAGGACTGCCGACTGAAGACTGTCGACTGAAGACTGCCGACTGAGGGGTTTAAATGTTTCCGTCATCTTTACACCCATATTTACTTTTCATGAAATCTCTCTGTTCTGTTTTCTTCATTATCTGTGTTTCACAGTTTGCGCATAGCCAGCAAACTCTGGCGGGCTCAATTGTCCACAACGGCCTGACGCGTGAGTACATTCTGTTCATACCTGGCAGCTATGTAACAGGAACACCTGCACCACTCGTACTCAATTTTCACGGATATGGTTCGAATGCATTGGAGCAAATGTTCTACGGCGACTTCAGACCCATTGCGGATACAGTGGGATTCCTGATTGTCCATCCACAGGGCACTTTGGATCAATAGGGCATCGCACATTGGAATGTAGGATGGGGACTGAGTGCAGTGAATGATGTCAGCTTTACCAATGCATTGATCGATTCGCTGTCTGCCATGTATGATATTGATCAAGAGAGGATCTACAGTACGGGCATGTCCAATGGTGGCTTTTTTAGCTACAAGCTCGCTTGTGAACTCAGTGACCTTATTGCGGCGATCGCTTCCGTCACAGGTACAATGAATGCGAATCAAACTGCAACCTGCGATCCGGAGCATCCGATGCCGGTGATGGAAATTCATGGAACCGCTGACGAAACGGTACAATATGCAGGCACGTTTCTCTTTGCGTCTGTAGAATCTGTACTGCAATATTGGATTGAATTCAATGATTGTAATCCCGTAGGAAATGTCGAATCGATTGAGGATACAGATCCAACCGATGGTAGTACTGTAGAACATCAGTTGTATACGAATGGGACACTCGGCGCTGAAGTGGAACATTACAAGATCATCAACGGAGGTCATACATGGCCGGGCTCTGCGTTTATCATCGGGAGCACCAATCAGGACATCGATGCATCAAAAGAGATCTGGCGGTTCTTCTCCAAATACGACATCAATGGATTGATCGATGAGGTATCGGCGACAGAACATGAGACAGATGACTCGATCATGGTGTATCCAAATCCTGTGCATTCCGCACTCACTATCGACAACAGCTTCGACAGGTCAGTACAATTTATCTTGTCCACGATTCAAGGACAGCCAATAAGAAGCGGAGTAATCCCATCAGGGAATCAAAGCATTCCGATCGTGGACTTGCCGCAAGGGATGTACCTGTTATCCATCGATGATCAGCTATTTTGGATCGTAAAGACGGAATAGCAGACGATGTAATACCTAAAACGAAAACTGACCTGATATGGCTATCATTGGAAACATCCTCCTGGTCATCGCGACCCTGATTTTCTTTGCACTGGCTTCGATTCTACTTTCAAAAGCCCCTAAGGGTGATGGTTTGATGGGATATGCATGGGGTATCATCATCCTCAACATTGCTTTCCTGATCTGCATGATCCTTGTGACACTGATCGTCGCTGGAAAAGGAGGATTCGAATGGGTTGCTGAAAAAAAATCCAACCGGTTTTGGTTTGTCACCATTGGATTGTTGACAGCAATCATTACTGCAGCGCTGAGTGGTTTGTTCAAATATGAATCGGGGCCTGTGCCATCGTTGATTCGCATCTACTCTGCGTTTGTCCCTTTACTGGTTCCTGTTGTGTTGATTGCGGCGAGTGTCGTTTTGCTCAATCAAAATCTACGGACGACTGTACCAGTGGCTGCATATAAATGGCCATTGATATTGATTTCTATCATCGGCGTAACAGGCGTTGTTTCATCATTGATTGGCGCCATCACACAATCTTCCAGAAATCAAATCGCGCGTGCAGAAAGCACACAGAACCGTAACGATGCAAATCATCAGCGCATGCTAAACGACATCGATAGCTGTGATGTGATGAAAAATTTGGTCTTCATTCTTGTCTTCACCGGAGACAACCAGGATCCGGAGATCAGGGAACGGGCTGTTGCTAAAGTGAAGACACATCCTGAATGGCAACAGGAACTGATCCGATTATTGCAAACGGACTGGGCAGCAGAACCTTTTCAATTTCTTGCATCCAACAATGTTGACAATCGTGCATTGTTTCCCGAACCGATTCGCATCGGTGTACTCAACCAGGCCAGGCTCTTCCGGGAAAGTATCCGCCGCAGTTCACATCCTTCGCATTTTTATCCTGAGTTATTTCTTTGGGAGACAGATCGGGTCTTGCGCACGGTAAATAAATACAGAGGAATGGGTGTAGACTTTCGTCCCGCGATCCGCGAACTCAGAGGTGCATTGAATGAACCATCAGATCATGAGAAACCGGAATTCAAATGCATTGCATTGATTGAGCAGTGGTTGAAGGATAATCCGTGAGGAGGCTGCTGGCTTTCTCCGACTTCCGAAGCTTTAGCGAAGGCAGTTGACTGTTAGCCTCTGGCTGTCTTCGACTGCCGAAGCTTTTAGCGAAGGTAGTTGACCGTTGGACCTTTCCACCGATTTACTATTTTCGGACCATCTTCTCATTCAATAAAAACAAAACGAATTATGCCAAACATTGAGATTAACTGGTTAGCGAGGGATCGCTGTTGTTGCTAATTTCTTTCTGGGATTTCTCTGGTATACTCCGCTCTTCGGCAAGGCCTGGGCAAAGGAAATGGGTTTTGATATGACCAAAAAACCACCGGCCGGAGCAATGATGAAGGGGATGATCATTATGGTCATTGGAAATTTTCTCATGGCTTATGTATTTGCCCACAACATTGCGGTCTGGAATCCTGTGACATGAGGACTACCGGCTTCTCCCGATTACTCTGCGACTGCAATGGCAGGTTCAGCAGCGTTTTTCACATGGCTTGGATTTTTCCTGCCTATGGATCTCAACACTGTAGCATGGGAGATGAAATCCTGGAAGTTGTTCTTCATTAATACAACTTATCATCTTCTTGCGCTTGTTGTGGTGGCGTTTATTCTGGTGATGATGTAGAAACGGGGGCAGCCTGCCCTGAGCGCAGTCGACCGCGTGCCGCCGTAGCTTCGTCCGACGCCAAAGGCTATGGCCGACGGCGTCAGCAGTGGAGCAAGGGAGGTACGGGGTACGAGTTACGAGTTACGGGGCGTTATACGGTGTATGACGAATGGCCAGATTCCTTATTAAAAAGGGGGGGCATGACCTCGGAGCGTCCGACGCAGGAGGACCTACGAGCGTCTGCTGGGCCGAACACCCTATTACCCGTAAACGAACGCACCTACCTGCATCCGCTTATCTTCTATCTTGCCGCCTCCTTTCACCAAACACACACTATGAGAGACATCATGTTGATCATCCATTTCATCGGACTGGCTATGGGCATCGGTACCAGTTTTGCATTTATGTTTCTGGGAATAGCGGCAGCAAAACTTGCGCCTGAAGATCGTTTGAAGTTCGCGCTGCAGACCTTTTCAGTGAGCAGGATGGGACATATCGGTCTGACATTGCTCATCCTTTCCGGCGGATACCTGATGACGCCGTATTGGAGAAGCTTGTCCAATGTACCATTGCTCATTGCGAAGCTTGTCCTCGTTGTCATTCTCGCAATACTGATCGGTATTATCAGCGTTAATATGCGAAAAGCACTTGCCGGTAACGCTGAAGCACATCTCAAAAAGATCGGGACACTTGGCAGATTGACAATGATCGTTGGGCTTGCAATTGTGATCCTGGCTGTATGTGTTTTTCATTAAGGTATTGAAGATTTGTCAACTTTTGGAAGTTGACAAATCTGGTAAACACGTCGATAGAAATGAGGATAGAGGCACGATTAAAGGTGTCTCTATCCTCGCACATCCTATTACCTTATGACTCAAACTGTGAACGTCCCCTCGAAAACCAGCATCAGATTCCTCAGATGGATGACATTCCTGGAAGGGATCTCACTTATCGTCCTTGTCTGTGTTGCAGTTCCTCTCAAGTATTTGTATGATGATCCTTCATGGGTAAAACTCATTGGACCTATCCACGGAGCACTCTTCATGATCTTCATCTATATGGCATGGCATGTGGGGACTCAATTGAAGTGGAACTGGTCAGTAATGATCTGGAAGATCCTCCTTGCGAGCTTCATTCCATTTGGCACGTTTTATCTTGATTACAAAGTATTGAGACACCTCTGAGGTAGATTTGTCAACTTTTTGAAAGTTGACAAATCACATAACCTTATACCGAGTTGCAACTTCGCACCTGTACTTATCAAACATATCTTCTTGAAAGCAATTATCTACCACTCATACGGCGCTACTTCAAACCTGCACCTCGCAGAAGTTGAAAAGCCAACTCCTAAGGACAATGAAGTACTTGTCAAGATCCATGCTGCATCGGTGAACTCATGGGACTGGGACCTACTGAAAGGGAAACCATTCCTTGTCCGAGTCATTGGTGGATTGTCCAAACCAAAGCATCAAATACTCGGCGCCGATATCGCTGGAACAATTGAAACTGTCGGCAACAATGTGAAAGAGTTCAAGCCGGGCGATGAAGTGTTTGGGGATATTGCAGAGAGCGGTTTTGGTGGTTTCGCAGAGTATGTTGCCGTTCCTGAAAAGCTTCTGGCAAAGAAATCATCTAAGATGACATTTGAACAGGCGGCAGCATTACCTCAGGCGGGACTTCTCGCATTGCAGGGTCTTGGTTATGGTGGTGATATCAATGCAGGTCAACAGATCCTTATCAACGGTGCAGGTGGCGGCGTAGGCACACTTGCATTACAGTATGCAAAGTCTCATGGAGCCGAGGTCACTTGTGTAGATAGAGCAGAAAAGTTTAATCTGCTGCGCTCACTTGGTGCAGATCATGTGATCGATTACACCAAAGAAGACTATACACGCACCGGCCGGCAATACGATATGATCCTCGACGTGATTGCGCATCGTTCGGTCTCAGACTACAAGCGTGCTCTTAAACCTAGTGGTACGTTTGCGATGATCGGCGGTTCTATGGGTGGATTGTTGGCAAAGCTGATGCTTCTTGGTCCGGTCATTTCAAAGTTCAGTGGCAAGAAGCTCGGCATCATGGGATATCGACCGAATAGAATGGATCTCGATCTATTGACCCGGTTGTTTGAAGAAGGTAAAGTGATCCCTGTGATTGACAAGGTTTATCCGTTGGAACAAGTGCCTGAAGCGATGCAGTATCTTGGAGATGGGAAGGTGCAGGGGAAGGTGGTGATTGGTGTGCGCTCGTAGGCGACGAGAATGATCTTTTGCAAAACAGAAGAAGTCAAAATTTAAAATGCTAAATATCAAAGTCCGAAATGAAGCAACTTTGATATTTGGACTTTGTTCTTTTACCCTTCCGACCATCCGGGTGGGCATTTTGACTTTCCTTTAACTCTATGGTGACTACACTCAGAGAAGCACGACTTTCAGACAACAAGGCGATCGCACAATTGCACGCAAAAAGCTGGCAGCAACACTATCGTGGCATCTTCAGCGATCATTATCTGGATCATGAAGTCAATACTGATCTTCTAGAAACATGGTACAGTCGTCTGAAATCCCCGGTTCAAAACCAAATCATCATCCTGGCCATTCAAGATGAAGTCATTGCAGGATTCTGCTGCTTCTTTCTCGATGATGACCCGCACTTCGGCACCCTGCTGGACAATCTGCACGTGTCGGCACATCTGCACAAGTCCGGTATCGGGAAAAGGTTGATAAACGCATGCGCACAAAAGATCAATGAACAAGCTCGCATGAAAAAAATGTACTTATGGGTATTTGAACAAAATACCAATGCAAGAAATGTCTATGCACATCTGGGTGGAATCCATTTCGAGACAGTCTTAAAAGAAAACCCGGACGGCACGAAGGCAAGCTGCTGCAGATATCTCTGGGAAGAATTGTCGGGATTGCTCAAGACGTGAGTTGCGTGTTACGGGGGCAGCCTGCCCTGAGCGCAGTCGACCGCGTGCCGCCTTAGCTTCGGGCCGACGCCATAGGCTGTGGCCGACGGCGTCAGCGGTGGCGCAAGGGAGGTACGAGGTACGAGGTACGGGTTAAATCTGCTCATGAAGACACTCAGGCACTATCTATCTTACCTCCTTTAAAATATCATTCAAGTACACTGACAATGTCGGAAATCAAACCGATCAAAAGACATGAAGCGATCCAGCCATTGAGTCGTGAACATCACAATGGACTTGTGTTCTGTTGGAGAATCCGTTCAGGACTCAGCAAGCGTGTTGATGTCTCACGCATTAAAACGTATGTCGACTGGTTCTGGGCAAATCATCTTCGGCAACATTTTGAGGTTGAAGAGAATTATGTCTTTCCGGTATTAGACAGTGATGATGCGTTGCTTATCAGGGCACTTGATGAGCATCGTACATTAGCAACCCTGATGACCACAGATACTGATCTCATACATACGCTTGAAACCGCCGCAATTACACTTGAAGGCCATATCCGATTTGAGGAACGTGTATTATTCAATAAAATCCAGGATGTTGCCACAGCAGAACAATTGCATTCCATTTTTACACATCACGATCATGAGGTCATGTGTGAGGCGTGGCCGGATGAATTCTGGAAAGGATCTGTGAATACGGAAGGACCAATAGGAGAAAAGCCAGCCTGATAAAGGATAGCGGAAAGATCTAAACACGTGGATATATTTACAGAAATGATCAGAATGAGACACAACGTATCCGGATTCGCACTTGTAGCGATGTTGTCAATGGCACCCCTGGCCACGGCACAGGAATGGGTGTACTTCAATACTTCTAACTCATTGACCGCTTCCAATTTTTCGAATCAACTAACCTCAAACAAACCATGCTGGCAAAATATCTTTGGGAAACAGGTTCAGTGATTATTACCGTGATGGGCAGTTTGCACATGTATTACACGTTTTTCACCGACAAATTCTCTTCAAAAAATCCAAAAGTGGTAGAAGAAATGAAAGCTTCTTTTCCCATTCTGACGAAAGAAATGACAATATGGAAAGCATGGATAAGTTTTAATGCAACCCACAGCAGCGGAGCAATGTTTATTGGCATCATCAATTTTTATCTCGCGCTAAACCATTTTGAGGTTTTGCGATCAGACCACTTCTTTTTTCTATTTGGCATAATCACTCTCGGGTTTTATGTTTGGCTTGCTAAAAAATATTGGTTCAGGACAGTATTTATGGGAGCCGTCACTGCATTTGCTTGTTTTGTTGTTTCGTACCTCCTGACAGTGATGATGGGTGATTGGTGATTGGTGATGAGTGATAGGGGATTCTTCATTTTAATTTTTATTTTAATTTTTATTGATTTAGTACTCTCAACAATGACCGTTAAGCCTCAACAATGACCTCAAAACCTCTGCTCCTCCTAAGCATTTTATGTCTTTCCTCCCACGCATGGAGCACTGAGATCGTAACCCAGATACCGCGCCTTGAGGTGCCTATCGTGTTTGATGGTACAGTAAGCGATGGAGAATGGGATTATATCGATACACTTAAGCTCGTAAGCCACTGGCCTTCCTTTGCTGATCAACCGAATAGCCGGACCTGGTTGCGAGTTGCATATGATGAAAAGTTCTTTTACTTCTCGGCTGTGTGTTTTGATGATCCCAGCCTGATCCAGGCACCTTACTTTGAACGGGACAACCTGGGAATGACAATGGATCAGATAGCCATCATCCTCGATACTTATAATGACAATGAGAACGGTGTGATCTTCGCCGTTACACCTACAGGTTCGCGCATAGATCTTAGCCTGAAGAACGATGCCCAGGGTGCGGAGCCAATAGATATTTCCTGGAATTCATATTGGGAAGCGCTTGTCACGACTCATGCAGAGGGCTGGTCAGTGGAAGGGCGCATTCCATTTAGTAGTCTGCGCTTTCAGTCTTCCGATGGAAATGTTACGATGGGACTCATCGCATACCGTTATATCGCGCGGGAGAGACAGATGGATATTTATCCGAGTATACCTACGGATTGGGGATTCTGGAGTTTTATCAAACCGTCACAGGCACAGGAGATTTCATTTGAAGCTGTGAACAACAAACGGCCATGGTTTACGACTCCATATATCTTAGGTGGTCTTGGTTATCACCACACGACATCGGATGACAATGAGGACCGGCAAAAAATCGAAGATGATAAGGTCACTGTTGGTCTGGATATCCAACATGCACTCACCGACAATCTCAATATGGATCTGACTGCAAATACGGATTTCGCGCAGGTGGAGGCGGATGACCAGGTTGTGAATCTCAGTCGATTCTCTCTTTTCTTTCCGGAAAAACGCAGGTTCTTTCTCGAGCGGTCAAGTATCATGGAGTTTGCCTTTGAAGGCAACAACCGTCTCTTCTACAGCAGACGTATTGGGATCAACGAGGGGCAGATCGTTCCATTGTATGGCGGAGTGCGACTCATAGGCAGGATGCGTAATTATGATGTCGGACTCATGACAATGCAGTCCCGTGAATATGATGGACTTCCCTCAGAAAACTTTGGTGTGTTGCGACTTCGAAGGAAAATTTCAACAAACAATTCCTACATCGGAGGTATCCTTACAACGCGCACCGACTTGAAAGGCGCAACCAATCTGGCGTATGGACTCGATGGTATTATAAATCTCTTTGGCAATGATTACCTGAAAGTCAACCTGGCTCGTAATTATGATTCGCAGGATACTTCTGAGTATGACAGTTTCATAAGTGATCGCAACCGCGTCTATGTCGTATGGGAGAATCTTTCAAGGGTAGGTCTGAATTATGCCTTCAGTTACTCGCAAGTGGATCAACACTTTAATCCCGGTCTTGGATTTGAATTGAGAAAGAATTTCAAAGCAGTCGGTGACAGGATCTCTTATGGCTGGTTTCCCAAAAACACGACGCGATTGCGCTATGTGAAATTCGACCTGTTTGGCAGCGTCTATCTTTCCAACACTACGGACAAAATCGAAAGCGTAGCAACAGCACCAGCGTTTTATATGGAATGGAATAAGAACAGCTCAATCCAATTGACCTTCTCGCGGTTTCTGGACAACGTACCAGATGCATTCGATCTTTCCGACAGCATTCAAATTGGAGCGGGTAAATATGTCAATACCGAAATCACCGCAGAGTTTGAAACACCAACCGTCAATTTTCTCACTGCCAAATTCGGTGTTACTGCAGGTACGTTTTATGGCGGCAACCGCTTTTCGGCAAGCATCACACCTACATATATCATTTCAAAGCATCTCACGCTCAGTGGCTTCTACCAATTCAACCATATTACATTTCCGGATGAAGACAACTATACGGCGCACATAGGAAGGCTCAAGGTCGCCACATCCTTCAATGTAAAGCTGAGTATCAATGCATTTGTCCAGCTCAACTCATTGAGCCGCGTAAGTGCGATTAATTTCCGGCTGCGCTACAATCCAAAAGATGGCAACGACCTATACCTTGTCTACAATGAAATCCTAAATCATAAGGGTAAGGACGACCCTCTCATTCCTCTTTCCGACGCTCGCGGCATAATTGTGAAATATTCACATACTTTTCATGTCGGGAGATGAATCATGAATCATGGGTGATGAATCATGGATGATGGGTGATCCGCTTTCGTCAAAGACTTCAGCGGACAAAGTGGGTGATGTGCTTCGTCTTTTTCATTTTCATTTTCATTTTGATTTTAATTTTGATTATGTCTCTCCTCATCCTCATCGCAGGCCCTTATCGCTCGGGAACCAACGACAACCCAGATTTAATACACGTTAATGTAAAAGCGATGACAGATACTGCATTGGAAGTATATCGCATGGGACATATGCCTGTGCTCGGCGAATGGTTTGCATTGCCCTTGATCGAAGCTGCAGGCTCCACGGAAATCGGAGATGATATCTTCAATGAAATTTTTCACCCAATTGCAGTAAGACTTATCGATCACTGTGATGCGATACTGAGAATCGGCGGACCATCCAAGGGTGCGGACGAGATGGTGCATACAGCACAAGCAAAAGGAAAAATCATCTTTCGTGATAAACGTGATATTCCTCTTCACATGCCCATCCAATATACATTAAACACTTAAGGGAACCTCTAAAAACCAGCTTTTACAATTTACTCCCCGCCCTAAAGCCCGCCCGGATGACTCGGTCGGACGGGGGAGCCTAGATGCTCATTTATTCCCCTTCAGGGGTAGGGGTGAAGTGCCAAATAAACAGTTTTTAGAGGTTCCCTTAAACATTAAACACTTAAACCAGTGGCTTTCAATATCAATAACTCTTCAGCCACTTCGCCGTAGTACGCATAACCGGTGTCTGTATATACACAACATACACACCGGGCAGATAACGCGACATGTCAAACGATGTCATATTTAATCCCCTCAAAGAGGGAATACTCTGTTCAACGAGGACATTCCCCGAGATATCTGTTATCGCGAGATCGACGTTCTCTTCAATCCCGGACGACCATGTCACGTTGAGATCCTGCGAGCCCGGGTTCGGAGAGATCATAAACTCTGATACCGGAAGTGGACTTTCATCATCATATTCCAAACCGTCCTGCATCATTCTCTCTTCGTAGGGGATATAGTAATGAATGATCGGTGCACTAGCCAGCGCCGGTGATTGCGGAACGACTTTGACTGTACCAATGCATTGATCGCTTCCTGAAGGATCCGTAATCCGAAGCTGATAGAGTTTCCAGACATTGAAATCCGCATTACGTACCGGGAGACAATCCTTATAGGCAGTACCCTTATCGGAAGTGTTGAGACTACCTCCATTGGGTGTGAAATCGATACATGCTCCGGCTGTCGTCCAATCGAACGTCAGCGTGCTCAGGTGTCTTCTGACATCCAAGTCGGGAGACATATATGCTGATGTACTTCCGGCATCCAGATCTTCGACCGGTATCCACCAGATGTTGTTTGCACCCGGTCCGTCATAAACCGGACTAGCTGGATTGACGTATACCGTGATGACACCGCAGTGTGCATCGGGGGGGCCGCAAGGAGGACACGAACCACCGCAATCCACCCCTGCCTCGTCGCCATTTTGCACGCCATCATCACAGGTTGGCACATGAATATTTGCGCGGATCATCAGTGCCTTTGAAAAGCTTTGTCCGAACTGCTCAACATTCGCCCATGTGCCAAACGGATTCGACGGCCAGTCTACCCACACCGTACCCGGTGTGAAAATCTGATTTGTCTGTCCAATGCGCAGAGTTGAATCAATCTCCTGTGCGGCGATCAGGATTGTATCATTTTCTTCAAGAATTTGCCCGCCGGGAATTTCAAACACGT
>JANNQA010000024.1:0-48145 GCA_031400515.1 Bacteroidota bacterium
CGACTGAGTTGTCGCACCAGTATTCCAGTGCCATGCACTGCCATTGCTTGCCGTCAGCAGGGTACTTGTTCCCTGACATATCGCGACATCAGCGCCAGCAGATACAGCTGGTGCTATCTCCACATAAACAGCAGAGGCCAGAACATATGTCTGGCCATTGGCACCACAACCTACAGGGTCAAGCGTATTCTGTGTATTGATTTGATAGGAAACCGTAGAAATATTTCCGGGTACATCCTCCAGCACAACGCTGAGCAGACCCACACAACATCCATATGGACCCGAAGTCGGACAATACGTGAGTGTCTGAACAACACTGCCTGCTGTAGCAGTAATCTGCATATAGCTATTGTCAAAGACAAGACCGGATACTGGAAAATTGATTGTCAGATCTCTCGGTGATAACCCTGTTGGCAGCCCGGTGACAGAGCCAGAAACGATGTTATTGCCTCCTCCTGTTAATTGAAATTGACCAACACTTGAATTATTACACGTTGGATCATCACGAAAAACATAGAGCACCATCGATCTTGCAGAAGATGCCTGTGTAGTATTTGAATAGCTCACGGAAGTCGTTGGAGGTACAGCAGTCCTGTACACCCAGGTATTTGTGAGCCCTGGTACCGCCTCAATTGGCGCAGCATAAGTATTCGCTGCAGCATCGGTCACGCTTATTGATGTACCTGGATTTGAACCCTCATAGACAATTTCAACAATAATACTGTTTACTGTTGCTACACTTGAGATCGTTTGTGCTACAGGAATTCCCGTGCCACCAGGAGATGGACTGATACCAACAGGAATGACCTGCACATCTGTACACTCGCTGCAGGTAAAATTCCATGCGGCATCCACATCGATAATTTCAAAGGTAATTGTGTGATCATCGCATTCAGCACCAGTCCCATTGTCCCCGGCGAATACTTCGGCAAATAAGGTATGCACGCCGATTCCACCATTCCAATTATTATTGCTTTCACCTGCCAATGGGAAAGTATACTGGACGGTATTGTCAAAGGATTGTTGGACGCCGTTTACTGTGATATCAACGCTCTGGTGATTACCAGAAGCTTCCACTACGAGATAGTAGTTGGCTGGAAGCAGAGCAGAGTTAATCACGTCTCCGTTGATGATATTTCCGATACTCGTGACTTCAGTGTCGGTAGTCTGATCGAAAATTCTGACGCCCGTAATCAGTGCGTTTGAACCATGCACGGCCTGAATGTCCGTGGCAGGATCGAAGTTGGATCCCGTTGCCCAGGCATCATTGATCAATGTACCTGCGCTTAATACCGTTGCTTGTATGACAATTGTGGCGGATGAGGAAGGGTCGATATTTCCTGGTTGCCATAAAAGGGTATTCGCTGGTCGATCGGGATTACATACTGTTGCAATACAGCCGCCTGTACCTGAGATGATTGAGAGACTTCCAAAACCTGCAGGAAAGGTATCGAGCACGACGATTGATTGTGCAGCGTTTACAGTCCCCGTGTTTGTGAGTTGAAGTGTGAACTGAACAGTCTGACCAACGCAAACTGTGTCATTGCTTACACTCTTGTTCAAGACCACATCGGTGCCGCACAACTCAAATGCCAATGACTGCAGTTGATCTGCGAGTTCAGCGAAATCACCAAGTGCGTAGTCAGAAGTCGTTATGTCATTCAGACCAATTTGCCATGCAGTGGTTCCTGACATACGTTCCAGGTTTGTTTGAACTACACCACCAACACCCAACATAAACATATGCGTCCCTTCTGTAGTCTTCATATAATTCGCAACCTTCATCGGGTTCACAATTTCTGGCTGCTGAGTCGTACTTCCATTTCCGCACTGATCGACGCTACCGCCGCTATTGGTGTACACGGTAGGGTTACCATCTGTAAAAAAGAGGACGAGATCAGCAGGAGCAAGACCTACAGCAACCTGCATTCCTTCCATCCAGTTTGTTCCTCCTGTAACAGAATAGGTTTGTCCATTGAAAGGTGTGCCATTGAAGTAGCCATTCATATTCGCCAACATTGTGGAATTGACCGGGACATAGTTTGTGACGAGCCGTCCATTATTGGAGAACTCAACCACCGCCATGTCAATTCCTGTTCCGACCAAAGAACTCACAAATGCCAATACACCGTCTTCAACATCCTGTTGAAATCCACCGACTGATCCTGATTCATCAAGAATGACGATGATATCCATAGTGGCACATGTTGCGGTGAGATCGGGATTATTGTCAATGGCAGGCATTGCACAATTGCCAGTGGTACCGGTGCAATTATAGCAGAAATTGAATGTCTGCGCAGATAGTGCGGAACTACATAGAATGCAGACGTAGAATGAAATTATCCACGGAAGAAGGTTGGAATAAATAATTCTCATAGTCAATACACTCGTTTTAGTAGCCAGGAATGATATGCAAAGGCCGTGCCCATCTGTGCACGTGCAACAGCACCGAATAAAAAGGAGTGAGAAAAAAGGGGAAAGAGTCTGATTATGACATCAAGAATCTTTCGGCAAAGGATTCACATGGACTGCGTACATAAGAATCCAAACAACAATGCCCCGAAATCGACAAAGCCGTCGACGCCAGGGCCCGAAACGTATCTTAATGCAGGGGCGAAATTTTGGCGATACCAAATGCCTTAAGACACGATCAAGCCAAAAGTTCTAATAAGGGTAGCAAGCCCAAAATTAAGCGGTATCTCAATATTTCCTACTGTTATTATTCAACAGTAGCGAATTCGTGGGTGCAAAAACCAGACCAGTTGACAAGGTATACGTGGGCGAACAAGCACTTCTCATGAACAATTGGCTATTTCCCAAATTTGTAATAGCCTTGAACGTGAGATTATTAAAGTTTAATTATTAAAATTTAGATTCGCAATAAATCTTTTTTTAAATAGACATATTTGCGTGGAAAAAAAAGTGAATATTTTTTTCATAAACTGACTTGAAAAGATGAAACCACGATCACAATCTGCACAAATTCTGTAAAGACATCAATTCTTAAACCCCGATCCACCATACAAAGATGCGATGCCATGCAATGGAAATCGTTACATAATTCCTGAAAAGTGTGTCACTATTCTCATATTGTCATTTTTATTATTTCTTTTTCAATAATGACTATATCCTCACAGTAAAATAATGGCTCCTCAATGGTTTGACTGGAAATGGTTTAATATGAAATAAGCTTTATGCAAGCTGATTGAGGATCGCGTCGATATCGACATTCTGCTCGACAAGCTCAATAGCCCGATTGACCTTCCAGGGCGTATTGCGATTGATCTTTACCTCTATCCGGCTGATTTTTATTACACTGCCATACGTATCCAGGCCTGTCCTCACCATTGGGATCTGATGCCTTTCGATATAGTCAAGGCATTCCCTGCCCGGAGTGCCGTCACCAGTCGCGACAATACCTGCTAATGGCGCCTCATCCTTGTCCATCATCTCACAAATACTGCGAATTTTATTTATCGCTCCATCAAGGCTGCGCACACTTACCACAAGAAGCAGATCATTAAAAGTCTTTAACTCTTTGAGGTCAATGAGTGATCCTGCGATAATATCCTCAACCTTATTGTAAAGTTGATGATGATTATGTGTCACAACGCCATCAATCGCATCAACAACAGACTTCATTAGGGGATACGCCATAGTTTTGTCGTATGGGATCACGCCAAGCAGCGGCAGATTGTGTGACTCAAGCCACTTTCCGACATAATGCCTCACTTTATCGAGTTTCTCGGAAATGACTTTGTTTACAATAATACCAATGATCGGAACCTTCTCTTCACGAAACAACGCCATGCTGAGATTCAATTTGTCTATTGTACTGCCAATCCCACCTTCTACGACCATGATCACTCCTGCACCGAGTATGCTGGCAACATGGGCATTGGAGATTCCAGCAACGCTACCGACACCGGGATGTCCTGTGCCCTCAAAGATGATCAACTCCTTATGGCTTTGTAGTAGTCGCGCCGCTTCAAGGATAGTAGCTTCAAGATCGATACTACCCGGATTGTCAAGCAACCGTGTCGTAGCGCCCGATCCAATGATAATCGGACTATGTTCGCGCGGATCGAGATCAAAATGAATCAAGTCTGCAAATAGTACCGTGTCCTTATCTACCCGCAAGTCCTCGACATCAAGAAATTCCTGCCCCACCGGCTTACAGTAACCGACGTCGAAGCCCCGTTTCATAAAAGCAGATACAAGACCCAGTGTACTGGTGGTCTTCCCTACATGCTGACTTGTCGCAGCGACATATAGACTATGCATTGAGGAAAGGTAAGAAAAGCGGGGAAGGCGGAAGAAAGCGGGGAAAACCGGGAAAACAGGTGAAGCAGGTGAAACAGGAATATCCGATACCAATCAATCTTCTCTAAATACACATGCGAGGAGACTTGAAAATCGAAAATTGAGAATCGAAAATTCTCAGAGGGCCTTGACTTCTTTCACCAGTTTTTGCATGGTCTCCTTGGCATCTCCAAAGAGCATTTTGCTACGCTCATGAAAGAACAATGGATTTTCTACACCCGCGTAGCCTTTGCTCATACCGCGTTTCATCACAATGACGTGTTTTGCCTTCCAGACTTCAAGGACTGGCATCCCATAGATGGGACTTCCAGGTTCCGTTTGAGCAGCAGGATTCACAACGTCATTCGCACCGACAACGATGACCACATCTGTCTGTGGAAAAACCGGGTTGGATTCATCCAGGTCAAGCAACTTAGGATATGGTACATCAGCTTCAGCGAGGAGGACGTTCATGTGTCCGGGCATTCGGCCAGCAACTGGATGGATCGCATATTTGACCGAGACGCCATTTTCTTCCAATTGTTCATCCAGTTCACGGCAATCCTTTTGGGCCTGTGCAACTGCTAGTCCGTATCCCGGGACAATCACCACAGACTTTGAGTAATACAACAATATCGCAGCATCTGGCAAGCTGATTTCCTTGATTGGTCCCTGACTTCCGGCAGCAGCAGCTCCAGACTTGGCAGTACTTCCAAAGCCACCAATGATGACGTTGAGCAAACTTCTGTTCATCGCATTGCACATCATCACAGTGAGAATAGTTCCGGCGGCTCCAACAAGGATACCACCCAATAACATGATCTGACTCCCGTATATCAGGCCTGCTGCAGCCGATGTGAGACCGGTAAATGAATTCAATAATGAAATCACAACCGGCATATCTGCGCCACCTATCGGTGCAACAAATGAAAACCCATAAATGAGTGAGATCACCAGAAAGGTCCCAACAAATAACAATGAGATATCTCCCTCAACCGCTGAAATATAAATTGATATTGCACACGTCAAAATCAATAAAAACGTATTGATCAACTGATGTCTTGGCAATGTGATCTTCGCATCATTCACGATCCCATCCAGTTTCGCGTATGCAAGCATACTACCAGTAAATGCTACTGAACCAAAGAGAAGGGTAAAACAAATAATCAGTAATTCCCCGACACCAGGACTTGTGATACCTGCACTTGCACGATAGAGTTCGATAGTCCCTAATAATACTGCGCACGCCCCACCGAATCCATTGAACAATGAGACGAACTGAGGCATCGCCGTCATCTTCACTTTTATAGCGGCATAGTAACCGATGATACTTCCCGCGATGAGTCCGCCTGCAATCCAACCGTAATTATTTACTGCTCCCTGAAGTGGTCCGAAAAGGACTGCAATGATAGCAAGGCCCATTCCCAGGCCCGAGATCAGGTTTCCCCGACGTGCTGTATCAGGACTACTCTGCTGACGCAATCCAATAATAAAGGCAAGAGCAGCAATAAGGAGGACAATATCCAGCGCAAATTTTAAGTACATGTGTCCTAGCGTTGTTTTTTCTTTTTAAACATTTCAAACATCCTGTCCGTGACAGCATAGCCACCGACAACATTGATCATTGCCAGCACAGCACCCAATGTGCCTACTATCAACGTGAGATAATCGTCCGGCTCTGATTGTCTCAATAGGAGAATTGCTCCCAATACCACAATTCCACTGATGGCATTTGCTCCAGACATCAACGGCGTATGCAATACAGTAGGAACCTTTGAGATCACTTCAAATCCCAGAATGACTGTGAAAAACAGCAGCCAGATGAGCAATTGATTGGTTTCATAAAACTGAACAAAAACCTCCATGATCGAATATTGAATAATGAATGTTGAATAATGAACTGAGAATCGGGTATTGAAATCGCACTTACATCGTGATCCACGCTGATTTAATAATTTCATTTTCCTTGTCTGGCGAGATACTTCCATCCTTAACGACCAGCTTCAGGAAGTTCAATAAATTATTGCAGTATAAGAAGCTTGCATCCTGCGGCATGGTATCAGCGAGGTCCGAATCGCCAATAATTGTCACACCATGATGCACAATTGTTTGTTTGTCCTTGGTGAGTTCACAGTTACCTCCTGTAGAAGACGCGATATCTACGATGACTGAGCCAGGCTGCATATGTTCCACAGTTTCCTTTGGAATAATCATCGGCGCCTTCTTTCCACGAACCTGCGCCGTTGTGATGATCACATGTGCAGCACGTGCTTTTTCCTGTATTAGCTCACGTTGTCTGCGGAGATACTCTTCAGATTGCTGAACAGCATAGCCACCAGCAGCAGCGTCCTCTTTCGCACCTTCTACTTCTACAAACCGGGCTCCTAGGCTCTGAACTTCCTGCTTCACAGCACTGCGTGTGTCGAAGACTTCCACAATTGCGCCTAGCCGACGTGCAGTAGCAACTGCCTGTAGTCCCGCAACCCCAGCACCAATGATTAATATTCTTGCCGGCTTTATACTCCCGGCAGCTGTAATCATCATTGGAAAATATTTTACCAGATGGTCAGCAGCCTTTATCACGGCTTTGTATCCTGCAATCGAAGCCATGGACGATAGTACATCCATCGTTTGGGCGAGTGTCGTCCGCGGGATCATATCCATACTGAAGGCGTGTATACCCCGCTGCCGGAGCACTCCGACAATCTGATCATCCATATACGACTCAAATGATGATATCATGTGCTTCCCTGATGGAATTGCATTTAGCAGGGATTCGTCAGGTTTATTGATGCACGAGATCAGATCTGAATGGGCAATGACATCGTTGCGCGAAGCAGTTTTTATGGCATCGCCATATGAGGCATCGGGATATCCTGAACTTTCGCCTGCGCCAAATTCTAACAGGATATCGCATTTCAGACTCTGAAACTTCGGTACCATTTGAGGCACTATTGCGACACGTCGATCATGAGTTTCTTTAAGAAAGCCAAGAATCATAAGTAAGTATTCATTTTTATTGCGACGATGGAAAGATAGAGAATGCCTTCTATCTGAAGAACCCGATCTGATCAATGAGCAAAATTGCTATCCCATCAGGCAAAGCATAGACACGAACCGGTGTTTGTGTATTTCAAATTACCTCTCCTCTATTCCACTCATCGGCTATTGACTGACTCAAATCACTGTGTTTTCATCCTACTGATGCCAGCCTTTGCCTTCTGATGCAGACCTGATCGATAATTTTCGGGATTCATCCCCAGACAAATCTTATAGTACAGCCCTGCATTTTCGTGATCATTATTTTGCTCATAAAGCATACCGGTATGTAATGCTGCCGAACAGGCATAGTACTCCGTTGAATTTGTTCCGCTGGAGATAGCCATCTTATATGCGAACAACGCATCGTATTCACGACCTAATTCCTGGTAGATCCGACCAGATCTATAGCGATACTCTACCTGACCTGTCGCAGACAACTTTTCAAAATCCACAGCTTCAATAGCATCAAGTGCCTTGAGATAGTAGCCACCGTCAAACAACAGCCGTGCTCTTAACAGTCCGGGATTAGGCGCTTTGGCCCTGGCGGCTTCCGACATTGCATTCCGATCTGATTCATTCAATTCACCTCCGGCATGCTGACAGAGAATCATATACCGATAGTATGCAGCTTCATCTCCACGGACGAGTTCATGCCATGCAAGTTTTTGCAACGCCTCTTTGCGATAGCTCTTGCCCGGATAGTTGTCAAGAAATCTGAGCAGAGGGACGTCCGCATCCTTGTTAAGTTGCTGGAGTCTTGCTGTACCAAGCATGAGATCAAGATGCGGTATGGCATGTGAGCGGGAACTATTTGGTTTCGCTTCCAGCCATTCTAACGCAAGATCATTCCTTCCGCTTTTGAGGGCGATATGACTGAGGATAAAGCAATCAATTGCACTATTGGATGCCCGCACACCCGAATTCCTTGCATACTCCAATGCAACTTCAGGAGTATTTTGAAAATTCAACAAAGCAATCATATAGCAATACTGTGTCTCCCGATATGCGATTTGGTTTTTATCTGCCAATGCAGATTTCAGATCACTCATTCCTTCGGCAACACTCCCTTCCATACTACTGAGCAATTCAATTGCCCAGCGATAGTGGTCCGGAACGGTACCGAAAGCTGCCTTGAGCATGCCCAGCGATTTGAGATTGGGAGCGAAATCCGGAAACCTCCGTTGATTGCGCTTGAGGAGTTTGAAGGCCTGGTTTAGATCAGAAGCTGCCGCAAAATTCTCTTCGAATTTCATCCGAAGAATTGCTCTATGGATATATATTTCCGCCTGTACAAACAAATAATACGGTGAAGACACATCGCCCATGCTCAGAAGTCTCATGCGCATGTCACGATCAGTCTTTATGGCCTGATACTTTGCAACATCATCATCAATAAATACAGAAAAGAAATCGACAATATCGGCAACATAGTAAGACATGAGATTGTCCGGCTCTTCGACCTGAATGGCATTCAATGCCGCAGTGGCTTCCTGGAGTCTGAGGTCAAAGACGAGGTTGTAGGCGTCGCGGAGATCTGATGAAATATGAAAAGTGCCAGTGGATTTTGACGCATGACCCGCCATTGCTGTCAGAGACAACATCACGAACGTGACATAGCGTAAGGCTTTTGGCATTTTCCGGGTGTCCGCTTTTTAGCTACCAAAGCTACCTCGACAGCACTAAAACCCAACCCGCAAAGAGAGATGCACTAATCCAACTCGAGGGGCGCCTTAGCTCCGGCACCGGGCCGGGTAACTTCCATTCCTGCGATTTCATTGTCGACGAGGATACGTCCGCAATGTTCACAGGCAATGACTTTTTTGCGCAAGCTGATCTCAAGTTGAACCTGGGGAGGTATCTGGTTGAAACAACCGCCACAAGAATCACGATCGACCGGCACTACTGCCATACCATTACGATATGATTTCCGAATCTTCTCATATCCGGCGAGCAGTCGTTCATCAATCTCTTTTCTTGCCGTTGTGGCAACGCGTTTGAGTTTCTTCTCCTCTTTATCGGTATTCTCGATGATCTTTTCGAGCTCAACCTTCTTGGCTTCGAGATTTTTTTTCTTTTCGGACATCCTCCCTTTGGCTTCTTTCAACGTCTCTTCCTTTGCATCAATCCTGACCTGAGCCTCGCGAATCCTCTTTTCACAAAGTTGTACTTCAAGCCCCTGGAGTTCGATTTCTTTGGTCAATGCATCAAACTCACGGTTATTCTTGACATCGTCAAGTTGCTTTTTGTATTTTTTCTGAAGGGCTTCAGCTTCCTTGATTTTGCCCTTGAGGTGGGTCACCTCAGCTTCAATCTCCTTTACGGCAGCCTTCAGATTATTGGTTCGTGTCTCGAGGCCTGCGATCTCGTCATCGAGGTCATTTACCTCCATTGGGAGCTCGCCTTTCAACACTTCTATTTCGTCCAGTTTGGAATCAATTTCCTGTAGAGCAAACAGCCTGCGCAGCCTGTCCTCTATGCTCGTAGCGTCTGCCTTTGTTGCTTTTGTTGACATAGTATTACCAGGGATAATAAGTGATTGGATTCGTGACCGTTTTGGTCAAATGCGCCGCGAAAGTAGAGAAATTTATTCGTAACAGATCTACCAGCAGGTCCATCGTAAACCGTTCACTCTCAAAGTGCCCGATATCAGCGATCACGATTCTGCCGTTTGCGTCGAAGAAATCATGGTACTTGAAGTCCGCCGAAACGAAAAACTGAGCCCCGGAGCGAATCGCCTTTGAAAGCAGAAAACCGCCTGATCCTCCACATACTGCTATGCGCTGAACCCGGTTTCCCAGCAACTGCGTATGCCGGATCAACTTCAGCTCCATCGATTCTTTGAGGTGCGCCAGGAATTCATTTTCGCTAATGTCTTCTGAAAGTATCCCCACCACGCCAGCACCTCGTCCTATGATACTGCCTCCTTCATGAGGGGCAAGGACTGTGATGTCGTGAAGGCCGAGCCGTTCTGCAATTTTTCCATTGACACCATTCAGGAGCACGTTATCAAGGTTAGTATGGATCGCATAGACGGCGATGTCATTTCGAATTGCATCAATGACCGACTGTTCAACAGGGGTAGTGCCGGTCAGTCGTTTGAGACCACGGAAGATGAGTGGATGATGCGCGATGATGAGTCCGCATTTTCTATCAATCGCTTCTTTCACAACCGCCGGAGTGACATCAAGACAAATCACTGCCCCATCGATAAGCGTGTCATGATCCCCAATTAATAAACCGGAGTTGTCATATTCCTCCTGATACGACAATGGAGCAATAGACTCGAGAAAGTCAGTAATCTCTCTGATGGTGATCATTCGGGTTTGATTTCAGGTGATCTGCGCATAGACAGAATCTTTTGTTCAATTGCAGTTGTAGAGAATCCTTCTTTGAAAGGCAGGATAACCACTTTTCCACCGTGTGATTTTACTTCATCACCACCAATGACTTCATCTTCCTTATAATCTCCACCCTTCACAAGAATGTCCGGGAGAAGGGTACTGATCAGTTCTTTTGGCGTGTCTTCATCAAATACTGTCACAAGATCAACGAAACTCAGGGATGAAAGCAAATATGCACGAGAGTGTTCATGATTGATTGGCCTTGTATCTCCTTTGAGCCGGCGAGTAGATGCGTCCGAGTTGAGTCCGATCACAAGCCTGTCACCGAGAGCGCGTGCTCCCTCCAGATATTCGATGTGTCCGATGTGCAGGATATCAAAGCAGCCATTGGTGAATACCACTTCATCACCTCTATCCTGCCATGCACGCACCTGGTCATGCATCTTCTGTTTGCTCACAATTTTACTTTCGGTTTTCAAGATGTCTATTGTTGTTGTGGTTGTTTTCGATGAATCAATGGAAGTGCAATCAACGCGATGGTACCAAAAAGTATATTGCAAAATATCTGTACGGAAAAATACAAGATGTTTGCAAAAGAAAAGGCGTCCTCGCTTGATATATTATAAATCACAAGTCCTGCCACAATCATCGCATGATAGGTACCCATACCGCCAGGTGATGGAAACAGGATACCCAACGCACCAAAGACAAATACGGTAAGCGTGGCTGCAACCCCGAGAGAAGCTGTAGGATCAAATGCCTTAAGACACCAATAGTTCATCAGGAAATACATCAGCCAGATGAAGAGCGAATGGCCAACAAACAGCCATGGGTTCTTCACTGATTTAATGCTCTTTATCCCTGCAATAAATCCCAGGATTGTTGTCCGGAATCTTTGGATAAGCGACCATTTTTTGATTCGATGTCTGAGAAACCAGAGCGCGATTGTGAACAAGAAACCAATAACAAGTATCGGAATTACCCAACGACCTGCAGTGGTCTCAATGCTGAAATTTTCAGACAGGTATCCATAGATCACACCAAACTGAAAGAAAAAAGCCAATACGATCATAATTAAAAGCGTGATTCCATCAACCAATCTGTCAATGACAACAGTGCCAATTGCTTTGTCAACCGGAATCCCTTCGTATCGTGCCATCATCGCCGCACGAAGTACCTCACCGATACGCGGAATACCCAGATTTGCCATATATCCGAACATGATTGTGAAAAAGGCCGTGCTGAACCGCGCACGCAATCCCAGTCCACCGAATAACATCGTCCATCTATGCGCCCTGCTGACATTGCTCATCATAAACGCAAGAAGCATTGCCGTAAGCCAGAAAGGATTGACAGACAAAAAATCCTGCCAGATCTTTCGCAAGAGACTGCAATCCTCAAGCGGTATGCCGTTCAAAGCGCAATTCTCAAGATACTTGGCATTCTGGCTACGATACAGGAGGTACAGTATACCTGCTCCGATAACGAGAAAAATCAATACGCGGGCCAGTGTTTTTAATTTCTGTACCAAGGGGTGATATTGAGATTAAGCGGATAGTTACCCGATATCAAGGTTTTTAACATTGGGGTGCAAATTTAGAATATCGGAGATAAGTGCAGATTGACAACCACGAAGGACACGAAGAATCACGAAGAAGAATACACTAATCAGATCCTTCGTCCCCTTTCATGTCTTCGTGGTAAAAACTTCTTATTCCCTCAAAAAATCCCTTCGCGTGCTTCGTGGTAAGCTTCTTATTCCCTCAAAAGATAAGTGCAGATTGACAACCACGAAGGACACGAAGAATCACGAAGAAGAATTTACTAACAGATCCTTCGTCCCCTTTCATGTCTTCGTGGTAAAAACTTCTTATTCCCTCAAAAAATCCCTTCGTGTGCTTCGTGCGCTTCGTGGTAAGCTTCTTATTCCCTCAAAATCATATTGTCAATCAATCTTACATCACCAGCCCATATCGCGCAGCATGCAACAACATATTGAGTATGTTCATTGGCTGGCAGCAAAGTACTCCCATCGACAATTTCAAAATATTCAGGCCGAAAGCCAGGGATCTCAAGTTTGTGAAAGCACAATTCCTGAAGATCTGAAACAGGAGTATCATGAATATGCTCAGCACAATATTTCAGTGTCTTATAAATGACAGATGCATGTTCACGCATCACCGGATCGAGGCGTACATTCCGTGAACTCATTGCAAGGCCATTTACTTCTCTCATCGTTGGACACATCACAAGTTTTATTGGCAGATGAAGGAGTTCTATGAGATGACGAATAATTGCATACTGCTGAAAATCCTTTTGGCCCATAAACAACCTTCCGGGATTTACAATTTCAAGCAATCGCAACACCACCTGCGCCATTCCATTAAAGTGGCCGGGACGAAACACACCTTCCATTCTCTGATCCAATCCATTCAGATCAATCTCAGATCCGACACGCATTCCTTCAGGATACATTTCTTCTACTGTTGGAACGAACACTACATCGCAATCTGCAGCATACAGAATATCGAGATCACGATCCAGCGTACGTGGGTACTTTGAGAGATCATCCGGATTATTGAATTGTGTCGGATTCACGAAGATGCTTACGACAGAAATCGATGTCTCCTGTTTTGATCGATGCAATAGTGAAATATGTCCATCGTGCAATGCTCCCATGGTCGGTGTAAAGCCGATGACGTGATCGCCTTGAGCAAGCAAATATTCTTGGAGTCCCTTTACTGTCCTGAATATGTACATCGTGGTGTCTCTTCTGCGTTTTACTTCGACAACATTTGTGGTGTTCATAGAACCCGCACCGCCATTGACGCTTGCCGACCTGTCCCGATAGAAGCGGGGTGCAAGTACCCTACAAGGTTCATTCCAAACCCAAATATATGTTCATATTCTCCGCCTGAACTCCTTAACTTGCCTGCTCAAAAATCTGCCATATGCAAGCAGCAACATTAGCCTATCCACCTGCACGGAATTATATCAGCGGAAAGGAGGTAGATTCTCCTTCAACTCAACTTGATGTACTATGCCCGCTGGATGGTTCGACGATCTCGTCAGTTCCACTATCCGGATCAGAGGAGCTTGACAACGCTGTGAAGGCGGCAAAGTCAGCATTTCCCGGCTGGTCTTCCCAAACGATAAAGGACAGGACGCAGGTATTTTATCGTTTGCGAACAATACTCGAACGTGATATCAATAAACTCGCACAACTCGTACATATCGAAAATGGGAAGATCATCGATGAAGCACGCGCTGAAGTTTTGAAAGGAATAGAACTCTGTGAATTTGCATGCAGTCTGCCCTCATTACTGAATGACGAAATCCTTGAAGTGAGTAAAGGCGTCGAATGTCGCACGACGCATGTGCCTATCGGTGTGGTTGCATCAATCACGCCATTCAATTTTCCGCACATGGTGCCGATGTGGACGATCCCCAATGCACTGGTCCTTGGAAACTGTATGATCCTCAAACCATCGGAACAAACGCCATTGAGTTCTGTTCGCATCGGTGAGATGCTGAAAGAAGCAGGACTGCCTGATGGAGTATTTAATGTCGTACATGGTGATAAGACGATCGTAGAAGCGATCTGTGATCATCCGGATATTGAAGGAGTGACGTTTGTAGGTTCAACGAAGGTGGCGAAGATCGTATACCGCAGATCGACATCTAATCTCAAACGTTGTGTAGCACTTGGTGGTGCAAAGAATCATCTCATTGTCCTTCCTGATGCGAATGTGGAAATGGCTGCTGAAAATATCGCCGCTTCAATGTCAGGTTGCGCAGGTCAACGTTGCATGGCTGCTTCCGCCATGGTAGGTGTCGGAAAAATCGATCACATCGTGAATAGAATCTGTGAAGTAGCACGCACTATTGTACCCGGAAAGAATCTTGGCTCGGTAATCTCCAAAGAAGCCAAAGAACGTATCGAACGCTATATCGATGAAGCAGAAGCAGCAGGTGCAAAAGTATTAGTAGATGGAAGAAAGACTGTTGTGAAAGGAAAAGAAGATGGTTTCTACGTCGGACCCACTGTCATAGACAATGTAAAGCCAGACATGAAAATTGCAAAAGAAGAAGTCTTCGGTCCAGTGCTCTCCATCATACGAACAAATGATCTCGATGAAGCGATCCGTATCGAAAACAGTTCAAACTACGGCAATGCCTCGTCTGTCTTTACACAAAATGGCAGTCTGGCTGATTATGTCATGGAGCGTGTGAGTGCCGGAATGGTTGGCGTGAATATTGGAGTACCTGTACCACGAGAGCCATTTTCATTCGGCGGCTGGAACGAATCACGTTTTGGAGTGAATGATATCACAGGAAAAAGTTCAATTGAATTCTGGACAAAGCTGAAGAAGAGAACTACGAAGTGGAATCGGGAAGCGTGGGTGGATTGGACGACGTAGGATGTCGGATTTCGGATGTTAGATTTCGGGAAGACGAAGGAAAGGAAATCCAAATTCAAACTCAAGTGCAAGTGCAAGTGCAAAAAAAAATAAAAGCGCAAACCCAATGCAATTTTCAGTTTCCACTATTTCTTCTCTTTCCTCTCTTTCCCGGTTTTCCCGGTTTCTCCGGTTTCACCTGTTTTCCCTGTTTTCCATCTGCTCCAGTTGTACCTGCTTTGTCCAACGAAGCTAGCGAAGGCGGGCTGCGCCTGTTGTACCGCTAAGCACTATTTATCATCTTAAATCTTCTTCTTCCTCATGCTGACTCCTTCCGCCATCCGAAATCCGAAATCCGACATTGCCTTCCAGGAAAACCTCGACTACTCACTCTTCTCCTGGTCAAAACAAGGTGGCCTGAAACCCTGGCATATCTCGCATGGAAAAGGTGTGTACCTCTATACTGTCGATCGGAAACGCATCCTGGATTTTTCATCGCAATTGATGAATGTCAATATCGGACATGGCGATCAGCGGGTGACAGAAGCGGTGATGAAGCAGATGTCACAGGTGAGTTTCATCGCGCCGAATATGGTGACCGATATCCGTGGACAGCTCGCTGCTAAAATTGCGGAGATCACGCCGGGCAATCTGACCAAGACGCTCTTTACCCTCGCTGGTTCTGAGTCCATAGAGAATGCAATAAAACTTGCACGCGTCTATACGGGTCGTCATAAAATTATCGCGCAGTACAGATCCTATCATGGCGCAACATATGGTGCGATTACGGCGAGTGGCGATCCGCGTCGATTAAGAGTAGATAGTCAACAGGTGCCGAATATTCTGCACGTCGAAAATCCGTACTTCTATCGTTGCCCATGGAACAGTAAAACAATTGAAGAATGCGGTGAGATGGCGCTGCGCAATCTGGAACAAATCATCTCGTACGAAGACCCAAATAATATCGCTGCGATTTTGATGGAAGGTGAATCGGGCTCATCGGGTTGCATAAAGTATCCGGCGATGTACCTAAAGAAAGTAAAAGCGATCTGTGAGAAATACGGCATTCTGTTTATCGCCGATGAAGTGATGAGTGGATTCGGGCGCACGGGAAAATGGTTCGGTGTCGATCATCATGAGGTGACACCGGATATCATGTGTATGGCGAAAGGGCTGACTTGCGGTTATCTGCCACTTGGAGCGATGGTCGTGACGGATACGATTGCGAATGCATTCAACGATATCGAACTTCCACTGGGCCTTACCTACTCGGCGCACGCTGCTGCCTGTGCTGCTGGACTTGCAGTATTGAATATTTACGAAGAAGATGATCTGATCAATCGTGCAGCAGAGAATGGAAAGTACATTGACAAGTGCCTTGCCGAACTCAAAGCGAATCACGCATGTGTTGGCGATGTCCGCAATACCGGCATGCTCGGCGTCATTGAGCTTGTAACGAACCGGGAGACAAAGGAACCGATGGCACCATTTAATGCGAAAGCATCAGAGATGGGAGAGATGAATAAAGTGGCGGCGAAACTCCGTGAGCTTGGCATGTACACGTTTGTGAGGTGGAATTATATTTTTGTTGCGCCACCGTTGATCAGTACGCATGACGAGATTGATGAGGGGTTTGGGATGATCGAGGCGGCAGTGGGGCAATTAAAATAAAAAATCAAAATCAAAATCAAAATCAAAATCAAAATCAAAATCAAAATCAAAATCAAAATCAAAAAATATTGCAGTAAACCAATTTATAATGTTAAAAAACCACTTAACCAATGGAAAACAGAATCTTCAATTTCGAGGACCGACTTGTCGAATTTGCAGGGAAGACAATTATCTTCTGCAAAACACTTCCACAGGACACTACTGGACAATATTACTCCAATCAAATACTCCGGTCGTCCGGGAGTGCTGCGTTACATTATGGGGAAGCACAGGGAACAAATACTGATGCAGATTTCATACACAAGGTTGCAAATGTGCTTAAGGAACTTAAAGAAACCAGAGTATCACTTAAGATTCTCGATTTCGTTGCCTATGGAAGTTCAGATCAGAGAGGATTTCTTCTCAATGAATTGGTAGAGCTTTCGGCAATTAGTGCGAAGATGATTTTGAACAAAAAAGAAAGGAAATAGGTAGGTTCAATCAAAATCAAAATTGGAATGGAAATCAAAATGAATTCACTTTATGTTCATCCTTGAGACCTGCAGGACAATAGAAACCCTGAAAGAAAGGTCATGAAAACAAAAGGGCGGTAATTCTTTTGATTTTGATTTTCATTTTGATTTTGATTTCCTACGACGGATCATTCACCAATCCCGCAAACAAAATCATTAGAACTCACCCCCGGCCCCTCTCTTTTATTGAGTTTTACACATAGATTGAAATTACTCAAAGAGAGGGGTGCCCTCAGGTTGAACATTCGGTACAGCTTTAAAATAAGAGTTCCCCTCTCTTTGTATAATGTCTACTTGAAAAACATACTTTCCAAAAAGAGAGGGGTCAGGGGTGAGTTAGAGAGAAGGATCGTTAACAAGCCCAACAAACAAAATCGCATTCGTAACAGTATGTCTTAAGACAATCACAAATGGTCTGTCATAAGAAAAGATCGGTGGCAACGATGTCGTAGAAAATCCAATAGAAGTGACGGCTGCACCTTCTGCTCCCTTCTCATCGACTTTCAGTACTGCTTTGTGCTTGACTTTGCTGATATAGATATTCGGACCGATCAGTGCATGACCGAGTTTCGCAAAGTCCGCATCTGTGGTTGAAAACGGGCTAAGCATACCCATGCGTTCGAGTGGGTCGATGAGTTCTTGCTCATATTCAATATCCAGTTTTGGAAATGTCACGATTGCCCTACTGTAGAACATATTGCTCCACATTTGTTTGAGATCTGATGATTCCAATTGCGTAAGCCAGTCAGTCGTCCCTGGTACAGTAGGTTGTACAAAAGTCAGACTATACGTTGAGTCCCTGAATGGAATATCAACCAACCGAAAATCCTGTTGCTGTGCTGTAGAAAAATTGCGATCTGCTGAAACATACTGTACAGATACTTGTCGATTGTCGGCTGTGTTAAACGTCCCTGAGTGGACCGCTTCTGCAGCAAATCCAGTAGCCCAGTCTGCTTTGAAATGCAATGCATTGATCAGAAATGCTAGCCAATGCTCCGATTTCATCAATGATCCCATCGATTTTATCACCAGTATTTTCTTTCACCCATGCATTGATCTTATCTACTGTCGCAGCATCACCAAAATCATACGTTTCAAAACCAGCCTTATAGTCGTCCGATAGCGTTTGAATAAAAGTCTCCAATACATGGATCCTGTTGTCATCATAGAAAAATCCATTTGCAGAGGTCAAACGTGGATGTCCGGCCTGCTCTTCCATGAGCACACGTAATTGTTTTGTCTGTGTATTCAGATCACGCACATCACAGCCTTCACAACCGAGGACGGCAAGCATTTCATTCAGTGTTTCGCCGTCTGCGCCATTCACTGCCATCGTCAATGCAGTCTGCACACTCAATGGAGAAATGAGGACATTTTCTGCTGTTTCACCTTTGGCCAACTCCTGGAAGAGTTTCCAGCCAAAATCTCCACTCATATCCGCTATCGCCTGCACATCCTCGACGGGAACAGGATCTTTTGGTGTATCGGAAACCGTGTTTTTATCGCATGAAAACAAGGTCAGTACAGTCAGAATCAGGAGATAGCTCAGGTTTTTCATCATCAATGGATTTGGTTATTAAACGTTGAAAGCCGGCTGGTTCGTACCCGTATTTTAAAAGACGCCTTTAATTAGAATTGGGTTGGGCGAAAGAATAATCAAAATGTCAATCAAAATTGCAATTGCAATAGAAAGGGCAAGGTCAATTGAATAGACTCAAAGTTTTTGATCTGATCGAACTGACTTTCATTGCAATTTTGATTTTGATTCCATCACTCATTCCACTTCAATAACACCACCTCAATCGCCTCTTCAATGCCTTTTACCAGCGACGTCTTACGCTCAAGAATCATGGCTTCATCCATCACGACAGCAATCTCAAGACTCGCGACAATCTGACCAGCATCACCAAGAGAAGCAATGCGCGCGGCTTTATGCACTTCAAATCCAACAATCGTTGAATCGGAATACGAAACCTGCGCAGAATGAATACCAATTCTCACATTCGGAGCGAATCCCTGCGTTGTCCTGTGCTTTAATAATGTACGTTGGATTTCCTGCGCACAACGCACAGCATCTTGCGCTGTATCAAATGACACAAAGAAACCATCACCGGCATGATCTGCTTCTTTACCGAGATGAAGTTCAAAGAGTCCTCGTAATGTTTTGTCATGCCATTGTACAAGATGCTTCCATGCGCTATCACCAATGATCGATATCAATGCAGTCGAACCTACAATATCTGTAAACATCAGTGCCTTCTTTTCATCGGATGCGGGCTGATCAGATTCTCTTGCCATTGCCATGCGCACTTTTTCCACATCGGGCTTCGCACCAAGTCTTTCAAATTCACTCAATGCCGTCTCCCACTCCAATCTAGCCAACTCTGTACGGCCCATTTTCGCAAGCGTGTTTCCAATATTCAATCGGGCATGTGCAATTTCATATGGTAGTCGCGCATTCAACCAATACTTCATTGTACTCCTGAATGCCTCCAGCGCTTTTTCATAATCGCCATGTAAATACGCAAGCAGTCCACTGAGATGTAAGGCGCTTGCATTGATCGCTTCAGATTCAAAATTTGCAGCGATTTGTAAAAGCTCAGTGGAGAGAGATTGTGCCAGTTCTTTTTTATTTGATTTCACCGCAAGCATTCCCAAAGCTGTTATGATTGGTACGCGTTTCAATGGCAATGAAATGTCAGATAGCACATTCTCCAGCATTTCACAGGCCGCTCTTGTCTTGCCTTGTTCATCGTACAACATTGCAAGCCCTGGTTGAGAATGAAACCCTAAGGCATGCGCCTCTCTAAATGCCTGGTCAGCACCATCCAAATTCCCCAATCGCAATCTGATCTCACCCACCTCGTAAATCGCCCGCGCCGCAAACGCATACAGGTGAGTCAACTCCTGCTTCGCCTTCATCGCTTCGATTTCCGCTTCAGCCCACGCTCCTCTCATGCGCATGAGGCCCGCGCGCTTGACACGGCAGATACCGGGGAATCCTGAGGAATGCCCGACACGCTCACACCAGTTTCGTGCAACAGCATCCCATTCTCCGGCGCGTTGAAAATCCACGAGCTGATCGCAGGCATCAATCATATTGCAGAATAATTTCCCTGTAGTCATTGGTTCCACCTGACCAGACATGACTAATGACATTGCATTCTCCATGATCTCGAGGCCTTCATGGACTTTCCCTGAAGACATCATAAACCGCCCGATATCATGCCGAACCAGGCAGGCCAGATTTCGATCGCCCTGCTCCCTTCCGATCTCCTCAGCCTGTAGCGCGAAGTGCATTGCACTCGCCAGATCGGAGTCACGTTCAAAGGCAGAAATCGCTTCAGCCCTGAGATACCAGCCGTATGCCGCTGAGTCCTTGTGCTTCTCCAGGATTTCCTTTCCCAATCGAAACCAGTACGCGCTTACCGCCCTGGCATTTTCATAGTGATAAAGCTCGGCAATGAACAGACAAAGCCTTCCGGCACTGGCAAAGTCACCTTCGTTGATCCGCATTGCATATGCCTTTTCTCGCGCATCAATGCTGATTTTCTGCTCTCCAATCCACCAGGCTGCCTGGCCGAGCATCTCATATCCCTCTGCACCGATGTCTTGTGTTTTACTCGCCGCTAAAAGGATTTCGACGGCCCTGGACCACTCATGATGCGCGATGGCCTCTTGTGCCTGATTCCGAAAGTCCCCTTGTTCGATGTCCTGATTCGTTTTCATTCTGAGAATAAAATTGAAAATTAAAACGACAATGAAACTTGATCCTCTCCCTTTTAATTTTAATTTTTATGTGTAATGCTTTGAAATATCCAATTTCCTTGAGCAGATTTCTCGACTCAGTCGGCGTTACTCGCCTCCTTCACTCGAAATTAAGTGCGACAGCATGCCTGCATCCTTCGACTTCCCTGCGGGTCGCTCAGGATGACAAGCCTTTTTATTGCTGCTTGTGTATTTCTAAATTCATGTATGTTTCATTTTAATTTTAATTTTCATTTTAATTACTCTTTGCAAATGCCAAATTCCATCGTAGAACTCCACGAGGACCTCTCCTCCTCACTTCTCTGGAGTAAAGATTTTCACCCTGTCCCGGCAAGCAAACGCACCTGGAATAAATGGAATCTCGCGGCGATCTGGATTGGCATGGCAGTCTGTATTCCGACGTACATGCTCGCGAGTAGTCTGATCAATCAGGGGATGAACTGGTGGCAGGCTTTACTGACCATTCTTCTCGGTAATGTGATTGTCTTAATACCGCTGATATTGAATGCACATGTTGGAACAAAGTATGGAATTCCACTTCCCGTCTTTCTGAGAGTGAGTTTTGGTACTCAGGGTGCGATTGTTGCGGGACTATTACGCGGACTCGTTGCGTGTGGATGGTTTGGTATCCAGACGTGGATCGGAGGTGCAGCGATCTATCAACTTCTGCTTGTACTCGTGCCGGGTCTTGCACAAAGTCCATTTCTCGGAGACTTCATCGGCTTGAATGTTGCACAGCTTGGCTGCTTTCTCTTCTTTTGGGCAATCAACATGTATATTATCTACAAAGGCATTGAATCGATCAAAACACTTGAAGATTGGGGAGCGCCATTTCTATTGTTGGTTGGAGCTGCATTGTTGATTTGGGCATGGAATGAAGTCGGCTCGATTTCAAAGATCCTTGATGCAAGCTATACTCTCTCCAATGCATCGCAAGTGAATTTTTGGACCATCTTCTGGCCCGGCCTGACAGCGATGGTTGGATTCTGGGCGACTTTATCTTTGAATATTCCGGATTTCACACGTTATGTTCGTTCTCAGAGAGATCAGGTGCTGGGACAAGTAATAGGTTTACCGGGGACAATGGTATTTTATTCGTTCATCGGAATTGCAGTCACGAGTGCGACCGTATTGATCTATGGAGAGGCAATCTGGGATCCTGTTGTATTGCTGGCAAAGTTTGATTCAGGCATCATCGTCATCATCTCAATGTTTGCATTAGTGATTGCTACACTTACCACAAATCTTGCAGCGAATGTCGTCTCACCTGCGAATGATATTGCCAATATCAAACCAAATAAAATCAGTTTCAAGCTTGGCGGATACATCACAGGTATCATAGGTATCCTGATGTTTCCGTGGAAGCTGATTGCTGATCCGACGGGGTATATTTTCACATGGCTTATTGCTTACTCAGCATTACTCGGTGCATTGGGAGGTGTGATGATCTGCGATTATTATCTGGTGAGAAAGACACAGATCGATCTTCCGGCATTGTTTAAGGCAGATGGTATCTACAAAGGCTGGAATGTAAAAGCATGGATTGCTTTTACCTTGAGTATACTTCCTGTGATACCAGGGTTTCTTGTAGTCGTCGGGGTCATCCCTGCGGAACAGGTTGGAGCGTTTTGGAGGGAATTGTATTCGTATACATGGTTTGTTACGTTCTTCCTTTCCTTTGCATTGTACTATGTCTTTTCGAAATTTGAGTCTAATCGCAAAAGAGCGTAGCCTATAGTCATTACTTGATTGCAATTGCAATTTTGATTGACATTTTGATTATTCTTTCATCTACGATCTATTCTCTTTTCATTGCAATTGCAATTTTGATTGACATTTTGATTATTCTTTCATCTACGATCTATTCTCTTTTCATTGCAATTGCAATTTTGATTGACATTTTGATTATTCTTCAAACTCTCGTAATCAATCAAAATTGCAATCAAAATTACTTTCCTTTGAATAACTTATGAATTCAAATTCTGTTCTCCATAGTTTCATCCTGCGGAATACCAATGGCATGGAAACCAGCGTGATCAATTTCGGCGCCACCGTAACTTCTATCAAAGTTCCACCGCCTACCGGTGAGCTGCAAGAAGTGACGTTGGGTTTTGATACGGCTGAAGATTATGCAATGAAACGCACCTACATGGGACCGATTGCAGGTCGTGTTGCCAACAGAATCGCAAAAGGCAGATTTGTCCTTGATGGAAAGACGTATCAGCTCAATTGTAATAACGGTTCGAATCATTTGCATGGCGGTCCAAATGGTTGGGCGAAAGTGTTCTGGCAAATTGAAGGCGCTTCAATAAACAGCGTGCAATTAAAGTATCACAGTGCTGATGGGGAAGAAGGCTATCCGGGAAATGTGGATGTCCGGATGACCTATACGCTCGAAGAATCGAATGCGCTGACGATAGAAATCAATGCTGTTACGGATGCACCGACATTGATCAATCCAACCAGTCATTGTTACTTCAATTTCCATCGGGATCATCGCCACACGATTCTGGATCACAAACTGCAAATCCATGCTGATCACTACACGCCATCAGATGCGGAGCTCATTCCCACTGGAGAAATCGCTTCTGTCCTGAATACACCGATGAATTTCCTTCAAATGAAAACAGTTGGTGAAGACATTCACGCAGATTTCGATCAATTACGCAATGCCAATGGTTACGATCACAATTGGGTTCTGGATGACTACAATGGTCAGGTCAGAGAATGTGCCCGTTTACGTTGCGATGCCAGCGGTATTGAAATGATTACGTATACCAATCAGCCCGGCATCCAATGTTACTCCGGCAATTCACTCGGAGGCAAAACCGGCAGAAGAGGACAGCAATACGTGGCATATTCTGGGATTTGTCTCGAGACACAGGGCTTTCCCGATGCTGTGAATCATGCGAATTTTCCTTTGGTGGTAATGCGACCAGGCGAGCGATTTGTGAATCTCACCCAGTATAGGTTTGAAACGCGTCCATGATATCCTCATTTATTGCAGATCTACAAAACAAAAACGTCAGATAGTGGTTTACGTATCGTTTTCTAAATTTGTACGTATGTCAACTAAACTCACATTATCAGTAGACGAGAAAGTCGTCAATAACGCCAAGAAAGTGGCGAGCCGCCAGGGAACAAGCCTGTCCAAGTTGGTCGAAGGCTTTTTGAGAAACCTCGCGCGTGAACCCATGGAAACTGAAATTTCAAATCCTGTTCTGAATGAACTGAGCGGCTCCATCCATGTCCCGGCTGACTTTGATTACAAAAAGGAACTTAAAGAAGCACTGGTCAAAAAATATATCAAATGACCACCGTGTTTCTGGACACCGACGTGCTGCTGGATTTTCTCCTTGACAGGCAACCTTTTAATAACCATGCCAGGCAGATTTTCAATCTTGCTGATTTAGCTCAAATCGAGATTTTGATTTCTGCACTGAGTATTGCCAATGCAAGCTATGTTCTTGCGCGGTTTGTCAAAACTGAGCAACGGATGAACTCTATAACTCAAATTCTTGCCTTTGTGAAAATTTGTCCATTGTCCGCGGTCGAGATCCACCAGGCACTAAGCCTAAACTTTAAAGATTATGAAGATGGTCTACAGTATGCTACTGCAGTAGTCAATAAAGCTGATATCCTTGTGAGTAGAAATGTTGCGGATTTTAAGAAATCACTGATCCCTGTCATGACACCAGAAGTATTTCTAAAAAGCACCTTGCCATAATCATCCATCACTCATCATCCATCATTACATGTCTCTTCTTATTAAAAACGGCCGCATCATCACCGCATCGGATGACTTCATTGGAGATATCCTGACAGAAGGCGATAAGATCGCAGTGATCGGTACAGCACTTGACTCGGATGATGCAACAGTCATTGATGCTACCGGCAAAGTTGTTATACCGGGAGGCATCGATCCGCATGTCCATCTCGACATGCCATTCATGGGTACATACTCGAGCGATAATTATGAAACGGGAACGTTAGCTGCATTGCACGGAGGGACAACGATGGTGATCGATTTTATTCTACAGACACAAGGCAAATCATTGCATCATGCGCTAGACGCGTGGCGTGGAAGATCGAATGGCAATTGTTATGGTGACTATTCCTTTCACATGGCAGTGACAGATTTCAATGCCGAAACAAAAAAAGAAATTGCACAGATGATCGTCGATGAAGGGATCACTTCCTTCAAGACATTCATGGCATACAAGGGCGCACTGATGATTGATGACGGACAGATGGTGGCGTTGATGCAGGAGGTCAAGAAACAAGGTGGCATGGTCACCGTACATGCAACCAATGGCGATATGATCGATAAGTTGATCGCACAACATCGTGCAGATGGAAAGCTCACACCATTGTATCATTACCTCTCGCAACCAGAGATCACAGAAGCTGAAGCATCCGGACGGTTTTGTGATATGGCATTCTATACTGATGTGCCGGCGTATATCGTCCATCTCACATGTGAGGGTGCACTGAATCATGTCCGCGACGCATCGAAACGCAATCAGAAGGTTTTTGTCGAAACCTGCATGCAGTATCTCATCCTCGATGCTTCAAAATATGAACAAGCAGATGGTGCAAAATGGGTGATGAGTCCGCCATTACGTGAGAAAAAAGATCAGGAAGCACTTTGGGCTGGATTGAATCAGGGCCTTGTAAATATTGTCGGTACAGATCATTGCCCTTTCAAATGGGAACAGAAGCAAATGGGCAAGGACGACTTTTCAAAGATCCCAAATGGTCATCCGGGAATCGAGCATCGGATGGAACTGCTCTGGTCTGAAGGTGTAATGAATGGCATGATTAGTCCACAGAAATATGTTGAAGTGACCTCGACGAATCCAGCAAAAATCTTTGGCATGTATCCAAAGAAGGGATGCCTGGCACCCGGTTCAGATGCCGATATCGTCATCCTTGATCCAACGAGAATACATACGCTTTCCGCAAAGAGGCATCACATGAATGTGGACTACTCAGCGTATGAAGGATGGAAAGTGACAGGAAAATGCGAGACCGTCATTATGCGCGGGAAGGTAGCCATTGAGCAGGGCGAGGTGAAGATTGATAAAGGGTATGGGGAGTTTGTGAAGAGATCGCGATTGTCGAAAGTTGTATGAACCTGAGGGTGGGAATGTGAGAGAAATCCAAATCCAAATTCAAACTCAAGCGCAAACTCAAACTCAACAAGCAAGCCCTGAAAGGGCGTAATAAATTAACATTGGGTGAAGCCCGATGAAAACTAAGTAGCACATGCCTAGAAAAATCAAATCCGGTCTCATCCAAATGTCCATCCCCAAAACGGAAGGTGATGGCACCATACAGGAAATCATGGAAGCCATGATCCAGAAGCATATTCCCTATATCGAAGATGCAGGAAGGCAGGGTGTTCAAATCCTCTGCCTACAGGAGATCTTCAGCACACCATATTTCTGTCAGGGACAAGATCCTAAGTGGTATGCTTCTGCTGAAACAGTTCCGGGGCCAACAACTGAACGTCTCGCGGAATACGCGAAGAAATATCAGATGGTCATCATCGTTCCGATCTATGAACAGGAACAACCAGGAGTATTATATAATACTGCCGCAGTTATTGATGCCGATGGCAGCTATCTTGGCAAGTATCGTAAGAATCATATTCCACACACTTCTGGTTTCTGGGAAAAATTCTTTTTCAAGCCTGGCAATCTCGGTTATCCTGTATTTGATACACGCTACGCACGAGTTGGAGTCTATATCTGTTATGACCGCCACTTCCCAGAAGGCGCTCGCATCTTCGGACTCAATGGCGCCGAAATCGTCTATAATCCATCTGCGACTGTCGCAGGTCTCTCTCAATACCTCTGGAAGCTCGAACAGCCTGCACATGCCGCCGCCAATGGATACTTTATGGGTTGCATCAATCGCGTCGGTAATGAGAAGCCATGGAACCTTGGCAAGTTTTATGGCACTTCATATTTCGTTGATCCACGCGGTCAGATCTTTGCACAAGCATCAGAAGATAAAGACGAACTCCTCGTCGCAGAATTTGATCTTGATATGATCAATGAAGTCAGGTCTACATGGCAGTTTTACCGGGATAGAAGGCCGGAGACGTATGGGAAGATTGGGGAGTTGTAAATCCAGGCGAAGGAGGAGGCAAATAAATCCAGGCTGAGGCTAAGGCTAAGGAAGACGAATAGAAGAACTACACATTGTAACTCACATAACTATCATGACATGCCGTACCGAGACTTCACACAGACAACGGTCTGGCCGAAAGCGCTGGATCTTCTAATCAATGTCTATGGAATAACAAAAAGATATCCTAAAGAAGTTTATGTACTCACTTCCGACATGAGAAGAGCGGCTAACTCTGTGACACATAACATTGCGGAAGGATTCGGTAGATTTGAACCGAGAGATAAAACAAGATTTTACAAGATAGCCAGAGGTAGTGCATATGAACTTTTAAGTCAATGACTTGTGTCCTCAAGGCTAGGGTACATAAATGAAGAAGAGAAAAAGATACTCTTCAATGGTTATACTGTTGTCATTCACGAACTAGATACTTTGATAAAATCTATTGAAACACGGTAAAGGATTTCCTCAGCCTTAGCCTTCTTAAAAAATGTCTGAATTCCAACGCCCCCTATCCGAATCCGACCTTCAGGAGAATTTCTCCCAACTCCATCCGATCATGGATCTCACCATGGCGCATTATGCCAGCGCGCGTTGCTTGTATTGTTATGATGCCCCTTGTATTACTGCTTGTCCAACTGGGATTGATATTCCCCTTTTTATCCGACAGATCCGCACAAATAATCTTGATGGCGCGGCAAGGACGATTTATAGCTCAAACTATTTCGGGCAGATATGCGGCAAAGTATGTCCCACAGAAGTCCTTTGCGAAGGTGCTTGTGTATACAATGAACAGGATCTCTTACCTGTAGAAATCGGCGCACTTCAAACCTATGCATGTAATCATGCCATTGAAAACGGAAGCGTGCTCTTCACTCCATCTGCATCAAATGGTAAGAAAGTCGCTGTCATAGGCGCAGGCCCGGCCGGTATCGCATGCGCATGTGAATTGCGACTACATGGCTACATTGTCGATGTCTTTGAAGCGAAGTCCTTGCCATCTGGCCTCGCTGTACATGGCACCGCTCCATATAAAATCGAAAATCACGAAGTACTTGATGAAGTACAATATCTCATTGATCAGTTTCAATTCAATCTGCATTGCGATAGTCATGTGGATTTTGAGCGATTGCAGAAGATGGAACTTGATTACGATGCGATCTTCCTTGGAATCGGATTAGGCGAGACACGTGCATTACAGGTACGTGGAGAAGATCTTGAAGGCTGTATCGGCGCGACGGAGTTTATAGAGCAGGTAAAACTCAATCCATTTAATGCATATCCTGGCGATCGCGTGATTGTCATTGGCGGAGGTAATACTGCAATGGACGCTGCATCTGAATCTGCCAGGCTTGGTTCAACAGATGTGCTTCTTGCCTATCGTCGTTCACAAGCTGAGATGAGTGCGTATGATTTCGAGTATGATCTTGCTAAAACCACCGGGGTGAGCGCGTTGTTTCACGTTATCCCAATTGAAATACTTGGCAAAGAACATGTAGAAGGCGTCGTCTTTGCAAAAGTGGAGGATCGCAATGGTTCAATACAGCATATCGAAGGCTCAGAATTTGTAATTCCATGCGATACCGTAATTAAAGCAACCGGGCAGTCCAAAATGATCGGCTTACTCAGTCAGATTGATGAACTTCAATTCGATACTATTGGTCGCATCATCGTCAACGAATATGGTCAGACAACAAATCCGAAATACTTTGCAGGTGGAGATGCGGTGAATGGCGGAGCGGAAGTCGTAAATGCGGCGGCGGAAGGAAAGCGGGCTGCTATTGGCATTCATGCTTATATAAATGGATGAGGAAATGCAAACTCAAACACAAGTGCAAGTGCAAGTGCAAGTGCAAGTGCAAGCAAACGCAAACAAGCCCTGAAGGGGCGACAAGACATTAACATCGGCTACAGGCCGATGCAAAAAGACAAAGAAGCGATGAGCCCTGAAGGGGCGCAACAAAAACTAATTCTCATGCCAAACTTAGCAGCCAATCTCGCCGGCATCACCTCCCCAAATCCCTTCTGGCTTGCATCCGCACCACCTACTAACAGCGGATACCAGATCATGAAAGCATTCGATGCAGGATGGGGCGGAGCCGTGTGGAAGACAATGGGTATTCCAATCATCAATACCTCATCACGCTATGGCGCTATACATTATGGTGATAAACGTATGATTGGCTTCAACAACATTGAACTGATCTCTGACAGACCACTTTCTGATAATCTGAGAGAGATCGAAGAAGTAAAAAAGTATTTTCCAAATCATGCGGTCGTTGCATCATTGATGGTAGAGACGAAAGCGGAATGGCATCAGATTGTCCGTGATGTGCAGAATGCAGGAGTAGATGGTATCGAATTGAATTTCGGATGTCCACATGGGATGTGTGAACGAGGGATGGGATCTGCTGTAGGTCAGGAGCCAAAGATTCTTGAGATGATCGTTTCATGGGTCATGGAAGTAGCGAGGGTTCCTGTCATTGTCAAACTCACTCCAAATATTTCTGACATCACAGAACCTGCACGTGCTGCAGTACTGGGTGGAGCAAATGCCATTTCATTGATCAATACGATTCAAAGCATTGTAGGTATCGATCTTGACACCCTTGTCCCCTTCCCTGCGGTTGATGGCAAGAGTACGAATGGCGGCTACTGCGGTCCTGCAGTGAAACCGATTGCGCTCAACATGGTCAAAAACTGTGCTATGGATCCCGAAGTAGGCATTCCTATCTCAGGTATCGGTGGTATCGAAACCTGGCAGGATGCTGTCGAGCATATGCTCCTTGGTGCGAGTAATGTTCAGGTATGTACTGCTGTGATGCACTATGGATTCCGCGTTGTAAAAGAAATGACAGCGGGCCTTGAGCAATTCATGCGCGACAAAAAAATGCAGTCATTGGCTGATCTCATTGGTAAGTCACTTGATAAAGTCAAACACTGGGATGAATTGAATCTGCATTACAAGGTCGTTGCCGAGATCAATCCGGATAAGTGTATCGGTTGCCAGCTCTGTTATATTGCATGTGAAGACGGTGCGCATCAGGCGATTCATGTAAGTCACAACAATGGACATCGGGTACCTGAGATCATTGAAGAAAATTGTGTCGGATGCAATTTGTGTTCTTATGTTTGTCCGGTGGATGAATGCATCACGATGGTAAGACGGGATGATGGGTCGAAGAGTGAGAACTGGAAAGACTATATCAAAGCTGATAAAGCACCGACGACATTTAATGATCAGCGAGGTGGTGGTGTAGGACATCATATTCCGGAGCCAGTGGAAGCGTTAAGAAGTGTGAAGGGATCAAAGGATCAATCTTAAAACGGTAATCATTAATCGGTGTAGTGTGTAAGTGTTAATTTCGAAGTGATCAGTAATCGGTGCTCTGTGAGATGGATCAATGGACCGGACAAAAAATGAGCGTAAGTCCGAAATCCGAAACTTGTCCTGAGCGCAGTCGAAGGATCCGAAACTTGTCCAGAGCGCAGTCGAAGGATCCGAAATCGTAAAACACTCCTTAAAATATGAAACAACTTTTCCTCATTGCAATCCTGCATTGCACCTTTCTTGGGTTGTCAAATGCACAGACAGATAGAGGGACAACGCTCCTTGGTGGACGTGCTTCTTTTCAGACGTCGGATGGCAGCAGCGTATTCACTGCTTCACCATCAGTTGGTTATTTTGTATTAAACGATGTCGTTGTTGGAGCCGGCTTCTCTTGGTTTACAACCAAAGGGGCAAACTCATGGGCAGTTGGTCCTTTTATCCGACTCTATCTTTTTGGAACTGACAAGGGCAAGTTTATCGTCCAAAGCGGTGTGAATGTAGGTGGAGCAAGGAACACAGATACAGCATTCGGCTTTGATGTTGCAGCCGGCTATGCCGCATTCTTAAATGAAAGCATCGCCCTGGAACTGCTTGCCGGATATACCAAGACTGGTGACAGCAAAGGGATATTTGCACTCGGTGCGGGATTTCAGATACATTATAATAGGTAAAACCAGAGAAGCAGGGAAGCACACCTACGTCACGGAATCGGTGAAACAGGGGAAGCAGGTAAAACCGGAGAAGCCGGGGCAATTATCATTAACTTGGCATAATCTATTTCCAGGATTGTTTATTCACTTTATTTAAACATACTATTATGAAACACTTGTTTAACACCCTTGCCTTTGTCCTATGTCTCGGCATTTCTGTCCAAATTGCAATTGGACAAGAGATCAGTGTGTATCAGTACAGAAATGTCCCCGGGGACGACGTGGATGAATTTCTATACCGCGAGACCACCTACTGGCAAAAGGTAGCTCAGAAGGCGATTGATGATGGCAAAATGAATTTTTGGGCATTGCTTGAAAAAGTGAGTGGAACAGACCTTGCAAACAGCTCCAACTACCTGTTCATTAATACTTACGACAACATTGATGCTGAAGGAATCTGGAATCCAGGCGCAGTGTTTCCTGGTATACCGATGGGACAGATGGAGACAGGCTCCATGAGTACAGTGACGAGTCAGGTCTTTGTCCAACCACAACACTGGGTAGACGATGCAGCTGCCAACCCTGAGAAAGATTATAACTATGTGGTGATCAACTACTGGAATAGTTCAGATCCAGGAGCGTGGATAGCTGGAGAAAACGCGCATTGGGCACCCTTTATCAAAGCTGAGATGGCGAAAGCGGCTACTTCACAGGTGGCATGGGGAAATGCTACTATTCTTGCTCCAAGAGGCGGTGATTTTGAAGTGACAAATCTTTCCTTCGATTTGTTTCCTACGCTGCACAGTGCGTTGGTTCCGAAGTGGGATCCGAATACGAAGTTCCCCGAAGAAGGGCTTGAGTATATCCAAAGAACACTGCTCAGTCCTCGGGGCGTTGTTGTATATAGAATTGTTGCAGTGGCGTCCAAGACTGAGTGAGAAACGTTGAAACATCTTAAAACAAAAAAAGCCCTGTCGCTGGATAGGGCTTTTTTTGTTTTTACTAACGTTGCTGCAAATGCGCTGGGTGAATATTAGACTTTAGCCTTTGTAGCGTGAGAGAGACTTGAACTCTCGACCTCCGGATTATGAATCCGACGCTCTAACCAGCTGAGCTACCACGCCATGAATGTCAATGAATGGAAGGGTAGTGAAGCTGCCTGTCCCGACTTCTTTCGTCGGGAAGCTACCACGCCATATGTCAAAAAGGAGGGCAAATATACTTACTGGGATCGTTTCCTGCCGCGCTCACCCTAAAAACCTCCCCCTCATCTCCTCCGTCGGCACCATACAACTCTCCGCTTTACCAAAAAAGAAATATCTGCGCCTGGCTATCCAGCGGTATAGCATATCTCTTAGCGGTCGTGGGATAATTCGAAAAATGACGGCTACCTTATTCAATCCACTGAGATGCTGAAAAACCCGCAACACACCTTCTGAATAGTTCAGGATTTGACCACCCCACTCCACGAGCATTGTCTCCAATGATCCATCTGAAGTCTTTGGAATCTCAAAGCCGCGACTCCGAGCATAGTCGGATTGTAATGACGAGAATCGAAAGAGGCCCTGAGGATCATGGTTGATCACATACTGTACAAAGCGGTTGCAGAGGTTGCACTCGCCGTCGAAATAGATCACAGGATGTCTTGTATATTTCACTGTCAGATAGCAGACAAATCTGAACAATCCTGACGAAGATAGGTTTCACAAAAGACTCGCCCAGCAGACGCTCGTAGGTGGGAGTATGATAAAATGCAGGTGCTTGAAAGATTGTCTCGGCCAGGCAGACGCTCGTAAGTCCTCCTGCCCGCCCGACCGAAGGTCATTCGGGCGCGGCGTCGGACGTTCCGAGGTCATGCTACCCCTGTTTCACCCGAATTCCTATCTTCCAGACGTTAATAGCATAACAGAAGATCGGTACTAAGATAGAATGAGCCAGATACGCTGGACATATGTGGATGACTACAGTCGTAAATACAAGGTTGGCTTGTATCATGGAGATCGTAGCGGCCATGTTTTGATCCATTGCAACGCCAAAATCGTCGTGATCGATTTCCACGTCAGGGATACCAAGAAGTACACATTTTACATCAATGACGAACTCTTCGATGTTCATATAGAGCAAAAGAAGGGCAAGTTTGCTTACAGTTTTGAGATCGATGAGCGCACACGGACTCCACGGAATATCAGGCGGTGGCGGCATGACCGTTCAGAAATATGGACAACAGTAGCCCTGGCGACCGGAGTCGTGCTGTTCATCGCGATGACCGTGTACTTCTTTGGGTAAATCGATACTTTTGAGCCGCTGTCCGGAATATCCCGGTTGGCAAAACAAAAAAACCTCGTCCTGTGGATAAATTGGTTCTCTATATCGAAAGCCTTGTTTTTGCGGCTGCTATGCCTATCAATCGTAAGGATATCCGCTATGCGCTCGAAAACAGCTTTGAAGTAAAGATTCCCGAAGAGGATATCGACCAGGCCCTGGAAGAATTGCGGCTGAAGTATCAATCTGACGACTATGCGATCGAGGTAGTGGAAATCGCAGAAGGGTTTCAGTTTCTCACCAAGCCGGCTTACCACCATGTGATAGGTAACTATCTCAAACAGGTCACCCACAGAAGACTGAGCAGGGTAGCATTGGAGACACTAGCGATCATCGCATACAAACAACCAGTGACTAAATCTGAACTCGAACAGATCCGCGGTGTTAACTGTGACTATGCTATTCAGAAACTGCTGGAAAAAGATCTCATCGAAATCTCAGGACGTAGTCAGGGAGCAGGTAGGCCTTTGACGTATGTGACAAGTGAAAAATTCATGGACTATTTCGGGCTCAAGAATATTGGGGACCTTCCCAAACTGAAAGAGTTACAGTCTGCTGAAAACGTGATTGGCTCCGAGGAATCGATCGAAGAGCTTATCGAAATGGCAGAACATGCGCGCGAAATGCATATCGAGGATAGAATCCTGGATCCGCAAATAGAAACTAATGAACATACGGAACCGGCAGAGGAAGAGTCGCACCTCTTAAACTAAATTATTGAATTCATGACTGAACTCACAAACCGGGTTGCACAAAGTGGTATTCGAACTATCGATCTGGAGCATTTGCGTCCATCGACTACTCTTGCCGAATTTGATCTGAAGGATTATCTCTACCTGGGGCTTGTCTTGCGTGAGAAAGATTTTCGTGAAGCATTGGCAGGCCATGACTGGACACAATATGCTGGTAAGACATTGCTCGTGTATTGCTCAACCGATGCGATTCTACCTGCGTGGGCTCCGATGCTCGTGGCTTCGTATGCGTTAAATTTTGCGGAAGATGTCTTTGCCGGCAACGAGATGTCATATCTTGAAGCGTGGTATCGACGTGCAGTTCAGCAGATGGATGTTTCAGATTTAGAAGATGCGCGTATTGTTATCAAGGGTTGTAGCAATAGCATCGTTCCCCCCGGTGCATATCTCGAGTTGGTCAAGAGACTTCAACCGCTTGTTCGTTCGTTGATGTTTGGCGAGCCGTGTTCTACTGTGCCGGTGTTTAAGAAGAAAGGCTGATACCTTCGCCAAGGCTTCGGCGTCAAAGGAAGGCTAAGGCTAAGGCTAAGGAAAACGAATTCTCGTCATTGCATGTGATCGAGAAGAGTCAATCCTTAACTTGGATCGAGAAGAGTCAATCCCTGCCCGTCCGGTCAGGCGGGCTTGATCTGGATCGAGAAGAGTCAATCCCTGCCCGTCCGGTCAGGCGGGCTTGATCTGGATTAAGAAGAGTCAATCCCTGCCCGTCCGGTCAGGCGGGCTTGATCTGGATCGAGAAGAGTCAATCCTTGATTACTCGGGTAGGAATTATTTCACAATGTCATATTTGATATGCAAATGAAGAATCTTCTGCAACTCTACAGCATTGTCCTATCGCTGGCAATGACACTATTTCTATTTGCTTCCTTTCATCAGAAGAGCTCTTCGACCCTTCGACAGGCTCAGGGTGAGCTCTCAGGGGCCGTAGAGGAAGTTGGTAAAACTTCCATTGAGTCACTACCGCAAGTAATCACTTCGATAGACCTTAGTCGTGATTACGCTTTCGCGGGTGAGACTGTGCCAAAGGAAAACTTTGATGCATTGGAACGCCTGGACCGTGAGTTGTCGGTGAACTCATACTGGCACGCGAGCACCTTGTTGAATCTGAAGGCCAGTCACAGATATTTTCCGGTTATCGAACCGATCCTTGCCAAATATGGTATTCCTGACGATTTCAAATATCTCGCTGTCGCTGAAAGCAATCTGCGTAATGAAGTCTCTCCTGCCGGCGCAAAAGGTATCTGGCAATTTCTCGAGGCCACTGCAAAACACTATGGACTGGAGATCAACGGTGAAGTAGACGAACGGTATCATTTAGAAAAAGCTACAGAGGCAGCATGTGAATATCTGATGGATTATTACACACAGTTTGGAAGTTGGACAATCGCTGCGGCTGCGTATAATATGGGTGGGCCACGCATGAAAAAATATCTTGCCGAACAAAAAGCAGACAACTACTATGACCTCAATTTGAACTCCGAAACATCACGATATATCTTCCGTGTCATAGCGATGAAGGAGATCATGCAAAATCCAGTTGCCTTTGGATTCTATCTGAATCCCGAAGAACTGTATCAACCCTTGGAATATGAGGTTGTCTCAATCACGGAACCCGTTGAGAGCTGGGCTGAATTTGCTGTCGGTCATGGTACTACTTATCGGATGCTTAAAGTCTTTAATCCCTGGTTAGTCACAACAGGCCTGACGAATAAAGCACTAAAGACGTACGAGGTCAAGATTCCTGTCAAAGACTAATCCTGGGGTCACTCTTTATGGAGGGACTCAACCTTGCCTAGTGGCCTGAACCGGCGAGCGTTGACCCAGGAGTTTTACGACTAATCACACATACACGTGCCGGCTGACACGAAATCCCAGCAAAAACATGGATCTGCACCAGGGCCAAAGCGCCAGAACTCCATCCGAGGATAACCACCGATTTCAATTTCTTCCAGGTGTGCATACACGCCATTCCCTCTGTAGACGAGCATGTACCGGATATCTTCGATGAAGGCATTTTCAAATTCAATGGTTTGATAGTGAAATCCGGTTGAAGTGGTAAAATGAATGCGCGCATTAATCAAGACTGCGTTCTGCACACTTTTCTGAAAGAGTGCTAACGATGTCGTATCCATCTCCTTAGTCATCCTGAATGAGACGGGCATCGTCTGTCCGGACGTACCCGTACCATCAACACCACCCTGAGAAATACCAAATAACCAGATCGTATCAAGAATCGGCGGATTGGCAGTAGTGATCGTGAGATACACATGACCATTGGGTGAGCTGGCGTCCTCAGGACCAAATTCATTGAATGCGGCTGTTTCCTGAAGTGTCATATCCGGAAAACGCACACCACCTGCGTTGGTATAAATGATACCGGACACCTCCAGCTTCTCATTCGGATTGGTCGTTCCGATACCGACATTATTCTGGGATTTCAGAACACCTGGCATTACCAATATTATGCCGACTAACATGAAAAGATTGAAACGCATTTTCATAGTTCGTGAATTGTAGAATGTAAATATATAGTTCCTTGCATTTACAGCACTTCTTGCTGACCTTGCTGTGCTATTTCACGACTGTAATATCACCACCCATTCGCAGTTCGTCCCCCCCACTTAATTGAATGATTGCCATAAACACATATACACCAGGACCTACCTCTTTTTCATTGCTTCTTCCGTCCCAACCTAATGAAGGATCATTGGTGGGGATATCGGATCTGCTATACAGCAAGCCACCCCAGCGATCATAGATACTGATCGTCACGATATGTGCATTGAAATCTTCGGTATAAATCGTCCAGGTATCATTGACCTGATCACCATTTGGAGTAAAAATATTTGGAGCAAAGATGCCTTCACGCTGACTAACAGTGATTACAATTTCATCCGTATACAGGCATCCGCGCGAATCGATTGCATCAAGCATCAACACCAGGTTTTGATTCGGAACGATCCATCCCCTCAAAGAATCCAACAACGCTGGCGAATAGGTAAACATATCCGGGATAAAGCTGATCACCGGATTAATAAACACACTGTCTCCACTTGCAATACTGATATCAGGCCCCAGGTCCAGTGTTTCTCCCAATGCGTCATCAAGTGTAATAGCCGCCGAAGCCTGACACCCATTCGCATCTTCAATGACAACGAAATAATCTCCAGCGCCAAGTGTAGTAATCGCCCAGATCGTTGTGTCAATCACTTCAAATGTGCCACCGTTCACTGAATACATCAGTGGTAATGTTGCGCCTGAAACGTCTTGAATAAAAATCGAACCTTCCGTTCCACCCGGACAAAGCGGATCAAAGAACTGAATGTCAGGAACCAGAGAGGGAAATTCAACCGCCAATAATTCTGCCCGTACCGTACAACCATTGCTTGATGCTACAAAGAATTCGTAAATCCCTCCGGCTATAACTTCAATACCCTGACCAAAAATCGTATCACCAGGAGCCAGCCAATATGCGTTCTGAATTCCAGATCCTGATACTTCAGCAATGAACTGAATGGTATCATTTGAACAAAAACTGATTGTATCAGGAACATTCGTAATCATGATGTCGCAACTACATTCAGGCGCGACCACTACCGCTGTCACTGTACATCCAGACAGTGAGGTAAGACTCAACGCAATGTCCTGTTTATCCGGAATATCACTGATCCATATCGTATCACCAGTTCCTGCCGTAACAATTCCAAAATCGCTCACTACAGTTTCAGCATTCGTGATCAGTGTCACATCGTATAGCGAATCCACAGGCCGGCAACTGATTTCTCCGATTGAGAACAATGGCACTGCTTCAAGATCAAATAAGAACTCTGCTATTGACAAGCAGCCTGCGATTGGATCTGTGAGATTGAATTCAATTCTATAGCTTCCCGGAGTCGAGCCAGAAACATGGAGAAAGTTTCCAAAGACAATGGGTGGCGAAGGAAGCCCATTGATATTATCCAATTGCCATACGCCGATTTGTGGTGTTGTCAATAATGCTCCTAAATCCACAGTATCGTTATTGCAGATGAAAGAAGAAGGATTGGATAGAGAAAGATCAGGGCATAAACAATCATTCACCTCGATCGAAATAAAGTATAAAGCTTCCACACATGGCGGCAATGCACTCATCGTAGTATATTGAAACTGATAAATACCCGGAACAACACCATCAAAGTCCACTTGTGACAAATCGGATAGATCAACTCCACTGGCATCAACATCCAACCAGTTTCCGGAAGCGTCTCCACCGGTAATCAATGAAACAAAATTCACCACAGAACCACTGTCCTGAATATTGCAAACAGAAACGAATGAGGTATCGAAGATGGCGAACGGTGCTTGCTGAATAGTCAAAACGAAACTGATTTGCGATGTAGGGCAGATTCCAGTTGTGTCATTCCCCATAAGAGTGAGTTGCACATTCCCATTGATGATATCCTGTGGCCCGGGAACATAGCTTGTGATTGCCATCGAACTATCTCCGAACATTCCATCACCAGACGAGAACCATTGCAAAAATGAAACACTTGAATTCACAGTACCCGCAACTTGCAACACATCTGTATTGCAAATGATTGTATCGTTTCCCGCTGATACATTCAGTGCTTGCTGGACAATTATTTCAAGTATTGCACTATCAGGACACGCATCGATATGATTCTGGAAGCTGAACATCGCTTCATAGACACCGGCATCTGCACTTATTGTATTCAGGAAGGATCCTATCAATATCGCTGGCATTGCTCCTGGTGGAGTGGAAATCAATGTCCATCCACCTGGTTGAGAAGCCATCACAAATGCATCAAGATTGACTCCTGAACTGGAATTACAAACAGCAGCAGGCAATGGATTAACGATTAACTGGGGGCAAATACATGTAAGCACCTGTATCGTCACCGTATCGATGATCGATGAACAGGGTGGATTCGGAGCAGAAGTATATTGAAACAAATAAGAAGACGGGGGCACTAAATTGAAATCCACATTGCCTGGATCACTGATGTCAATTGGAACACCACTGAGACTTATCCATGTACCTGTAGTATCTCCTCCCTCCACAAACGAAAATAAATCTATCACCGAGCCAAGAGTAGAGTCGTTGCAAACTACTGCAGCATCAATGATTAAAGCTGATAACGATGCAGTGACGAGTGTAATCACAGCAGTATCATGGACGACAGGACACACTCCTACCGTATCTGTTCCTGAAACAATGAGCATCACAGAGCCGGCAGCGATATCACTTGAGTCCGGAGTGTATGACGTGATCAGCGTTGCAGGGTTCGAAAAAACACCTGCTCCTGTAGAACTCCAGATGACAGGACCTGCAGATCCTGTGGCTGCACCATTCAACACGACTGGTTGGGATGCACATACAATGAGATCAAAACCAGCTGTAAACTTTGGTGCTTCGATGACTTCGATATCAATACTTGCCGAGGCAGGACATCCGGGTAGCGGAAAGTCAATTGTAAAGGTGACAGTGTAAGAACCAGCATCAGCATTATGTGCGTCAAAGAGATCACCAACCAATTCAGCGGGATCACTTCCAGGTGGAGCGGTTGTGATCTGCCAAGAACCAGGATCTGCTATCAAAACAAGTGTGCTGAGATCAAGCTCTCCTTCAAAACTACAAAGGGCATTCGGTGGATCCTGTAGTGTGATTGGTGGACAGCCGCAATCGAAGATCGTCAGCGTGAGCGTGTATACTACAGGGTCACAAATACCAAGGACATCTGTTACAGTCAGTGTCAGTATCACAAATCCATTGGTGGTATCCTGATTGCCTTGAGTATAAAACGTTGCTTCTGACATCGGATCTTCGAATGTACCATCACCGGACGTCGTCCACATCAGCGAACCAACATCTCCTGTCACAATTGCTGATATAAACGCAAGATCACCCTGACATACTGAACCCATTGGAGGTCCGGAAATTACAGGAGGTGAAATCAATGTCAACAACAATGAATCAACAGCAGCATCACATTGGCCACCCACATCATCTGTGGTCAGATATATCCACACGACACCATTGAGAATGTCACTTGATCCTGGATCATAGGTGGCATTAAGGTCAATGTTATTGCTGAATGCCCCGTTGCCTGATGTGCTCCAAGTGGCAGAAGATGCTGCCCCGGCAATACTTCCTGCAAGTTGTGCGAGGTCATCGCTGCATAATGTCTGATCAATACCGGCATCGGCCTGAGGCTCTTCAAGGATTGTAATCTCAATCATAGATGAATCCGGTTCACAACCGCCGCTCGGTTCGAAAGCTACAAGGGTGATTGTCACGGATCCATTGACGATATCATTTGCACCGGGGATATAGATTGACTGAAGCGAAGTCGGATCACCAATTTGTCCATCGCCTGACGTGATCCATTCAAATGCTAGTGCCGATCCACCAATCGATCCATTGAGTTGTAACTGAGTACCGACGCATGAAGTGATGTTATTCCCCGCATTCGCTATTGGACTATCGTAGAGCGTGATGACAAGAGTTCCGGGAGGCATCACAACCCCTACACAACCTTCGTTGTCAACAATCGATTGAAGTGTGATCGTCAACTGTTCGCCAATCAAAAACTCCGGAATGGTCAACGTCTGCGTTCCTGGATCATATGACGGGAGAAAACCATCGATGCAAATATTGATTTGGCCAGAACCGGTGAAGGCAACTCCAGGAATAGAAAAAGGAGGGAATCCAGTAGCGGTGACTAATACATCAACAGTATAAGGTTCAATACCACCTGAGAAATCAAAGAGAACTTGTCCGGGATCAGCAGGACAATTCGATGAGCAGACAGAGACGTCACCTGAAAGCGTTGCCGACGGACATGAAATATGAATCTGAAATTCATTCGTAAATATTTCCGGGCAACCACCCGTCGGCGCGGGATTCAGGATACCTGTGATGAAGTATGTGCCAGATCCAAATATTGTACAGAAGTCAGGCGGGATGTTCCATACAAAAGGAGACACAAAGGCATCTGGAGAAATGAATGGTGGGATGCTTACGGCGGGTACTACATTCGCATACACACCGCCACCACCAAGATTGGAAACACCCCATCCATTGACATTAGAGGCAGGAGGTGTATAATCCATCTGTGTACCGTATATGCACATTCCCGTGATATTTAATATGACTGGACATGATGTGCAACCATTACTGTTGCTATTATCAAGATATCCACCGTTACAAGAGGGAGGCATATTAAAGGCAATGATATATACAGACAATCCGGACGTGCACAATGCTCCTAAATCAATAGTCACGTTGTTCATGAAATTTGATTGAATCACGAGAATGGAATTCGGTGGTACAGGATCGCCCGGATTCAATGCCGTACCACAATTGAAGCTTGCTGTATTCCCGGGAATAAAATTATCCCACATCGCACCGCCGGCAAGATTTGCTACCTCGATGTTGTTTGGTGTATATCCTCCTGAACCGGTATAGATAATGATAAACTCATCGCATCTATCGTCATCACTACCCACCTGCGTATTGTCTGGGTTTACCATCAGATAGAGGATCTCTGGTTGTGTAGCGCACTGCATTTGCGTGATAGGTGTGGTGCCTATGGATGTTCCTTGCGAGTTATAAGGATTAAAATCCATTGTCTGCGAGATATAGAAGTCAATGACATCGCCAGCAGGAAGATCAGTTCCTTCTACAGTAAATATCAATACATCACCGAGGCAGAAATTAAGATCGGTTTGATCCAGATCAGAATCTGTGATAGCAGGGCACTGTGTCCATGATGTAGAACCCACCAGTATGAAACATACAGTAATCAGGATAGCACGTCCGATAGTATACAAGATGAATTGCACGCAGTAAGTTAGTAAGAACGAAAAGACCAATAAGAACGGGGTAAGGTTTAAGGGTGAGCCAAAAACTATCGTAATACTTCGACTAATTATCTCCCATCAAATTGGCGGTGCGTTCAAAGGTCTCGAGGCCGCATTCCAGGAAATCGACATAACCGTCTATACCCTCACGATATCCACGAGGCTTAGCTAGTACCTCACCTTCAGGAGACATAATCACGTAAAGCGGCTGTGTATTCTGTTCAAAATTCACAATCTGGAAGTCAGACCATTTATTTCCCACATTGCGAAGTTTCTTTTGCTGAATTGTAGAAATCAAAACAGGTTCGAGTGTTTCACGATCATCCACATACAATGAGATCATTACAAATTCATTCTTTAATCGACTCCAGACCCGATCGTTCACCCAAATATGCTCTTCAGTCTTCCTACAGTTGACACACCCATAGCCGGTAAAATCGAGGAACACCGGTTTGTTCACTTCCTGTGCATATGCCACCCCTTCATAGTAATCATGAAAGCAGTCGAGATTATTCGCACATTTTGAATATGAAGGATATTTTGCTTTTATCTCCGCATCAACATCGGGAACAGGCTTAAAAAAATTATAGTGCGCCGGTGGTGCTAGTCCGCTGAGCATTGAAAGGGAGTTATAGGTCTGTGTGCGTTCGTTGTGCAAGAAGCCTGTGACGAGATAAACAGCCAGCGCCGACATCCCAACTGCCAAACTGAGTCTTGGTATTGACAATCGTCTCATTGGTGAATCATGTGGAAAACGAATCCATCCGAACAGATAAGCAGCCATTGCAACAGCAATAACTACCCAGATGCCAACAAAGAGTTCGTAGCGAAGGAAATCCCAATGCGATGTCATATCTGCAACACTCAGGAATTTGAACGCCAGTGCCAGTTCAAGGAAACCGAGAATCACTTTTACAGAATTCATCCAGCTCCCTGAACGCGGTAGAGTGTTGAGCCATGCAGGAAATGCTGCAAATAATCCAAATGGTAACGCAAGCGCAGCCGAAAAGCCCAGCATCACGACAAATGGTCCCATCGTACTCGTCGCTGATTCAACCAGTGCCGATCCGATAATAGGTCCCGTACATGAAAACGAAACAAGTGCAAGCGTAAATGCCATAAAGAAGATACCAATCAATCCGCCTTTGTCTGCCATCCTATCACTCTTATTCGTCCAACTACTTGGTAGTGTAATTTCATAATATCCAAAAAAGGAAAATGCGAATAAGACAAAAATCAAAAAGAAGAGTGTGTTCGCAATCCAGTTGGTAGATAGTTCATTGAGTGCAGTCGCGCCAAACACAGCGGTGATGAGAATGCCTATTGCGACATAAATCACAATAATGGAACCACCATAGATCGCGCCATTCACCCAGCCTTTCCGTTTTGTGTCTTTCGAAAAGAAACTCACGGTAAGCGGAATCATCGGAAAGACACATGGCGTAAGTAATGCCAGCAGGCCACCGAGAAATCCCAGAATAAACGTCCAGAGCAGGCCTTTGCCTTCTGTTGTTTCGGCATCATCAGTACAGTCACCAAGAGGATCTTTGTATGATGTTAAAATAGATGGAACGCTTTGATCGATATATTCACCATCGATGAGTGCCAACTGTGATCCGTTCTTCACATCAGCGGTCACTGGCCCTGAAATGTATCCGGCTTCTTTTGAAAGATCAAAGGCGAAGTCAACATAGTCCGGCGCACACATCGAACTATTGCATACCATATAATCAAGTACTCCACCGATTACAGGTTGTGTTGTCGTCTTTATCGTCTGTGTAAACGTAGCATGCTTCTTGTATTTCACAAGTTCCATGTCGAAGAACTCATCCCATTCTTCTATCTTTTGTGGGCCGCTTTCTTCTACCTCACCAATAAATTCAACTCCTTCTGTTTTTGTGAAAGCAAATGTTGTAGGAATTGGGCCGATCTTATCGGGGTCAATATGTTGTGTATAGATATGCCAATCCGGATCGATAGTAGCCTCAGTAATCAGCTTCCATGTATCATCCGATACCTTCTCATGATGGAATGACCATTTTACCGGTTTGTGAATTCCACCTCCACCAGTGTAGTTTGCTGGTGCTTCAAATTGATATGTAATTTCTGCTGGCTCTTCGGTCTTCGACTGTTCGGTTTGCGATGGTGTTTTCAGACCTTTGAGATCTTCCTTTGGATCTGACTGAGCAAGGTTTGAGGACTTACTATCAGTACCTGCATCGGATTTTCCATTTACCGGAACAGGAAGCGTGATTTCAAATTCTACATCAGTAGGCGGCAAGCATTTTTCATCATCACATGTCATAAATGTGAGATAACCAACGACCGGCTTTGTGATGTCCTGCGCTTTGACCCGCTGTGTAAATGTGGCATACTCCGAGAATTTAGCCATCTGCATCTCGAAGACCTTGTCATAGCCCTTCTTTACATTATCCGATTCTTTGACATTGCCGGTAAGAACAAAATGAGCTCCTTCTTCGAACGTAAAGGAAGTTGGTACGGGTCCACCTTCTTCTATAAACTGCGAATAGATTGTCCAGCCCTTATCCATTTTCGCGTTGAAAATGAGGTCGTACTCATCTCCGGCCACATGTTCCGCTGTGTATTTCCACTTTACGGGACTGAGGATTTGGGCTGATGCGAAAGACCAGCAGAAAACGGTCACCAGTAAGGCAAGTAGGTACAATTTCATTCCGGAATTTTTACCAGGCGCCAAAGATAACGGCTTGGGGGTAGAGTTGTTGGTGGGAAGGTGGATGTTAGCGTATTCTTAACAGGGTGATAAACAGAGGGTAAAGACTACATTCAATTTTACGGGCTTGGCTGCTTTTCGAAGCGGAATTCGTATTTCTGAGCCAAAGAACATTGAAATACAGGTAATCGGCAATTTCTTGGAGAGAACTAAAAGAATCGGTCGACCTTGACAATCCACTGCTGGAGCTCCCTCATACCACAGCCGTTCGAACGGTTAAAACGGTTCGCACTTTCACTTCACGACTGACTACCTAAGGGTGCAGCCTCCATATCATTAACCGTTCGAACGGTTAAATACGGCAATTAACCAGACCAATTTTTCATAAAGAGGGGTGAGATAGCACATGAACTCAAAAAAACATTAACCGTTCGAACGGTTAGTACGGCTATGAACCAGGATTACTTTGGTGATCGAGTAATGCCGACACATTCACCCAAAAAACATTAACCGTTCGAACGGTTAGTACGGCTATGATGCAGGCTTACTTTGGTGATCGAGTAATGCCGGCACGTTCACCCTAAAAATATTAACCGTTCGCACGGTTAGTACATTTATTCCATCAAAGCACTACTGTCCATTGACAAACAAAATGGCATCGTCACCCAAAAAACATTAACCGTTCGAACGGTTAAATACGGCTATAAATCAAGCCAATTTTCCAACTAATGGGGAGTATGAGATAGCACATGAACTCAAAAACATTAACCGTTCGAACGGTTAAATACGTGTATTCTTTCAAAGTACAGCTGTCCATTTGACAATCCCAAAGTGGCCTCGTCATCCAAAAAAAACATTAACCGTTCGAACGGTTATCACGGTAGTATGATGTTAGACAGTCAAAAAAAAATATTTTCCTATTTTTCCGCTGACCTTTATTAAACAACCTTCTAAAACCAATTTCTGATGGCACTGCCACGCACTACCACCTTCTGCCCTATTTGCGGCATCAAGCTTCATGGGCGCCTGGATAAAATCTTTTGTTCAGATACCTGTAAATCCAGGTACCATCGCAACAAAAATGACGAGCGTCGTCCCGTCACCAGGACTATTGATTCCATCCTCCATCGTAACTGGAAAATCTTATCAGAGCATCACACCGCAATCGGCAAAAAGAAATTCTTCGTGAGCCTGGCACTACTGAGTCGCAAGGGCTTTCATCCAAACTACTACACCACCAGTTCGGAAAATTCTCAACAGAAAAAATACTTCTATGTCTATGACTTCGCCTGGATGATGTTCTCAGACAAAGAATTGATGGTAATCAAGTTGGAAAAACCGAAATAGACGGATCTTCTCAAAGAATCTATTTCACAACAACAGCTTCTGGTATCCTGCTTTCGACAAGGGCATCAAAAAGAAGCTTGCCATCGTCACAACCTAATGCGATTTCCGATGCACGCTCAGGATGAGGCATCATGCCAAACACATTTCGACCTTCATTACAAATACCTGCGATATGGTCTGTTGAACCATTGATATTAGACTCAGTCGTACAATCCCCTTCTCTATTGCAATATTGAAAGATAACCTGATCGTTTGCATAGAGGCTTTCGAGGCCTTCCGGAGAAATTACATACCTGCCATCTGCGTGAGCGATTGGCATGCTGATCACCTTGCCGTGAGGTATCCTAGCAGAAATCGCTGTATCTCGTGTGAGCGTCCAGAGGTTGATTGTTTTGCTGATGAACTTCTGCCCCGCATTGCGCATGAGGACACCAGGAAGCAGACCCGCTTCGCAGAGAATTTGAAATCCATTGCAGATACCAAAGACCAACCCGCCCTCTTCAGCATGACGGATTACGGATTGCATCACCGGCGAAAAGCGGGCAAGTGCTCCGGCGCGCAGATAGTCGCCATATGAGAACCCGCCTGGAAGTATGATACAGTCTTCTGAAGTGAGCCCATGCAGGTTGGTATCCTTATGCCACAACATCGTCACTTCAGCACCCATTACTGTACTGAGTACATGTTCGACGTCATGATCACAATTGGAACCTGGAAATACTACTATGCCGAATTTCATTTTCGATGATCCGATTTTACAATTGAGTTGACAAAATTAAGAATCCATTCGAAAGGGAGTTTTTAATCTCCGAAATTTATCGACTCTTCCACTTCAGTTGATATCATGTCATTCGCGTTTGCTTCTAAGTTGCTTCATCACTTACACATTTACTCATTTCATCATTTACTCATTTCATCATTCTCCGTGGTAAACTATTCCTCGTAAATCACTTATCAATGATCCACCATAACTGCAATCCTATGCATGCTGCCAGAAAAAGGAAGTGTATCACCTCAAGAACGATAAACTGTGTCGACTGAGCAATGAGCATGGCAATAAAACAAGCTAATGGTATCGTGAGGATAATCCAATCTGAAGCATCAATATGAGTCTGTATCAGGACTACCGTAAAAGCAAAGAAGAGGAGCCACATAAATAAATCAACCTTCTTCTGAGTGTGGATATTCTTCCTCTGTTTGAATGACCCAAAATTGAACAAGGATATCAATAGCAACAAGACAAAAAAACCAATATGAATAAATGTGCCCAACCCTGTAAACCGGAAGTCAAATGTGCCGAAGTTGTTGGTGAAATGCGAAACAAGGTCATTGAGGTGGCCATGTCGCAAAAAATCCACCATCGCAAATATGCTGAAGGGAGTTGCATAGCCGATAAAATACTGCAGCCATTCTCTTGATTTCAATGTCCGTAGGGCTGATAATCCCACAATGCCAAAAAGAACGAGGACGCTATAGCCGAAATAAAACAACCCGGCCATACACAACCACAACCCTGCATCAAAAATCCGACCAGCACTTCCAGACTTCTTGTGTGTCGCAAACAAACTCTCTAAGGCAATCAGAACAAACGTATTTGCAATAAGAGGAGACGAAAGTCCATTGTATGCAGGAAAATAGCTTACCAACAACACGTACATCATTCCCGGAAACAATGTAAGATCATGCGTCATCCGGTTTTGGATCACGACCCTGTTCAACTGCAATGCCTGGAAATAAACCAACAATATCCCCACAATCACAGAAAGGATAGAGGTCTGAAATGCATCACCGACCATCCATTGTGAAAGCATCCCTTTTGAAGGGATTTCGGCAGGAAAGCCTCCTGGAATAGCCAGACAGCGCAACAGTATCACGTAGGGCAACAGAAGAATACTGTTTAGAAAGCGGTTGTTTCGAAAGAATGAAAGCACGTGATATGTTTTGCCTGAGTGAACAAATGTACTTTTTTTTGATACGGACTAAGAAGTCATTTTATAGATCACTATGCCAGCAGATG
>JANNQA010000123.1:0-48192 GCA_031400515.1 Bacteroidota bacterium
TACTTTGAGTTTTTAAAGGCATAGGCGATCAAAATATCTTGTTTGGAAAAAGGTAGGCGCCAATTTTCATGGCTGCCCTACCTTTTGATCATTTCGACCGGACAGAGGTTATTCCTGGTGAGTTGCTCTCCAGCAGAGCTCACTTCCGCTTCACCCTGTCACTACACAAGATAGCCATCGATTAAACTATTTCCACAGATACTGGTGCTTTTTTCTCAACACTTTGAATCAATGTTGCGTGACGATAATTCGGATCAAATGACTCATTCTTTTTCCACAATACGTAGATCAAACACAGTAACTTTCTCTGTATTGCCACATATGCTTTCATCTTAATAAAGGATCTATGAAAAATACGATCAAAGATCTGTTTGTAATCACCAGTCTCCCAACGAACAACATTTAGAGCAGGCATGTGCAAAATCCTTCTGATATGGCTATTCCCATGTTTCGAGATCCGTGTCTTTCCAACGCGTTTTGCACTCTGATTTTCGACTACGTCATATCCTGCCATAGCTCATGAGTTGCCTTTCGTTTTTGAACAGCTCAAATCCATTGGTCTCTGCAGCAAGTGTGACAACTGTCAGAAGACCCACGCCATTGAGTGATTTTGCAATACGCATGACTTTGCTTTCAAAGTCTTTGTCCTCACTGACTAATTGCTTGATTTTCTGTTCAATAGCTTTTATCTCTGCCTTGATCTTCTCAGTGAGTCTTTTTTGTGATCCACGCACATCATCATTAGGATACTGCATGTGATCCTGTGCGTGATTCTGATTTCTCAACCCTGTCAACATCACAGTAAGGTCTTCACGATATCTCAAGGCTGTTCGCAAGGCATAAATAGATTTACTCACTGGTTTCCACTTGTTCAAGGATTGTTCTGCTCCCATTCTCGACAATCCTCGTGCATCAATCTCATCTGTCTTACTCTTGTATCCTATGCCCTCCAAGTACTTCTTTGATCGATTAGGAAGGACAACACTCACAGCATATCCTGCCTGGTGAACATAATTCGCAAATTGCTCGTGATACACTCCTGTCACTTCCATTGTGATTACAACAGGAATGCCCTGTTCTTTGCAATGTTTCTGTAACCAGTCGACCAGTTCCGTAAACCCTTGTAAGCTGTTCTCAAAAGTCCTGCTTGCAAGCACCTTATGTACCTGCTCCGTATCGATGGACCCCAGACAACACTTTAGCTTCTCCGAATCTACATCGACACCTAAAGAATACTTCATTACTCTCATTTCCCGATCCTTTTATTTGGTGAATAATTCACCTCGCCGCAGGGAAGCTTCTCTTCCGAATTCGCTCTTACCGAATCCTAGATTATTCACGAAGAATATCTCTTTAGGTACTATTCTTTCTTTGGAAAAGCAACCACAAGGGGCTTGCCTATGAGCCCTGCATAGCATTATGCTTGCTTTGCCTTAGAGGACTGTTTCCCCTTATGGTCCCTTCAACGAAGCTTTATTTCTTTATCGATCGAAAGATATGAGCCTTTGGCGCCGGCCCGAAGCTAAGGCGGCACGCGGTCGAGTCACTGCACTCGCTCAGAGCATGCTTAGAAAACAAAAAAGGGCATTAGTTCAACACCAATGCCCTTTAAATTATTACGGCTATCAGCCACTTACAGGCCACTTATCCCCTCTTAGTGAATGGCGAACGGCGAAAAGCGAACGGCGTTTTACCAGCCACTTACTTCGAGCTCAGATCGGCACGCAGTTCAAGCATTTCACTCCAGCGGCTTTCGACATATTTATTGTAGTCTTCAAGCCAATAATCCCAGGAGCCGGCGCCATTGGTAGCATCGAATCTTGTTGGAAATGGAGCAAGAAACCCAGACTCAAGCTCTTTCAATCCACCTTTCAACCGATTCACGATAGCATACTGCGGTGCCCCGGAATTCACAACGTTGTATACGGCGACACTTTCGTTTCCTGCCATCCACACCTTGCGTTGCTTCTGAATCATATCACGCACCGCGACAACCATTCCTGGTTTAGGATAAACATGTGTGATGATGATGTTCTCCGCGAAGTCGTTCAAAGCGATTGTACTGAGTGTATCCTGATACACAGAATACCCTGTGGTACCTGGTCTGTCTGAAAGATAGATCGCCACGTTTTTGTTCCAGTCATTGTTGTGCTCAGTACCCAGATTGCCACGGGTATCAAAGGCAGTCCAGCTGGTAGGGCCTTCGGTGATATGGTAACCTCCGGCATCAGGGCCTGAAGTAATCTCGAATACCCGCCACCGCCAATCTCCGATGTGGTATTTCTGTGCATGTGCAGCCATTGCCGCCTCAAATTCGAGCACCTTGTCCACTTTGGGAAAGGCCCGAAACGTGCTAATCACGTTCTTAGTTTGGCTCATTCCCAATACAGGAATAAGCAGGAGCAGGAAAAGAAGTTTTTTCATAGTTCTAATGTTTTAGAATGACAAGATAGGATTTGGTTTTTAACGACGGGTTGTTTATTGATGCGATGAAATTGTCGTGCAACGTTCAATGTATTTCGTTTGAATATGAATCATTTCTTCTGGTCAAAACCCAGCGTGACATATTCCCGACATAAACACGAATTCCTGGAATAATAAAAAAGGAAGAGGCATTGATCTTGCGTCAACGTCCCCTTCAATTTTATCATCGTCTTTGCAAATTACTTCGAACTCAGATCAGCACGCAGTTCAAGCATTTCACTCCACCGACTTTCGATGTACTTAGAATAATCTTCCAGATAATAATCCCATGAGCCGGCGCCATTGGCAGCATCAAATCTTGTTGGAAATGGAGCACGAAACCCTGTCTCCAGTTCTTTCAATCCTCCTTTCAACCGGTTTACAATTGTGAGCTGTGGCGCTCCGGAATTCGCTACGTTATATACAGCCACACTTTCGTTGCCAGCCATCCACACCTTTCTTTGTTTCTGAATTAAATCACGCGCTTCGACAATCATGCCTGGTTTAGGATACATATGCGTGATGATGATGTTCTTCGCGAAGTCTGTCAGTGCCACTGTACTGAGTGTATCCTGATACACGTAATACCCTGTTTCGGCACCTTGTCTGTCCGTGAGATAGATAGCCACGTTTTTGTTCCAGTCGTTGTTGTGCTCAGTTCCCAGGTTGCCTCTGGTATCAAACGCAGTCCAACTGGTAGGGCCTTCGGAGATCATAAAGCCGCCGACATCAGGCCCTGATGTAATCTCCCATACCCGCCACTTCCAATCACCGATGTGGTACTTCTGGGCATGAGCCGCAATGGCAGCCTCAAATTCGAGGACTTTGTCCACTTTGGGAAAGGCCCGGAATACGTTGAGAACGTTCTTGCTTTGGCTTATTCCTAATACAGGAATAAGCAGTAGGAGGAAAAGAAGTTTTTTCATAGTTCTAATGTTTTAGGCGGGCAAGGTAGCCTTTGATCTTTGTCTCTGGATCACATGTTGATGTGATAAGAGTTTATGACCAAATGCAGATTCGCTGGCTGCACGTTTCGAGCGGGCAGCCTGACCTCTGAGCGGTCGCAGAACTTTCTGGGGTCAGATCTTTCGGAGATTCACTATATTCAGAAGTTGAAATTACTTGTCACACTCTTTGTCCAATGCATCTCGAAATTGAACTCCGCTCTTCGCATCTCAATCAGGACATCCATGAGTTGCGTAATTATCTCCAGGAGCAAATACCTGGGCTGGACATCACTATGAAGGTAATTCCGGCTGAAGAAGGACAGATGGTCGATGTCGCAGTCATCGGGATGATCGTCACAGGGATCGTCGAAGCCGTTGCCGGAGAAACAATACATGAACTTTACAACAGGCTCCTGAAACCGAAGATTGCAAATTGGTTGAAGGCAAAACACATCCCAACCGCCCAGTCACTCGAGGTCTTGTCTACGCTCAAGACAGAAGACTCGCGAGTACATTTCTCCCAGAGCAGCACAGGTGAATCAAAAGTTTATGACAACGTCAACTATGCGATCGAACCAGACAAGACGTATGCTATCCTCATTGGTGCGAGTGAATTTGAAGGTGGCTTCACTCCAATTCCACCTGTGAAAGGGAATATCGAAGATCTGTATCACCTTCTCACAGACAAACGGCATATCGGATTACCAAGGGAAAATGTCATTGTCGCTCACAACAAGTCCAATACAGAAATCGAAGAGATCCTGCTCAGGAACAGCCGACGCCCGGACATGGAGACACTTATTGTGTATTACACCGGACATGGTCATCGCACAGATGTGAAAAAACTTTTCCTCATTGCCAGCAATACAAAACGCATTGACGACTACATTCTGGGTGGTATTGATTTTGATTTCATTCAGAATGCAATCCTAAGACCTTCAACGGCACGTCAGAAAATTCTGATTCTGGATGCGTGTCATAGCGGTATTGCCACGCAAGGAAGTGAGTCATTGGCCACAGAGATTGATGTAAAGGGGACGTATATACTCACCTCTTCACCAGGAGATGAAGTTTCATACTTTGATAAAAAAGGACGTAACACCTATTTCACCGGAGCATTGCTTGATGTATTGAATAAAGGGATTGATAATACGAACGAGATGCTGGCCCTGGATGATCTGTACGATCAGGCTCACACGCAATTGCAGGAAAAGAATTTTCCACAACCAATTTCCAAAAGTCAGCTCAATATTCCCGCCTCACAATTCTTTATTGCGCGCAATCCCGCCTTCTCAACTGAAAAACTCAAGCGCAGACCTGCTATACTATACAGTCAGGGTAAACATCAGGATGCACTGTATGAATATGAATTGTTGACGCAGAAATACCCCGATGATCTACAGTTGAGAAAAGAAGCAGAGCAATGCAGGTCCCAGGTGTTGTTTACACAACTTGTGAATGACGCGGATGAATTGTTTTATCAATACAATAACTATCCCGATGCGCTGGAAAAATATCGCAAAGCACTGCTGGTAAAGTCAGATGATATGGTGCGAAACAAGATCAGTAAATGCGAAGAGCGCCTGCGATCCAATCCTTCCACGGAGGGAAAATCGTCTTCGCAACATAAAAAACAAAACTCTCCAACATCGGAATATCAACCTCAGCAAAAGACAAAACCAGACTCCGGAACAACATCATCGCCACGGCAGTCTATTAAGCAAGAACAGAGTGTAAAAAAAGAACAGCCGCCTCATGCCACTCAACCTGCACCAACTGGAAGCAAGATTGCGATCATCATCGCTATCATTTGGATGCTTCTTATGTACGTGGTATACTTGAGTCCGCTGAGATTCTATTGGGGTGTGTGGTATCTCCCAACCTTGCCAATATTAATCGTCACTGCTATTCTTTTTGGAGCAAGATTAAAGAAGATGAGCAATACTGAATTTCTACTTTATGTATACGCCGTATTACCGGTTATCTGGCACGTTGTGTCTTACTTCCTCGGAATGAACAGCATTTTAATACCCTTGTTGGCGCTTATTTGTGCAGTAGGGCTTTTCCGCCTGTTGAAGAAACGCATCACAGATTTTAATGTCGCTCAGTGTATCTTCGGAGGCCTTGCATTGATATTCCTTTCAGTGGTGGTCGGCGGGGTAGCATTCTTTGAAATTGCGCAAGTGATCGATCCAAATGATCGCGACGAATACGGATTTACAGGACTCTCGCTCGGCGGACTTACAGGCCTAGGCCTGGTGATATACCTGATTGTGAAATGGCGTCGCCCAAAACCGAGTATACCTGCTGACGCTTCTACTCAGGTCCCCTGATTTTTTACTGTTCATTATATACACACGCTCTGTGCGAAATCGGACATTTCAAAGCTGTGTGTCACGCTGCCCTATTTTACAGACAATTGTTTTACAGAGGATTATGTCCATGGCATAGAATGTGACTTGGTGAGAATGTGCCCTTCGACTGGCTCAGGGATCGGGTGAGAGGATGAGAGGAGTTCAATGTAGAATCCTTTCCGCCGGCTTCGACCGCCATACCTTTAGCGAAGGCGGTTCCGCCGTTCTACCGACTTGAAAAAACTTTGAACCTCGAACTTTAAACTTTTTATGCTTTCAAATTATCTCAAAATCGCGTGGCGAAGTCTGCAGAAGCAGCGCATGTATGGCATTATCAATGTCCTCGGACTGGCAATCGGTGTGGCATGCTGTGTGCTGATCAGTCTGTTTGTCTGGGATGAATTACAGTATGATAAATTCAATAAAAATGCAGATCGGATCTATCGTGTACACTCTGATATCAATTTCGGTGGCAAACGGGAAATCTATGCAGTTGCTCAAGCTCCATTGGCTCAGGCACTGAGAGAAGAAATACCCGGTATCGAGACTGCATGTCGTTTTCGTACGTGGGGTAGTTGGCTCGTACGGCGTGAAAGCACTACACAAAATGTCAATGAGGATCATGTCGTCTGGGCGGAACATCACATCTTCGATGCATTCACTTTGCCTCTCATTGCAGGAGATCAGAATGCGCAACTTAGGGAGCCCAATACTCTTGCGATCAGCGCATCTGCGGCTCGCAGACATTTTGGTGAAATGAATCCACTCGGACAAAATCTGATCCTTGACAACGAATCCACATATCAGGTCACCGGCGTCTTTGAGGATATCCCTGCTGCTTCACATTTCCACTACGATTTTATGCTATCCATGGCTGGTCTTGAGGAAGCAAAAAGTCCCGTTTGGCTGAGTCACAATTTTCAAACTTATCTCGTCGCGAAACCGGATCATGATCCGAAGAAGATAGAAGCAGATATCAATACCATGTGGCGCAAATATGCAGGCCCGCAGGTGCAGGAGTTTATCGGTAGTTCACTTGATGAAATTGAAGCACAGGGCAGTTGGGCAAGATATGCGCTGATGCCATTGACAGATATCCATCTGCATTCAAGTCTGATTGCGGAACATGAACCGAACAGTGATATTGCCTACGTATGGATATTCGGCGGGATTGCATTGTTTATCCTGTTTATTGCCTGTATCAACTTCATGAATCTCTCAACTGCGCGTTCGGCTAACCGTGCTAAAGAAGTCGGTATGCGCAAGGTACTCGGCTCCCTGCAAAAGAATCTGGTCGCTCAATTTCTGACAGAGGCAATGGCGATGAGTGTTATTGCATTTGTGATCGCATTGGTATTAGCACAGATTGCTTTACCTTATTTTAATCAGTTGGCGGGAAAACATCTGAATATCCCTTTGGGAAAACCGGGATTTATAGGTGCATTGCTGGGAGGCACCTTACTGACCGGATTGCTTGCAGGAAGTTATCCGGCATTTTATCTGTCTGCATTCAAGCCTATTGAAGTGCTGAAAGGAAAATTGCTGGCAGGGGTGAGTAGCGGATGGCTGAGAAATACACTTGTCGTGTTTCAATTTACCGTCTCTGTCCTTCTCATTATCGGCACAATCGTCATTTATCATCAATTGAATTTCATTCTCAACAAGCCGCTGGGATTTAATAAAGAACAGGTCCTTCTACTTTACGATACTTATGGACTCGAAGACAAGTATGAGGGGTTCAAAAACAACATTGAGGCTTCTCCAGAATTACGGAGCCTTACTTCGGGTTGCTATCTCCCGGTGAGATCCTGCAGGAGTGATGAGACAGTGGTACAGGAAGGAAAGAGTGCAGACCAGCATTCTCTGAGCATGCAATGCTGGCGGGTGGACTTTGACTACTTGAATACACTTGGGATGGAGATGAAGGAAGGGCGGTTTTTCTCCGAAGCATATTCTACTGATAGTCTCGCTGTTGTGCTCAATGAAACAGCCGTAAGAAAGTTTGGTCTTGAGAATCCAATAGGGAAACGACTCTGGCGATATGCTGATCAGGAATTGAAGAATACAATTACTTATACTGTCATTGGTGTTGTCAAAGATTTTCACTTTGAGAGCCTGCGCAATGATATCGGTGCACTTGGCTTCTTCCTTGACAAGAATGCCACTGGTATGATGGCGATGCGCTTCGAAGCAACAAGTACTGGCTCTTTTCTGGACAATGTGAAATCTGCGTGGGAAGAATTTTCATCCGGTCAGCCATTCAACTATGCATTTCTCGATGAGCGCTTCAGCAGGATGTATGAGACAGAACAACGACTAGGCAGTGTGTTTACTGTCTTCTCGACTATTGCCATTTTCATTGCTTGCCTGGGCCTGCTTGCACTCGCGGCATTTACCGCAGAACAGCGCAGAAAGGAGATCGGTATCCGCAAAGTACTAGGCGCAACTTCCCTCGGCATTGTCAGTCTTTTGGCAAAAGATTTTTTAAAACTTGTTTTCATTGCACTGTTGATCGCATCGCCTATTGCGTGGTATACAATGAATATCTGGCTGAATGATTTTGCTTATCGCATTGATATTTCATGGTGGATATTTGGTTTTGCGGGTGCTATCGCCGTAGTCATAGCCTTCTCGATTGTAAGTATTCAAAGTTTGCGTGCCGCACATGCGAATCCTATTACCTCACTACGTTCGGAATAGAATGTGAGATGGTGAGAGAAAAACAAACTCAAGCGCAAGTGCAAGTGCAAGCAACTTAGAAACAACTTAGCAGCTACTTAGAAACAACTTAGGTTATGTTTTCATATCATCTCAAAATCGCCTTCCGTCATCTGTGGAAACACAAGTACACGACATCAATTAATCTTTCAGGTCTGATTGTCGGTATGACTGCGGCATTGCTCATCTGGCAGTATGTCTCATTTGAGAAAAGTTATGACGATTTCCATGACAACGCGGATCGTATCGTACGAGTACGCACTGACCGATACAATCAAGGAGAGCTCAGTACACAATTTGCAGCAGGTGCTGCGTGCGCCGGACCGCTGTTGCACGAGAGCTTTTCTGAAATTGAAGACCATGTCAAAATATACGCTCCCGGAGAACGCGTTGTAAGGCATGAAGATGTAACGTTCCGTGAATCCAAATTGGCATTCGCGGGAAAATCATTCTTCACGATTTTCTCCTATCCTCTCCTTACGGGTGATAAGGAAACATGCCTGGCGGAACCACTGACAGTTTGTATTTCTGAGTCAATCGCGCACAAGTATTTTGGCGAGAAAGATCCGTTAGGAAAATCGTTGAATATTGATGGACTCCGTGAATACAAGATCACCGGAGTCTTCCGCGATATGCCGGAGAATACCCATCTCGACTATAATATCCTGCTGTCCTATATCACATTACCAAGTATTATCTGGCCAACCTATAATTCGGAAACAACACCGGACTGGGATGGCTTTCTTGCGTACCTATTACTTCGCCCGGGTGTTGATGCCGGATTGCTTGAATCCAAATTTCCCGCCCTCATTGAGCAAAAGTTTGGCGCGAAGTTTAAAGAGAGCAACGAAGCGATGGTCTGGGTCCTTCAACCATTGCGTGACATCTATCTCATTTCCCATTACATGGGCGAAGCCAAAGCCAATGGTGATGCAAATGCGGTACGCTTTCTCAGCATTATCGGTGGATTGATCTTGTTGATTGCGTGGTTCAACTATATCAACCTCTCAACTGCCAGAACCGACATTCGTGCCAGAGAAGTTGGTGTGCGGAAAGTTGTCGGTTCTACACGTGGCAACCTTATCATGCAATTTCTGACAGAAGCAAGTGTATTGACTTTTGGTGCAATAAGCATAGCGGTCTTGTTGACATCATTCCTCATACCAGTCTTTTCAAAGTTTATTGGAAAGACAATTCCCTTGACATTATTCACAGAACCGCACCTCTGGTTTGGACTAATTGGGATTTTTACCCTTGGTTCTTTGCTTGCTGCATTGTATCCTGCCTTTGTCCACTCTGCGTTCAGCCCGGTGAGCATGTTGAAAGGCAGCGCGACGACAACACGAGGGCAAGGCTTCAATGGATTGCGCAAATCACTTGTGGTGTTACAGTTTGCAGCGTCGGTCTCATTGATTGTGTGCACGTTTGTGGTCTTCAGGCAACTCTCGCACATGCAGGAAACTGCACTGGGGTTGAAGATTGATCAAACTGTGGTACTCCATGCACCACGCATCGCCGATTCCACTTACCATGACAAATTCGAAACCTTTAAGCAGGAAGCATTACGTATACCCGCGATAAAAAACCTGACCGCCTCTACTGCGGTACCCGGAAGTGCAGTTGATTGGAATGCGGGTGGGATTCGTCGTTGGGGAGCACCTGATGCAGATGGTAAACAGGTGCGAGCATTGTCCCTGGACTATGACTATGTCACCGCGTATGGACTTGAGGTCGTAGCTGGCCGTGCCTTTGCCCGGGGCATGCATACAGATAGTACAGCGTGTATGATAAATGAACTTACAGCGCTGCAACTGCAATTTTCATCTCCGGAGGAAGCCGTCGGCGTAGATATCAATTTTTGGGGTGACCGATTGACCATCGTCGGTGTAGTCAAAAACTATCATCATGAATCACCAAAGGCTGCATACGAGCCGCTTGTGTTACGTGTATTGAATCCTGAAAGTCCACCGAAGTATTATTCAATGAAACTCAATACTGAACAATTGCCTCAGACGATGCAGGCAATCGAAGCCCTTTGGAAAAATGTGTTTCATGGAAATCCGTTTGATCATTTTTTCCTGGATCAACACTTTGCACTGCAATATGCCGCTGATCGTCGCTTCGGGTACGTCTTTGGTGTCTTTGCTGCTCTTGCCATTTTTGTATCATGCCTGGGCCTGTTCGCATTGGCTGCCCATATTGCCGAACGCAGGACAAAAGAAATTGGGGTCCGAAAAGTACTCGGTGCCTCGGTTGAAAATCTTGTCGGACTGATGACCAGGGATTTTATGTGGCTGGTGTTGATAGGTATCCTGATCGCTTCTCCTGTCGCATGGTATATGATGAATAGTTGGCTTACCGGCTTTGCAACGAGAATTAAAATTGAATGGAGCATTTTCCTGTTTTCCGGATTACTCGCTATCATCATTGCATTTGCAACTATCAGTTTTCAAAGTATAAAAGCCGCGTTGGTGAATCCAGTAACCTCGCTGCGCTCGGAATGAATTCCTCCACTGCGGTCGGAATGACAAGAACACTGAACATATGAAAATGAAAATGAAAAGAACAGTTGAAAGCGGAACGGCAGAACGCTTGCCCGACTCCGTACATGGCGGAGGCGGGGCGGAACGCTTGTCCGAATCCGTCGTAGGCGGAGGTGGGACGGAAAGAGATTAAGCGGTCTCTGGTCTATAGATGTATGAAATTTGTGTTTTTGATTTCCATTCCGCCATTCTGCCCTTCCGCCTTTCCGCCGAACATTAAAACACTAAACACTAAACACTAAACATTAAACAACTATGCTCTCCAACTACTTCAAAATTGCGCTACGAACTCTTGTAAAGCACAAGGCCTTTTCGTTCATCAACATTGTAGGATTGGCGCTCAGCATGACTGTATGTCTGTTGTTTATGTCTATGATAAACGATGCCCATAGCTATGATCGATTTCATCCTGAAGCAAAACGTACATATCGGATTATCACCGAAGCGTTGCGGAAGGATGGTGGTTCGGAGTCTTATGCTTCATCACCATTTCCTGTCGGCAGATCATTGAGCGAAGACTATTCCCAGGTGGAACTCTGGACACCATTAGTGAATCGATTCAGCGGAGAGGTGCAAGGAAAAGAAGATGAACTCTATCTACAAGGTTTGTTTACTGACAATACATTTTTTGAAATGTTCGGTTTCACACTGGCTGCAGGTGATCCGAAAGCGGCCCTTTCCGAACCCTATTCTGTTGTACTGACAAAAGACTGGGCGCAAAAACTCTTTGACCAGGATGACAACTATGGAGAATTGATCGGTAAAACAATCGCAATGCCAGCCTATGAAACATCCTTCAAAATCACCGGAGTGCTCAATGCATTTCCCGGAAAATCGCACCTGGAATTTGATGCGCTTGGCTCACTAGCGACACAACTCGCTTTGGAAAAAGAACCTGATGCGAACTTGACCAGTACTGAGTGGCGGGATTATTATGCGACTTACAATTTCGTCCGTCTGAAAGATGCTGCTAAGGTCTCTGAATCAGAGCATGCGCTCGATGACATTGCACAACATAAACTTGCCGGCCTGGAATTGGAAAGTCGCGATAAGGGCTATCGTTACTCACTACAAGCGTTGAATGATATCACGCCCGGGCGCATTCTTTCTCAAAGTATGGGTAGAGGATTGCCGGCCTTATTCTTATGGTTTTTAAGCGCACTCGGGCTTATTATCATGCTGACCGCATGCTTCAACTATACCAACCTGACTGTTGCCCGCTCACTAATCCGTGCTAAAGAAGTTGGCGTACGGAAAGTACTCGGTGCAAAACGTAGTCAGGTCTTCTGGCAACTCATCGGTGAGGCGATCATGACATCTTTGATATCACTTGGATTGTCGCTGACGCTTGTCAGGTTGCTGGTGTCGGTAAATTTTATTGATGCTGCAGACGCTATGCAGTCCGCAGACTGGAAACTCTATGGCATGTTTCTGCTTTTCGCTATCGGCGTGGGCTTCATTGCTGGTGTATTACCTGCTGCTGCCCTGTCAAAAACATCGCCGTTGCAGGTATTGCAAAAATTGCAAAACATCAGATTGATCCAACGCATCGGATTGCGTAAAGTCTTACTCAGTTTTCAATTCACGGTGACCCTGGTGTTTCTGTTTCTGATGACCTTGGTTTGGCGTCAGGTCGATTATGGAATGAAGCTGAATTTTGGATTTGACCAACCACAAACATTGCTCGTTGAAATGGGTGGAGTTTCCTATTCAAAATTGTCGGCTGCATTTGCTAATGTGAGTGGAGTCGAAAACGTAAGCGCTATTTCCCATTCGATGGGAACATGGCAGGATAGCTATGTAGACGTACGCACTGATTCCATAACAGAAAGAACAGGGGCCCGGGATTATATTATCGATCACAACTACCTCGATCATTTTTCAATCAAACTCACGGCCGGTGAAAATTTTCCGGAAAATCTCTCGCAGCAACACGAACTTTTTGCCATTGTCAATGAGATCTTTTGTGCACAATTCAAACTCGGCGATCCCAGTGAAGCAATTGGGAAGACACTCACCCTCGGCGACAGCACACATGTGATTGTACGCGGTGTGGTAGAAGATTTCTTCTTCAAGCCTTCAACATACGCCATCGAACCACTTGTCTTGCGCTATGATCTGAATCAACTTCACATGATGAACCTCGAACTCAGCAGTGAGGATATTCCGCTCACAATAGCTGCACTCGAACGCACATGGAGTGAAATTGAAAAATCACAACCTCTTTCGAGTCAGTTTTATGATGTCACCGTACGTCAAAATTATGAAGGCTTTATGTCCACTGCATGGATGGTAGGCATCCTTGGTGTGCTTGGTATGGTGATCGCCTGCATGGGCTTACTGGGTATGGCAATCTACACAGTCGAAACACGTACCAAAGAGGTTGGTATCCGCAAAGTCATGGGTGCAGAATTCAAGGACATTATTGTGTTGTTATCAAAAGGATATTTCATTGTACTGCTCATTGCAATTGCAATTGCCGCTCCGTTGAGTTTTCTTATCGGCGGCCTTGTCTTACAAGAATTTGCTCAGAGGGCACCGTGGTCTATCTATGTTTTTTTACCTGGTGTAGTGGCTATCCTGGTGTTCGCCGGGTTGACTATTGGTTCGCAAACATTCCGTGCAGCACTATCGAGTCCGGTTGAATCATTGCGTTCGGAGTAGTTCCTCCGCTGCTGTCGGAATGACAAGAATGTGAGAATTCCTCCACTACAGTCGGAATGACAAAAGAATGAGAAGGTGAGATGGTGAGAATTCCTCTACTCGGTCGGAATGACAATTACAATCTCCTTCTGACAAACAGCGGTAGCGAATAGCCAACGACCAATCCGCCTTCGCAAATGCTTCGACGGCACAAAGTAGCAAACAGTCAATAGCCAGAAGCGAATGGCCAACAGCCAGAAGCCAGAAGCCAGTAGCCTTCTTATCACACCACTCTTCCCTTCTCTTTGACTGCAACTTCACTTGCTGGTACATTCCCATAGTGCAAATCAGAATAGGCTTTTGTAAACTCAGCACCGAAGAAGACGATCATAGAGGAATAAGATGTCCAGATGAGAATCAGAATAACAGAACCCGCTGCGCCATAGCCGATACCGGGATCTGCTTTTCCGAAGTAGAGGCCTAATAGTGACTTCCCAACTTCAAATAATACTGCAGTGACAAAAGCCCCAAGCCAGACATACGGCCATTTGATTTTAGCATCCGGGACGATTTTGAAGAGCATCGCAAACAACAATGTGATGACTATTAGCGATATGCAGTAGTTGAGAATATTAAATAATCCGATGAAGGACTCAGCCCAGTTTTGTCTGATCCAATCTCCAGCAGCAGCGAGAAGTGTAGAAATGACAAGCGAGATCAATAGAATGAAGGCAATGGAGATGATTAGTCCAAACGAGAATAAGCGGGTTTTGAAGAACGTCCAGACTCCGGATTTGCCGGGTTTCCCTTTTACTTCCCAAATGATGTTGAGTGATTTTTGTAATTCTACAAAGACACCTGTTGCTCCGATCAGAATGGTCGCTATACCAATGATCGTTGCCCAAACCGATTCACGGCTTCTGCTCGCGATGGTAATCATCTCGGCAATCTGATCCGCTGTGTTATTACCCATTGCATCGGCTACTGCGTTGTGTACATATTGGTTGACTGCCTCAGCACTAAAGAAATAGCCCGCCAACGTCACTGCGACCACTAATAATCCTGGTAATGAAAAAATCGCATAGTATGCAATGACAGAGCTTTCCTTAAATGGATCCCTTGACTCCCATTTTTGGAATGCCCGCTTCAATACGAGAGGAGTTTTTCTAAGCTTTATCAACATTGGCCATCCTTGCATAAGTTACTGTTGTTGTTTGTCCTTCTGCTTTTCCTGTTTATTCTCTCCAGGTTTTCCGAAGACTTTTTTGAAAAATCCAGGCTTATCTTCTTCATTGGGGTCTACTGCCTGGATAGTACCTATTGTGACCTGGTAATCAAATGCAGGATAGATGGCCTGAATAAATCCGTTTCGCAGTAGAGCAAAAATCGCATACCACACTCCTATAGTCTGCTGGTCGTACTCGCCTAAAATGGGCACCTTCGTTGCAATCTCGTCAGTTTTTGGGTTTTCCAGAATTTTACCAACAGTCCCAACTATTGCTTCCCAGAATTTCCTGAAGATGCTATCCTTCCTGTCTTCGGGACCTACTACATCAAGGTCAGTGATGAAGGGTTTGACATAGCCGATATATTTTCTGTCCTTCGCAGCAATTTCCATATACATTCCAAAAGTGCCTTTGTTGACATCGAAATCCCCATAGGCTTTGAAAAAATCATTGAGCCTGGTCAGATCAGCATCTTTGATTTCTGCATTCATATCATAGGTGGGATCATTCGCGAGGGCATCGACGCGCATGTTCAGATTCATTGTCCCCCCGTAGACATTTGCCGTTGCTTCTACTATCGCAGGTAGCAGTGTGGTATCGACTACATTCGAGAGATTCTTTGCCAGGACATGTGCATTGTTCATTTCTATATCTACAACGGGAGATACCGTTTTGTCGAGGTAAGAAATGGTGCCATCGAATATTTCTACCCGATTCACCTTGAATGGTGTGAAAGTCTTGAGCATGCGCCGGAAATCATTTGTATCCTTTTCCATTTCAGCTGGCTCGGCTACATCTTCTGTAAAGCGAAGAGTCGGACTTGCAAAATCCAACTCACTCACGATTCTGCCTTTGACAAGAGAAGCCCATTCGATGGAGATATCAATATTTGGGCAGGCAAATAATGTAGTCTGTCTTTGAGTAGCAGAGTCGACCTTGTTGATGTAGATCTCTTTTACCTTATACGCGCCTCTATGTATGGAAATATCAATATCCTCGATATAACCAAAATAGCCAATGATGTTCGCCATACGATGATTGACAAATTTCAAAACCAAATAAGGAAGGGCAATACGCAACGCGACAAGGACGATGACAATCGTGAGGACAATTTTCAGGATCCTTCTTTTCCTTGCTGTTTTAGAACCGGTATTTGATGCTGATCTTGACGATGTCATTATTACTTCTTTGAATTTTCTACCAAGATATGAATGTAAATAATAAACCGACAGAGACTGCTCAATGATCAGTCATCCGCCAAATGATTGATTTAAGTGAAAACCAATTGCTGTTGCTACTCTTCCAACACGATGAACTTCCGATACGCGGTATTGTCACCCTCGGAAATTCTCAGGACATAGAAGCCTGGGCTGATACCTTCAAGAGGTAAATGGTGCGCTGTGGATTTCTGAGCACTTCTTAAGCGAGTTCCATGCAGATCCAGAATTTGCACGGACAAAGGAACATCTGATTCCACAATAAGATGTGACGATGCTGGATTCGGGTACGTTCTAAACTGTTTTTCCAATTCATTAATGCCGATGAGATTCTGAATTTCGAAAGAATCAGACATGCCCGTACAACTATTCACATCGAGGATAGACACGGCATACATTCCGGCAGGGAGATCTGTAAAGATGGGTGATAACTGATATGTAGCAGCTTGTTCCAGTGTGTAGCGATATGGTTCTGTACCGCCAGTGACAGAGGCAGTAAGTGAACCATTGGATTGTCCATTCGTTGCATGAACGATTTCTGCGTTGATGACAATGGAATCCGGCACCTCTATCTCTTCAGTCAGGACAGCAGTGCATCCCATCAGATCAGTGACTGTGACACTATACTCTCCGTCGCACAATGCACCAATGGCTGACTGAGATGAACCATTACTCCAACTAATGGTATACGGAGCGTCCCCACCAGAAATCATGAGCTGGATCGTACCATTACATAATCCATAGCATATCGGGTCTTCACTCGTTGCAGTCACAAGAAGACTATCACAGTCACCGTAAGACACATGCTCGATAATGCTCCGCGAGTACGTAAGGTCCATGATAAAAAATGCGCAGACGATAAATAGCAATCGGGGTGATTTCATGACTCAGCGTTTTTAAAGAATGAACGCACCGAAGTTAATCATTTACACCTCTTCACCATTTAACCTCTTCCGCATTTAAACACTTAAACCCTCCAGGTTTTAAACATTCACCTACATTTAACAATGCGAATCGCAATTATTGGCGGAGGTGCTTCGGGACTGATCACTGCATGGCTATTGCAGCATGAGCATCAGGTGGAAGTGTTTGAAAAGTCATCAATTCTTGGAGGACATATCCGGACGTTGAATAGAAATGTTCATTGCCCGGGTTTACCGGAAGGTGTGTGTATTGAAAATGGTGTCCTGGGATTTCATCGCCAGAGCTATCCGAATTTCATTAGGTTGATGGAAAAATTAAAGGTGCCATTGCTGGATGACAAGCCTTCAGCACGTCTGTATATCGGAAGGTCGGAATATCCAGTAAGTCCAAAAACATTCCTCCGGAGTATTACTGTTTTCAATCTGCTGCGGAAAGTGACGGAATTGGTGAAACTCTTTCGCATGAATAATGCATACAAACGTTTCGAAGCATCATTGGAACAATTAATAAACGACACACCAGCGGATGCTCCGACGGGACCATTACTTTCTGCAAATGCAGAATTGCTTGCTTTTCAACGTGCGATGTTGATGCTGAGTTTTTCGACACCGATAGAGCTTGTAGATGTATTGCCTGTAGGATTGACATTACCTTTTCTTGCTTCGCTCAAACATCGCGACTGGTCTTATGTCAAAGGCGGCGTGTACCATTACCTTGAAATCTTGCTGAGTGATTTTCGTGGTGTAGTGCATTTGAATACGAGTGTTGATCACGTGAGCAGATCTGCACAGAATGTCGAATTGCATTTCACCGAAGGTCCCATACGTGTATTTGACAAAGTCGTTTTTGCGACTTCGCCAGGAAAGATCCTTGGTCTGATTCAACATCCCACTGATGTGGAACAGCGATGTTTTTCACCATGGCATGATCGCTATTTTGAAACAATCGCTCATACAGATATGGGCGTGTATGATGATTTTGATGCCGTGACAAGAACACCCATGGATTTTTTTGTTGATCAAAAGAACCAGAAGGCAGGTTATAATACATCAATGAACCAATCCTATCGTTTACCCGAATCTCCCGGATACGCATTTGCATTTCACCTCGACGATCGGATCGCACAAGGCAAAGTTATCGACCGGCAGATGCATGTCGTGCCCGGATATACGGGAGATGCATTCAGGACAAGAGACGAAATCAAGCGGACACAGGGTGAAAACCATTGCTACTATGTCGGTGCGTGGTTGGGAAATGGACTTCATGAAGGTGCGGTAAGTTCGGCGGTCGAAGTCTCCTTGAAATTGGGTGCTGAGTTCTAAACCTTGCAGGTTGTCCCCGCGCATGGCCATGCTAAACCTGCAAGGTTTTTAGTGATAGGTAAAGACCTGCTCGGTTTGGCATAGCGATGTGGGCGAGCTATACCGGGCAGGTCTCGAATGGCGCACTAGCCTTTAACTCTTCACCTTTTCGTATTATTGAAACGAAATTCTTACACCATCAACATCGAAGCAATATGAAAAGTATAGTCTTCAGCGCGTTGATTTTCAAGTGTGTCATACAGAGCACTGCTCAGCCACCTTCATACTCCTGGGCTATCAATTGGGGTAATGTCATTGAGGGCAGTGAGGGTAGGCGGCAATTAAAATTAAAATCAAAATGAAAATGTCAGCCTAAGGCTGACCAGCCTCTCGCTGGAAAATGAAAATCAAGAAATCCATAAATCTATAAACCTACATCCAAACACTAAATACTAAAACATTAAACACCCCATGCAATACATCGCCCTCATCCGCGGCATCAATGTCGGAGGACACAATAAGGTAAATATGAAAACTCTCCGGGATGCCATGGAGGAAAATAAGTTCAAGGAAGTGCGTACGTATATTCAAAGCGGAAACATCGTATTGCAGTCAAATGCAAAGTCTGTTGAGTCCATTGAAACAGCGATCAGTAAATTATTGAAAACGCATTTTGATGTCAATGTGCCTGTCATTGTCCGGGATGAAAAGGAATGGAAGACGACCGTAAAGCGCAATCAATTTCTCAAGAGTACAGACGATCTTTCAAAGTTGTTCGTCACATTTCTCTCTGAAAAACCTTCTCGGGCGGATGTGAAAGCAACTTCGTTAATTCATTATCCTCATGATGATTTCATGATTGATGGAAAGGATATCTACATGTTTTGCAAGGATGGTTATGGAAAGACGGATATACCCAACACGTTTTTCGAAAGACATCTTAAAGTGAAAGGTTCTACAAGAAACTGGAGAACGGTGTTGGAATTGGAGAAGATGCTTAAAACGGTTTAAATGTTTAAGTGTTTAACGAGAATTGCACTTGAGTTTGAGGTTGAGTCCCGATGACGCTCCTCCTGCGTCAGATTAAGGCAAGCTGAAGACTGCGGACTGAGGACTTCTTGTTGAGTTTGCGTTTGCACTTGAGTTTGAGTTTGTCATATCCTCCCCCTTGGCGGCCAGAAGAAAATCCGCTTCTGTCGCAGTGCAGCATTGACCAGATAAACACCAAGTACTGTGACGATTGCTCCGATCAGAATGACCAACGACAATCGTTCGCCAAAGAAAGCGCCACCAATCATTACCGCGATGATGGGATTGATATAGGCATAGATGGATACGAGGCTGGTCGGCAATTTCTGCAAGGCATACAGATATGCGACAAATGCCAGTATGGAACTAAAGACAACGAGATAGGTAATGTTCAACCATGAGTACAATGAGATCTCTGAGATAGGAATACTCAATCCGCTCACTTTGCTAAAGGACACTAACACAATACCTGACATCAGCATCTGTAGTCCGATACCGAAGTATGGATTGAAGTGCATCGCATGTTCTTTTGTATAGATCGTGGCAAAAGCCCATGATATCGCCGCAGTCACGGAGAGTGCAATACCAATCCGGAAATTTGAATCAAGGAATTCTCCCAGGTGATCATAAAAGACAATGCATATCCCACCGAATCCTACGATCAATCCGATCCAGGCAAGGATGGACGGTTTCTCTTTGTAGCGTAGTAAACTCAGAATAACAAGCCATAGTGGAAACGAAGCGCCGATGATAGATCCAAGTCCGGCTGAAATATACTTCACACCCCAAGTGGAAAGACCGTTGCTCAGGATGAAGTTGAGAAACGCAAGCCAAACAATAGGCCACCATTGCTTTCCTTTCGGCCACGCATGACGTTTTGATGTGAACCATATCACGTAGAGCACTCCCGCCCAGATCTGCCGGATACCAGCCATCTGAAGCGCAGGCATATTGCGTACTGCCTCCTTAGATGCAACCCACGAGGTGCCCCAGATGATACATATCAATACAAGAGCTAAGTATGCGCGACCATTCGAGGGTTGTTCCGATTGCACGCGGTGAAAATAGGTGATATGGTTTAATGTTGAAGTGTTTAGTGTTTAACGGTTAAGTGTTTAACGGTTAGTGTTATGTGTTTAATGGTTAATGTTTATAAGTCGCTAACCATTAACCATTAACCATTACACACTAACCCTTAAACCATCACTTCAACGCTATATACTCTACCAACAATGCATTCCGGTCAATACCGAGATATTGTTCAGGTGGCTCGCTAATCAGTTGTAGGAATCTGTAACCGTTGAGCAGGAAGATCTCACGGATCGGTGAATCAGAAGATAAGTTGAACGAATTACGCATGACGATAAACAGAAAATCCGCAGGTACTTCGAATTTCCGCAGACTCTTGTATTGATTTTCCAGATTTACTGCTCCTTTTTTCTCCAGTTCTGCAATCGCTCGCGTAAACATATCACGGACATTTGGTTTGACCTTATAGCCCAACATAAAGTCTACCCTGAAGATCCTGTCCTTCACAATTTCAATAAAATGATAGTTCTCCTGGAATGGTTCGTCCGTCTCAGTGAAATGGAGTAACCAATACTTATCGGCACGTTTCGGTTGTTTTTGGTAGATCGACTTGAGGATTTGTTTTTCCATCAGGTTTATCTTACGCGCATTCGTGAGATAGACAATGTTCGATGCAAATTTTGGTATGTCTTTGTCCATACTTACTGCATTGATGATATCGGCATAGCGATTGACATCGACAAAGCGACGCTTTTTGGAAATCAATTCTTTTCCCTGATAATGCACGAGCATCACTCCAAGAAATAACGCCATCAGGATCAACGTGACTCCGGCACCATGCGCAATCTTCTGCACATTCCCGACAAAGAATACACCTTCTACGCAAAAGAAAATCGCCGATACACCCACAACGCGTGACCAATGCCAGCGCAATATCTGACGCAGATAAAAAATCAACAACACACTGGTTGAGAGCATGGTGATCGTAATAGCAATCCCATAGGCAGCTTCCATATTTGCACTCTTACCGAAATACAGGACAACAAACACACTGCCGACAAACAGGATATGATTGATGGTAGGAATAAACAACTGACCCCGGTAGCGGCTGGGGTGTCGTGTTTGGACACGGAACCAGGTTTCGAGTTTCACCGCCTCATTGATCAATGAAAAAGACCCGGTGATCAGTGCCTGACTTGCCACAATAGAAGCTGTAACCGCGATCACGACTCCGGCGGCAACAAACCAACGCGGCATCAACGCAAAGAATGGATTGATTCCATCCAATGTCTGATTTTCAAGCGTCGTCAATACCCATGCCCCTTGACCGAAGTAATTCACAAGCAATGCTACTTTCACAAAGATCCACGCCCATCGGATGTTTGCTCTACCTACGTGTCCAAGATCAGAATACAAAGCTTCCGCGCCAGTGACACACAGAAATACTGCGCCTACAATAAACCAGGAGCGTGGATGTGTAGTGAGAATATGAAATGCATGATACGGATTCAAAGCTTCCAACACACCAGGGTTTTTCATAAGTGCCGCCGCACCCCAGAAGGTGAGCATTCCGAACCAGATCAACATCACTGGTCCAAATGCCCGGCCTACTTTCTCGGTGCCGAATTGCTGAAATGTGAAAAGCGCTACCAGGATTGCAATCACAATCGGGATCACGGGAATATTCTCAGAGAGATTATGAAGTCCTTCTACCGATGCTGTGAGCGATATGGCCGGTGTGATAATACCATCTGCAAGCAACGCAGCACAACCAATCATTGCGATATACAGCGTCCATTGAGGAGCTTTCTTCCGGATGAGGGTATACAATGAGAAGATACCGCCTTCCCCGTGGTTGTCGGCTTTGAGTACAAGCCACACATACTTGAATGTACCCTGGATAGTGAGAGTCCAGAAAATACATGACAGACCTCCAAGTATCAGTTCCCTTGTGATCGTGCTATCGCCGAGTACCGCGCTCATCACATATAGAGGTGACGTACCGATGTCGCCGAACACGATGCCAAGGGTGACCAAAAGGCTGCCAGCATTGACTTTACGTGATGGAGATGACATGTGGCTTTGAAATTGAGGACGCCAAATGTACACTGTTGGCGGACATTTGGAGATTGTATTTTTTACACAAAATTCCCTGGCTCGTCCTTTTGAACATCATGACCTTCCAGGACTATATAAAGGTTGCCTGCTTTATAAAAAAATAGGATAAGCTTTTAGCAAGATTCTGATTTACAGCAGATTCCAGTTTACCAAAGCCGAAGACCTGCTTTGCATAAAATAACCCTGTGACATTGCAAAAATGTCCTGACTGCATGCGACATTTGCTCAGATCGCTTCCTGAGCAGGCTCCAAATCACCGCGGCAAAGGAAGTTCTAAAAACGCGTTGATTGTATGGAGCATAAGAACACCTCTGCCAGCGGATTCCCTGGCTTTTTCACAGTTGCGCTGGTAGCTGTCACAGCCGCGATATTGATGACCCTCAGTTATGCAATGGGATGGATGAATATCCACCCTGCTGTACCGGCATCCTTTCGCTGGATAGCTATTGTTGTACTGAGCTATGCATGCTTCAAACGGAAAAGCCTGACGACATGGATCTTATTCAGTATGGTCATCGGTGCAGAGTTTGGCTATGATTTTCCTGCGATCGCACAAGAGTTGAAGATTGTCAGCAAGATTTTTCTCAAACTGATAAAGACAATTATTGCACCACTCATTTTTGGAACCCTTGTCGTGGGTATTGCAGGGCATGCCGATCTGAAGCAGGTAGGTCGTATGGGATGGAAATCGATCCTGTACTTTGAAATCGCCACAACGATTGCATTATTCATTGGACTATTTGCAATCAATATCAGCAAAGCAGGTGTCGGCATCAACCTGCCACCTACGGGTGATTCAGAGACACTCAGCGTACCGCCTCCACAAGGTTGGGAAGAAACCATCCTTCATATTTTCCCTGAAAATATTGCAAAGAGTATTGCGGACGGACAGGTATTGCAGATCGTCGTATTCAGTATTCTGTTTGCAATCGGGCTGGCGATGGTGCGTGAACCATACAAGAAAACAATGTTGGGTTTTGCAGAAAGTCTGACAGAAGTGATGTTCAAATTCACCGGCATTGTGATGTACTTCGCACCTTTTGCCGTTGGAGCAGCGATTGCATACACAGTTGGGCACATGGGCTTTGGCATTCTTGTAAATCTTTTTAAACTCCTTGCAACCCTCTATGCTGCGTTGATTGCATTCGTCTTGCTTGTCTTTTTGCCTGTAGCCCTTATCATCAAACTCCCGATCAAAAAATTCATTCAGGCGATTGCGGAACCAGCAACGATTGCGTTTGCAACGACAAGTTCAGAAGCTGCACTGCCAAAAGCACTCGAGGCGATGGAAAAATTCGGTGTGCCACGGAAGATCGCCGCATTTGTGTTGCCTGCGGGATATAGTTTTAATCTCGATGGCTCGACGTTGTATCTCTCGTTGGCCACAATATTTGTAGCGCAAGCTGCGGGTATTGATTTATCTGTCGGACAGCAGATACTCATTTTACTTACACTGATGCTTACCACCAAAGGTATCGCTGGCGTGCCTCGGGCATCATTGGTCATTCTGATGGCTACCGCGACCTCGTTCGGACTTCCGGTAGAACCTATCTTTATTATTCTTGGAATAGATGAACTCATGGATATGGCGCGGACAACAATAAATCTGGTAGGCAATTGCCTTGCTTCCTGCGTCATTGCGAAATGGGAAGGTGAAGCGCGGTTTGGTGAAGACTCTGCAGCCCCGTTGTATTAATGATGCGTCGTAATATCAAGATTAAGGAAATTCAGTAAACGAGTATCTTCTGCGCATGATTTGGATCAAACTCGCTCTTGGCCTTGTGCTTCTGGTTGTTGGTGCGAATGCCCTGGTGAAAGGTGCGTCGAAGATTGCCATTGCGGTGGGTATTACACCATTGGTCGTCGGCCTCACAATCGTCGCTGCGGGAACCAGTGCACCTGAAATGGCTGTAAGCGTGATGGCAGCACTGGATGGGAATTCAGACATCGCCCTGGGTAATGTCGTCGGTAGCAATATTTTCAATGTGCTTTTCATCCTCGGAGTATGTGCACTCATTGTCCCACTCGTTGTGGCAGGTCAACTGATTCGGTTGGACGTACCTGTGATGATCGGTGCCTCCTTTCTTCTTATACTATTATGTCTTGACGGAAATCTTGTGGCCTGGGAAGGTCTGTTGATGTTGGGTATAGGCGTCCTGTACACGGTATATATTATCAGTGCGAGTAAAAAGGAGAAAAATTCCGTGGTGTTGAAAGAATATCGGGAAGAGTATGGTGTCGATAAGAAAGCGCTGAGGAATAACATGGGGATGTCAATTCTTTTTGTCGTTGGCGGATTGATTTTATTGGTCGTGGGATCAAGATGGTTGGTAGCAGGGGCAGTATATATTGCACACAGTCTGGGTGTGAGCGACCTGGTCGTTGGACTCACAATTATTGCGGCAGGTACTTCACTTCCGGAAGTCGCAACTTCAGTTGTCGCCAGTCTCCGTGGTGAACGCGATATCGCTGTAGGCAATGTCGTAGGCAGTAACATTTTTAACATCCTCTTTATCTTGGGAATCTCAGCGATCGTCGGGAAGGGCGGAATTCAAGTTGCAGAGAGTGCCTTGTACTTTGATATTCCTGTAATGACCGCTGTAGCGATTGCTTGTTTGCCGATTTTTTTTAGCGGCAGAAAACTTGATCGTTGGGAGGGCGCCGTGTTTTTGATTTATTATGTAGCGTATACCGTTTACCTGGTCTTGAAAAGTCAACAGGACGCGTCAATTGAAATGTTCAGAAATGGGATGATGTGGTTTGTGGTTCCATTGACATTGCTTACATTGATCATTGTCGGGATAAGAGAATACAGAAGAACCAGGAGAAATGGATAGCCTATAGAAAAAGGAAAATTGGCATCAAAAATGAGAATGCATTGAAGGAAGACTCCCTAAAACGGCTCTGGAAAATGATGGGACTGCGATTCAAGTCGCATCCCTGGCATGGTATCTCCATCGGAGAACAAGCACCGCATGTCGTCTCTGCATTCATTGAGATCATTCCCAGTGACACGATCAAATACGAGATAGATAAACCCAGTGGCTATCTCAAGATTGACAGACCCCAGAAATTTTCGAACATCGTCCCTGCGCTCTATGGGTTCATTCCACAAACGTATTGTAAAGACAATGTCGCAGCACTTTGTATGCAAAGAACAGGACGAACAGGCATCAAAGGTGATGATGACCCTCTGGACATCTGTGTACTTACAGAGCGTGAAATCACTCATGGCGACATCATCGTGAAAGTGGTACCTGTCGGTGGATTCCGGTTGATCGACAACAATGAAGCCGATGACAAAATCATTGCTGTCCTCTATCAGGATGATGTATATGGTGCCATACAAGACGTGAATGAACTCCCGAAAGGTGTTGTCAATCGTTTGAAGCATTATTTTCTGACCTATAAACAATTGCCAGGTAGTGAACGCCAGTGTGAAATCACGCACACTTATGGAAAAGATGAGGCTCTGGAGGTGATCCGCGAAAGTCAAAAGGATTATCATCAGGCATATGGAAATCTTGAAGAGAAAATGTCAGCGACACTCAAGGAATGGATATGGCCAGATGAACAACATTTAGGATAACAAGTAACAAAGAAACATTGCAGGACATGAAAGAAAAGCTTTTAGCAACAAAATCGATTGCTTCACTCTTGCAGGAAGCAGACTCATCTCCCCTGAGACGATCACTGGGAGTCTTTGACATTACCATGCTCGGTATCGGAGCCATCATCGGTACAGGGATCTTTGTCCTCACCGGTGAAGCAGCAGCAGGTACAGAACATGCTCTTGGTGCAGGGCCTGCTCTCACAATCTCATTTGTGATCACAGGTCTTGCATGTGCGTTTGCAGCCTTATGTTATGCAGAGTTTGCCTCAATGGTTCCTGTGTCGGGAAGTGCCTATACATATTCGTATGCTTCCTTTGGAGAGTTTATCGCATGGATTATTGGATGGGATCTTGTATTGGAATATGCTGTCGGTAATGTTGCTGTTGCAATTGGATGGTCGGGGTATTTCAAGAATATGCTCGATGGCTTTGGCCTTCACCTTCCTGGCTGGATGTCTGGAGCTACAGGTACAGAAATGGTACAAATTCCGGAAACAGGTCAATGGGTTGTCTTAAGCTCAGCAATACAGGAACGGTTTGGTGAAGCAGTTTCGAGCTTTGAACATACAACGGCCATATTCAATTTTCCGGCATTGCTGATCACGGTTCTTGTGACCTCATTGTTGTTGATTGGTATCAAAGAATCCGCGAGAGTGAATGCGCTACTTGTCGTAGTCAAACTCGCCCTGGTCACGTTGTTTCTGATATATGGTATTCCGCATTTCAATCCTGATATTCACTGGCAGGAATTTGCTCCGAACGGGTGGAGGGGTATCATGAGTGGCGCTGCCCTCGTATTCTTTGCTTATATCGGATTTGACGCGGTAAGTACGACAGCGGAGGAGGCGAAAAATCCACAACGGGATTTACCGATCGGGATGATGCTTGCACTCATGATCTGCACAGTGCTCTACGTTGCCGTTGCCGCGGTATTGACTGGAATGGTGCCATTGAATATTCTGGACAATGAAAAACCGGTAGTAGAAGCGTTGGCGGCGGTGGGTGAAAATAGAATGGCGTTGATTATTGCGACTGGAGTTGTGTTGACAATGCCTACAGTATTGCTCGTGATGCAGCTAGGCCAAATCAGAATTTTCTATACAATGAGTCGGGATGGTCTCATTTCACCGCGTTTCAGTAAGATCCATCCGAGATTCCGCACACCTTCTTTTGCGACGATCGTCGTAGGTGTCTTTGTCGGAGTATTTGCTGCCACCGTGGATATTGGAGCTGCTGCTGAACTGACGAATATCGGGACACTGTTTGCCTTTGTACTTGTAGCAATTGGTGTATGGATACTACGTGTGAAGCAACCAAATATCAAGCGGAGATTCAGGACACCTGTATTTCGTGTCACCTGTTTCTTGTGTATTGCAATTTGCTTATCTCTGATGCTTGCGTTGCCACTGCCGACCTGGATCAGGTTCTTTGTTTGGATGGCCATTGGCATCGCGATCTATTTTCTTTACGGTATTAAGCATAGTAAATTGCGTCAAACTGAAACCAAAACTCAATAAATGCGTGAAGACTAAATGAGTCCATCAATCAATTAATCAATCTTCAGCCTCATGCTTACCGCTGTTGTTGCAACATTCGTCATTGGGTATGTACTGATTGTACTCGAGCATCCACTCAAGTTGGATAAAACAATTCCGGCACTGTTGGCAGGAGTAGGATGTTGGACACTTATTGCCGTAGGTGACTTGTCAGTTGTTGGAGGTACCCATGAGATCGCAGACTTGAAGGATGTCTTATTGCACCATCTTGGGGAGATCGCACAGATTCTGTTTTTCCTGATCGGAGCTATGGTGATTGTAGAGCTTGTAGACTTGCACCGCGGATTTTCTGTGATTACAGATCGCATTCGTACGACGAATAAAAAGAAACTTCTTTGGATGATTTCCTGGATGGCCTTTTTACTTTCTTCAGTACTTGACAATCTTACGACGACAATTGTATTTGTCTCGCTCCTGAGACGCCTGATCCCTGATCGCGAAGAACGGATTTGGTTTGTGAGTTTTGTCGTGATCGCGGCGAATGCCGGTGGAGCGTGGACTCCTATCGGCGATGTCACCACGACGATGCTTTGGATCAAGGAAAAAGTGACAACACTTGGTCTCATGGAGCATCTTGCTCTTCCATCATTCGCTTGTCTTGCCGTGCCTCTTATCATTGCTGGCTTCTTACCAAAACTCAAAGGCAATCTCACTGTCGCAAATGGCGCGGAGCTAAAACCAGAACAGGAAAAACTTCTGAGCAGCAAGGTGATGCTGATAGCTGGTGTAGGCGGATTGATCTTTGTGCCTGTATTCAAAGCCCTTACTGGCCTGCCGCCATATATGGGTATGATGTTGTCTTTGTCAGTTGTCTGGCTTATCAGTGAGTTTATTCATCCTGAAGAAGATTTCAGTGAAGAGAAAAAACATCAGTATTCAGCACGCAACGCGTTGTCACGTATTGAATTGTCGAGCATTCTTTTTTTTCTGGGTATCCTGCTTGCTGTGTCTTCACTTGATTCTGTTGTTGCGCTCGCGCGCGATGGACAAGCGGTGGGTTTTCTCACAGCAATGGCAGAAGGGCTTCAACATGCAATTCCGAATCTTGATATTGTCGTGATCATTCTGGGATTTCTGTCTTCCATTGTGGATAATGTTCCTCTTGTTGCAGCGGTGATGGGGATGTTTCCGATGGATCAGTTTCCCATTGATAGTAAGCTCTGGCAGTTTATTGCTTACACGGCGGGTACCGGTGGCAGTATTTTTATTATCGGTTCTGCAGCAGGTGTGGCTGCGATGGGGATGGAGCGTATAGATTTTATCTGGTACTTCAAGAAGATGTCATTGCTCGCTGTGGCCGGATATCTCGCCGGTGTGGCAGCTTATCTGTTGACCTTCCCATTGTTTCACGGCCATTAGGTAGCTACAGGTTGTCTCCGTTGTAAACAGACTCTTTCTTCCGATGATTTTAACCCTTCTTTAACCTACGAAAGGTGTCGTATGTCAAATGCTCGTGCCATATTTGTGCTGCACTTTCTTCAAAAAAGCAATGACAATGAAACACCTTGTGCTTCTGATAAGTATTCTCTCTACGACACTGTTGAGTATAGCACAGCCATCCACTGAGATTTCTTCAAGGTTAGATAAAACTCTAAACGAGTTTGCTACAAAGGGTTGGTCAGGGTCAGTCCTCGTTGCTTCAAAAGGGGAAATTCTCCTTGAAAAAGGTTACGGTTTTGCTGATCGTGAATCCAAAAGATTACAAATGGCTGAAACAATATTCAGCATAGGCAGCATTACGAAACAATTCACTGCGGCGGGAATATTGAAACTGGAAAGCATGGGATTATTATCCGTTGATGATCGCCTGTCAAAGTATTTCTCCAATGTACCATCTGATAAATCAGGAATCACCATTCATCAATTACTGACGCATTCTGCCGGATATGATGGAGCAATCGGAGATGATTATGAGAATGTGAGTGCAGAGGCATTTGCAGAACTCGCGTTTGCCTCACCGCTCTTGTTTTCTCCCGGTACCCAATACAATTATTCGAATGTGGGCTATAGCCTGCTTGGAATTATTATTACCAAAGTCAGCGGACTGGACTATGAAATGTTTCTTCATAAAAATTTGTGGAAACCTGCGGGAATGACTAAGACAGGTTATCTCTTACCGGGTCACAAACCTGCTGCACTTGCTGTTGGATATCGAAATGGTGAGAGATGGGGCACTGCCCTAGACAGACCATGGTCAACTGACGGTCCGGGCTGGCATCTTAGAGCCAATGGCGGAGTGCTTTCGACAGTTGGTGACATGTATCGTTGGTATGTGGCATTGCGTGACCATAAGGTACTCCCGGAATCCGCTACTACGAAGTTATTTACTCCTCACATTGCCGAAGGTCCTGATGGTATGAGTTTCTATGGATATGGATGGACGATTCAGGAATTGGATGGAAAGCGGATCATCTGGCACAACGGCGGCAACGGTGTGTATAATGCCAACATGGGATTTGTACCAGATGACGACATCTGTATCATTGTCTCTTCGAATTCTAACAATGTGATCTCTGATGATATTTCACTTCAACTACTTGGTATTGCATGGGGCAAAGAACTCCGCATCGTGGAAGAAGACGAGCCTTACAGAAACAACCCTGTCACAAATCATATCCTCGGCGTACTTCGCGAGAAAGGGGCGGAGTATTTCAACACGAATAACAATGCCATCCTCAAAGAAGCCGGATTTGATTTCGAAAACGACATGCAACTTCTTGGTGTGGGTGAGCAACTCATGGAAGCGGAGCAATGGGAATCCGGAATCGCACTGTATAATATCTATACAACGCTATTCCCGCGCATTGTTGTCGCATGGAATCATTTAGGCCGTTGCAAAAAAGCAGTCGGTGATACCGCAGGTGCGAAAAGTGCATGGGAGAAATCGGTGAGTCTAAGACCCCAAAATAATCCAGCCGTGAAATGGCTACAGGAGTTGTAATAGAGAAATCAGTCCTCAGTCGCCAGTCCACAATCTTCAATCAAAACTGGCCTTGCTCCTCCGCTGACGCCGTAGGCCAGAGCCTATGGCGCCGGACGAAGCTTCGGCGGCACGCGGACGACAAGCTCAGGGACCGCCGGACTGATGGACCCGCCTCTTCCTGAGTCAGATTCGGGCAAGCTGTGGACTGCCGGACTTCCCATTTTTGGCAACTGAATTGCACTCACGTCGTGATGGATAAGTTTTTACAGGCAGCAATTGATGAAGCTAAACTGGGTTTGAGCGAAGGTGGTGTCCCTATCGGTTCTGTTCTCGTATGTGACGATAAGATTATCGGAAAAGGCCATAATAGAAGGGTTCAATCAGGCAGCGCGATCCTTCATGGTGAAATGGATGCTCTTGAGAATGCCGGCCGACAACCTGCATCCGTTTATAAGCGCTGTACAATCTATACCACACTCTCGCCATGTCCCATGTGCAGCGGAGCTATTCTCCTATATGGTATCTCTAAAGTGATCATCGGAGAAAACAATTCTTTTCTAGGCGACGAAGAACTTCTGCGTGCGAGAGGAGTAGAGGTAGTCGTAGTCAATGATCCCACCTGCACGGAACTCATGCAAGATTTTATACGGACTAAGCCGGAACTCTGGAATGAGGATATCGGTGTAGAGGATTAATGCTTTGAATAAAATGAGAACTCATTCCTCAAGGATCCTACATGGAGATGTATTCGCGAAGCAGCGGCAAAAGAGATATGCCCTGAGGATCAGTCGACATCTCTTCTTTAGATAGGACATGCTCAGTATAATTTCCTGGATCAACAATTTGAATTAAGCTCAATTGCTGACGCATGATAAACGTACTGCAGAGCAGACTAGCAAAGAGGACACACTGAATACCAATAATTGTGTTACGAATCCGTGGCACATGTGATAACGTGAGCTGACCTTTATCGATATGAACAACCTTTGATGTGCCTTTGCATCTGGAGATCAGCATCACAATCAATGCAGTGTATCCGGGGAGAAGAGAAAGCGCCGCAGTTTGACAAAGAATCCTGGCAACATCAAAGTCTAAAAGTTTCAACGAAACCGGGACAAGAATGATCATCAGATATGTGGCAAGCACCATTGCAAGTAGCGTACAAGTAAAGGCGTCCCGCAAAACGAACTCGCCAATATGCGCATGACCATCGCCTAGTATGCGGTAGATCGTTGTTTCCTGTATCCTCTTTGTACTATTTCTACTCATCTGATCTTCAATTGTTCTTATCCCTGTCGCGAGGGTTATCGATGTACCAGTAAGATCAAGACCTGTGCCACTGGCGTAATACATTGAAAATCAAAGAAGTGATTTATAGAAATAGAGTTGGTTGGTGTTCGGTACCGGACACTTGCTGTGCGCTGTTAATAGTCTGCAGTCCTCAGTCTGCAATCAGTCAATGCCTGAATAAGGTTGCCAGTTCACAGTCCGATGTCCTCAATGTTCAGTCCTCAGTCGAACGGTGAAGGGCGAACGGCGAACGGCAATGCCAGATCATTAGTTTCTGTTTTCCATCAAAGCTTCCAGTCTTTCGATCCGTTCCAACAGCATCGCATTCTCTGCTTTCAGATTCAGGACTTCTGTATTCAATTGCGTATTCAATTCCTGCACGGACTTCACCAATGGCATCACGAAGTCTGCATAACGAATGGAATAAAGCTCGTTCGGATTCTCAGGCTTCTGGATTCCGCTAAAGTTGTAGCCTGTTTCTAAAGCTGCCTGCTCTACCTCTTGTGCAAGAAAGCCGGTCATTGTGATTTTTTCAATATCGTATTTGCCATCCCAATCGGTTTCGGCAATACCCTTAGTTGTCATTGCATTTTGTCGGTGAATGTTCAGATTATAGGTAACCGGATTCAATTTATTAATGAAGTCAAGACCCGGCACATCTTCTTTGACATTGTCCTTGATGCGCGCATCACTGTACGTACTGAAGCCAACCTGACCGGCGATGACGGTAATACTCGTGTTTCCGATTTCGACGCGATTGCTGTTATTGACTTGCCCTCCCGAGAGGTAACCGATACATATCGTATTGTCCAGTGCAGCATTTGTGAAATAGGAGTTTGCGCCGATAGCAATATTAGCGGTACCTGTCATATTGGAAAAAAGCGTACCAAATCCCAGGGCTGTATTGTTGTGGCCTGTCGTGGTGTTCTGAAGCGACTCGGATCCAAGAGCTGTATTAGCAATTCCTGAGATGTTTTTATTCATCGCTTTAAATCCAATAGCAGTATTCGCTCCTCCTATCGTATTGGAATATGCAGCGTGGCTTCCAAAAACCGTGTTGCGCTTTCCCCCCGTTCCGAACATACCACCATCAATAAAGATGCCTGTCTTCAATCCCATAAATGTATTTGATGTATCATTCGAGTGAATGCGGATCAACTCTGTGCCATTGCTGGTGCGCATTTGAATGAATGGGTTGGCATTACTTTGCGTGCTATTGGCATCAATGATAAGCTGAGGAGCATCAGCAGAACCTTTGATATGCAGTTTGCCGATCGGCGTCGCATTGTTTATTCCCACATTTCCTCCATCATTATAGATATTATTGTTTGTCACAACCCATTCAGCTCCATTCCAATAGATTGTATTTCCTGTGGCAGAACCATTCGGTAAACCTCCGGAGCCTGCAGGCCCTTGTGGTCCAGTTGCACCTGTAGCTCCTGCTGGTCCTTGTTGTCCGGTCGCACCTGTTGCTCCTGTTGCTCCGGCTGGTCCCTGAGGTCCTGTTGCTCCGGTTGCTCCGGTTGCTCCGGCTAGTCCTTGTGGCCCGTTCGCACCTGTTTCTCCTTGCGGTCCTTGCGGTCCGGTGGCTCCTGTTTCTCCTTGCGGTCCTTGTATTCCCTCAGGTCCTTGTGGGCCTTGATTACCGCTCGCGGCATAGAGCGCATAAGGGACACTCAACAATTGAGAAGATCCCATATCGACATAATCGGAGCCACCCGCAACATCCATTTCCACCTGAAGCCTGCCATTGACAGAAGACCAATCTATCGATGAAAATGAGCCTATCACCGGAGACCCGTTGCCAATATTGAGGGTAAGGAGTCCGAATTGATTCGTTGTTGCGTTGTGTGTCTCCTGATAAACGGTTGAGCCATCATGCACATTCGTGATTGTAAAGCGGATCCCGATATTTTGATTGGCGAGGATGTCTCCTGTTGCATTGCGTGCTACAGCCTGATAATTGAAACCATCGGGCGCTTGTGCAAACATAGTAGTTGGCAACAGGCAGATGGCTGTCAAGAATACGAGGATTGATGTTTGCAGCTTCTTCATGATAAATTGTGTAAAAAGAGTGTTATCGGATAATTTCAAGTTTTACAGTCTGCATGGACTCAATGGATGAGTTGACTGTCTGAATTGCAATAGTGAGAAAATAAATACCCGGTGCAGCATGAGCCAGGTCCAGAGTTTGCGATTGTACAGGGATTCGATGCTCAAAGTCGGCATGTAGTACATTTCTTCCGAGCAAGTCCGTGACGTTGATGATCATATCAGTTTCCAGTTCAGATTCGGTCAGCATTGTGAGTTTGCCATCAGACGGATTCGGATAAATATTGAATGAAAACTCCGCCCCTGGATGCTCGATGACATATGTCCCGAAGTCCCATGGCTGCTGAAATCCTTGTGTCAGGATATTTGCGGCTGCTGTATATGTCTCAACGGTTGTCATCTCGCCCGTAGTGAAACTCAGGGAGCCTGACGCATTGGCTACATAGCCTCCTGATGAAGACACAACGAATGGTGTGAGCTGCTGACCGAAGGAGATTTCAACAGTGAGCAACAACAGCGCGGCAAAAAGCAGAATGTTCCTATTCATAAAGAAAACTGTGGTTTAAATCAGATCACAATTAATTTCCGGACAATGATTTCTTCACCCACGGATAGCTTGATCAAGTAGGCGCCAGGATCGAGAATCGAAATGTCGATAGGGTTTTCTCCATCCACTTCATACACACCTATGCGCTGGCCTGAAGTATTGATCACGTTGAGAACTGAAATCGTCTCCGGAGTTTCATTCCGGATTGAAATCACTTGATCCGCAGGATTCGGATATATCGTAATCGCATTTGACCAGGCAACATCGGCTATTCCTGTGATGACTACATGTACACATTCTGAAGTGGCTGAACAATCCAACGCGTCAGTAATAAGTACTGCGTAGTTTCCTGTGACTGTCACTTCATAAGACTGATTTGTAGCTCCTGGAATATTTCCACCTGAATCACAATCTATCCACTGATACGATGCTCCGGATTCAGTTGCGGTCAAAATATTTTCATTGACTGTTACTGTATTGTCCACTTCATCTACAGAAAGAGTGAGCAAGACGAGGCTGTCACAACCATTCACTGAGACGAGGAATACCATGTAGTCCCCTGACGCAGTAAAGGTTTCGTTTCCAATCACGTAAGATTCTCCGGCACAAATGGATTCATTGAGGAACGTAGTCTGAATGGGATCAATCGTGATTGAAAGCAGGATTGTACTATCACAGCCATTCGTACTCTCCAGACTTATTGTATAATCGCCGGCATCAGAGTAGGGAATTCCTCCCACAACAATTGACTCGCCTTCACAGAGTGTCACAGAGAGACTATTGACGACACCTATGCACAAGCCATTTTCATAATACTGAAGTATCTGACCATTTGCATCAGCCATAAACATAAACAGATCCAGATCTCCATCATCATCGATATCTGCCAGTACGGGGAATGCGAACTGAACGGCCCCAAAAAGCGATGGTAATCCAAAGGGAGATCTCAACGGTGTAGTAAATGCCGGTTTATGATCTGGTCCTGGAGTGTTGAGATGGACAAGCACATTACTCAATGAATCTGCCGGAACGCCGATCATCGATCCAATGAAATCGATATCCCCATCATTATCAATATCACCATGTGTGATGAATTCGCCGATCGTATCCGGCACGAGATTATATGGTGCATCATACCATCCCTGAAAATCAGGAGCACTTTTTGTTCCAATATTTCGGGCATAGTAGAATTGGGCAATATTCTGGCCTTCCTCAACGGCAAAAGGAGGATCGAATCCACTATTCATGAGGTCCAGATCGCCGTCCTGATCCAGATCTACCAATTCAGGTTTAAAGAGGCTTTCACAAACGAACTCCGGCAGGCTTACAGGATCGAAAGTCGAAACATTGAATTGATTTGAACCTGGCATTCCGGTATTTCTGAACATTTGAAGCTTAGCGTTTCCGATTTCATCAATCTCTGCAGCAACAATAAGATCACCTTCACCATCATTGTTCAGGTCTCCGGGACTTGCAAAGAAATAGCCATATGGGTATGGAAACTCTTCGAATAATTCAAAGCGCTCTCCAAACACAGGGTTCTTTTGCGAACCAATATTTTCCTGAGCTTCAATAAAGAAGTGGACCTCACCCCAGTTGTTGAAATCCTCAATGAAATCCAAGCCTGTGAGCAGCACATCCAGATCTCCATCGCGATCATAGTCGTAAAAGGTAATCGTCTGGGCTGCTCTAGAGGAATCTTCTTTGATTATTTCAATGCCGAACGGGGAGTTCGAGTGAAATGTAAATTGTTGTCCCATGAGCATTGGGATGATACAGATATGGATTACCGATGAAGTGATGATAATTTTTTTCATAGCGCTTGCATTTCAGTAAGTTCAAACGATAGATATATTACACTGTATTTGGCAGCCTGTACCCGTCGAAAACCGCGGTGTCTTCCTGCGACTGCAGGAACGTTAACTTCTGCCCTCCATAGATCGCCGGCATTCGTGTGTGTGAAGGATGCTGTCCAATGATGAAACCTCCCTGCCGCATCTGTCACAAATGGGACTTGTTCAATAGAAACCACAGCATGCTGACAGGTAGCAGTGTCCTGGATAATCTGATGTGTCAGAAAAAGTGTACCGGCTACATTGGCAAGGATGGTACCGTCCTGATGTCTGGAAGCGATCTCGACAAGAAACTCGCCTGTAAACCCTGGCTTTGGTTTACATTCTCCAACCTTCACCTCGGTGTTGGTGGATCCCCATGATGCCATTGCCATAAGGCCGAAGAGGATCAACACTCCACATGATAAGATCACTTGTAGTTTGTTACTCATGATTCAGGATTTTGAATTCATTCTGTTTGATAATCATTATTCTATCCATTCTGAGATGGCCTTACTTGTTGCTTGTATTGAATCTTGCCGAGCATCGAATCGCCTGTTTTTGATCAACAAAAAGAAAACCGGGATCAAACCGACAGATAGGACCAGTATCAGATCCAGAATATCAAACGATCCCCGGATCCAGTGCAGCCCCTGGAACAACTCAAAACAAATCCCTGTGACAATAGCCATCGAGATCCATGGCAAACTCTTGCGATCCAGCTTGAAATCCCAAATCAGCAGAATGAGGGTAATCAAGGCCAGCATCCATAATCCATCGGGAAGTGAATACACCACCCAGCCTGGAAGTGAGAGATCTAAAGATTGTAGAAAGGCGAAGAACCTTCCATCGCCAATGTTGGCCAACCATTGATTGAGATAAATGTCGCTGGATCTCTGGGAGGAATAAATAAACACCCCTGCAAGCAGGAACGCGGGAATCAGGAATAAAACCGCATAGCGATGTTTCATAAAGGGTGAAAATCCTTATGACTTCACAATGCCGCTATATTACACATTGTCCTCTCCTTACTAAGTCGGAAGATCACAACCGTATGAAATTGCGGGATAACCGTACGATTTACGTTAAAAGACGCAACGGTTTAAGGGGCCGTCTTGCCTGTGATGAAGCTATGGCGCAAGCAAGCGAGACGATTGGTCGCGTCACTTTGCCTCGTCGCCAATTCCGGCCGGTGTCCCGCTCGAAGTCAAAAAACGACGATAGCGACTTTGTCATTCCGAGCGATCCGCCTTAGGCGGAGAGTCGAGGAATAAAGCGCTTTTCTGTTGGCTACTTTTTGAACAGCTTTTTAATATAGCTCAATTTACCATCACTTACCAAATCCTTTTGATTATTCAATAAAAACTTTTGCACTCCAGTACTGAATCGATGTGATACAATCAGACCTTGGTTGTTTTTAAGTTTCATGGATTTATCCTGATGATGATATTGCTTCACATGTTGGATGTTTACCAACAGGCTTTTACTGATCTGTACGAAATTGATGTTATCGGATAGTAAACCAAGATAGTGTCCAAAGTTTTTGCTTGAGTGCATGATTCCACCAACAGACAGGTAGATACTGGAAATATTTTCGTCAGCTTCGATATACATGATGTTTTGTACTTCAACCAACTCTATAATACCTCTGCTCAATTGAATGGCGATGGACTTAGGAGAATGGATATCGCTTTTTAATAATTGCAATAAGAGGCCAATTTCTTTTTGTTGCCGGGGAAGGCTGCTTTCCTTTTTTACCAGGTATCGCTGAAGTACATTTTCAATATCCTTTACATCAAAAGGTTTGGTAACAAAATCAAGGCAGGCATATTGAATGGCCTTCAGGGCATTTTCAAAAGAACCGTGGGCCGTAAGAAATACCAGTTCTGGCAATATTCTATCTTCTTTGAACAGCACTTCTAAAACGGTGAATATGTTTGTATCCCGTAACTGAATATCAAGAAACGCCAGGTCAAGATTCTCATGAGTTAGTGCTGTAAATGCTTCATCCGCAGTCCTGGCAATGGCATCAATGGATATATTCAAATCAAGACGCGATAGCGTATATTTCAACGTCTCGATATTATCATTGTTATCCTCGACTATTGCTATGTGTATTTGCTCTTTCAATCTTTGAATATTAATTCTACAATTGTTCCTTTCGGTATTCTTGACCTTGTGTTTATCTCTATATGATACCCCAGTTCATTTAATAAGTCTACTCTCTCCTTAACGATTTTAGAACCCAGAGACGTATGAGTAACAAAAGTTTGTTTCTGTAACTGCATTGCTTCTTCTATTCCTACTCCATCATCTTCTATACTGCAAATCAATTGCCCGTTCTCTTCTTTAAACTTTAACCACAAATTTCCTCTTTTCTTCTGCAACAACAAACCATGTTTTATGGCATTTTCTACAAAGGGCTGTATAAGCATGGGAGGGATGGTATAATTTTCAGGGTTAAAGTTCTCAGGATATTCAACGAAATAATCAAAGTGGTGGTCATTTTTGCTTTGTTCAAATTCCATATAGGATTCTAGTAACTCAATTTCCGTCGAAAGTAAGATTTCACTTTCAGAATGTGTTGAATTCAGAGAGTTTCCTTTATAAGAGGCATTTAAAAAGTTTCTGAGCAACTTCGATAAGTTGACAATGCCCTTACTGGCTTCTTCTTTTTTATCAAACAAGATATTGTTTTGGATGTTGGCGAGGACATTAAAAATAAAGTGTAGATTGAGCTGAGAAAGAAGGAGTTGAGATCGAAGATATCTTGCTTCGCCCAATTGCGCTTTGTACTTTCTTTGAGCGTTCTTTTGAATCCAATAGTACCTTGCACTCAATAACAGGAATAAAGCGAGTAGGGTGAAAGCTATTGGAGGAAACCATTTGCTTTTATAGAAGGGCAAGTGAATCGTAAAATTCACATGATCGATGTCCTCCAACTCCGTTGGATAATCGAAAGGACCAGCTCTCACTTCGAACCTGTATGCACCGCTTTCCAAATTCCTAAGCACCACTTCGCTTTCTACACTCCAGGCGGACCATGTGCCACCATTTAAACGATATTGATATTCGGTATGCAGAGGCCTGCTAAAACCCGTAGCCTCAAATCTGATGACAAGATTTGATTCACCTCTAGGCATATCAATCACTTGTACCTGATGCTTAAAAGGTAATGACCTGTTATTGACATGAGTGATCACAGCTTTAATTTGCTGACGGGTATTCTTGAGTTTATTGGGGTTCAACCGATCGACACTTAATGCCGAGCAAATCCAGATATCCCCGTCCGAATCTTTATACATACCCGTAAATCCGGGGTCAATACCAGTATATCCGTTTGAGGCATTGAATATCTGGAAATCAAGTATGTCGTTCATTAAGAATCTTTCCTTATCGAAAATATAAAGGCCATCCTTCGTTGCCACCAAAAGTCGTTTATCCTCTAACTCTATCATTGATTTCACCATGCTTTGTAATACCTCACTCCGGATATGTACAATGGAGTCAATAGCATAGTCATAATACAAAAGGCCATGATCCCCCCCCAACCAGAATCTTCCCTGACTATCCATTAAGCTGCAATACACTCCCTGACAAGGAAGCTTTCCATTTTGTATGGTGTAGTTTGCTATTTTTCCTGTACATGGGTTTAGTTTACTAAGCCCTGAGTAACTCCCAAGCCAATAGTTACCCAGACTATCCTGGCCGATAGATTGGATGTAATGATTCTCATGCAATCCTTCCTGAGGTCCATAATATTGTATGCTGTCATTTTTATACAGGATACCAACACCTTCATACGTACCAAAAACAACATGGTCTGCAGAAACATCATAATGTACAGCAAACACGGTATTATTACCCCAAACTAATCTGGATTTGTCATGCTCAATAATTTCCAAACCTACATTCGTGGCAAAGTAGAGGGTCCCGTCTTTGTCTATTGCTGATCCTGCAAAATAGTGCAGTGTTTTGGTCATATGCGCTTTAGAGACATCGGCGGAGCCGGCATGCTTTATGAACATACCATTGCCATAAGTACCAAACCAGATATTCTTGCTGTTGTCCTCAATCACCGTCCAGGCATTTGAAATTTCATGCATGGGAAGGGTCCTGAAAGCATCATTATATATTTGACCTAGTCCATTTTCTGAGCCAATCCAGTATTGATTGTACTGATCTTTGACGACATCATTGGTTATGGGAAATTCATGTTCAAATAGCGTCCTTCCATTGCCATTATCAGGTAAATCCAATTGACCCCTTACTGAAGCCCAAATTGTATTCTGATACAAATCATAAATGATGGGCTTTGCATCAATATCATTAATTGTTGCTACCGGTGTTAATTTTCCATCTATATAGTAAGACAATACCTGCATTTTAGGCGTAACGGTTGAAGCCTTCACGAAATAAGGTATATCAAATACATCTCTTGAAGTAGGGTAAAAAAAATAACCACCTTTGTCGACAAACTGTAAAGAGTCTTTTACTATTTTATATACAGTACCTTCAGCAGTAAGGAATTTTTCATCATTGCGCTTATCGCATTGAAAATGCAGGATTCCTTTTTTATCAACTACTGTTTCGTATTTACCGTTCTTGATTTTGTATAAGGCAGGGTTAACATACCTCTCACATACCCATATCGTATTATCCTTGTCCACTGCCAAATCAAACAAGACACTCGTAAATGGCTTAGGATAAAGAGTAAATCGTTCACCATCGAAGATGCTCACCCCATTATAAGTCAGCAATACGATATTACCTGAGGTGTCCTCCTCTATACTGTGAATTCGGTTATGTGGCAGGCCATGGGTTTCGTTGTAAACTACAAATTTTTCACCATCAAATTTGTTTAACCCATTCCGTGTACCTATCCATAAGTATCCCCTTCTATCTATGTGGAGTGCTGTTATCTTCATTTGAGACAAGCCCTCTCTCATTGTGAACAAGCGAAAATGAGTGGATTGAGATACACTGTGCCCGAATGTTCCAATGATGAGGAATATGAGCAACGAAGGCTTCATCCTCGCAAGATAAAATTAAAATGATCAGATTCAACTGTAAATCAGACTGATGTGCATTGCAAATTTCCGCGAGCCTTTTTATACTCTCACACTTTGAAATCACGAAGATGATCGCGTTGAATTTCTTCCCCTCAAAGACCATCGACCATAGCCTGGAGACCATGGGACATTGTTGAGATCTCATCTTAGTCAACCTTCAGAGATAGTACTGCTTCTGTTTTGATAGCCTCCCGGGGATCGAATTCCAGCATTGCGTTGAACAAGACGATATGTGAGAAAGCCTTTACGTCAGAAATGCGTATCGGCTCTGGTTTCAACATTCCAGTGTCAAGCAACTGCTGTCTCTTCGTACCAGCAAGTAATGGCGTAGAAGGCGTGTACCACACCTTACCATCATAGAAAGCAACATTAGCATACGATGTATCTGTGATAAATCCATCCTTTACAATCAGAATGTCATCACAATCACCTCGTTGAGAAAACAGTGCATTGATATCAGAACGATCCGCGTATTTATGTCTATAGTCTATAGCTCCGCCTTCAATAAGCTTTATCCTCTTAATGCTTCTTCTGCGATACTTTTCAAACTCACATGACATCACTTCATGGCCGAAAGTGACTCTGCATTTATAGACACCACGGCCCATCGCTTTCGGAATTGTGATATGCGCAGCAAGGTTCAGTAGCTCGTCAATACCCAATATCTCGCGTCTTGCGGTGTTTGCACGCGAGTTGTGATAGCTTACATTCTGTAGTCTCCCACTCTGCAGTTTTATTGTTTCAATGAAGAGTGTTTCCTGATTCTTGGATTTCACTTTGATATTCGGACTTTGATTTTTGACTTTTGACTTCCGTTTCAAGAATTGCGTTAAAAATGAAAAACGCTAAATGCCTGCCCGTCCGGCAGGCGGGTAAAATCAAAAGTTATATTAACGATTTCACTTCGATATTCGGACTTTGATATTCTACGTGCCCGAATGACTTCGTTCAGGCGGGCATTTTGACTTCGATTTCAGTAATTAAAGTCAAACGATAAAATGTTAAATGCCTGCCCGTCCGGCAGGCGGGTAAAATTCAAAAGTTATATTAACGAAGGATCGCCACATAGACCTTATCAATCATTTCCTGATACTCTTCTTCTACTTTGCTTTGCGTCGTAATCCCACCACCGCTTTTGTACATAAACTCATCACCCTGCTTTTCAATAAAACGGATCATCACCCCACTATCCACATCCATGCCGTCAAAATATCCGCAGATACCTGTAAAGTATCCGCGATCATGGGTCTCTGCCTTTTTTAGTATTTCCACCGTCTTCTTTTTAGGCGCGCCGGAAATCGAACCCGCTGGCAACAAATCGTAGATAATCTCTCCAAGTCTTTTATGATAGTCCTTTGGCAGTTTCCCACTGATCTCTGAACTCATCTGCAGCAATGTCTTCTGATTTGTCTTCACTTCATCGAGATATCGAAACCGATCCACACGGACATCCATTGCCACTCGGCTCAGATCGTTGCGGATAAGATCGACGATCGTGATATGCTCCGCTGTCTCTTTTGCATTTTCCAGAATGCGCGCTTCTGCATCTGGCAGTGATGCATCGATTGTACCCTTCATTGGATAAGACGAAATCCTTCCTTGTTTAATCTTCACAAATGTCTCCGGGGAGAACACAACAAACTGATCATCGAAGCAGAGCTTATATTTTGCACGACTCAGTTCAAATATCTCTGACAAACTGCGATTGTATTGGATTGGTGTAGAAAATGTGAGGTTGAGGAGAAATGAATTGCCATATGTGAGTTCAGCCATGACTTCGCTGAAGGCTTTTTGATATTCAGCAAATATCACCGGCTGTTTAGAAAACTCAATCTCCCTGGGCCTCACCGATGTAGGTACGTAGTGATTGGTAAGTCCATTGATATTGAAGCGTATCCGTTGCGGATCAATCTCATCAAGCGGAAAGAGCAAAGGGTTTTTCAGCGCATAATCGAGAATAAACAAAAACGGTCTTCGTGCCCGGCCCCACGTATTCATCTCTTCGATGCCCGAATGATTTCCCCCGCCGCTTAAATCCTGCATTTGCATTGCATATCAGTTCTAAATCGATACCATTTCGCACTCCGAATTGAGAATAGAGAATAAACGAATTGACAATTCTTTCTCTCATCTTTCGGGTCGAAAATAAGGGAAAGCTAAGCCACCGTATCAAATGAAAGTCCTGATCATCGATAACTACGATTCATTTACGTATAATCTCGCCCAGTTGCTGGAGAAATCTGGCATGTGTGAATACAAGATTGTACTCAATGATCAGATCACATTGGATGAAGTGGACGAGTATGATAAGATTCTCATTTCACCCGGCCCGGGGTTGCCGGCAGAAGCAGGAATCACCTGCGACGTTATCAAAAAATATGCGTCGGATAAATCCATTCTTGGCATTTGTCTTGGTCATCAGGCAATAGCAGAAGTTTTTGGCGCAACGCTATTCCAGATGTCATCACCGCAGCACGGACAGACGGTGAAGGCCATTGTTCAAACTACCGCAGAGATCTTATTCGATGGGTTACCGCACGAATTCATCGCCACGTTGTATCACTCGTGGTCAGTTGTTTCTGATTCATTGCCTTCTGAGTTGTTGGTCACAGCTACCACTGAGGATGGACACATTTTGGGTCTGAGCCACAGAAAATACGATGTGAAAGGATTGCAATTTCATCCTGAATCGATTGCGACGGAGCATGGACTGGAGATGATAAGGAATTGGTTACGTGACGGAAAGATGGAAACAATTGACTAGAAGAGTGAAATTTTGAAAGTATTTTTAGAAGTAATAATTCGCTAAATGTCCTCCTGCAGAACCAATAATTGCTTCTTGCTATTCGCTATTTTGACTACGTACTTATCTGGAATTGCTGGTCGTGCATACTGTCAGAATGACGATGGCTGGAAAAGGTGTGAGTTATTAAAGATTTTTCTGGAATCTGAGCCAGCTGCTTCAGTGTTCTACCTTTGTAATATTTCTTCTGATACAGTCTTTGTGTATGACAAAATATAATTCGAACCATCCTGTGACAATGAATTGGATTGTGGGAAAATATTCACTTTGATCCATGACAAGCCCTTGAATATTCTAGACAGCAAGTACCTTGAAATTTATAGGGTTGATTTTTTGGGCAAACGATGTACTATTTATATGTGGCGACCTTATTCAGGAGCCAGTTGTAGTCTTACCTATAGAAAGTCAAAGCATAGAATGAAATTAATACGGTGGACCATTGGTGACTTTTAGCCCGATCCCATATCATTAGCGCTGAAGGCTTAGATACAGCTGGTTGGAGAGTGAGTGAGTGAGTGATGCACTTACAAAAATCAGATCTGTTCTCTAACTGATATGGAACCATTCCTTATCAGATATCTAACCGTTCACTAACTGATAAGGAACCGTTAGGAAACGGATCGTTATAAGTCATTGATCCATACCCTTTAATCCAAGTTTAAACAATTGGAATTATTAACCTGACGCGCGCACCCAGGGCCATACCATTCTCATCTTTCAAATCCTCAATCACCATCGGATTCGGCTCTTCCGGCATCAACAATCGTATCCGCGCCTCAATAGATCCTGTACTGATGGAATTATGCTTTCGCGGACTCTGTGTGACAATCTTCGCCGCCGCTTCCCTCCCGATCCCATTGTCTGTGATCACGACCTCAATCGCTTTTTCACTATGCATGTGCACGTCAAGTGTGAGGATGCCCTGATCTTTTTTGGATACAAGTCCATGCAGGATCGCATTCTCTATAAACGGCTGAATCATCAGATGTGGAATGCGTATCATTTCTGTATCGACAGCGTCATCGACAGTACATGTGTAAGCGAATGCCGGATGAAATCTCAGTTGTTCAATTTCGATATATGCATTTAATGTGCTCAACTCTTCATCGAGAATAATATTTGATGTCGTGGAATTTTGCAGAATACGCCGGATCAATTGAGATACACGGGATAAGTATCTCACAGACATCTCTTTTTGATTCGACAAAATGAAATGCTGAACAGAATTGAGCGCATTGAAAATAAAGTGGGGATTCATCTGCGCCTGCAGTGCCTGTACCTGTGATTCGCGGATGTCGCGCTCCAGTTGTGCTTCCTTCTGAAGATGTAGAATCAGTTGATTTTGAGATGCAATCTTGTCTACCTCTGTTTGTCGTGCCTGTTTACCGAGACCCAGGGCAAAGCAAAAAGATTCCAGCAGTACGCCACAGAGCATAAAGAAAAATGGTTCTCGCAGCACATCACTTCCTGAATCCGGTAGAATAAATGTCACCGTCAATGCCAGCAACCCGGCAAGCAGTAAAAACACGCTTCCCAAAATCACGTATCCGGAAAATTCCAGTCGCGCCTTGTAAATGCCCCACAATAAATAGATGACCATTACCGGCATCAGAAAACGCACGTAGGTATAAGTTTTTAAAAACACCGGAGATGAGATATTGAGTAATGACAATATCAATCCGGTCATGCCCATCAAAAGACACACCGCTATCCAGATTTTGACAAATCCCACAATACCTGAAGCTGCACTATCCAGAGAAAGAAAATACCTCACAAACAATACATACATGACATAGGACAGCATCAACGCAAGAATTTCTGCAAGGCCGTATCCTTCGTAAAAGAATCCCCAGAATACAGGTACTTCATAATAATACTCAAGCAACCGGCCGAAGTAGAGCGCCATGCATATCATGTACAATGCATAGTAGAGATAATCCTTCTTCCTGTTCTCATAAAACAAGAACAATGCAAACCCGGCAAGAAATAACAACGAAAGTACCCCTGCGCCAAGAAAGAGATGGTAGCCGAGACGTTTGGCGCTTCCTTTGAGTTGCAATTGTTCATGCTCCGCAGAGGTGACGGATGTGACAGTGACAGGGTACGGTTGTTGTGTGAACGGAATTATCCGGAGAATCACTTCAGTCTTCGTCTTTGATAACTGATCTATGGGCATGATATCCGAGACGCCACGCAAAGGAAGTTTGTGCATCGGGCGACTAAGTCCTAAATTGAATACTGTCGTGTCTCCTGCTCCGATCGCCCACAATGTCACTGCCAATTGTCCTCTAATGGCCAGGAGCCCGGATCCTGGAATCTGTGCTGAATCTAGTTTTACCCAGAATACATGTTCTCGTGAAGGTTGTCGCCAGTCGCCAGAGTTTTGAAAATTGTCATGCCAGTCGGTGACGTGACTTGGATGCGTGACATGGGAAGATGTGACTGCGACCTGAGCTTTAAGCAGAAGATTGACGCTATCGGCTTCTCCTTGTGCAGAAATACATGTTGTCATGAGACAAATTCCGCAGGCAACGAGCCATCTCAACTCAGCATATTTTCTATGTAGTCGGTCATTCTTCATCTAAACCCAATTTAGAGCTAATCCAGCTTCCATTGATGATCGACGTACACCACAGTTGCACTCCCCGTTTTCAGGGATCTCAAAAACCCCAATTCATGGGATTGCGCCCAAGGTAACAGGCACATACTTTTGTATCCTGAAGACAAATCTTATCAACGATTCTTTTAACCAACTATGTCAAATCATCAAAACACTCCGAGCCCTTCTGGACCAGCCCTGCTTTTCATTCCCGACATCAGTGGGTTCACAGATTTTGTGACGAATACTGAGGTATCTCACAGCCAGCATATCATCGAAGAGCTCCTGGAGATAATTGTCGACGCAAATGATATCGGCCTGGAGGTAAGTGAGATCGAAGGCGATGCAATCCTGTTCTATCGGTTTGGAAAAGCACCGACAGCCGCAGAACTTTTGCACCAGGTGCAGAAGATGTTTACTCGCTTTCACACGCATCTGAAAAAATATCACACGCACCGGATATGCAATTGCGGGGCTTGCCGGACAGCGCATGATCTTACGTTGAAATTCGTTGTGCATTACGGAAGTATTTCGATCAACACGGTAAAGCAATACAAAAAGCTGTTTGGAACAGACGTCATTGTGGCACACCGATTGCTTAAGAATGAAATCGCGCATCACGAATATGCCCTCTTCACAAACACCCTTGTGCAGGCATGTCCGCAATGGGTAGACATCGATACTACCTCGTGGTCCCCTGTGCTACATAGTAAGCAGACCTATGACAGTGGGGCTGTTTCGTATTGTTATTTGTCTTTGTCACCATTGATGGAGCACGTTCCCAATCCTGTCATAGAAGATTATAGTCTGCCGGGGGTGAAAGAGCTGGTCATGGAATCAGAGGCGTCGCTAGATGTGCCTCTGGATATGGCATTTAATGTAATCTCGGATCTACCCTGGCGAAGCAAATGGATTCCAGGAGCGCTAGAGAAAGTAGAAGATATCAACTCGGTGATGGCTCAACATGGGCAGACGCACCGGTGCCTGTCAAAAGGTCCTGTGATCGTGTCCTATGGTTTTAAGACCTCCGAAGACCTCATCACATTTACAGAGATGGATACGAAGCGCTCATATTGTGTCGTCTTTACTCTGCGTAAAATCTCGGATACCAAAACACATCTCAGAGCAGTGGCCTTCATGAAGCGGAATTCGATCCAGACCTTCATGTTCAAATTGCTGATGAAAAAGAAATTTGAAAAGCTCTACGCGCAAGCGTGGGAGAATCTCAATGCATATTGTACAGGTCTCCTGGAACACGGCAAAGCTCATCCATACAATATCGTGTTGGAGGGAAGGCAAGTTGTGGCAGCGTGAGGTATTATTGATGATCGAGTCGAGGAATGTGGGTTATGATACCGAATATCTCCCGCGAGTTTGTGAAGACATGTCTTCA
>JANNQA010000140.1:0-53766 GCA_031400515.1 Bacteroidota bacterium
AGACTCGACTCGCTTCACTCGCTCAGGATGACAAAAGACTCGACTCGCTTCACTCGCTCAGGATGACAAAAGACTCGACTCGCTTCACTCGCTCAGGATGACAAAAGACTCGACTCACTTCACTCGCTCAGGATGACAAAAGACTATCTCCACAGAAATCGTCGATATCGAAATAACACGCCATTTGAAACTTGTCATTTGCAGCGAGAGTGTAACGACGAGTCGAGGAATGACATAGCTCGACTCCGTGCAACATGTTATACACATAAGAACCTCCATTACTCAGTCAACCGGATGTTTAGTAATATGGCGGTGAAATATGACTGTCTTAGAAAACCTCATCATCGGAGCAGGACCTGCGGGTCTTGCCGTGGCTGGGCGCTTACGTCATGCCGGTATCGACTTCACCATTATTGAAAAAGGACATCATCTTGCCGAGCGGTGGCATCATCATTATGATAGGGTACATCTGCATACAATCAAGAAGTGGTCTCACTTGCCTCATCTTCCATTTCCCGAGGATTATCCAATGTATGTGCCGCGAAAAAAACTGATCGCGTACTTTGAAAATTATGCCACACAATTCAATATCCAACCTCAGTTTGGCATAGAGGTAAAGCATATTCGACAAGTAGAAAACTCATTGTGGGAAGTCTCTACAAACAAAGAGAAAATCCATGTGCACAATGTGATTATCGCAACCGGCCTCAACAGAGTTCCGAATATGCCGAAGTGGGAAGGCATGCAGGAATATGCAGGGACGATCGTGCATAGTATCAATTATAAAAACCCTGATGCATATCGTGGATCGCGTGTATTGGTAGTTGGTATGGGAAACACTGGTGGTGAAATTGCATTGGATCTTGCCGAAGCTTCTATCCCTACATGGCTTTCTGTGCGCGGTTCCGTGAATATTGTGCCTCGTGATCTGAACGGAAGGCCGGTACAGGAGACATCAAAGTTATTGGCTCGTCTGCCATTTGGACTTGGTGACTGGATAGGCGCGAAAGTGCAAAGACTGTATTTCGGAAACCTGCAGAAATATGGTTTAAAACAATCGGATAAGTATCCCGCAGTAGAGCTTCGTGAAACCGGTAAAACACCCATGATCGATGTCGGCACAATAAAGGCGATCAAAACAGGACTTATACGTGTTGTCGGTGGTGTGCATCATTTTATACATGATGGCGTGGTACTTGACAATGGCAATACACTAAACTGCGAGCATGTCATCGCCTCAACCGGATATCGACCGCAACTACAGGATCTTATTGAGGGCATAGAACCATTCCTGGATAAGTATGGATATCCGAAAGGACCCATCGGTTCTGGCGATCAGCAGGGACTGCTCTTTGTCGGTTTTGACCCTTATAAACGTGGAGTACTCGGAACGATATACGAAGACTCAGAAACAATAGTCAGACAATTGACGAAATAGTGGTGCATGAAATAATTGCGTTGGGGTGAAACAGGTGAAACCGGCAAAACAGAAGAAATGTCAGCTCACACTACGGCAGAATATTGACACTAGTTCTCAGGCAGTGTAAATGCAACATATGCCTGACCAGAGGTCGTCCCCAATTTTCCACCACCACAAGCGATCACAATAAATTGCTTACCATTCATTTCGAATATCGCGGGAGTCGCAAAGGCTGCAGCTGGTAGCGTATATTCCCATAAGATTTCTCCGGTTCGTCCATGAAAAGCTCTGAACTTCTTGTCTCTTGTAGCCGCGATAAATACGAGTCCACCTGCAGTGACCACAGGTCCACCATAATTTTCTGTCCCGGTAGCAGGAACACCGGCTGCTTTCAACTCCTCGTATTCTCCCAATGGTACTTTCCATACAAACTCACCTGTATTGAGATCTATCGCATTGAGTGTGCCCCAGGGCGGACTAATGGCAGGATATCCATCAGGACTTAGGAACTTGACATAACCCGAAAGCCCATATGGCACGTAGTGCAGGCTATCGTATCTCGATGATGTGGAAATAAAAGTGCTTTCCTGATCACCCTTAAGATCCAGGATCAGAGCAGCCAGCGCTGTTTTCTCCTCGTCCCTCAGATGACGGTATGCGGGCATCATTCTGCGGCCGTTATCAACAAGGCCAATAAATTCACTCGTGCTATACTTCGCCTGCATATTTACCAGGGTGGGATTGTTCCCGGTTCCCCTCATGTCTGCGCCATGACAGGATAGACAATGTTGAGCATAGATACGCTGACCAGCCTGCAACCAGGTTTCGTTTTCAGGCTGCGCAAATACATTCTTCTCCATTTTCATGATCCATGCCATTTCATTTGCATTGACATACAAAATCCCTGACTGAGGATCAACTGCAGGTCCTCCCCATTCTCCTCCACCATCATATCCCGGCAATACCAGCGAAGGAATTTCACCCGGCGGAATAAACAGCTTTCCATGCCGATAGCTCCTGATTTCATTTCTCAATCTTTCTCTGATCGTATCTGCCAGATATGGATTTACATCTCCTTCGAATAACACTTGTCTTGCAAAAGGTGCAGGTTTTCGCGGTATCGGCTGAGTAGGCCATACCATTTCTTCAGGGAGGTGAGGTATCGTATCCACAGGTACTTCATCGATCTCAAACAAGGGTTCGCCTGTCGCACGTTCAAATACGTACACCATCCCGGTTTTTGTTGTCTGTGCTACGGCATCAACCTTCTTCGCTCCTCTTATCAATGTGACTAAAGCAGGTGGTGTAGGAAGATCCATGTCCCAAAGGTCGTGGTGAACAAACTGGAAATGCCAGATGCGTTTGCCAGTAGCTGCATCAAGTGCAAGAAGACAATTCGCAAAAAGATTCGCGCCTTTACGTTTGCCGCCGTAGAAATCTGATGTCGCAGACCCGGTAGGAGCAAATAAAATTCCGCTCTTCTCATCCAAAGAAAATCCGCTCCACACATTCGCGCCACCCATATGTTTCCAGGCGTCCGGGTCCTGCCATGTTTCATGACCAAATTCTCCCGGTTGTGGAATCGTATGAAAAATCCATATCAGCTTCCCATTGATGACATCATAAGCGCGGATATGACCTGGGGCGGCAGGAGGTGATTCATCTACACGCGTACCAAGAATGATCAGGTTTTTATAGATCATGCCTGGAGATGTGTTTACGACAAACAGATCTCTTACATCACGACCAAGATCATCGCGCAGATCAATCGAGCCGTTTCGTCCGAACGTAGGAATCGGTTTTCCTGTACTTGCATCTACCGCAAACGTATGTGAGCCAGCCGTGAAGAAAATTCTTTTATCCCTGGCTCCATCGGTCCAATATGCCAATCCCCGGCTATTGATCAGGATATGATATGCAACAGGATTGGCATCAAACTCCGTTGGGCTGTTTGGATCAAATACCCAGAGTTGTTTACCAGATACTGCGTCCAGAGCAAACAATTTCATGCCTGGATTCACTCCGTAAAGGACTCCGTCTACGACGATTGGATTGCATTGTATTTGTGAATTGTGAACCGTATCTGCATCTCCTGCATGATAGGTCCAGGCTATTTCCAATCGTTTAACATTCTGAGTATCTATCTGGGTCAGTGAAGAATATTTCATCCCTGATTTCGTACCATTATAGACTTCCCAAGAATTAAATTTTGTGTTTGAGCGGGAACAGGAAGTCCATACAGCTAAAGTCAGGAGAATCGATATTGCGCTGTTTCGCAAATTCCCAGGTGTTTGTGTTCCTTCTATAAAATCTATTGAATGACGATCGATTTGCTTGCCCACAGCACGCCGCCCAGGGTTACATTCAACACATATGTACCCGGCTCCAGGGATGAGCTGTTGTAATGAAAACGAATAGGCCCTTCGCGACTCACCGATCTGCTGAACACATTTTGGATCATTCTTCCATGCAGATCATACAACTCTGCCTCAAGTACTTTTCCTTCTACATCAACCTCCACATCGAAAGTAATGTATGCACTCGCGGGGTTCGGGAACGCGTTCAACGAATTTTCATTTTCCTTATCTATGATAGAACTTGCTTCACCGGGTCTGCGCAGATACCCGATCCATGAATCATTAAGACTTCCTGGTTTACCATAAGACGATACTGTATACACAGTACCTTCTTCTGCATACTGTCTTTGAATTCCTGAGTAGTCTCCCCATCGTTCAAGTGTAGGATCAAGGCCAAATGGATTGTTGACTTTAAACATATCTATCACACGAAGTCCTTCTTTGATTGTCACCCAATCAGAATATCCTTCGTTGAAATAGACAGCTGAATTGCCCGGGAACCGTGTTGGGGATGCATGGCTTGCAATGATAATTGCATCTCGTTCGCCGGGTAGTACACCTGTATATGCAATGCCGGGATATGCAAAGTGATCAGAGCCATTTCTTACTATTTGTGCAGTGAGAGATGGCGCAACACTGACGTCTGAGATGATACCATGAAACACCCCACTACGGCCTGTAATGGGATCCATTGTAGATGAAACAAATTGAATATGGTCGTCCACAAAAAACGCATCAAGCACACGCGCATCATTTGTTTGTAAGAAATCCAAAGGCTGTTTCGCAGAGGGAGGCACGCCGTACGCCTGATCCGAACGCAAGACTTTCACTGTGAGATCAAGCTTCGGATCATCCATGCTCCCGTTGATATGGACAAGAAATACGGTATCATTCTGGATATCGAAGCTGCGATTGGACAGGAAGTAACATTCTGAAGACATGTCCTCGGTCGCATATTTCACAGGGCAGATATATCTGAGTTTGCGATTGTTGTGTGTAATATCAGACCAGCTTCTCCAGCGCAAAGAGTCTCCTGCATAACCATCAAATTTGTTTATCTGATAAATCAACGTTTCATTAAATCCGGTTTGCCATGTAGAATCCTCAAACACTGCGTTGTAGGTAAAGAATAATTCGTCCCGTGACAATGCGATCATTGGAAAATCGGCAAAGATCCCGTTGTCTTGAGGACAACCATCAAATTGATACAAGTGCCATGCGCCTGTAGGATCATTGGTGTCGGAAAACGCAAAGACAATATTGCTACCACTGCACTCGGATTCCTGCACCATCGCGATAATGAATCTATCCTCTATAGGATCGTAGATCACGCGTGGATCAAAATAGCGTTCAGATTCCCCAAGCTCTGACCAAAAATCATCGAGCGAATAATCTTCCTGCCAGACACCCGTCGGTCCTACAACGAGTAACTGTGTATTGACAACGGTCACAATTTGACTTTCGCGATTTACCGCCAGATGATTGTCCAGCGGTATCCCGTTTTGAGAATTGCCCCAGAAGTTGTTCAGCAATTCCGGAGGATCTTCAGACGCTCTGATCTTCGGCAATTCGATATCATTCTGTGGAAATAATTGCGTTGCTTTTTCTTTTTGTGACATCAGAAATCGCTGATAAGATTCACCTCCGGGTTTGGGATACTCAAGGTATTGAATGAAGCCATCGGATCCTTGCTGGGTCTTCATATCTATGGTACGAAGCTTTTGAACAGGCTTCCCGATTGTAGTGCTATAGGTGCCCTGACTGAATACAAGAACATATGTAGATATCAGAATGATTGCGATGAGAATTTTGCGCATAGTAGATTTTCTTTTTCAGGTCAATGAAGGTAGAAAAAATGAGTTTCACGAAATGAAAAAGGCATGAACCATGAAGGAGAAACGGTTGAATTCGACTACGGGAGAATACCCGCTCGAACGATTCGATCGGGCGAGAATCTCTGGTCTCCATTACCTTAGCCGCTCATCACCAACCTGACTCCCCAGATGTCTGAAGATAAACGTCTCTATCTGCTCGATGCATATGCGCTCATTTACAGGGCTTATTACGCTTTCATCCGCAATCCACGTATCACCTCCAAGGGATTCAATACGTCTGCGATATTCGGATTTGTGAATTCACTCGAAGAATTGCTACGTACACAACAGCCCACACATCTCGCGGTGGTATTTGATACACCTGGCGGAAGTATGCGTGACAAGGAATTTGCTTACTACAAAGCAAATCGCGATGAGACACCTGAAGATATCAAGGCAGCATTCCCATGGATTAAAGATATCATCCATGCCTATCGGATTCCCGTACTCGAAGCAGAGGGATATGAAGCAGATGATGTCATTGGTACTCTTGCAAAGATTGCAGAGCGTGAAGGATATAAAGTATTCATGGTGACACCCGACAAAGACTTTGGTCAGCTTGTATCGGAAAATATCCTCATCTACAAGCCCGGCAGACAAGGCAATCCAACAGAGATTCTTGGAGTAAAAGAGATCAATGAACGATATGGGATTCAGCGTCCGGAACAAGTGATCGACATCCTCGGACTCATGGGCGATAGCGTCGACAATATTCCAGGCATTCCCGGAGTCGGTGAGAAGACAGCAATGAAACTCATCCAGGATTTTGGCTCGATCGAGGAAATGTATACACGCATCGATGAGATCAAGGGAAAGCTCAAGGACAAAGTCGCAGACAACAAACAATCGGCATTCGATTCAAAGAAACTCGCCACCATTGTGCTCGATGCACCGGTTGAATTTGATCCTGACAAGCTCATCATGGAAGCACCTGACAAACAGAAGTTGTCTGCACTGTTTCAAGCATTGGAGTTTCGTGGCCTCGGTGAACGCGTGCTCGGAGATGCTTTCGGCACACTTGCAGAAACAGGACAACGTGATCTCTTCTCGGGAATCAATCCTGATGAACAGATTGCGTCTCCCGCAGGAAAGAATATTTCAAATACTCCACACACATATCATTGTGCTGATACTGCAGAGAAACGTAAAGAACTTATCGCATTGATGAGTCAACAAAATTCGTTCGCATTCGATACAGAGACAGAAAGTCTGGATTCTCATGATACTGACATCATTGGCCTATCGGTATCATGGAAACCCGGTGAAGCCTGGTTTGTGCCTTTCCCTAAAAATCCCGATGCTGCAAAAGCAATCGCGCAAGAGTTTAAATCTGTCTTTGAAAATGAAAAGATTGAAAAAGTAGGGCATAATATCAAGTTCGATTGGCAAATCGTGCGCTTATATGATGTCGATGTCCGTGGCCCGGTGTATGATACGATGGTAGCGCACTATGTCAGTACTGCGGATGTACGCCATAAGATGGATATGATGTCTGAGGCATATCTCGGTTATAAACCAATTCCGATCTACGACTTCATTGGCAAGCCTGGCAAAAAACAAAAGGCTATGCGGGATGCGCCAATTACACTATTAACTGATTACGCGTGCGAAGACGCGGACATCACATTACAATTGCGTAGTGTCACAGACAAGATGGCACAAGATGTAAAAGCAACAAAACTGCTCAGTGAGATAGAGTTCCCATTGATTCATGTCCTCGCAGATATGGAGTGTAAAGGCGTGAAAATCGATGTGGATTTCCTTCGCGCATATTCTAAAGAGATGAATGGACAATTGATAGAAATCCGTGATCAGATCTATAAACTGGCAGGCAATGAGTTCAATCTCGATTCTCCAAAACAACTCGGGCCAATCCTTTTTGAACAACTCGGTATTGAATATCCGGGCAAGAAAACAAAGACAGGACAATATTCTACTGCTGAGGATGTCTTGTCACTTGTCCTACGAGACCATGAAATCATTCCCCTCATCCAGGAGTATCGTGAGCTGACAAAACTTAAATCAACATATGTCGACTCCTTACCTGAATTGATCAATCCACGTACGGGACGCATTCATACAACCTTCAATCAGACCATTGCTGCCACGGGCAGACTGAGTTCTATCAATCCGAATCTGCAGAACATTCCTATCCGTACTGATCGCGGTCGTGAAATCCGCAAAGCATTTGTTGCAGAAGGGAGTGAAAATGTCATCTTGTCCGCTGACTATTCACAAATCGAGCTCCGCATCATTGCACATATCACACAGGATGTAGGTATGCTGACCGCATTTCAGAATGGTGAAGACATTCATGCCACGACTGCAGCGAAAGTCTTTGGTGTATCCCTGAAGGACGTCAATTCTGACATGCGCAGGAAAGCGAAGGCAGTAAATTTTGGGTTAGCTTATGGACAGTCTGCTTTTGGGCTCGCGCAGAATCTTGCAATCACCCGCACTGAGGCAAAGGATATCATCGACAGCTACTTTGAAAAATTTCCAGGGATCAAACAGTATATGACAGACACGGTAAACTTTGCACGAAAGCAGGGATATATCGAAACATTGATGGGCCGGCGGAGATATCTGCGTGACATCACTTCAAAAAACTGGACCGTCCGTGCACAGGCAGAACGTAATGCAATCAATTCTCCCATCCAGGGAAGTGCAGCTGATATGATCAAGATTGCCATGATCAGAATTCATAAAGCCATGCTCAAAGAAGGTCTGAAAGCAAACATGATTCTCCAGGTACATGACGAACTTGTCTTCGAAGTACCACGTGACGAAGTAGAAATACTCAAACCTCTTATCGCAGAGGGTATGAAAAATGCAATCCCAGATTTACGGGTACCTATTGTCGTGGATATGGGGGTGGGGGCTAATTGGTTGGAGGCACACTAAGGGAAAGGGGAAACCGGGGAAACCGGGGAAGCTGGAGAAACCGGGGAAATCGGGAAAGTGGATAAGCAGCATAAACTTGAGGTTTGTTAGATTCTGCACAGAATGATGGATTTGCCGGATTTACCTGTTCTAACGGGTTCTCCTGCTTCCCCCAGCGATGCGCATTTAGTAGTTTTGCATTCTATCTTTTGAAAATCGTATTAAGCACTACAATTTCATGAACGTTATTGATCTCGAAACAACATTCCAGCAGCGCATCGATGATGATGTGAAAATCGAACCGCGCGACTGGATGTCGGATAAATACAGACAGACCCTTATCCGTCAGATGGCTCAGCATGCGCATTCGGAGATCGTGGGGATGTTGCCTGAGGGAAACTGGATTACACGAGCGCCTTCACTGCGCAGAAAAGTCGCATTGCTCGCCAAAGTGCAGGATGAAGCAGGTCATGGCTTGTATCTCTATAGCGCTTGCGAGACACTAGGTATCAGCAGAGAAGTGCTGATCGACCAATTACTTGATGGTACAGCCAAGTACTCCAGCATTTTCAATTACCCGACCCTGACATGGGCTGATATCGGAGCGATCGGCTGGCTCGTAGATGGTGCCGCAATCATGAATCAGATTCCTCTTTGTCGTTGCTCATATGGACCATACTCACGTGCGATGATCCGTATTTGCAAAGAAGAAAGTTTCCATCAAAGACAAGGTTTTGAGATCATGTATACGTTGTGTCGTGGTAGTGACGCACAAAAGGCAATGGCACAAGATGCGCTCAATCGTTGGTGGTGGCCAAGCCTGATGATGTTTGGCCCTAATGATGCGGATTCAGTACATACGGCACAATCGATGCGTTGGAAGATCAAGCGCTTCACGAATGATGAACTCAGACAGAAATTTGTCGATGCGACAATACCACAGGCTGAAATTCTTGGAATCACCGTACCTGATCCCGATCTCAAGTGGAATGCGGAAACAGAACACTATGATATCGGAACGATCGACTGGGATGAATTCTGGAATGTTGTGAAAGGAAATGGCCCATGCAACAAGCAACGTCTTGAAGCTCGTCGTAAAGCACATGCAGATGGACAGTGGGTGCGAGATGCTGCCAGTGCATATGCCGAAAAACAACAACAGCGCAAAGCGATATTGGCTGAAAGTGTAGCCTAACTAACAAGGATTACGCGATAAACTATGCAGGACATACAGCTGACAACAACCTGGCGTAGTCCTTCAAACATCGCGATCATTAAGTATTGGGGAAAACATGGTGATCAACTTCCGGACAACCCTTCTTTGAGTATCACCTTGTCAAAAGCATTTACTAAAACCTGTTTGTCAGGAAGACCATTGAATCCCGGAGAGCCCGCAGGTCTTACGTTCCGGTTTGAGGGCAAGGAAAATTCCTCCTTTGCACCACGAGTGGCAGGATATATCCAACGTCTGAGTTTGTTTGTTCCCGGAGTGAAAGACTATCACCTGACGATCGATAGCGAGAATTCATTTCCACATTCTTCCGGCATTGCATCTTCAGCCTCTGCCATGAGTGCGTTGGCAATATGTCTGGCTGATTTGCAAACTCTCATTGATGGAACGATACCGGATGAAAGATTTCACCAACAAGTATCTCACATGTCCAGACTTGGATCCGGTAGCGCATGCCGTTCTGTTTATGGCCCCATCAGTCTGTGGGGAAACACCGAGTTGGTTCCGGGTTCATCAGATGAATATGCGATCCCATTGCCAAAAGTGCATCCTGTGTTTCAGTCGATGTGTGATAGTATTCTCATCATCGATGATAAGATAAAATCGGTATCGAGCAGCGCAGGTCATGCCTTGATGCAAGGACATCCGTTTGCCAAAGCGCGGATTGCACAAGCCAGGCAGAATCTGAAGATCCTACTGCCTGCACTGCATGGTGGAGACATCGTCACATTCGGCGCGATTGCTGAATCAGAAGCAATGGCCTTACATGCAATGATGATGACCTCTGATCCAGCCTACATGCTCATGCAACCAAATACCCTTCATGTATTGCACTACATCAAAACATTTCGTCAGACAACAAGCATTCCGGTATACTTTACTCTTGATGCCGGACCAAATGTTCATGTACTTTATCCGGAGCAACATAAGGACACGGTGCGTAAGTGGATAGATGATCAACTACGAATATTCTGCCACGATGGACGGATCATTGATGATTGCGCAGGAAATGGACCGGAACGGATCAACGGATCAAGGGTTAAGGGTTAAGATGCATTTATCTATTATTTCATTCTACCATTCTTCCGTCGATCCTTTCTACCTTTCTTCCATTGATCCGTTGATTCGTTCCACCTTTGATGCCTTCTGCCATTCCGCCCTTCCGCCGTTTACCCTTTTCCAAACTATCTTCGCAACATGACATTTCATTTATTTCCGACAAGCACATATACCTCGCGACGCGGCGATTTGGTCGCAGCAATTGGCAAAGGAGTGATCCTGATTCCTGGTAATCAAACGAGTCCGATCAACTACAAAGCGAACTATTACCGATTCAGACAAGACAGTCATTTTCTGTATTACGCCGGCATTGACCTTCCGGGTCTGGATCTTGTGATTGACGTGGAAAAAAATATCACCATCCTCTATGGTGACGAACAGACGATGGAAGACCAGGTGTGGAGTGGTACACGTGAACGACTATCCGTGCTGGCTGAAAAAGTCGGGATTGCTGAAGTGCGGCCAAGACATCAGTTGATTCCGGACTTTGCGAGTTGTGAAATTCTCACAGTACATCCGTATCGTGCGGAACATTTTGCATTGCTTCAAAAAATCAACGAGCATGCTGATTGCTCTGTTGCACCTTCGCTAGAGCTCACAAAAGCAATAATTGCCCAACGCGAGATTAAATCCGCAGAAGAGGTCGGACAACTGGAAGAGGCGCTACACATCACAGCCCAAATGCACAGGAAGGTGATGGAAGCTGCTAAGCCTGGCAACAAAGAAGCGTTGCTGGCCGGAATCGCATCTGGTGTTGCCCATGCAAATCAGGTGATGACTGCTTACGGTATTATCCTGACCAGGAATGGTGAAATACTACACAATGAATACCATGGGAATGTATTGAAAGAAGGCGATCTCGTCTTAGGGGATTTCGGTGCAGAAAGCAGGATGCATTATGCAGGTGATATCACCAGGACATTTCCAGTGAGCAGGGAATTCTCGCTTCAGCAACGCGAAATTTATGAACTTGTTCTTGACGCGCAAATGAAAGCGATCAGTGCAGTGCAACCTGGAACATTGTTCAAGGATATCCATTTGCAGGTTGCTCACATTTTTACAGAAGGATTGAAATCATTGGGTCTCATGCGTGGGGATACTGAATCAGCCGTGGCTGAAGGAGCGCATGCATTATTCTTTCCACATGGATTAGGACATATGATCGGCTTGGATGTGCATGATATGGAAGGGTTGGGAGAAGACCATGTTGGGTATGATGAGCAAGTGACACGCAGTACACAATTCGGATTGGCATATTTGCGTATGGCGAAAGCCCTGAGACCGGGGCATGTAGTGACTGTAGAACCAGGAATCTATTTCATTCCCGCATTAATTGATCAATGGAGATCGGAGCAAAAGCATACTGAATACATCAACTACGATGCATTAGTACCGTATCGCGATTTTGGTGGAGTGCGTATCGAAGACAATGTATTGGTCACTGATCGGGGTCATCGGGTATTGGGACCACCGATTCCAAAGACAGTCCGTGATGTTGTTTCACTACGTGGATAGCTAGCAAAAAAATAGAGCGGGACAAAAAAAAACGGTTGCCATCGTGAGATGACAACCGTTTGTGTTTTGAAGAATAGCTTCCGCTACTACTTCTTCTTTTTAGCTGTTTTCTTTGCAGCTTTTTTCGGAGCGGCCTTCTTGGCAGCTTTCTTTGCAGGCTTAGCAGCTTTCTTCGCAGCAAGCGATTTTCTTGCTACTTTCTTTACTGCTTTCTTTGTAGCCTTACCAGCTTTCGTTACTGCCTTACCAGCTTTCTTTACAGCTTTCTTTACTGCTTTGCCAGCTTTAGTAGCAGCTTTGGCAGCTTTCTTAGCAGCCAGAGGCTTCCTTGCGGTTGCTTTCTTTACTGCTTTCTTTGCTGACTTCTTCGCAGCTTTCTTCGTGGCCTTTTTAGCGGCCTTCTTGGGAGCAGCCTTCTTTTTGGCAGCCTTTGCAGTCTTCTTAGCAGCTGCCGAAGCGCGCTTCACCGTTTTTTTGCCCGCACGGCCAGCGGAGGCAGCCTTCGACTTAGTCGCAGACTTACCGGATTTGGATTTTCCCGTCATAATGCTAAAAAAATTAATTACGTGTTATTAAGTGTTTTGTCTCTTCTCAACAATGGCTTGCGTCACAAAACAACTTTCACGAGATACTCTGAGATGGATCGTTCTTTCATTACACTTTCATTCATGCAAAACCGATCATCAAACTCTCAAGACATGTTCTCTTGTTGTCCTGTTTATTTCTCCTTGCATTCAGATTTTCTCTTCACTCATGTTCTTCTTTTTCATTTCTGAATGGCTCCGGACTTTTCCTAGATGCACAAAACACGTTGCAAATGTACAAACTCAAATCAAAAAAAACTATTATATGTGGAATTATTTTTTAAAGAGCGCAAAATTCTTTTCGACGGCTTATGCATGTATTCGCACCATCGTTTACATTTCTTACATCCGAATCTTGAAAGTCTTCTTCGGTGGATCTGCTTTCTTCACAACTAACTTCTTTCCATCCAATTCAAAATCATTCAATACATCAATCGCCTTTTGTGCATCAACATCATTCGGCATTGTCACAAATCCATACTTTTTGGATTCACCTGTCACACGATCATACACTACACGCGCACTCTCTACTGTTCCAAATTTTGCAAACAACGATTCAAGGATCGCTTCATTCACTCGTGATGGAAGTTGGGCAACAAAGATGTTCATGACTTCACTTTTTTTCTTCAATGATCAAATCAGACCGCTTAACGTGAGATATTGCCGTTTTGTTTCAATATCATCAAATATTTCTTCGCAAGAATAATGCCAGTTAAGAAAGGGTGAAGCAGGTGAAACAGGTGAAGCAGGTGAAATCGGAAGAAGATTCCTTAATTGTCTATTCTCGATTCTCGATGAAAACAATCATGCTAAAACAAATGGGTGAAGCAGGCGAAATCGGAAGAAGATTCTCAATTGTCAATTCTCGATTTTTAACAGCCGATAGACACATCTGATCAAAGGACCAACCATTTAAAGCTACACGACAATTCTTTTTAATTCTGAATCTCTCGTTTCACCAGCTTCTCCGGCTTTACCGGCTTCGCCCGTTTCTCCGGTTTTGCCCTCTTCCTCCATTTCCTTTTCTTCCTCTATTTTACCTTCATGTCAACCGATCAGGCACAAGACATCGCGTCACGATACTGGCATATCGTCGGCACCGCTATTGCTCTATCCAGCGAATGGGGTGGCACTTATCGTATCACTACATCAGACAACACATATCTGCTGAAGATTGCTCCATCACATCTGAGTGAGGAGCGCATCAGTCTCGAAGTCGCCGTCGTAAAACATCTGTCATCATCACTGAAAACACTGAAGTGTTCACAACTCATTTCTTCTTTGGATGGTGAAGACCTCGTACAAACAGAGTTTGGTGCTGCACGTATGTATTCATGGATTGAAGGCAGACTATGGGCCAATCTGCGTCCTCATGATGCAAACCTTCTTGAGAGTCTCGGTCAGTCACTCGGTGAACTTTCAAATGCATTGACCGGCTTCGACCATCCCGGTGCGCACGATGAATTCGAATGGGCCCTGGAAAGCTCATTGTGGAAAGATGGGTTGAATTCGCTACCTGATGAACTCAGGACACTCTGTGAACACTACCTGATGCGATACGAGAATGGGCTTAAACAAAAACTCAGTTCTCTTCGCCAGGGGGTCAACTATCATGATGCGAATGACTACAACATCCTTGTCTCTGATGACATCATCAACCCATCTATCGTTGGATTCATTGACTACGGGGACTGTCACTATGGCCCATTAGTCAATGACCTTGCAATCTGTCTCGCGTACGCTCTCATGGATCAGACAGATGTATTAGGCGCATCACGGATCATCGCATGTGGATTTCATCGTACGTTCCCGGTCCTTACAGAAGAACTGGAAGTATTACAGGATTTGATCTGCATTCGACTGGTGATAAGCCTTTGCAACGCAGCGAGACGTAAAGCAAAAGATCCATCGAATGCATATTGGCAAGTAAGTACTACTGATGCCGAAAGGCTCTTGCGCACATTGCATGACATTCATCCGTATCTCATGCTCAGTTCTTTCAGATCAGCGTGTGGCCTCGAGGCGTCACCACACCACGACAAACTTTGTGATTGGCTCAAGAAGCACAGAGCTCAGTTTTCTCCGATCCTGGGATTTGACCTGTCAAAAGAAAGTGTAACTGTCTTCGACTGGAGCGTAGGGAGCACAGAATTAGGTGGTCTGAATGAACTTCAGGATTTGGAGGAACAAACGCATCAGTCCTTTCGACGGATGAAGTCTGAAGGTACACGAGTTGGCATCGGACGATATGATGAGCCAAGGCCTATCTACACCACACTCGAATACCAGGTTCCCGGATTGCACACTCCTTCCATGCGCTCAATTCATCTCGGCATTGATCTCATTATGCCGGCGGGAACACCAGTGTATGCCCCGTTAGCTGGGAAAGTGGTGACCCTGACCAATAATGCCGGCGATAAAGAATACGGTCCGCTCGTGATCCTCGAACACAAAACTGACGACGGGCTCACCTTCTATACTCTTTACGGACATAATAATATATATACCCTCTCCTTGCTGAAATTGGGTCAGGAAGTTCAGGCCGGTGAGAAAATCGCAGAAATCGGTACTTATCCTGAAAATGGCAACTGGGTGCCGCATCTGCATTTTCAGATCATCACTGATCTTTTAGGCTATATCGACGACTATCCTGGGGTTGCAGATCCGGACGCGCGTGCTATCTGGTTGAGCCTTTGCCCTGATCCTAATCTGATTCTCGGAATCCAACATCCTGACCTGAAGTATCACTATGCAGATGCTACCGGGCTTTTGCGCAAGCGTAACAAAGTACTCGGGTCCAATCTAAGTCTATCGTACCAACAACCATTGCACATTGTCCGGGGATGGAAGACCCATCTCTATGATGAGTACGGCCGAACATACCTCGATATCGTGAACAACATTGCTCATGTTGGCCATGAACATCCACGTGTCGTAAGTGCAGGGCAAAAGCAGATGGCAGTATTGAATACGAATACACGATACCTGCATCGTCAACTCGTGGCTTTATCACAAAAACTTCTGGAGACGTTGCCTTCGCATTTAGAGGTGGTTTGGTTCGTAAATTCCGGAAGTGAAGCGAATGAACTCGCGCTCAGAATAGCGAGGACATACACCGGAAGCCAGGAGACACTTGTACTTGAAGAAGGGTATCATGGGAATACGCAGACGTGTATCGATGTGAGTCATTATAAGTTTAAGCACTACAAAGGCGAAGTTGCAAACTTCGCCAAAGCGACGCAAGTGGTGCCGATGAGTATGTACGGGCAAGTTGCAAACTTGCCAGAACAGAAAGTGAGGGTGGGCGAAGTTGCAAACTTCGCCGAAGCCATGGACTCAACCGATTACCGATTACCGATTACCATTTCTCCTTCCATGGTATTCATTCATGAATCGCTGCCGAGTTGTGCTGGACAGATCGTACCGCATAAAGACTTCTTTATGGATATCTATGCGGAAATCAAGAAGCGTGGTGGAGTATGTATTGCCGATGAAGTACAGACAGGTCTTGGAAGAGTCGGAAGTCATTATTGGGCTTTCGAGCTTTACACAATTGCACCGGATATTGTGACGATTGGTAAGCCATTGGGTAATGGACATCCTATCGCTGCGGTCGCGTGCACGCGTGAGATGGCAAATGCCTTTGCAAAGGGGCCGGAGTTTTTTAGTTCGTTCGGTGGAAACCCTGTCTCATGTGCGATTGCATCAGAAGTACTCACTGTGATTGATGATGAAAACCTACAGGCGCATGCGAAGGAGATGGGTGACTACTGGATGTCATCATTGCGATCACTTCAATCAGAGCATCCTGTGATTGGGAATGTGCGCGGCCATGGATTGTTTATAGGCATCGAATTCATTGAACCCGAAACACGTGTGGCTGCGAAGCAAAAAGCAGAATATATCGTGAAGCGTATGCTTGATCACAGAATTCTCACAAGTTTGGACGGACCTCAGGGGAATGTGATGAAGATCAAGCCGCCGATGACTATAACAAGGGAAGAAGTTGATTTATTTTTGGGAGTGATGGAGAAAGTGTTGAAGGAAGATATGATGAAAGGTGAGTTAGCGTGAAAACCACGATTAGACAGGCTTACCAGGCAAGTTGCAAACTTGCCAAATGAAAAAAGAAAGTAACGTGGGCGAAGTCACAGACTTCGCCGAAGATCTGAGTAAAAATGCATACTGTCGTGGATGTTGGATTTTTGAGAATTGACAATCGAGAATTCTCCTCCTCCGCCTTCTTTAATATATTCACCACAAATCAACTTGATGGACATCTCGGAACTCCAAACAATAGAACACGATATCCTTGTCATCGGCGCAGGTGGTGCAGGCCTCAGAGCAGCAATTGAATGTGCAAAATCAGGCCTTAGTACTGGTGTTGTATGCAAATCACTTCTTGGCAAAGCACATACAGTCATGGCAGAAGGGGGTATGGCAGCAGCACTCGGCAATGTCGATTCACGCGATCATTGGAAGGTACACTTCCGTGATACGATGCGTGGTGGAAAATTTCTCAATCAATGGCGCATGGCCGAACTTCACGCAAAGCAGGCACCTGACAGGGTGAATGAACTCGAAGCATGGGGTGCAGTATTCGATCGTACAAAAGATGGTCTCATCAGCCAGCGCAACTTTGGTGGTCATCGCTATCCGAGACTTGCTCATGTCGGTGATCGTACAGGGCTTGAACTCATCCGAACTTTACAGGATCATGGCATTCACCAGGGATTCGATGTACACATGGAATGTACCGCATTGGAAATATTGAAAGATGGGGATCGCGTATCGGGTGTGCTTGCATACTGGCGTGATACGGGTCGCTTTGTTGTATTCAAAGCAAAAGCAGTCATACTCGCAACAGGTGGTGCAGGTAAAGCATGGAAAGTAACATCGAATAGCTGGGAGTATACCGGTGATGGATTTCATATGGCCTATGAAGCCGGCGCTGAACTCATGGATATGGAGTTCACACAGTTTCATCCGACAGGGATGGTATGGCCGCCGAGTGTGCGCGGCATTCTCGTCACAGAAGGTGTGCGTGGCGATGGAGGCATACTCCTTAATAGCGAAGGCAAGCGGTTTATGTTCGGATATATTCCCGATCGCTTCAAAGCAGAAACGGCGGATACCGTTGAGGAAGCAGATCGTTGGTTGAAAGGCGATAAGAATGCGAGAAGGCCACCTGAATTACTCACTCGTGATGTCGTCGCGCGATCGATATTGGCAGAAGTGAAAGCAGGTCGTGGCTCAAAACATGGCGGCGTATATCTTGATATTGCAAGCAGAGTCCCTGCAGATCTGATCAAGAAGAAACTGCCATCGATGTACCATCAGTTCAAAGAGCTCGCTGAAGTGGATATCACAAAGGTGCCGATGGAAGTGGGACCGACATTGCATTATTCAATGGGTGGAATTCGCGTGGACCCGGATACGCAGGCTACCAAAGTCCCTGGCCTCTATGCTTGTGGTGAATGCGGTGCCGGACTGCATGGCGCCAATCGCCTTGGTGGAAATTCACTTTCGGATCTTATCGTCTTTGGTGCGCTTGCCGGTCAGGGAGCCGTGAGCTACGTGCAATCGATCTCGCAACCATTGAAAGTCAACAGCGACGATGTGACAACTGCAATCCGCTATTCAACAGCATGTCTCAATCGCGAAACCGGATTCAATCCCTATGTTGTACATGATGAGCTGAAAGATCTGATGCAATTGAATGTCGGCATCGTCCGCAATGAAGCTGATCTGAAGGAAGCGATCGATAAATTGCAGGAACTAAAACAAAAAGCTGCAGCAACAAAAGTGGATGGCAGCAGTCAGTACAATCCGGGTTGGCACGAAGCATTGTCGTTACACTCGTTAATTACATCGAGCGAGATCACAGCTCATGCTGCATTGATGCGTGAAGAAAGTCGCGGCGCACACACCCGTACTGATTTCGAAAACGAACGTGAAGAGTGGGTGAAATATAATATTGTCGTCAGAAAAGGGCGCGATGGAAAACCAGAAGTGGAGAAAGTTCTAAGACCTGAACCAGATCCTGAGCTCAAACGGATTGCGAATTTGACGATGGAGGATTTGGAGAAGGAAGTGGAACAAACACAAACTCAAGTGCAAGCGCAAACTCAAAAAAGAAAAAAAGGCGAAGGCTGAGGCGAAGGAAGAGTGTGTACCTGGAGTTATACTCTCTTTTTTCATTTTGATTTTAATTTTCATTTTAATTGACAATGCAACGTACATTTAATGCCCTGCGCGGTGACCGTGATCGCGGCGAATCGAATATGTTTCATTAGTTTTATCGAGTCATGGGACAATAGTTGTTGGCTAGCAGAATGACTATAAAAGCAGATCAGATGGGTCGAAGTCCTTATGTTCGTACATCTGAATTCCGATTGTGTGCCTTTCTCATATTTATCAGCATATGATATGCTTAAATTCGACACTCTAGTATGCAAGAAAATCCTTTAATAGTTTTCAGAGAACAATTAGCAGAACTGTGCGAAAGATACCACGTCCGGTATCTGTATGCATTTGGTTCTGTTGTTACCAATCGATATATTCCAGGAAAGAGTGACATTGATCTTATCGTTGAACTGGAAGAAATGCCACCGGAGCAAAAAGGCGAGATGTTGTTGAATTTCTGGGACGAGCTGGAGCATTTGTTACACAGCAAAGTAGATCTCTTGACGAATTCTATTATCAAGAATGCCTACCTGAGAAATAGTGTTAACGCAACTAAGAAGCTGATTTATGACGGAGCGGGCAAAGAAATACTTATCTGACATCCTCGTAGCTATCGAGCTCATTGAAAGTTTTATGAAAGATATCACCGGGTTCAATGAGTATTCTGGTGATGCCAAAACAAAGAGTGCAGTCGAACGCCAGCTTGGAATAGTTGGCGAGGCGGTAAATAAGTATCGAAATGAGGAAGACACTTTTGAATTAACGCATACAAAGGCAATCATTCAGTTTCGCAATCGCCTCGTCCATTCATACGACAGTGTAGATGATTCCATAGTATGGGCCATCATACGTCTGCACATACCTCCTCTGAAGGTAGAAGTCCAAAAGTGTTTAGAAGGCTAAATAAACGATATCCCATGCAACGTACATTCAATGTCCTGCGAGGCGACCGCGATCGCGGCGAATTCAAAGAGTACACGGTAGACGTCGATGAGGGCATGGTCGTCCTCGATGGCCTCTTCGAAGTACAGGCACAGCATGCAAATGATCTGGCCATCCGATGGAATTGCAAGGCAGGTAAATGCGGCTCATGCAGTATGGAGATCGACGGCAAGCCAGCTCTCGCATGCATGACGCGACTCGGGGATTATGCAGAAGGTAAGACGATCTCCGTGACACCGATGCGGACATTCCCTGTCATCAAGGATCTTGTGACGGATGTCAGCTGGAATTATGTGCAGAATAAACGCATTACACCCTTCAAACCTGGAAAGCCTGGAAAGGATGGCAAGTACCGCATGAACCAGGAAAGCGTAGATCGCGTGCAGGAATTTCGCAAATGCATCGAGTGCTATCTCTGTCAGAATACCTGCCATGTCTTGCGTGATCATGAAAGACAAGATGTCTTTGTCGGCCCACGATTTATGATCAGGCTCGCAAGTCTTGAGATGCATCCACTTGATACTGCGGACCGGATTTCACAGATCAAAAATGAATATGGTGCCGGATATTGCAATATCACAAAGTGTTGTACGGTCGTGTGTCCTGAGCATATCCAGATCACAGACAATGCAATCATTCCATTGAAGGAACGGATAGCAGATAGATTCTTTGATCCGTTGAAGGTGTTGTGGGAGAAGATCTTTAGAAGAAGGAAGCAGAGTGCATAGGGCAGAGCGCAGAGAAAATTTGAAAAATTGCCAATTCTCAATTCTCATCTCTTTGCTACTTAATACTTTTAATTCCTATACAGCAGCAGCAGCCAGCACTACGACTTCCCTTCAACTTCAATGAGCAACGGCTTCTGGATGATCTTGCCGTTTGCATAAACTGAAGAATGTAGCGTTTATCGATACACATTTGGCGTATGCAAAACTAAATGTACTACACGGAAGATGAGAATGCAGGTCGCTATGCTACGATATGTTCGTCGCACTTTTGATTTGTACTTTTGATCCGTGCCATCTTCTCTTCAAATTATTCCTGAATCGTTACTCGCATCCTTTCTTCAGAAGGTGACGTTTGATCCGTTGGTGAAACTTAGGCTTAAAGCACTTGAGCAATTTCCGGTAGACTATTTTCAGTTTTACCATTCAGTCGCTTCAGTCTATTCATCAAAAATAGAAGGGGAAGAAGTAGACTTTGACAGTTACTACAAGCATCGATTTCTTGGAGTGAAGTACCAGCCTGACTATACCCGCAGAGCCGATGATTTATACGAAGCCTACGCCTTTATCCTGAATCATCCTCTATCTCTTAAGAACCTTATGGAAGCTCATCGGATCCTAAGCGCTCATCTCCTCCCTGCTACTCAGCGAGGCAGAATGCGTAATACGCCGATGTATGTTTTGAGTGAAAATGACAGAATAGAGTATGTTGCCTGTGACCCGGGAGAAGTAAAGCCTGAGCTGACTAAATTATTCGACGACATTTCATTTCTACTTAATACGTCCCTTGAGATGAAGGACATTTTCTATTATGCAGCATTTGTCCATTTGATCTTCGTGAAAATTCATCCACTGCAGGATGGAAATGGACGCGCAGCAAGACTTCTTGAAAAATGGTTTCTCAAAGAAAAACTCGGCAATGATGCGTTCTCTATTGAGCTGGAGAAAAATTACCACACAAATCGATTAGCGTACTATGCAAATATCAGGGCATTAGGCATTGAATATGATGCTCTCGATTATTCGAAAAGTCTTGATTTTCTGCAAATGACGATTGATAGCCTGAACGCTTTTTGATTTATAGGGGCGACTTTCCCACCCATTTCGCGCTGCTTTCGTAGACACAGATCTCATCATACTGCTCCAAAGCGAATGGCTAAGGGCCAACAGGATACACAACTCATTCTCCTATTCAAATCTATCCAAATCCCACAAATGGCATCTTCCTCCTTGATATCACAAATCAGCAAATCGATCGTGTAGATATCTACGATCTCAATGGCCGACGGGTTCTATCAGAAGACACACCAGCATCAACTGTCGATATCAGCAAGCATGACAACGGAGTTTACATCGTCTGTGTTTCTGTAAACCACGGTAATTTTGTTTCACGTTTCGTTAAACAGTAACGCCGTTACGGATACTTTTGAGTAATTCATCTATTGATGTCAGTGATTTCGCACCGGGAATCTACGTACTGCAATTGACCAATAACGACGGAAGTATATTGATCACATGCATGGTTAAGCAATAAGGTGGTCTTCAGCCAGTAGCCAGTAGCTAATAGCCAACAGCTATTTCCTAGAACATAATATTCCCCGGCGTCCGCGGAAAAGGAATCACATCCCGGATGTTTCCCATACCAGTGACAAACAAGACGAGGCGCTCAAAACCTAAGCCAAATCCCGCATGCGGGCAACTGCCAAATCTCCGAGTATCGAGAAACCAATCCATTTCATGAATCGGAATATGCATTTCCTGCATTCGTGACTCCAGTACTTCAAGACGTTCTTCCCGTTGCGATCCACCGACGATCTCGCCGATGCCAGGGAAAAGAATATCCATTGCGGCAACAGTTTTATCATCATCATTCACGCGCATGTAGAAGGCTTTGATTTCCTTCGGATACCCGGTCAGGATGACTGGCTTCTTGAAGTGTTGCTCTACGAGATAGCGTTCATGTTCACTTTGGAGATCAATGCCCCATTTGTCCACGGGGTATTGGAACTTTCCTTTCTTATTGGAATTTGAATTCTTGAGAATATCAACGGCCTCGGTATATGTCAGTCTTTCATATTCACACTCCACACAGAATTTCAATTTCTCACGTAACGACATGGTCGATCGCTCATTCTGTGGCTTTTGTTTTTCCTCCTGCAATAATCGATCTTCCAAAAACGTAAGATCATCATCACATTGTGCGAGGGCATCACTGATGACGGACTTCAACATTGCTTCAGCGAGATTCATATTGTCATGAATATCACAGAACGCCACCTCCGGTTCGATCATCCAGAATTCCGCAAGATGTCTTGATGTGTTAGAGTTCTCCGCACGGAATGTTGGTGCGAACGTATAGACTTTCGACAATGCCAATGCACCGAGCTCAGCTTCGAGTTGACCGGACACAGAAAGGTTTGCCGGTTTCTCAAAAAAATCCTGCTTAAAATCAATCGCTCCTTCGTCCGTGCGAGGCAGGCTATTCAATGGCAACGTGGTGACCTGAAACATTTCACCAGCACCTTCTGCGTCGGATGCAGTGATAATCGGACTATGCAGATAGAAAAAGCCACGGTCGTTAAAGAACTTATGAATTCCAAATGCAAGCGTATGACGTATCCGCATGATGCCACCGAATGTATTTGTACGCATACGTAGATGTGCATTCTCACGGAGAAATTCCATCGAGTGCTTCTTTGGCTGCAACGGATACTTTTCTGGATCAGCCTCACCGACCACAGTAATGGCATTTGCTTTTAACTCGACAGTCTGTCCACCACCGACAGATGCGACTAATTCTCCATACGCAATAAGAGCGGCACCTGTCGTGATCCGTTTCAACAAGGTTTCACCCATATTGGCAAAATCCACTACAACCTGCAGCGTCTTGATCGTCGATCCATCGCTGAGTGCAATGAACTGATTATTGCGAAATGTGCGCACCCAACCAGTGACTTCAAGAGTCTGCCCAATAGGTTGTGATGCCAGGATTTCTTTGATAGATATTCTCTTCGACATATTGTCGTTGTTCTATTATTGAAGTTCGCGAAGATAAGAGGATTGCGGATGTCGGATTGCGGATGTCGGATTTGAGATACATCCGAAATCCGCTTTCCGAAATCCAAAATCACAAATTCACTTGTACTCTTGCCGTTCCGGAATAAAAATGTCGTGAATCACACAATCGGTAATCGGCATGGCACTATGAGGCACATTCGACGGAATGACAATGACATCACCCGCGTGATACACATGTTTTTCTCCACCGATGGTCATTTGGAATTCTCCTGAAATGAGCTGCACGATCTGCTCATGTATATGATGATGTTCAGGTAATGCATGTCCTGCATCGATTTTCCAATATGCCAACGTCATTGTACCTGTATGTACAAATCTCCCGTGATAACCCTTGAAGACTTCACGCTCAGGGAGCGTATGATAGTTTGTTCCGTCGTATTTCATGGGAGCGAAGATAGGGCGAAGCAGGAAAAACCGGTCAAACCGGTTAAGCAATCAAATCGGTGCAATGACAAAATCGTGACTCGTTCGCAGGTTTTACCGACTTTGCCGGCTTTCCCGGTTTCACCCATTCCTCAGTATCCCCAAATACTCAACCCACGGCCCAACTTCTTCCTGGTATTGTCTTCCCATCACCCTTGCGATCTGGGCAATATGATTCAGATCGTGCACAACCCATGTAGATAACAATTGAGCGAGTGTCACCTCTCCAAAGGCCGGATGGATACCGGTATCATTGAGATGATCTTCGAGTCCTTTTGTGGATTTGAGTTTCTCCAGATTTTGCGCCCTCAATTCTCTGAACTCCATAAGAAGATCTCTGAGTGACTTGCCCTTGCTGTTTTCAAACTGTGCAAACCGATCGAATGGTACAAATCCCTTGTCAGGAGCATCTGACAGAATAATCTCAAATCGCGGAATCCAATCCGTCTTCTCTCCATGAACGTAATGCCCAACAATATCATAAGGACTCCATGTATCCGGGCCTTCATTTTGTGTAAGCCATTCATCAGACAAACCGTCGAGCATTGTTTCAAGCACTGATGGTGTGCGCTCAAGGATTTCGATTGATTTATGCAAGTTGAATTTTTGCATGATATTCCGGAATGAAGTAACGATTGTGTGTGTGTGCGAAATTTGACTGAATGAAGTTGCAAACTTCAAAAAAGTATTTTCGTTTATGCGAAGTTGCAAACTTCGCATAAGGTTAATCTTCCGGCTTCACCGGCTTCACCGGTTTTACCGATTTCACCGGGATCAATATTACATGGCGGACACTTAGGTCCGCCGCTACCCTTCTGTTTTACCGATTCTCCAACTTTACCGGCTTCACCGGTTTTCTAATTCCACCACCATCTCCACCTCCACGGCGATATTCCTCGGAAGCGAATTCATTCCTACTGCAGCGCGTGCATGTTTTCCTTTGTCACCAAATACTTCAACCATGAGATCTGAATACCCATTGATCACTTCAGGATGATTGGTGAAGTCATCTGTTGCATTCACCATGCCATTGACTTTCACGATACGCTTTACGCGATCGAGACTACCAAGATGCGCTTTGAGAGCTGCAAGTTGATTAATACCGGTGAGTCTCGCTGCCGCATAGCCTTCTTCGATGCTAAGATCTCTCCCGACTTTACCGGTGATATATGTACCGTCTGTTTTCTGCGGCCCTTTTCCTGCCAGGAAGACCAGATTGTCTGAAGTCGTGACAGCATTGACATAATTCGCAACAGGTGATGACGCAGGTGGGAGTTCGATGCCAAGCTCACGCAAGCGCTGATCGATTTTATCCTGAGCAAATGTGCGGTGGACACTTCCAATCAAAACCAGAAAAATTAGTAACCTCATAGTTCATTTCAAAGTATGGAGCATTCAGAATCGACCATTCATAACCGGGGCGAACACATAGATTCGCCCCTACGTTCAATTTGATTTCTCGACTTCTTCGCAATGAAGATGAACATTGTGAAGTTCATATTACCGGTTTTACCGGTTTCTCCTATTTTACCGGCTTTACCGACTTTCCCCTAGTTTTCAAATGTATCTCTCCAGCAATTTCTTCGTCGCTAATATTCCCTCTTCTGCACTCAACTTCTCGCCTTCATATTCGATGCCGATGTATCCGGAGTAGTTGTACTTCTTCACGATCTCGATCATGCGTTCATAATTAATCCCGGTCTCTGTACCAAACTGATCGAAGTCATGTGACTTTGCACTCACCGCTTTTGCGTATGGCATCAGCTCTTCTACACCCAAGTATTTGTCATACTCTTCGATACAAGCTGCATCCCATTGAGCACCTCCTTCACGTTTCAGGCAGAAGTTGCCGAAGTCTGGGAGAGTGCCGCAGTTGGGTTTATTGACTTGTTTCATCACACCTGCCAGCCATTGTCCGTGCGAGGAGAAACCTCCGTGATTTTCTACGATGATATTGATATTATGATCCTTGGCAAAATCTGAAAGCCGTCCGAGTCCATCGACAGCAGCGGTTTGTACTACTTCTGAGCTGCCATTGCCAAAGACATTTACCCGGATCGAATGACATCCCAGATGCTTTGCAGCCTCCACCCACTTATAGTGATTTTCCACCGCCTTTACGCGAGCTACCTGATCGGGTGTGGCAAGCTCACCTTCTCCGTCAATCATAATCAGAAGCTGTGTGATGCCGAGATCGGCGGCACGTTTATTGAGCTCATCAAGAAGGGCTTTGTCCTGTGCCTGGTCCTTGTAGAACTGGTTGACATACTCTATCGCCTTGATGCCATAGCCGTTGGCGATTTTCGCAAAGTCGATCGGTTTCAGAGTCCCTGCAAAGAACTCTTTATTATGGCTCCATTGGGCAAGGGAGATTTTGAGTTCGCCTGAATAGGGTTTAGCTTCCATCGCGGTAGTGTCTGTTTCTGTTGTTTCACCTTCACCTTTATTTCCTCCGGCACAGGAAGAAAGTACGGACGATCCTCCAAGTGTAAGTAGTGCTACACCGAGTCCTGTCTTTTGGATAAAGTTTCTGCGTTCGAGACGAGAGAGATTGACCATGTCTGTTTTGATTTTGGAGTGGGAAGATAAGGGCATTTCGGATTTCGGAATGCGGATTGCGGGATTGCGGATTTTTGGATTGCGGATTGTGTCGAAGTAAAGGTTATGTGATGGAATTGCGCCCTTCTATGACCGCCATCCGCAAGCGCCGAAGCTACTCTGCGGAGGCGCTAACTTTAGCGGCGGCGGTTGTGGCTTTCTGCCTTTCCGCCATTCCGCCATTCCGCCATTTTAATAAACATTCAACCCCAAGGTGATATCCCTCGTATATTCTATCACACCATTTGATAGTGTACCATTACGCAGCACTCCGGTGTTCCCACCACGACCTCTGATATGACTTCTTTCTTCCTTCGTCAAAAAAGGATCGTCATCAAAGAGAAAATCATCAATCCAATATGGTGACTTTCCAGGTTCTTTGATGAATAGATGAATGTGTGCAGGAATTTTGCTTCCGGGATATGAAGCAGGTCGTAGAGTATAGAATTTATACTGGCCCTGATCATTGGTTTTGAGCCATGTGCGCTGTGAGCCGTGTCTTCGGCCCCATCCCGTTTCGTTTTTATTGGCTGTGTAGTTTCCTGACTGATCAGTGTGATAAAGATAGAGGATGACGTCTTTAGCAGGAGTTTTGCCATCATTCTGATAGATAGTTCCTGATACTTCAATCTTCGGTCCCTTTGTGTGAAAGTCATCAAGGGTATCGATCCATGCAAGTTGACGATCTCCATACTCGAAGACCGCTTCGCATCCTTCGCAGGGCCCTCCGACCTGAATGTCTGAAACTGCTTTGGCTTTGTCTTGTGTTTGAGTTTGAGCTTGAGTTTTCTCCTGGCTTTGCGCACAACTGGACAGCGCGAGGAGGGTGATAAGAACGCAGTATAGACGTGTCATCGTTTGGTGATTTGGAATGACAACGAGGGAACAGGTAGGTGATTGTTTTGGAAAGAGCGATTGTGATTTGGAATCGACACAGGGAGAAAAGGAGCCGACGGATAGAAGTGCCCATCCTAAACCTTGCAGGTTGTCATGCTTCTAACACTCATCCCTAAACCTTGCAGGTTGCCATGCCCGCAAACCCTCCGCTAAACCTGCAAGGTTAGCCTTCCCTCCAAAACGGTAGCACCTGCTGACCTGCTCGGTTTAGCGCGCGCTTTGTGCGTGGGTATAACGGGCAGGTCTAACTTAAGCGGGCACTAAACCTTGCAGGTTGGCCTTACCGCAAACCCATCGCTAAACCTTGCAGGTTGCCATGCTTCTAACACTCATCCCTAAACCTTGCAGGTTGCCATGCCCGCAAACCCTCCGCTAAACCTGCAAGGTTAGCCTTCCCTCCAAAACGGTAGCACCTGCTGACCTGCTCGGTTTAGCGAGAGTTTTGTGAGTGGGTGTACCGGGCAGGTCTAGTAGCGGCACTAAACCTTGCAGGTTGCCATTCCGGCAAACCCATCGCTAAACCAGCAAGGTTGGCCTTCCCGTTGAAGTAAACACTCAGCTTAATAGTTTACTATATTTAGGCATAAACCGTTTTGCCGACATGGAACCTGAACACTATTATCACGTCTATAATCGTGCGAATGCTTTCGAAAAGTTATTCCATAACGACGAGAATTACGGGTTTTTTATGGAAAAGACGAATAGATATCTTCCAGAAATTGCCACCGTCTATGCCTATGCCTTATTGCCAAATCATTTTCATTTTCTGATTAAAACTCATCCCAAAGAAAGTATTGAATTGCGCTCAGGTCTTGAATATAGTGCACGTATTTCACAGGTCTTTTCAAATTTATTCAATTCTTACACCAAATCATTTAATCGCTACTATAGACGACGTGGCACTCTCTTTAGTCGGCACTTCAAAAGTCGCCTCGTCACGACAATGAGTTATCGGACTAATTGTGTTTTGTATCTGCATCACAATGGAGTCCATCATAATTTATGTCAAGAACCCGATGAATGGTTATATACTTCCCATGAGAAATTCATAAATAACACAGAATCTCCAGAAGTAGCCGAAGCCATAGCCTGGTTTGGCAGTCTGGACAATTATTTAAAGGCATATAGACAGTATGTTTCTCCCTTAAAAGGCGAGATTTATATAGAGTGAACTACTATTCTAAACCTTGCAGGTTGTCATTCGCGCAAACCCACCGCTAAACCTGCAAGGTTAGCCTTCCCGCCAAAACTGTTAAGATCATAGCACGAGCATGACCTGCTCGGTTTAGGACAGGCCTGACGGGTGGGTACACCGGGCAGGTCTAGCGCATTGCTAAACCTTGCAGGTTATTCCGCGCTCACATCATACCTAAACCTTCAAGGTTCGCAATCTCCCATAGTGCTAAAAGAAGCACGAGCATGACCTGCTCGGTTTAGGACAGGCATGGCGGGTGGGTACACCGGGCAGGTCTAACGCAGAGCTAATACTTCACCAACTTCTCACTCCATACATCACCCTTTTCGTTCCTCACCACCACCACATACAACCCAGCGGCATACCCACTCAATGATATTGATTCACTCCACAGTTCGTTATTTACCATGAATCGTTTGCCGTACATCTCCACCCCTGTCGATGTCTGCATCGATAGCGTGATCTCATTTCCTACATCCCCACTTCCAGAAATCATTACGAGCTCATCTGCAGGATTTGGCTGAAGTATCAGCTTGCTATTCTTATTTACATCATGGGTCGCTACAGATCCGCCATCAATGATGATATCATCGAGATACATGTTGTTCCCGTAGCCTGAGTGATTCACAAATTTGATGGTGACATACTGTCCTGCATACGCGCTGAGATCAATAACAATATCACGCCATTCATCACATGACTGCGGTGTAAATGGATCATACTCGTACAAGTTGCCGGGGCCGAGGCCGCTCGTTGTCGTGCTCAACTCCGCGCCTCCGCTTCTGAAGATGGTGTTGAATGAAGTTCCGCAATTATTGGTGAGCAAGACTTTCAGTGAATCAATAAAGAAATTTCCGTCATAATAAGGCGCATATGCCACCCGGAAACTTAATACAGGATGCGTGATCTGTGTGAGATCCATATTGACGGGCAACAACAATTCATCAACTCCATAGCTGCTGTAGATATAGTTATTCACAAACATCGCTGTATCTCCTTCACACAGCAGAAGCTCAATAAGTTCCCACGTAATACTCTGATCGGGATTGACAATGGTATAATAATCCGCATCTCCTGAAAATGTAATCAGCGGTGGCACTGCATTGATCTCCGGCTCCAACACCTGGATCATCTTCTCAATCGTTTTTGATGATGTACCGTGTGGATTAGTCACAGTAAGTGTGACGTCATACTCGCCGGGTTCAGCGTAGATCACTTTAGGATTACGAACCGTAGAGGTCAACGGTGTGCCTCCGGGAAATTGCCATTCCCATGTCGCGCCTTCATGAGACAACATTGAAAAATCATCAAAGCGAATCGTATCGCCCGGACATGTCGTCGAAGTCTTACTGATCATGGGTTGTGCAATCGGTCTCGATGGTACTGCAAATGGCGCTTCCCAAATCCCTTTACCATAGGCACCGAGTCTGATCTTATGATCGCGATAGAATGGGCGCAGGATGCAGGTCGAGATCGAGACAGGAAGTCCTTCATCATACGGCATCCATTCAGTCATTGTATCGTCTTTGAACCAGATCGTGCGGTATGTGCCAAGATAAAGTCCGCCATCTGTTCCTCCTTGATGCATGATGTAAGTGATGTGCTCACCATTGAGTGCGGGCGTTGTGATGTTTTCCCATGACTCACCGCCATTGAAAGAGGTATAGATTTTTTCACTATCACCGGCATCAGGATAGGCAAGCCAGACACGTTCTGCATCTTCAGCATCGACCGCCAACAACCCACGCCTTGCATAACCTGGAGGAAATGTCAATGGACTCCAGCTCTCACCACCATCGATGGTTTTCCATAAGAGACCCGGATCCCATGAGTATTCATCGCGTTGAAACAAATACATCACCAGTGGATTGCTTCTGCTGATTTCAAAACACATCGCGCGCGCATTCACATCTGTTCCGAACTCATACCACACAACCCATGAATTACCTCCATCTTCTGTTCGCCAGAGTTTGTTTTCGTTTGTGAGATAAAACGTATTCCATGAATTTGGATCCCATTCCATTTCACCGCTTTCGGCATCGTAATAACTTTCAGTGGGAAATTTGCCAAAGCCAAAATATTCGGCATAGCCATTTTGTATTTCAGGAAGAATGACCTGACCGAGATCTGAGAAATACGTCTTACGTCCTTCACCAGGATTCACGTAGCCAGTTGGCGCTTCACCACCACCGAGGCTGAGACATTCACCGGGCATCCAGTTTTCATGCCACGCGGAATTGCCATTATGATAACGACCACCAACAAGAATATCTTCATTCCATCCCGTGGCGAAACCCCAGAAGTCCGAGCTTGTGATTCCCCTGTTACGCGCTTCATGTGTTTCAAAGAAATCATTTGAATATTCAATACCGCCATCGCTGGTCATCCAGATATCATCACCATTGATCTCTATCTCCTGACAATCGGGATGGACATAGCTGGAACTGTTACCGCAATAGCCGCCGGCGCAAATAAATGTCGCAGCGCCATCATTTGAATACCAGAGATTCATGAACCCTGCCATCACAAAGTCAGGATTCGTATCAGAAGCATCGAAACCGAGATTATAAAACCCCTGATGATAGCCACCTGTTTGTCCAATCCCAGCCATATTCGGATGATTGACCTCATCCCAGGGACCTCCCGCCGGTGGGTTCGGAAATGTCCATGATTCACCCGCATCATCTGAACGCCAGATACCAATGAATCCCGCATCACCTGTCCTTGCTTCACCGATCAACACCGCATAGATGCGATTCGGGTCAGCATTCGTTACAGCGAGTTTTGCACCGCCATCATTTCTGCCTTCTTCATCAGAGAAAAACCAACCATTGTCTTTGACCTCCCAAGTCAGACCACCATCGATCGATTTATAAAAGCGACAGATACCCAATGCAGGATCATTGCGCACAAGAAACGCCACTTGCGGATCATCGGCTTTCCATTCGATATCATAACACGCCTGATCCAACAATCGTGTCCATGAGCTCCCGGCATCATCACTGCGATAAAGTCCATTCTGTGTTGCCGATAGCACGATGCTGTCATACACCGGATTGATCTGCACATCATTCGTGGACATATTATTATCCTGATGTACGATCTCCCATGTCTCACCACCATCAATGGTTCTTCTCAGTCTGTCATTCTCACCCGCAAAGACGATATCCGGATTTGTTGGATGGACTTCCATCGCATGTGGTGCGCCCATCGCATACTCACGCGACACACAAAACCAATGTGCTCCGCGATCCACACTCTTATAGATCTCACCCCCTTCCGTTCCGCAATAAAGGACATTTGGATGCGACAGCGACTGATCAAAGCAATACACATTGACCTGCGATGATTTTGCAAGCGGGTTTGGGCCTGTGTTGGTATTGAATGTTTCAACTGGGCCGAGCACGGTCCATGCTCCTCCCATTCTGCCCTTCTGCCCTTCTGCCGTTCCGCCCTTAAGTTTATTCAATCTCATTTCAAACTCCTTCACCTCAGACTCTGTGGGCTTCTGAATAAATCCCTCTCTATTCACAAATACCTCATTCGCCCGCCGCCACTTCTTATAGTACTGCGTATAGGTCGTCTTCGCCTCCGGATTGCTTTGCCGCCAGATGCGGTAGAGGTCGTCGACTTGCCAGACGTTGGGGTAGTCGGAGTACATGAGGGTGGCCCAGGCGGGGAGGGATTCTCCCAAGGCAGGGGTTACTTTAGTGTATTGCTGAGCAGAGAGGTGGAGGGAAAAACAGATGAATAGGATGTAGAGATTTCGCATACTGATTTAATTAGAAGATTTCGTTCAAAGGTATTGATAGGGTACGATTATCAATTGCCCATTTCAATTCTGCAAAATATTTCCCTATTCTGCACCCACCAACCCATCTACTGCTTCTGTTTTGGTATATTTAGTGGAAGAACAGATAGTTGATACATACTCCCTACAATCAATTGCAAACTGATTATCTCGCAACTCTAAACACAATTATATGGCAGAATGCATCGAATGCGGCAAATACACAAAATACAATGGTGGTCTTTGTACGGATTGCTACCCTAAGAAGAAATCTCCAGAAACAGTCGATCCAAAAAACACAAAAAGCTCCAATGATAACTATGCAAATGAGAAACAGGCAGGGCTTACAGACAAGGAAAGGAGTTCCGATATGGAATGATAAAAGGCAGAATCGCCGAAACTCTCATTCAAGAATTGTTTTTAAGTCTAGGGTATAATGTATTCAGATATGGAATGGAGAACACCATTCCAGGAATTATGGAGCTTCTGAAAGGCGTCCGCTCAGATGTTGCACAAGAAATTCGCAGAATGCCGGACTTCGTGATGCAAAACCCGAAATCAAAGGATGTCTATTTCGTTGAAGTAAAATTCCGCGCCAGTGAAGAGTTTAGCATAAGTGATTTACCTAACGGATATCCTTACGAGAATGCGTATATCATTCTCGTTTCAAAGAAGCATATCAAATGCATCACCGTTTCGGAACTTAAAGCCGGAAAAGAAATCACACCAACTTCTCAAATCTATTTAGGGAGGCGAACAGAATTCGATTTGGATAAAGAGGTGATCATTGATTTCTGCAATTTTGCTGTGCAGTTTTTTGAAAGTGTTTGAAGACTATCCCTAATTCCCGTCAAGTGCCATTGTGGTAGTAAAGGTTCCCATTTTGGTAACTTTTGTTACTTTTACGTCGTTATCTGCCACACATGAGGGTTATTTCTAAGAAAACGTTGCGTGATTTCTGGACCAACCATGTTGATGCTGAACATGCTCTGAAAGCCTGGTATCATGAATCAGAGCAGGCCAGTTGGAAAAGCCCGGCAAGTATCAAACTGGACTATCCTTCTGTGAGCGTGCTACAGAACAATCGCGTAGTCTTTAACATCAAAGGCAATCGCTATCGATTAGTTATCCGGATCAATTACAAGTATCAGATCATTTGGATAAGGTTTATAGGAACCCATGCGGAATACGACAAAATTGATGCAAATACAATCTAACATGAGTATCAAACCGATAAAAACAAAAAAAGATTATCAGGAAGCCATGCAGCGCCTTGAAATCATCTTTGATGCGAAACCCGGTTCTAAACATGGCGATGAACTGGAAATCCTTTCTATCCTGATCGATCGCTACGAACAGGAGCACTTTCCTATTGATTTCCCTGATCCTATTGAAGCAATTAAATTCAGAATGGATCAACTCAATATGAAACAAAAAGATCTGGCTGATGTCGTTGGGAATAAAAGCAGAATCAGTGAAATCCTAAACAAAAAAAGAAAGCTGACCCTGGATATGATTCGTAAAATCAATGAGACATTAGCGATACCCACCGAGGTGCTGGTGCGAGAGTATTGACAAATATTTTTCAAATGTTCTTTTCAACCTACAACGGTGTCTGCTCAGAATGCAATGGAAATAATACACCCCATTCCATCGTAAATGCGAACTCTGACATCTGTTTGAATTCTATGACGCCCCTTCAGGGCTCAATATCGATTCTCATTCAATAGCGTTGGGCTTCACCCCACGCTATTGATGTTGTTGCCCTTCAGGCAACGCAGACAAAGTAATAGCGGATACACGCATTCTATTTTTACATTTAGCGTTTTACCTGCCCGAATGAATATCGTTCAGGCGGGCATTTTGACTTTTCTTCTGTCATTCGCAGCCGAGCTGACCTGCTAGGTTTAGCGCGGCCATGCGCGTGGGCGTACCTGGCAGGTCTAGGGAGGGCAGTTGAAGTTGACGCTCGCGGGATCTCCTTCGTCGAACGCCGCGAGGTCATGTTCGAAGTCCGAAGTGGCTTTGGATTTCACTTCGATATTCGAAATTTTGACTTTTATTTTCTTCACTCCACAGTAACCGTCCCCTCATCCACCCTCATCACTGCCCCAGTCTCATTCAGCAGATCAATGCCGGTATTATTCTGAAGTACAGAATTTGAGATCAACATCACATTCCCACTGCCGCGATGAGCGATGGCACTGCCGCCACCTATGGACTGACAGCCGGTTATGATCAGATTGCGCAGGATGCAATGACCTTCGGAGAAAATGCCGCCGCCTTTGTTGACTGTTGTTTGCGCATTCCCTTTTTCTATCGTAAAACCATCGACGACTGTGGTGTCATTACCTGTTAAGATGCGCACGACATGGAGATTGTTATCAGCTATGTTTCCCTGCACGCCAATGTCCCCACTCAGTATCGTTGGATTCAATACAGGATCACGCTGTGTGCGTAACGTTTCATTTCCAATAAAACCACCATACAATTCGATACCTGAAGCAATGGCAAAACTTTCGAAGGATGAAGTCTTGTATACGCCTTCTTTCACCCAGATCTCTTTGGCATCCGGACATCGCATCGCAAGATCAAGCGCATGTTGCAAATCAGTGAACGCATTTATCCATGATTCTCCATTCGCAATTCCTGTGGCAGTTGGATCTACATAGAGGATGCCTTCACGACTACACACGCTATCATATCGGATATGCAACCTCGGCGCGAGCACCTCATCACCATCGATGCTCCACGCACGACGCAATCCAAGGCCAGTAAGCGTAAACGCGATTGCATTGCCCGGAGACCAACTGCCATCTACAAGCTCCTGCACTAGCGCGCGTATGTCGGTAGAACGCTGAGCAACGCCTGCATTACCACTACTCCATGATGCGATATTCCATGTTTGCTTCTGTTCTGTATCACTACGCGAGGTGACATTGAAATGTCGTGTCGTAAATGCATTCGCAGAAACCGGTTCTTCTGCCAGAATGGTCATCACAGCCGGATCTGTATCGCTCGCCGCAGCAGTAAATTGCAGATACGCTTCTTCTATAAAACTGCCATCAGGGATTTCAATATTCCTGAAGCGCAATCCCACAGTCTGACTATCGGGTATCTCTGATATGTCGAGGATCGGAGAAACCGGATTCACAGAACCAGTTATTCCATACTCCTCTGCATCGTCACTGCTTGTCGTGACCTTGTACCACACAGAATCCACGTAACTGATGCGCGGCCCTGTGAGCCAGAGTTCAGACAACGAGGCAATCATGATTTCTGCATAGTATCCGGAATCATAAGGTACGATCATTACTTGCTCATCCAGATAGTGCGTAGTTGTGCCTGAGGTATTATTATTCAGCGTATTGTCTTCATTCGCACCGCTGTATTTCCATCCCTCCATCTCATAGACATCAGTGATAGGAATACAATCGGGACACCCATTGCCGATCTGAGCAGCTTCAAGCTTCAGTGCATCAAAATCTGCTTCCGTCAGAAACAACCGCACTTTCACGGGTGAGACAGGTGCATTCGTTGGTTGTATGACCCAGTTCTTGTCCAGTATCCATGCTTCTCCTTCTGCCGTTGTCTCCGGATTGCTTTGATACATGCTGATGTTTGTCGCACCGAGATTCTGTCCCATCGGATGTATCCCCATGATGCGATGACCGCCATGATCGATCCATACCCAATCGGTACCATTGACATTGTGTGATGCATTTAGCAGGTTCGGTCCGGTATAGATCGACACATCCTCATGAATATGCACATCGTCGATACCAAACCCTTCCTCGGTGACACCGACATCGCTGACAAAGACAAAACGGATCTGCAATCGTGGCGCTTCCGCAGGCAACCCAATCGATGCAACATGCCAGGAATCACTTGTTCCTTCCCATGCCTGTGGTGTGTTCGCTGTAGTATTATTATACCAGTTGAAACCCGTGCTCGTTGAACCAAGCGTAATCCAGTGAATGCCATCAGTACTGTATTCCACCCAATGAAAATCAAAATCGGTCTCTGTGTCGTAAATGTGACTAAACGATAACACGGGATTCGTGAGAGATGTGAGATCGAAGCAGGGTGAGATGAGATACGTCTCTTCATCATCATTATGCCCACCATTAAGCCCCGTGACCCATGCTTGTGTACCGCTTGCAGCCTTTGAAATGAAAGTGCCTTTCGGGCTACCGAGTGCCAGGGTGGAATTGACACCTTCAGCATACCATCCGCCATCACCTTCTTCAAAATCTTCGAGATATGGAAATGCGGAAATAAAAATAGAACTATTGACAATCGTCCGGACGGTATCATTCTGCAAATAGCTATCCATTGGATGATGCAACCAGACAACAACCTCATAACTGGTGTCCTGTTCAAATGCATACTCTTCAGAAAACACATGCAATATATTTGCACCAGCAGGGATCATTGCAATCTGTTCTGTAATCACATCGCCATCATCCACCTGATAAGAGACTTCGACATCCGACAAGATGGTGTTCGATGTATTCTCAATTGCAATTGAGATGGATTCATTTTCCAATCCACAACTCGATGGTATCGGATTTTCAAGGGCTGTGATACGCAGATCATTTGTGACAACGAAGAGATGCACGTTGTCAATGGTATATCCATCTTCCATGATAGTATTATCAGCAGAGGCATTTCCCTGCTGAGTAAAGCGTAGTTGAAAGCTGGTTGAGAAATTCTGTTCACGTTGTCTTAGCGAATCGGTGATCAACAACTCAGGAAAGACACTCAGATATTCGCCCCGCTTCACAGTCAGATCATCGAAATCCAACATTTCAATCCAGGGGTCAGCCTCACTTCCACGCACCCAGCAACGGTTCATATCATCTCCTTCCGGGAAAAGCACATGATGCATGTAATCGAATGTAAGTCGCACGTCATCTGTCAACGTATCATATGCAGACATATTCACAGTGATCTTCAGGAAGTTTGTACTTGTAGTGCCATATTGCAATGCATCCAATGTCAAGGCTCGATTTCCATTTGCGATAAATTCTCCACTGGCATTTGTTCTGAGTCGGCCTAGCCCAGTTGAAAAATTAAAATCACATGACTCAATACCTGGAATGGCGAATTGATCCATTTTCACAACCAAATCATTTGATGATTCAAATCCTTCTGTCCATGGCAATGTCACAGGGTTATTCGCAATGTGCCGTACGAGGCGTGTGATCGTATCATTCTCTGCATGCACATCTCCTGACAATGTTGTCCACACCTCTATGTCATAGTTTCCTGCGGAGCTGAGATCAACCGGGGTTAGAAATTTATAGATTACAGATGCGCCTGCGGCCAAAGTACCTGCGATCATTCCCGGCTGAATCATTCCATTATTGATACGAAATAAAATAGGAATATTGCTGACAGTATTCGAACCGGAATTCCGTACTGTCACCCTTATGGTATCTGATGCGCTCAATGAACTGGAAGTAAACTTGCGACCATTCCCTGGCCTGATCATCGCATCTATGCTGACATCATTCATCCATAAACATTGGAGCAAGCCTGTTGGTAGAATTGATCTCGCAGTTGCGCGCCTGCTTTGCTTATCTGAATCATGTACTGTGGCCACAGTATACCATTCGGTGATTGCGGGATCAAGTCCGCCGATGAGAAAACTCGTCGCTGATGCGGTATCGATTTGTTGCATCCATCCATCGATGAGCTGATAGATTGCATAGTGATCCGCACCAGTGACGGCAGTCCATGTCATTTGCGCATAGCCCCTGCACGGAGACGTCAACGTATATCCCGTAGGAACTCTCAACACAAGTGCAGTAGTATCAGAGACATCCTGAAATGCGCCAGCAGTCACGCGTACACGAAATTGATCCGTGACATTTGTTGGCACAACAAAGCTCCGCAAGCGCAGCGACGACAACACATTATTATCAATGACGGTCCAATTCGAATTAGGGTCAAGCGAGTATTCGACAATATAGTTTTGAATAGCACTCCCTGTTGCATCCCAACGTACATATTCAGTTTCGCCCGGAACAAGCGACTCGCCACCATTGGGATAGACAACTTCAATCTGATGACCGATGATTTCATAAAAGAGATAAAAATTCTGTGGACCAAATGGCACTTCGCTACCATCGACACTCAGCGTATACATTCCAGAAACTGGATTTGCGATCGTCACTTGCTCCTGAGGATTTTTGTCATCGATACCACGCGTAGCTTGCAAGGCACAACCGGCAGGAGAAGGATTAAGCACCCATGGTTGAAATGTCGTCGCAGAAGGATTCGTCACAAGTAAATCGAGATCATTCACAAGAGCGGGCGCCGCGTATGGCGCGGCCGCAGGGTCTTTCCATAATAGCATGATACGGAGTTCGGCAGTTCCAGAGGGGACATTAAGCATGAAATCGATCTCCTCATTCTGATCGACCTGTCCTGTAAAATATGTTTCGGCTGTGAGAGCATCATAAGCCTGCTTTGCATTTACCCTGCCATATCCGAAAAGGAAATCCGGCCCGGCCAGCCCAAGATCATCCGCAGTATTCAGCAGCAAACCCTTGATCAATGCTGCATCCGGAGATCCACCCTGTTGTTGCTGATACGCCTGATATAACAGGGCGCAGATACCAGTGATAGCGGGACCACTGTAACTCGTTCCTGCACCAGTCATATAAATATTACCGGGCTGTGTACTCCAAACGTTTGTTCCTACTGCCATGATCTCTGGTTTGATTCTGCCATCATCCACCGGTCCTCGACTTGAGTTATCATGTATGGCGTCCAGATGATTTAGCATTCCCACCACTAACGTGTTCTTTGCACTTTGCCATCCATTCACTACAGTATGAAACCGAGGTGGGTATGGAGAGCAGTTCAGGCCACCATCGTTTCCTGCAGAAAACACATGCATGAGTGAATCATACTCCACAAGTTGTTCATCTATAAATATGGAATTCAGATTATAGTCGCCTGCGACGGTACAACTTCCCTGAGAGGAGCCATAGGAGTTGTTTGTGATGAGCATGTGGTAGTCTGTCATGAAGCGTTCTGAATCTGCAATGATTTGCGAGAAAAACGCTGTGACAATATTTGCTTCCGGCGCAATGCCTTGTCCTCTGAATGGATCAAGATTGGGTCTCCCGGCAATAATCCCTGAGACATGCGTGACATGAAAATGCACGGCACTGGGGCTGTAATTTGTCACATGACCATTGAGATCGATATGATCACCAGCCTTTCCAGCATCGCCGACACCAATTGTGATACCATCTCCATGCAAATCTATGTCCGGAGAATAAAGCGCTTCAACGCGTTCGTTCTTGACTGCAACATAACGATGTGCGACTTCAGGACCAGGAGGTAGATCCAACCATACGATTGCCGGATGTGCGCTGAGTACTTCAATGTCTTCATCATTCGCCAGAACTTCAAACATCGGAAACCCTGGTAATGGAATTTCCGCAGAAAGAATGCCATTACTTTCCAGTATCTCTTCAACGTCATTGCTATCCAGGCCCGTAATAAAAAGCACACGAATGCGCCGTCTTTCATTTTGATTTTCCAGCCAGAGGCTGGTCAGCCTTTGGCTGAGATTCTCCCGGAGCCCCTCACTGATCTTATGATGAGATTGCAATGGAAGAATGCTCTGCAATTGAATTGATAGACTGATGCTTCCTGGATCCAGATTCGCAGGCATGGAAACATAATAGGCCTGATCAGGGATGTAATGCAAAAATCTTACTCCGTGTTGCTCAAACGTGCGTCTCTGATTTGCGTTAAGGACTTCTGAAAACTGAAGGATGACATAGCGCCTGTCCTTATAAACTGAAGATGGATCTGGTGTGCGACTCACCTGAGAGTTTACGACCTCAACGCCATTTTTAAAATATAAGGTGCTTCTTTGCGCTGCAAGGTTCATCGCAAGCGAAAGGACTATAAACAGGGCGCAACACTTCATATTCTTCACTATAATGCAGGCGCTTGAAAGATTGTCTCGGCCTAGCAGACGCTCGTAGGTCCTCCTGCCCGCCCGACCGAAGGTCATTCGGGCGCGGTGTCGGACGCTCCGAGGTCATGCCACCCCTTTTTAAAAAGGAATCTGCAATTTGTTATACAACCAATCAAAGGGAAGTAAAATTAGCTAAATACATTTGGGTAAAATCCATTACAGCCTCCAGACAAATGCAAAAGAAAATCTTCAGAGAATACAGTTTACTTCAGATCATACTTGGAGGTGTCATTGCCACTGGATTTGTGTTTGCGCTTTATCAGTATTTCTATAATCGCAGTCTCTGGTTGGACGAGGCTTCGCTTGCTCAGAATATCATAGATCGTTCATTCTTGCATCTCCTCAAGCCGCTCAAGCATAATCAGATTGCGCCGATCGGATTTTTGATGGTTGAGAAATTTTTTACTGTCCTCTTTGGCAACAACGAACTTGCGCTACGCCTATTCCCTTTACTGGGTTTTTGTGCATCAATTCCCTTATTCTTTATTATGTCTTCGACGCTGACCCGGAGCAACACCCTTGCTCTGCTTTGCACAGGAGGTTTCGCTGTGACCTACAGATTGATCTATTACGCTTCAGAAGTAAAACAGTATTCGACGGATGTCCTTATTACAATTCTCTTGATTGCCATTACAGTAAGCCCCCGGAAAAGAGACATGAAATACCTGGTATACTGTACAGCAATCGGAAGCATTGCAATCTGGTTTTCGAATGTCGCCGTCATTATCGCGTTTGTCTGTGGTTTCTATTTATTGATTGTGGAAGTCTATCGTCATCGTAAATTTCAATTTCTGATTCCGCCCCTCGTTTGGGCACTTTCATTTGGTGTTTACTATGTCAAGCATATATATCATCATCCTACCACCGAATACATGCAACGTTATTGGGGTGAACACTTCCTTCCTCTAAACCCATTCTCAGAAGATTTCTATTTGTTCTTGTATCGTGCTATTCCGAAGCTTTATCATTTCCTTTTAGGATTTGGCAATTATTACTGGGTTGCTGTATTGATATCAATCGTTGGCTTGCTCTATGCACTGAGGCAAAAGCGATACGTGCTTCTGTATTTTTGCTGTACACCAATATTTATCAATCTGATATTATCTGGCCTTAGACTCTATCCTTTTTCTGAAAGACTCATCTTGTATCTGACGCCGTTCTTTGTCCTGCTTTATTCTGCAGGGATATACGCCCTCTTCAGGATCATTCAAAGAAAAATTCCAGCATTGCCTGATGTATTGGTCGCAGTCCCGGTGATTGTCATGTTGATTGCTGTCGCTTCCAAATTGCCACTGGAACAACAGGAAATCAAGAAAACAATCGCGTATATCGACCAACGCATCAAACCCGGTGAAAAAATCTATGTATATAACATGGCCCAACGGGCATTGCCATTCTATCAAACAATCGGATTCACCCAGCTCAAGGAGGATCAAATTATAAAAGGAACCAGGCAACGTGATCAAATTCACAACTATGATCAGGAATTATTGAGTCTCTCTGGAAACGTGTGGATGCTTTTTTCTCATGTCTATACGCTCAGGCCAGGTTATACTGAAGAAGACTACATGATGAGTGTTCTGCTCAGCAATGGTGGGCGAATTATCGAAAAACTGGAGGTACAAGGCAGCAGTTGCTACTACATTGATACTGGCAAACCCTTTGCTAATTGAGAGGCCTATTGCACCTCCTCATCGAATTTGAGTAAATGAATATTCTCAAAGGTGCGCTTGTCTACATGATATCTGCCTGAAATCATTCCGCTCGCAGTACTGTCCCCGGCATCATTGGCTGGCTCGAAGTAGGGAAAATCAATTTTGATAAGAAGGCCATCGCTTTCATCCAGTCCAAACTCAACCATTTGTGTGTCTTCAATGGTGATATTTCCGCGTACGTTTTTATCAGACCACTTAAGTGCTTCGGCATGTGCATTTGCAATATATACAAGCGTTCTCTCCGATAAGGTATTAAACCGCCATTGATTTTTGAGATCATCAAAATTGACAATTCCTTCTCCAGGTATAGCCAGACTCATGATTTCATTTGAATGTTGCCAACTGTCGCGTCTTGCCCAATGTCCTGCAGGAATAATTTCTTTGAATTGAGTTCCAAACATTTGTTCTTCCATGAAGTATAGAACATAACTCAATGAATCTTCAGCACCGTCTGCATCTTTTACGTCAATGATAGTGCGGACAAATCTATCTCGCATATCCGGTGCAGGTTCGGCGAATATAAAAATGTCCGCATATCCTTTTCCCATATCTACGGATATTTTCTCCAGGCCTTTTGTCTTTAATACTTCCAACAATGCACGGGCATGCAAAAGATTTGTACGACTGCGAGAGAGTGCTTCTTCCACCATGTCTTTGGTCAGTCCAAGATCTTTCTGGTTTTTTATCCATGGCAGAACAAACTGCACTTCCATATCTGCCTTTTCTGCTATCACGGATTCGCGCTTATCGAAATAGTAATCCTTATCTGTGAAGTTTGTCGGTGTGGAGATCACTTCGAACCTGCCGGCCCACTGAATCTCCAACCATTCATCAATCTTCTTAGGTGCTGCAGATTTCTTTCCGAAACATCCAAACAATGAGGATAGAGACATTGCTGTGAAAATTAAGAGTACAAGAAAAGGCGTGCGTTTGTACATTGTTTATGTATTGCAGAGGGCTTTGAATTACCGGAATCTGTTTGTGATTTCTGAGAACTTATTCCTCCAACTTTTGGGGTCTTTCATTTTGTCCCATAGGGTTTTTCTCTTTCGTTTCACAGGCGGTGGATGATTTCCATGAAATTCAAATACGAGATACTCCGCGTTTTCCTGAGTCGGATTGTGCATATCATGCAATTGACCGGCGGGAAAAAATATGACGCTATTTGGGCCGACACGCTCATTCAATGTTTCGATCTCACCCTTTAAGAGGACGATCGCCACATCGTGCGCATCCATATGTGACGCATACCCCCCACCAGGCAAGACCACAGATGTATGGCATTGCAATGCATGCAGACAATTGGTTGGCGCCTGAAAGACACGTGAAGTATAAAACAACTTCTCTGTTCGTTTGTCATTGTAATAATCCGCCACAGTATGCTTTCCATATTCAAGCTTATGAACTTGATCTTTTTTCTTTGAGAATTGAGAATCAGGAATCGAGAATTCCTTTCCGCCGTTCTGCCCTTCCGCCTTTTCGCCGTTTCTATTATACCATTTGAACATCAGATAGTTCGCGGGCACATCTCCACGAGCGGTGATCGTATGATAAAACCATGCAGGGTAGTAGACAAACTCTCCTGGTTTCAACGTAACAGTTGTTGAAAGGCCTTTTGATGCAAGATCAGGCAGTGTTACCTCTGTTTCCCCTCTCAGTAAGATCAGGATTTCTTCTTCTCTATGCTGATGTGGCGGATGTGGTGTTTGACCTGGATTCAACGCAGATACATGACATGTGAGACCTTGCAGATTTGGGGTCGACCCTCTGAATATGTGATACGGCTTCCATCCGGTCTTATCATCTGAAGCAAGCGGGATATCTATCGTGTATATCTGGTTTGTGAGTGTATACATCTCACGCCCATCATGCGAAGGTGGTGGCGGAACTATCCGATTGACACCAAAGTGATCACTACCTGATATCATGATGCAAGGTGGTTTAGGATGCTGCAATGTCTTGAATGGCCATTCAAAGTTATTTGGATCCGGAATGCGGATCGGTGTATCCGGCGTCGCATACTGCAATAGTAAAGCAGTGCGTGTTTTGTTGGCAATGTTGTGTGATGCGTGCCATAGCCATCCATCAAAAAAGAGTGCGTCACCATCAGCTATCTCCGGGATCACAAGTTTGCTGTCTGCATTTCTTTCATGAGCCCATCGCATGACTTCATCTGTAACTGCATTTTCCCGATCAACTCCGGCTAAATGACGTACCTCCTGTATAGATTGATGAAACAGATGCGATCCTGTGACAATCTGCAGAGCTGAGCTTTGAGTCGTGTTGTCTATACCAATCCAAACAGATACAGTCTTGCCCTGCAAAACTGAAGATTCGATGTCGTTATGCCATGGATGTTGCTGACCTGGTTGACGTCTTACAAAATATGAGCCCCACAGGATCACGTCATTGCCGAGTAAAGCTTTGACTGGCTCAAGAATTGAGACTTGTGTTGCAATACGAAATACATTCGCCGAACTCGCTGCCAACGCTTTGGGCCAATCAGGTATCAGCGGATAGTCATTCCGTTTGTATTCAGCTAGCAATCCGCGACATTGTGCCTGTGTGAGCACTTTCAGGGGGCCAACATATCCAAGAGAGGTAAACTGGTCTAGCACGGTGGAAATATAGGGAGAGCAAATGAGTGATACGGGTAAAGTCACCGGGGAGTGGAGAATTCCCCTTTTCATAGAATGGACCATTTTAAGGAGAAGGAACGACGATTAAACTGAGGGTGGCCGTGTGAAGAACGTGACCGGTAATCAGTAATCGGTATAGTTGGTAAGTACGAATTTTACATTTACTGGTTATTGATCTCGGATTCTGTAATTTCGGTATGAAGGTCAAGGCAGTGATTAAAATGATTGAAGAAGATGGGCATCACCTCGTGAGACAAAAAGGAAGTCATAAGCAATTTAAACATCCTACGAAAAAAGGCTTGGTTACTTTAGCCGCGCATAAACTCAGTGATGAAATTCAAAGGGGAACGTTGAATAGTATTTTGAAACAAGCTCAAATACAGGTAAAATGAGAAAGTATCTTGTCGTGTACGAAAAAACTAAAACCGGATTTTCCGCCTATGCCCCAGACTTACCAGGAGTAATCGCTACCGGCAAAACACAGGTAATCGTTGAAAAAATATTTACGATGCCATTCTCTTTCATCTTGAGGGCCTGAAAGAGGAGAACATGAAAATTCCTAAAGCTAAAGCCAAAGGCAAAGTTTTAGTTTTTGCGAAACAAATATAAGGTCTTCTCAGAGCGAAGTAAAAATGAACATATGGGTCTGTATCTCCGAAGACAACCAAAGCCTCCGCGTTGGGCTTTATCAACTGATCAACGGCAGTCCGGGGTTCGAATGTGTTGGTGCTTTTGAAAATTGTTCAAATCTTCTGAACAATCTGAAAGCCACTAAACCCGAAATTGATGGATATCGGTATGCCGGGAATCAATGGGATTGAGGCGTGAAAATCATCCGTGAAAAATATCCGGACCTTAAAATCCTTATGCAGACCATCTTTGAGGAGAATGAGAAAATTTTTACCTCCATCCTCGCGGGGGCAAATGGCTATATCTTAAAAACACGACTCCCTCCAAAATCCTCGATGCTCTCCGAGGAAATTTTCGAAGGCGGAGCACCCATGAGTCATTCTATTGCTACGAACGTTTGACGATGGTTGGCCATTATTCATCTGCTCCAAAAGGAGATACTTTCAATCTCTCCGACCGCTAAAAAGAAATCCTTTCATGCCTTGTAAGGGATGAGCTATAAACTCATTGCAGATGCCTGTTTTATCAATATCGATACGGTCCGGGGACATATCCGGAATATCTAGGAGAGGCTCCACGCCCATTCCAAAGGAGAAGCAATTGCTACAGCGATAAAAAGGAACATCATCCAACTGTAGCAGAAAATCGGTCAAAGTGCGCCCCGACTCTCAAATTGACGCAGTAATATGACTTAAGTCATACCTAGGATAACCATTATTTGAATAGAAGCAATAAACTAGCTTTTCGGTATACCACAGTCGAACGCATTGTCCGATAATAAATGAGCAAGTACAAAAAATTGTTTGAGAAGATACTCCGAGGCGAGTCAGATAAAAAAATTGATTTCGATGAATTTAGAAACTTGCTCATGCAACTGGGATTTGAAGAGCGAATCAAAGGAAGCCATCATATTCTAACGAAAGAAGAAATAGCCGAGATTCTAAACATTCAGCCAAATGCAGGCAACGCAAAACCATATCAGGTAAAACAAGCCAGGACAATTATCACAAAATATCACCTAAATTTGAGAGACGATGAAAAGTAATCATAAGTACGAGATTATTCTGTATTGGAGCAATACCGATGAAGCCTACATTGCTGAAGTCCCGGAGTTGGCTGGATGCGCCGCTGATGGTGGGACTTATCAAGAGGCTCTGCAAAGTGTAGAAATCATCATCGACGAATGGATTGAGACAGCGAAATTGAAAGGAAGAAAAATTCCCAAACCAAAAGGTAAGCTGATGCCCGCCTGACAGCCTGCCGGGGAATCATTTACTCATTTACTCACTTGTCCCTCAATCTCTTCTTCAACCCCAACATCTCATCCCGATACTGCGCTGCTGTGATAAAGTCCAATTCCTTCGCGGCCTTTTTCATCTTATCCTCGGTCTCTTTGATCAATGCCTCGAGTTGATCTCTGTTGAGATAGGCCAAGACTGGATCAGCAGCAAGCGAGGTATCCATGGGTTCAATGTATGCATGACGCGTGCCTTCGCGAATATCCAGAATGGACTTTTTATTGAGGATCTGTTCACGTGTACGCAGAATGGTCTGCGGAGTGATACCATGCTCTTCATTATAAGCCTGTTGAATAGAACGGCGGCGGCGTGTTTCATCAATAGTCTTTTGCATCGCATCAGTGACTTTGTCTGCATAGAAAATGACTTTGCCATTTACGTTCCGTGCAGCACGTCCTGCTGTTTGTGTGAGCGACCGTTCAGTGCGGAGGAAGCCCTCTTTGTCTGCATCCATGATCGCGACAAGTGAAACCTCAGGCAGATCGAGCCCTTCTCTGAGGAGGTTTACCCCAACCAATACATCAAAATCTCCGAGTCGCAGATCACGAAGGATCTCTACGCGCTCCATCGTCTCTACTTCGGAATGGATATACTGGCAACGGATGTTGAGTTTCTTAAAATATTTACTCAACTCTTCCGCCATCCGCTTCGTGAGTGTGGTGACAAGCGCACGCTCTCCCGATTCTATGCGTTGTGCGATTTCATCAAGCAAATCATCGATCTGATTGATACTCGGGCGTACTTCGATGGGAGGATCAAGCAGGCCCGTGGGTCGTACAATTTGCTCTATAATGACACCACCTGTGCGTTCAAGTTCATAATCTCCGGGAGTTGCACTTACATAAATTGTCTGCGGAGTAAGTGTTACAAATTCATCAAAACTCAATGGCCTGTTGTCTAGTGCCGAAGGAAGTCGAAAGCCATAGTTGACGAGGTTCAATTTCCTTGCACGGTCACCGCCCCACATGCCACGCACCTGAGGAATCGTCGCATGACTTTCATCAATGATCATGAGATAGTCATCAGGGAAATAGTCAAGAAGACAAAACGGTCTTGTCCCGGCGAGTCGTCCATCAAAGAAGCGAGAATAGTTTTCTACACCATTGCAATAACCAAGCTCCCGGATCATTTCAAGATCAAAGCTCACTCGCTCTTGTATCCGCCTGGCTTCCTCAAAGCGTCCTTCATTTTCAAAGAATAAGGCATGCTCGTGCAATTCATCTTCTATTTGACGAATGATCAGATGAATTCTGTCTCGTGGTGCCACATAGAGATTTGCGGGAAAGATCGCTGCGTGCTCAAGCTCCTCTAATCGTGTCCCATGATGTACATCGATCATTTCGATTCCTTCTATTTCATCACCGAAAAACGTGATGCGATATCCATAATCCACATAAGGCAGGTGTATCTCTACCGTATCTCCGCGTACACGAAAATTGCCGCGTTGAAGCATTGCTTCTGTCCGGCTGTATAAGCTCTCGACCAGTTTGTACAGGAATGTCGTTCTTGATACTTTCTCACCTCTTTTGATACGTATGATACCACTCTTGTAATCATCAGGATTGCCCATACCATAGATGCATGATACCGATGCGACTACAATAATGTCCCTGCGTCCCGATAGAAGCGATGAACTTGTGCGTAATCTCAGCTTGTCTACTTCTTCATTGATCGAAAGATCTTTTTCGATATAGGTATTCGATACCGAGATATATGCTTCCGGTTGATAATAGTCATAGTACGAGACAAAATACTCGACGGCGTTATCCGGAAAAAACTCCCGGAATTCTCCATAGAGTTGCGCTGTGAGTGTTTTGTTATGAGTGAGAATGAGAGCAGGCCGATCAAGCTGCGCGATCAAATTTGCCATTGTAAATGTCTTTCCGGACCCGGTCACGCCAAGCAGAACCTGGGCGGGCTCATTGGCCTGAATGCCTTCCACCAGTTTGCGGATAGCTTCGGGCTGATCGCCGGTGGGCTGGTAGTCGGATGTGAGTTTGAAAGACATATGCTGGCGCTAATTTGGCAACTTTCGGTGTGAGAGCTATTTCTTATTAAAATTTGTTTTGTAATCGTATCCCCATTGGAAGTGCCAAATTGTCTCCTCCGCTCCTCAGTTCTTTCTTCGATAGTTGAAACAGGAGATCGTGTGGAAACCGCTTTTCATTACGCCTGATCTGGACGTTTTTAAATATTTCGTCTCGCCCGTAGGCTGGTAGTCGGATGTGAGTTTGAAAGACATAGGACGCCAAAGATATTCAAGCATGGACATTGAAAGCCTTGCTGACCTTTTATAAGAAAGGCGGTTAACAAAACTTTCTTTTCATACCTTGATCGCCTATGAAACACCAACTCCATCTTGAACAGTAAAGAATCCGGTGGCAACCTCAATATGGGATGCTCGATATGAAATCCTCTATTGAGCGCTATACTAAATTGATCGTCATTGGATCGATTGCTGCTGTTCTGGTCGGCGGTCTTGCTGTCCTCACTGAGCGCGTAATAGGCAAACCGATCTTCGATACGATCAATCAGTTTTTAAGTGCGCTTTCTTCTATCTGGACCACCCTTTTCATTGTTGTGACGGTTCCATTGGTATTCGTGTTCATTCTACGAGCAATTCTAGCCATTGGAAACTCGAAACTCCTTGGCCAGATCGGCATCTATGCATTAGTGCTGCATTTCATTTTCGCGCTCTCTGCATTTTTTCTGGTCGTTGTGGTAGATGATATGCTGCTACCGGTCTTGTTCCCCGAACATTTTTCTGACGTAGGACAATTAGAGGACGCTGACGCTTTGACGGCAGGATTGTCAGGTTTGAGGATCCTGCTCGATTGGTCCGATCAGCTACGCGTGATTGCAATCGGGATAATTCAGCCAGCGTTGCTAAGTGCCATTGTTCTCGCATTGGCAGGCTTGCTGTTCTTCAGAAAGCGGAGTCACAACCTGCTTCTACCGCTCGACAAACTTGCTACATGGATACTCGAGGCAGTGTACATGCTTTTATTATTTATGCCGGTAGCGATGCTGTCAGTCGTCTTTTCAATTTTCAAGGAATACGGAGTTGGTCTGTTTGCGACGTTTGCGCTATTCATTGTTTACCAGGTCTTGTTCATTCTTGTATTCATCGGACTGCTCTATGTTGCCGGATACCTTTTCGCCTCAATAAAGCCACGACGATTGTTCAACGCTATGATTCCAACATATTTTGTTGCAGTATCTACAAGATCGTCGTATGCCTGTGTTGCGTGTACAACAGAAAGTGGGCACAAAGCGCTGGGATATCAGGAAGACATTATAGATTCCACAATTCCGTTTTTTCTCATCACGTTTCGTGCAAACAGGGCTATTACCTCGATCATGACTTTTCAATTTCTTGCACATTGCTTCGGCTCTGATCCCGAATGGGGCATGATCGCTTCGATGCTGGTTTTTACAATGTTAGCGACTATCGGGTCTCCGGGTCTTCCGGGATCCGTAAGATTTACCACACTACCGTATTATGTGGCGGCAGGTATACCGATACAAGCATACATGTTCAGTAAGGTGATTGATGACATTCCGGACTATTTTAAAACCGTCTTGAATGTGACCTATCCTGTTGTACTGTTGGGTTTGGTGATGAATCTTAAAAACGCGTTGGACAAATACATTTTGAAAGCGTAGTATGTTATATTTCTTACTCACGAAAAGGACACGATATACAGTTCAACAACTTCTGACCAGGCGTGGAAAACATCTCACACATCTTATTGAATTACTTTTTTACGAAGATTTACATCTCACATCAGAACTGCGACCGGGAGCGCTGGCCTTTTTGGACATGGATCGCATGCCCCCGTTGGCAAATGCTGCTGCTGCCAGCGTTCACGAATATTTGTCTACCGTTTCAGATAGGATCAGTGTTCTCAACCATCCCATTCAAACACTTTCACGATACCACCTCTTAAAAAAACTTCATGCATTGGGCATTAACGACTTCCGGATCTGTAAAGCGTCGGAAGATCTCTCTGCACTTAAAATGCCGGTCTATTTGCGCACCGCCCTGGGACATAATCGCATCCTTTCAGGACTCCTGAAAGACCAAAGGTCATTGCGACATGCAATCCAAGAAACGCGCGTATTGGGACACAGCCCTGAAAAGATTTATGTCGTTGAATTTTGCGACACTTCTGATGAGCGTGGCATTTTTACGAAATACTCGGCGCTTAAAATCGGAGACAACATTTTTCCACGGCACGTAAATTTTGATGATCAATGGATTGTAAAGTCCAGTGCTGCACAGATCGATCACGATCTCCACATGTCCCATCGTGATCATATCGACTGGTACTTCACGACACATCCGCACAAAGAATGGCTTGAAAAAGTTTTCAACATCGCAGGTATTGGTTATGGAAGGGCGGATTATAGCGTCCTGAACGGCAAGCCACAACTCTGGGAGATCAATACAAATCCTTCTTTCAGCAGTGGCCGGAGCGAAAACAGAAATAGTGCATATCATGAAGCTGAAGAACCCTATAAACTCATGTTCTTTGAAGGGTTCACCACGGCTATAAAAAACCTCGCTGCTGAAACACACAATGGAATATCAATTCCACTGCAACCGGTATACCCGTTCACACTTCAAATTCACAACTACCTTAAGTCTCCTGAAGAATTAGTAAAAAGTCCGGCTTTACTTCTGAAAATGAAGAACTCGAAAAAGTGGTGGGTCGTCGCAGCCTGGAATGTGTTGGTAAAAATTTATTCAGTTTGCTTTCCCTCAAGGAAATACAGAGAACACAGAGAAAGTCAGTGAATACAATTATTCGCTGATCAATCTCTGTGATCTCAGTGCATCCATGAGCAATCTATTTCACTTTCAACGGCAAACGGAGTTTATCCCACGCCAGGACGATCTTACCATCCTCAATCGCGAATAGCATTTGTTCCTGGTGGGTGCCTTGTTCTGGTGTAGCTTCAATTCTCAACACATCCTTGGAAGCATCATATTGATAAGCACCCCATTGAGCGAATGCTGAGTTAAATATGATCGTCCATGTTTTTTCACCGGGGATTGTGAAGAGAGCGTATTTCCCTGCAGGAAGCACACTTCCATTGATTTTGATTTCGGCTGACGTCTCGAATATTGTTGCTTCGTTTGCTCCGGTACGCCAGACCTTACCATAGGGCACAAGATCTCCCCATATTTTTCTTTCTTTCACAGAAGGAGCGCTGTATGCGATCATGATATCGGCATTGCTGATTTTTCCTTTCACCTCTACCGGAGGACTTGGGCGGCTTGCTTTATCCCCTTGTGCATTTGCAACCGATACTACCGCGAACAGTATTAAGCAGCAGAACATTGAACTGATAACCTTTTTCATATGCTTGATTTGTTTTTGTAAAGATAACTTTGTCGGGCTTATAGGAGATCCTCGATACTGTTCACAATTTCCATCCTGAGGTTCTCATGACTGATCTTATCGATCACGATAGCCTGGCAATTATTGAATTGCGCAAACTCTACACATCCTTTTGCGAAGGCTGTAAGAAATCCATTCGGAAGTTTTGTGTTTTCCAAAATCACGTGTACCAAATGCAATATCCCGGTCTTGCGATCGGCTTTGACATCCACCCGACCGTAAAACTGATCTCCGTATAAGATTGGCAGACAATAATATCCATACGTGCGCTTTGGCTTAGGTACATAGCATTCGATCTGAAAATCAAAACCAAACAGATCATACAGGCGATCACGCTGGATCACGGCATTGTCGAATGGTGAAAGCAGTTTGACTTTGTTTGCGACACGCACTGGCCTGGCAAGGATTTCATTGGTCGTATAAAAGATACTTTCGATTCCCCTGACCTGAACACGTACAATCTCCCCTGCATCACAAAGAACTTCTATCATTTTCTTCACGTGATCTCGCATTCCCCGCCGCAAATAATACATCTCCTGTATCCGCGCAAATCCATGAGATCTGATAGTGCTGAATATCAGGTACCGTGTATACTCTTCAATCGTAGGTGGTGTGGTATCAATAGTCGGGGGCAATACACGCTCTGTGATATCATACACACGTTGAAACCCTTCACGATGCGTCACAATAATATCTCCCGTAAAGAATAAGCGTTGCAATGCGAGTTTCGCCGGTTTCCACTCCCACCAACCTGAACTACTTTTTTTATCCAATGCTTCAAAGTCGCGTGATTTTAATGGCCCTTCATTTCGTATACGATCAAGGACACCCTGAATCGTCTGCTTATCCGACTTTGGCCAGGAATCCTGCTGATTGCGGAAATAGTCCATCGTCGGAATGAGAAATCGAAAGTCCTTCATTGGCAGGTATGCCGCGGCATGTGCCCAGAATTCCAGAATACGCTTGTCCTTTTGCTGCAAGTCGTGCAGATGTTTCTGCTTGTAGTCGGGGACACGAGACCATAAAATGTGATTGTGCGCACGTTCGGCAACTGAGATCGTGTCGATCTGCACATAACCAAGATGTGAGATTGTCTCATAAACTCCATTCTTTCCTTTGCCAAATGGTGACGCGCTAAGCAGTCCCTGATGCGTGATGGCAAGGCGTCGTGCTTCCGGACGGGAGATGGTGATTGGGAGGTGCGTCATCTGTTTTGCGAAATCAGACAGTGATGTTGGAATGCTATGAATTTAGTGAGGATGAAATGTCAAGAGATACTCTCTACTTTCCACAAAAACACCCCCCAGGGTG
>JANNQA010000134.1:0-17525 GCA_031400515.1 Bacteroidota bacterium
GCGACGTATCCAGCGCGTGAATGCTGTCATCTATCCAATCCACGGCACAAAAGTGGATGGACAGATCGTCGTCGATATCATGAACCGCATGGGCTATGCACAACCGGACTATGATCCCGATACGCTGCTACAAGAGATCTCACAGATCGTGCCCTTCTTCGCCGGTGTGAAATGGAATGAACTCGGTGAGAATGGCAAGCAATGGCCCGTTGCTCTTGATGGTACCGACAGCAAGATCATCCATGTGAATGAATTCAAGCGCGGCCTTGGTCTCTTCGAATATCACGACTTCAAAGAGTCTCCCGAGATCACCACCAACGGCAAAGACTATCCCTACATCCTCACCACCAACCGCGAACTCGAACAATACAATTGCGGCACCATGACCCGCCGCACCGCCAACGTAGAACTCCTCACAGAAGACGTCCTCTGGATCCATCCCGACGATGCCCAAAAGAACGGCATCAAAGACGGCGACATGGCCTGCGTAGAATCCGCCCGTGGCAAAGTCGACATCAAAGCCTTCGTCACTGAAGGCATCAAGCCAGGCGTCCTCAGCACGACCTTCCACTTTCCAGAAATCCAGGTGAATGATCTTACCTCAAGTGTCTCAGATACCGAAGCGATGTGTCCGGAGTATAAGGTGGTGAGTGTGAGGGTGAGGAGGAGTAGGGGGAAGAGGTGATAGTGCCAAAGGAAGTGTAGCATTAAATGCTTCCGTAAATGCTGACCTATTCCGGATGACGATGACGTAAGTGTAGCCGTTATAAACCTACATTAAACCAATGTCAAAAACAACATTGAAAGTACAGGGAAGGGAGATTGCGCTTTTCGCAAAAAAGAACACGGATTATCTCTCGCTGACTGATATTGCAAAGTACCGAAACGAATCTGAGGCGTTTTCGGTGATCAACAATTGGATGCGCAACCGGAGCACCATTGAGTTTCTGGGGTTATGGGAGAGACTGAACAACCCTGATTTTAAACCTATCGATTTCGAGAGGTTTAGATCAGAGTCCGGGAGCAATTATTTTGTGCTCTCCCCTCAAAAGTGGATTGAAAACACCGGAGCAATCGGAATTATTTCTAAATCAGGGAGATACGGTGGCACATTTGCACATAAGGACATCGCATTTGAGTTTGCTTCCTGGATTTCCTCCGAATTCAAACTTTATCTGATCGTAGAATTTCAGCGCCTTAAGGCTGAAGAAAATGATCGTCTGCAACTCGAATGGAATCTGCAACGTACGCTTGCAAAGGTTAACTATCACATCCATACTGATGCCATTAAAGCAAATCTGATCCCTAAAGAGCTAAGCAAACAACAGATCAATTTTGTCTATGCAAATGAAGCGGATCTGCTCAATATGGCCCTGTTTGGTATTACGGCAAGGCAATGGCGCGATGTAAATTCTGACAAACAAGGCAATATCAGGGATGAGGCGACTCTGGAGCAGCTTGTTGTATTGTCAAATCTCGAAAGCATAAACTCCGTGCTGATTCATCAAGGACTTTCCCAATCCGAAAGATTGAAGCAATTGAATGAAGTTGCCATCATCCAGATGAAATCTCTTGTCAATAGTAAGCAAATCAGGAAATTGAAAGAATGAGTCTCCAGTCACCATTGTGTCGATTTAATCTCGAAGACATTTACATTTACGCCCCATGCTAAAACTCTCCCCCCAGGAAAAGCAAGAAATCATCCGCTTCCTCGAAGCAGGCAAACCTCTTCCTGAGAAGTACCGCTTCCTGTTATTTGATGACAAGCGTGAAGTAGAGCTCGTTTGGAATGGAAAGACCAATGAAGTCTGCAACATCGTCCTGCCATTTCAGACCATCGAACAAGTAGACGAACCACGTGCCGAGAAGCCAGAGGACACAAAGATCCAACTGGACTTGTTTTCGGTGGACAGTCGCGGACGGCAACTCAAGGGATGGACCAACAAGCTGATCTGGGGAGACAATAAACTCATTCTATCGTCACTCAAGAGCGGACCACTACGCGAAGAGTTAGAAAAGCAAGGCGGATTAAAGCTGATCTACATTGACCCACCCTTTGACGTAGGCGCGGATTTCAGCATGGACATCGAAATCGGTGACGATACATTTACAAAGAAGCCAAATATTCTTGAAGAGATCGCATATCGCGACACCTGGGGTAAGGGGTCAGACTCGTTTATCTCGATGATTTATGAACGATTGATCCTGATGCGGGATTTGCTGGCAGAGGATGGAAGTATATATGTGCATTGTGATTGGCGGGTGAGCGGCTTTCTTCGATTAGTTATGGATGAAGTATTCGGTAAAGAAAGCTTTCGTGGATACATAACTTGGCGTAGTATGACTCCTAGCGGGTTTAAAGGGAAGACAAGTTTGGGAAAAAGTAAAGATGATATATTCTACTATTCGAAATCATCGGAAAGATATTTGTACAATCCTCAAAAAATTCCATACACCGAAGAATATTTACGGGAGCGATTTAGTAAAGTCGACGAGAATGGCCGACGGTTCAAGGATGAAAAAATAGGAACTGCTACTTCGCAAGACACTATTGGAAGACTCAAGAATGAAGGGAGGATTTATGTTACTGCTCAAGGTACTTTACGAATAAAGCATTTTTTAGATGACGCCGATGGCTATTTCATGGATGATTTGTGGACAGATATTTTCCATGAAAATTCTCAATCTGAAAACCGGACAGACTACCCAACGCAAAAACCGGAAGCGCTTCTCGACCGAATTATAAAGGCATCCTCTAACGAAGGTGATCTAGTCGCTGACTTTTTTTGTGGCTCAGGTACAACGGCAGCGGTAGCGGAAAAACTCGGACGCAAATGGATTGTCAGTGATCTGGGTAAGTTTGCAATCCACACCACACGAAAACGTCTGATAGGTGTGCAAAGACATCTCAAAACCGAAGGTAAAGACTACAGAGCCTTTGAAATACTGAACCTTGGCAGGTACGAACGGCAGCACTATATCGGGATCAATCCTGATCTGCGGGAAGAACAAAAGCAACAGCAACTCGCTGCAAAAGAAGAGGCATTTCTTGATCTCATTCTGCGTGCCTATCGGGCCGAAAAGACAGAAGGATTTGCTTGTTTCCATGGCAAGCGTGCGGGGCGTCTTGTGGCAATCGGTCCTGTCAATCTTCCGGTCACGAGGCTCTTTGTAGAAGAGGTGATTCTGGAATGCCGAAAGAAACACATCACCAAAGTGGATATCCTCGGCTTTGAATTTGAGATGGGATTATTCCCAAATGTCCTCGACGAAGCACGGGCAAAGGGTATCGATATTTCACCGAAGTATATTCCCGCAGAAGTGTTTGACAAGCGTGCGGTAGAAAAGAATCAGGTCGTCTTTCATGATGTTTCGTTTATCGAAGTCAAACCTCATGTGAAGAAGAATACAGTTGCTATTGAGCTGACTGACTTCTCCGTATTCTACTCTCAGGACTCCATCGCCAATGCCGAAGCCACACTGAAGAATAAAGCCAGCAAGATCGTCGTAGAAAAAGGGCAGATCGTAAAGGTGAATAAAGACAAGGACGGCATCGTGACACGCGAAGTCCTCACACGGGAGTGGACGGACTGGATCGACTATTGGTCAGTGGACTTCGACTTTGAAAACAAACGCGAGATCATTCGGATCAAGAGTCCGGAGACCAATGAATGGGAAGAGCAATGGACCGGCGACTTCATCTTCGAAAACGAGTGGCAGAGTTTTCGCACAAAGAAGGACCGCTCCCTCGAGTTGAAAAGCGTCGCCCGCGAGTGTCCGCCAGGTAAGCGCAAGATCGCAGTGAAGGTGGTCGACATCTTTGGAAATGATACGATGACAATAGTTGAGATCAGAATATGAGCATTGTGTCCCGAATTTTAATTATGGCGAATTCGCCATAATTAGGGGTCAGGCAGACTTAAATACTAGGTCGTTTTCAAGATAAGCTTGAAATGAAGGCCCTGAAGGGGCCAAATATCAATAGCAACGGGCAAGGCCCGTTGCGAGAGACATGTTTTGATTTTACAGCCCTGAAGGGGCTGAATAGAAGTCTTTAAGACATTGGGTAATAAAATATAATGGCACTACATCCCGATTTTCCTGATTCCCCCCATGCAATCCTCGATCCTGAAGTCCGCTGGTTTCCCGCAGATGAGGCCTTACGTGAATCTAGTATGGAAAAGCTGATGCCTCCACTTGTAGCAACTCTGCGCAAGAAAGTGAAGGAATTTCGCGACGGAGGTTATGTCGGAGCGAGTGAGACAAGCAAGAGTCTGCTCCATTGGTGGTTTAATACTTCTCACCTGATTCCGAAGGCATATGGAGCCGCGGAAGAGTTTCAATACTTCTTCGCTCAACGGGAGGCACTTGAGACCATTATCTATCTCTACGATGTCGTCGGTGCAAAGGACAAGTTCGATCTCATGCGTTTCGATAGCAGTGGGGTAGTCTCGGCGCAGATGTTTGATGAGTCCTGGCGTCGCTATGTCATCAAAATGGCAACCGGCAGTGGAAAGACAAAGGTGATGAGCCTTGCGCTTGCATGGAGTTTCTTTCACAAACTCTACGAACCGGACTCTGAGCTTGCACGCAACTTTCTGGTGATCGCACCAAATATCATTGTGCTTGACCGGATATACAAAGATTTTCAGGGGCTGCGGATTTTCTTCGAAGACCCGGTCATTCCGGACAATGGATTTGACGGGCACAATTGGCGTGATGATTTTCAACTGACTCTGCACTTGCAGGATGAAGTGCGGATATCGCATCCCACCGGCAATATCTTTCTGACCAACATCCATCGCGTGTATTCGGGTGAGGATATTCCTCCTTCACCTGACGATGACGATACCATGGATTATTTCCTGGGTAAGCGGCCGACAGGAGCGACAACTGATTCAAAGGTGGATCTGGGGATGATCGTCCGGGATATTGACGAGCTCATGGTGCTAAATGATGAAGCACATCATATCCATGACTCCAGTATGGCGTGGTTTCAATCGATACAGGACATTCACAATCGGTTATTGCAGAAAGGCGGTGTTCTGAGTCTGCAACTGGATGTGACAGCCACACCAAAACATAATAACGGGGCAATCTTCGTGCAGACAATTGCAGATTATCCTCTTGTAGAAGCCATCTGGCAGAACGTCGTGAAGCATCCCGTGTTGCCCGATGCGGCGAGCAGAGCAAAATTGAGTGAAAGACAAAGCGCGCGGTACACTGAGAAATACACCGACTATATTGATCTGGGCGTGCTCGAATGGCGCAAGGCATACACAGAACATGAGAAGATGGGTAAGAAAGCCATCCTGTTTGTGATGACCGACGATACCCGCAACTGCGATGAAGTTGCTGAATATCTGGAAGGCAACTATCCCGATCTGAAAGATGCTGTACTCGTGATCCACACAAAAAACAATGGTGAAATTTCCGAGGCGGCTTCCGGTAAAGCAAAAGAGGAATTGGAAATCCTGCGCAAACAATCCAATGAAATTGATGATGCAAGCAGCCCATACAAAGCGATCGTATCTGTGATGATGCTCAAAGAAGGCTGGGATGTGCGTAATGTGACCACCATTGTCGGTCTTCGCGCCTACACATCGAAAAGCAACATCCTGCCTGAACAGACACTGGGACGAGGCTTGCGCAAAATGTATCCGGGTGGGGTAGAAGAATACGTGAGTGTGGTCGGCACGAATGCTTTTATGGACTTTGTGGAATCGATCCAAGCCGAAGGCGTAGAATTGGAGCGCAAGGCCATGGGTGCAGGTACTCAGGCCAAAACACCGCTTGTTGTTGAAGTTGATCTCGGGAATGAAAAGAAAGACATCGATGCTCTGGATATTGAAATTCCCATTCTGTCTTCGCGCGTCTATCGTGAGTACAAGAACCTCGCTGATCTCGATGCAGGGAATCTGACATTTCATAAAGTCGAGTACAGACACTTCACAGAAGAAGAACAAAGAGAGATTGTCTTTAAGGATATCACGACAGGAGAGATCACACATACGACGATCCTGGATACGGCAGGAGTTGCGGATTACCGAAGCGTCATTGGCTACTTTGCGCAGACCATCATGAAAGAATTGCGTCTTGTCAGCGGGTACGATGTGTTGTATGGAAAGATCAAAGAATTTATCGCGACAACGTTGTTCGGTAAAGCCGTTGATCTTGAATCACCGAATACCCTGCGCAATCTGTCTGAACTGGCAGCGACAAAGACAATCATAGAGACGCTCAAGAAAGCGATCAACGATCTCACTGTGCGCTCAAAAGGTGATGCAGAAATCCGGGACACGATCAAGCTCAGACAGACCCGGCCGTTTGTCGTGAAAGACCAGGGCTATCTCGTTCCTAAGAAGAGCATCTTCAACCGCGTGATCGGCGACAGCCACTTTGAATTGGAGTTCGCCAGTTTCCTAGAAAACTGCAGCGATGTCGTATCCTACGCCAAAAATTACCTCGCCGTCCACTTCAAGCTCGACTACGTCAATGCCAAAGGCGACATATCAAACTACTACCCCGACTTTCTTGTGAAGCTGAATGACGGGAACATTGTCGTAGTGGAGACCAAGGGTCAACAAGATCTGGATGTCCCTCAGAAGATGGCCCGCTTAAAGAATTGGTGCGAGGATATCAATCGGGTGCAATCTGATGTGCGGTATGATTATGTGTTTGTGGATGATGAGGGGTTTGCGAAGTATAAGCCGAAGAATTTTAAGGCGGTGATGGAGGGGTTTAGGGGGTTTAAGTAGGGTATATAATGCCCTAATTTTGGTAGGCTGTTATTCTATTCGTCATTGGCACTTCAGTGAAATACAACTAAGGATTTTTGAGGTCATTCGTTTCTAATAAAAGCTCTATAGTTTCCATTCCGTGATAATCTCATCCATGATCCTTAAGGCATCAGAATAGTTCACTGATGAAAGTACTTGACGTGTGCCTTGCACAAGGTCCTTATCCGCAACAAATGATTGCCAAAGGGTATTTAATTTCAATGATAAGTCTAACTCACTTCGCCAGATTGGATAGAATGATTCCTTTTGCAACGAGATTAAGATAATTTGGCGTAGATATTTTTCAGATTCTTCTCTGAACGTAGAGAAAGTTCTGTAAAGAGTATTCAGAATAGTTTGCGCATGATTAAAGAGAATTGCTGCAGTCGCATGAAAGATCTTTCTGCCACCGCCAGAAGAAGGAAGGTGAAAGACATTTTTTTCATACACACCATTTGAAGCCGAAAGGATCTGAGCTCGAATTCCAGCAATTTCACTTACCTGAGGCCGCCTAAACTCTTGCAGTATTGATTCGCTTTCATCCAGCCACGAGATTAAAGAAGAAATAAACGAGACATCCTTTTGTTCATATAAAGTTACAAGAGAAGGGCCTTGTCCCAATAAACGATTAAGTTGATCGAGAAATGATGTAACAACAATTTGCATAAGACTATTCTGGAGTAAGTCGTTTTATCTTTGTCTGCCCTTCACCTATTGGTTTAGAAATGTCCTTCAATTCAATCTCTAAAGCTTCTTCAGTTATTGACATTTTAAAGTAAGCCACATTAGCACTTTGACCAGATGTTGGGCTAAATTCTTTTATCGCTGACGTCTTTGCATTAATTGCTATACCAACTGTTTTTCGTGGTAGCATATCAAAAGATTTGATTAACTGGTCATGTATAAGGGCAACGATATTTTTGTGGGTCTCGGCAGGATTTTTTGATTTAGTGCTTATTGTTTCTATTTGAGATCCGATTTTATTACTCAGGATCTCTGCTGAGGTGTTATTCAGGTATCCTTGTGACAAGGATTTGTCCTCTTTTATTAATGCAATAATTTCGGTAACATCTAATTTGATTTTGTTTTGAATTAGAATTTCCAGCACATTTTTGGCAATAGATTGACTCAATAAGATCGGATCTGTTTTTTCCATAAACCCTTCAGGAACATCCATAATTACAACTGGCGCTGTAATTTCGATAGTTGGAAGACGCATGCGAGGAACAGGAAAATATTTTAATAAACCTTCTTCATCAGAAGCATACATTTGTGCAGTTCGTATCGCGGCAAAATCAGCCTGAACTCGCGCTCGGGTGATTTCTTCCAAAATATGTCCTAAAAAATCACTTAATTCTGCCATTCAACTAGTATATGATCAATTGACGAGATTATGAACCCAAAACATTCTTGAAGGACTTCTGTGTCCATTTTTTTCAGATTATTGCTAACCAAATATTTAATCTGGATTATTGCGGAAGAACAGCCCCGGGTACTGATTTCATGGCACCTTCCAGAATATTCAAAAGTTTTTCCATCCCTGCTGGCATTTCGTCTTGCGAAGCCTGAACGTGAATGGCCATAGAGAAAGTGCGTTCAACGCTCGAACCACTTGTCGTTGATTTCTTATACGCCACATTCCCAACAAAACTCACATTCGCTCTTTTCCCGCCGTAACTCGCGCTTAGAGTTCCGGATACTGCAAGATCACTGCTCGAAGTACTAGTCTCCATTGAATTGATCTTAGCGTTAAAATCAATTGTAATGATATCAACTTTGATAAATGGAATAGGAAGCATTGTGAGAATAGGCACAGAGATCTTCATCTCTTGAAACACTGCAGGTATGGGGTTACCGGGACCAACATATTTGATTGTTCCGACGGTCGCCGTAGTGGTCACGGGAACAGGAGAAGCAGCGGCATTTACTCCTAAGATAGTTCCCGTAGTCGGTGCACTAACATATTGGCCAGGGTCTGTTATTGCAATAAGTGTCCCTGTAGGTATTGCTCCTCCCAAATCAGCTGTTACTGTGCCTTTGGCAGCAATTTCACCTACCCCTGTTGCGGCAAATTGTACAGTAACGACTTGATTGGGAGTATATCCAGCTCCGGCTGTTGCGACTTTGGCTTCGGTGACAGTACCAAATGGCAATGCGGGTTGAAATGGTTGAATTTCTTTCGGATATTTGAAATCAACGTAGATTGGAGAGCCGATAATAGTATTGCCAGCAGCATCCTTGACATCTGGATAGAAACCAACCTTTTTAATAAACGCGGCAGTTGCTTCAGCCGCTAATGATTGCGCCTTTATCACGGCGACAAGCGGCCCACCAATAAGGTTGCCAAAGTCGAGTGATGCGAGTTCCGTACCTGGATTTGCCATAATATTTAACTTTTGTTTAATTTTCCTTGTGTGATCGGGATTCTTGCTTAATGCTGAAGTCTACATTTAGAGACAAAGACCATTTGGACTTGCTTAAATCTATGTTTCGCGATTCTTCTGATATTCCTTGAACCAGAATATTTTCCTCGTATATCACTTAGTTGGTGCAGTTCACACTACTATATGTCAAAACTCCTGAAAGGTAAACGCCCATGATAGCCATGATTGTCAAAATATGTGATCAAGGTATCCGGTGAGCTAACAGGATGACCAGTAGGGTGGGTCAACATGAGCGGTAATTTGCAATGCTACAAACATGTAATCTTTGAGAAGTGGAAATGTGCGACGCAATCAGCCCAAATCTAAACCTGGGGCATTTCCCTATTTCTACAAGTATCATTCCCTTGACCAGTCTGCCAGCTTGTTCCATGCATTTCAGCGCAAAGACTTTCCGGATATTCGAAAAGCGCCTCAACAGTTTTTAGAAGCATTGGATCAATTCTACATCCGATTGAACAAGGACTCAATTGCGATGACGACTTGCTCATGTATCATGACCCGGCCTGTCAGAATTCTCGCTACTTTTCATAAACTTAAATCGTTAGCAATGTTGCTGAACTACATCCAGGCAGCGATGAATCATGCAGAGTATGAAATCCTCGAAGAGGAGAATGCATATTATGGCGCTATCCCTATTTGCCCCGGAGTTTATGCTACCGCTTCATCATTGGAATCCTGTCGGACGGAGTTGCGTGAAGTGTTGGAAGAATGGATACTCTTTCGTGTTCATCGCAATCTTGAGCTCCCCGAGATCGACGGCTTATCATTGAAGATTGAACAGGTAGCATAAAGAAGGCTGAGACTGAGGAAGAACAAATTCTCGATTGTAAGTTCTCAATTCTCGATTTGAAAACACATTTTGGGTGTGGGCACAACATCACGTGATCATCTGTCATTCATGAAGAGGGGCTCTGAGGATTTAACTCTCACATCAGATGTTTGAACAACGCGCTCCCCCTCTCTTGCAATCAATCTAAATTGAACTCCGATCTCCTTCAAAGAGAGGGGTAATGGGTGAGTTATTGCAGGCAGTCATGAATGACGATGATCACCTCTTTGCACTTATCTTTCCGCTCATCTTAAAATGCATATCTAATGCCAGCTAAGACTTCTAGCAAGAAAAGTGGTAGACAAGGCGCCGAAATGATTTATCAGATCAAGATCACACTCGTCGGAACGAAACCACCAATTTGGCGACGTTTGCTGGTCAGCGACCGTACACTTCTGCCGGACATGCATTACATGATTCAGGATGTCATGGGATGGGAGAATTGTCACCTGCATCAGTTCATCTATAAGGCTGAATATCTTGGCGACCCTCGCATGTTTGATGACGTTGAAGTGTTGGACTATCGGAAAATCCGCATAGGTACCATCCTGAAAAAGCCGAAAGATTCTTTGAAATATGAGTATGACTTCGGAGACGGATGGATGCATGAGATTGTCTTGCAAAAGATTCATCCGAAAGTCGATGGTGACACCTATCCATTTTTTATAGACGGTGAGCGAAACTGCCCTCCTGAAGATTGTGGAGGCATTTACGGATTTGAACATTTCGTGAGAGTGATGGCCGACCCAGATCATGAACAGCATCAAGAGTTACTTGAGTGGCATGGAGAGCCATATGACCCGGCACATTTCGATCCGATGGTGGTTGCACAGAGATTCAGGTGCGTGAACAATGGCGTATATGAGTTTTTTTCAGACAACTAATGCAACGGTCTATGTGAAGAACCCGGGAAGAGTTCAAATGATGGTCAGGCAGTCTCGACTATTAATTGAAAAAGGAGTAGACAAATTAGCGTGGCCTAACCTGGCTAGTTTAGCCGTGCAACGCGGGCGGATCAACCGACGGGGTTTAGTGCTGGGCAGCAATCTTTAAATTTGCACTCATGAAATGGCAAGATCATATTTGAAGAATCGGTGAAGCAGGTAAAGCCGGCCAAACCGGATAAGCCGGATAAACTGGGGCCACCTTCGCTATGGCTTCTATGGCCGAAGGAAGCCGGAAGAGAATTTTCGATTTTGATTTTCAATTCTCCAAAACAAAACAAATTCGTGTATTCCTTACCAGAAGCCAGGCGCTAACCAACTTCCCATAGTGCTTCGTCGGTCGAAGACAGCCAAAAGCCTCTTCCTTTCTTACCTTCCCAAAGAAATTCCACTACACCAAATGAACACCGAATCAAACATCATCATCTACACGACTCGGGACGGCAAGACCGCTGTCGCCTTGCATGCCCGCGATGGGATGGTCTGGATGAACCAAAGCCAGCTCGCTGAACTTTTTGCCACCTCTAAACAGAATATAGGTCGGCATATAGCTAACATATTGGAAGAGAAAGAGTTAGACCAGAATTCAGTTGTAAAGGAATACTTTACAACTGCCGTAAACGTCGAAAACCTACTCGACATAAAGCAGATTCGGTAAATTGCACTAACAATACATCACCCATGGAAGGAACGATCCAAATTCATGTTGAAAAGCTACCAGAAGGGTACTATCTCGCCACTTCGGATGATGTCCAGGGACTTGTGGCACAAGGGAGAACGATTACCGAAACTCTTGAGATTGCAAGGGATATTGTCAAGAAGTTATTAGAAGCGCAATCTGATGATTCGGCACAAGTGCGAAAGCTTGGTGATCAATTCGACTATCCTCTTGTGATTGGTATGTGACATGGGACGATTGGGTGGTTTCACGTATCGCCAGATTATCAAGAGGCTGAAAAAATTCGGATTCGAATATCATAGAAATGCAGCAGGCAGTCATGAGATTTGGCATTCGGTCAAGACGAATCGCTACACAACAATTCCAAATCATACTGGAGATATGCCCGAAGGAACTTTGAGAGCCATCCTCAAGCAGGCAGATATAACTGCTGATGAGTTTCTTCAAGTCAAGTAACCTTCCTTGAGACTTCCTTAAGTTTATCAGTGTCTCACTTTTCTGGAATCAGTTTACAAATGAAATTCAACGTCACGATCAACTGGGATGAAGACGGCGTTTGGATCATAGAATGTCCATCTATTCCTTGTTGTATCAGTCAAGGGACAATCAAAAAAGAAGCTCTCAAGAATATTAAAGAAGCGATTGCCTTGTGCCTGGAGGTCCGAGCTGAAAGAGGAATGCTGTTGACGATTGAGTAATCATATCATTCTCTTAGAACTCACCCCCCCGCCCGAACGTACGTTCGGTACGGGCGGGCGTCCCCTCTCTCTGATTAAACTTTAGACATTTTCAAAATCATCGTCGGAGAGAGGGGAGTTGTATTTATTGAAGTGGGGGTAAGATTCAAATCTTCAATACAACTTAATCCAGGAGCAGGCTCCCCCTCCCTTGCGACAAAGTTCAAACTTAGGACGATGACAAATCAAAGGGAAGGGGCAGGGGGTGAGTTCTCACAAGGCCAATAGCCAAAAGCAAATAGCGAACAGCCTTTCTCCCCACTACTCCTCATAGTACCGTTGCTCTCTTACCCTTGCCTCCTCTTCGATTTGCGCAGCGATCTCTGGGTGGGTTTCCAGCACCGATTTAAAAGTCTTACGCCCGAGCTTGTAGAGGTTACAATACGTCGTAGCCCTGATGGTTGCGGTTCTGGGCACGTTTTTGACAAGAGCTATTTCTCCAAAAAAATCACCGGCTTTCAGCGTTGCAAGTACTTGATCTTGCTTTTTATTCAGGACTTCCAACTCACCGCTGATGACGAAGTACATATTATTTGCAGGATCATCGGCTTTGAAGATATAATCATGTGGTGTGGCTACGATGAGCTGTAGTTGCAAAGCAATGTCAACGACAAACCTCTCGCTTGCATTTCTGAACAGTGGGATCCCTTCAATGAATTCTTTTTTTAAACTCAGCGCCACCTCAGTCCGTAACGTCTCAGGCAATGTCTGTAGAAACACGGATTCATCGTAGCCAGTTTTTTCATCGCGCACATATCGGTAATAATCCAGCACCCGACGTTGCAGTTCTTTGGAAAGTCCTCTTCGCTTTGTTGCTGTCGAAAGATGTTCGACATGTTCTTTATACCGCGCATAGCCGGCATCCAGCTTTGACAGGATGGTCACGACGTTCCCAATGAGATATCCAAACACTCCAAGACCTGTCATGGCCACCATGATGGCATAAAGCCGCTGAATGTTGTTCACCGGAACGATGTCTCCATAGCCGACAGAAGTCAGTGTCGTCATCGTCCAATACAACGCACTGATATATCGCGTCGCACGATCCACTCCATGTCCTATGTCGTAAATACTCATCCATCCACAAGTAAGCCAATGGAACAAAAGGCTGGTCCAGTAGACAAACGAAATCAACGTCAGGGAAATGGAGAATTTCACCTCGGCTTGTTTAAACATTCGAATGAACTGCGCTACCCTGACCAATTTGATCAGTTGAATCACCTGAAAATATCCTGTGCCGAACATCAAGCCAACAGGAATTGCCGCTACAATATCAACCAGGAGACGTGATGTCAACATTGTCCACCTCGGCTTGTCTTGAGCAATCGTATCCTTCCTTATCCAGTCATACCTGACATAGATATCTATGATGAGAATCAAGGAACATGTCCAGTGCAGTACCTTGATGAGCAGGTTCGAAGTCAGGTTCATCTGCAGGTTCAATGGAATGTAAAGCGCCATAAACGTCGTGCAGACCATGACGATGGCATTCCAGATGTAGTACCTTCTGTGTTCGTGGTAAAGTAGTGTCATTCCCGCCAGTGTATTCTTTAGCTCACAGCAACCGGTGCAAATTACACAAGGCTTAGGAAGAAACTCAAAGGCATGAAGAAGGCGAAGGCGGAGGCTGAGGCTGAGGAAGAAAGACACAAACTCAAGTGCAAGTGTAGGCACAAATAAAACGCATCGACATTCCGAGCACCGATTAGAGAGAGGGGAGAGCGTTTTAATAAAAGTGTGTGATTAACTTAAAAGCCATATGTGATTGAATACAGAAGCAGCTCCCTCTCCCTTGCGATAAAGTTTATCCAGAGGACGATGTAAACTCAAAGGGAGGGGGCAGGAGGGGCTGGGGGTGAGTTCTCACATGGCAAGCCCGCGCTCATGACGCTCGAAGGTCGTGCATCGCCTTCGCGTAGCCGCTATGGCAGAGCGAGGCCGACGCTTCGAGGTCAGCCCTCACGCGAACGGCGAAAGGCAAACAGTGAACAGCCTTTTCAACGGAACCATGACTCAATCTCTTTCACGGCGATGTCATGAGATACTACTTCATCGTTCTCAGATGGCTTGAGACCACACTCTATCATCTGGACAAGAGATAAGTGATCAATGAACTGGTCGATTGTGAAATTCTCTGGCATTTCCTCCAGTGTCTTCCGAATAAGTTCTTTGGTTATCATATGCAGAGGTTTTAGCGAAGATAGGGAAGCCGGGAAAGTAGGTGAAGCCGCAAGAGAATTCTCGATTGTCGATTCTCAATAGAAACAGAATCGTATTCGCGTTTTGCTTTTGCTAATAGCCAACGGCTAACCGACTTGCTCCTCCGCTGAAGCTTCGGCGGCACGCGGACGCACAATGCTTCGTCGGTCGATGACAGCCAACAGCCAGCCCTCTCAGAATTCTGGCTATTTTTGATAAACTTAAATCCATAGCGATGTTGCTGAACTACATACAGGCGGCGATGAATCATGCTGAATATGAAATCCTCGAGGAGGAGAATGCATACTATGGTGCTATACCTATTTGCCCCGGAGTCTATTCTACTGCTTCCTCTTTGGAATCCTGTCGGACGGAGTTGCGTGAAGTGTTGGAAGAGTGGATACTCTTTCGCGTTCATCGCAATCTTGAGCTTCCGGAGATCGATGGCTTGACACTGAGGATTGAACAGGTAGCATAAAGTCGTCATTTTCATAAAAGGCTCTCTTACAAATTAAGGCGCTATATCCTGTTTATGTTATTCGGGCTGGTGAAACAGGTTAAACCGGTGAACCGGATCTGTGACCATTTCAATTATAGTAATTTTTGATTTTGCCAATAGCCAACGGCTAACAGCTAAAGGCCGCTTCAGTGAATGCCGTCAGTTCTTTATTCCATCTGTCTTCATCCATCATACTATGGGCTGCAATCGCCAGTCCCTCATGCTCGGTCTGATTTAAGGACTTTAGTGTTTCTTCCACAAGCCAGATTTTATCGCTCGCAGGCAGATCCTGTATTTGATCCAGAATTTCTTTCGTGCTCATGATTCGAAGATAGGGTAAAGCCGGTAAAATCGGGAAGCCGGAAGAGAATTCTCGATTTCCGATTTTTAACTGCCGGTTAGGCATGTCTCGATTTTCGATTGTCAATTCTTAATTGAAAACCTATCGGCGCAGATCAACGCTGATTCCATGACAAGATGTGCGGCCTAACCTGGCGGGCGAGGTTTCTCGGAGCACCGCGGGTAGTTCAACCAGCAAGCCAGCCCGAACGACGTTCAGAGTCGGGCGGGGTTTAGCGCTGGGCAGGAATCTTTTAAATTTGCACCCATGAAATGGCAAGATCATATCGTCTCAGACAAAGACATCCTTCTCGGCAAGCCGGTGATAAAAGGGACACGCATATCTGTTGAGCATATCATTAACCTGTTAGCTCAAGGGTGGGATGAACAGCAAATCATAGACAACTATCCGAGACTCACTAAAGAATCACTGCAGGCGGTCTTTCTTCTTGTGGAGGAGAATTGGGCGGATGGACTCCTCAAAGTATCAATCTGATACTGATGAAATTCCTTGCAAACGAAAACTTTCCACTTGCAAGTGTTAAGTATCTCCGTTCCGCAGGTTATGATATTACAGCAATTGGCGTAGACCATCCTGGTGTAGCAGATGAGACAGTTATTCAAATTGCGACCGACGAGATGCGTACAATATTGACCTTTGATCGCGATTATGGCGAGTTGATATTCAAACATAATTTAAGACCGCCAAGTGGAGTTGTCTATCTCAGACTTAAAGTCTATGGTCCTGACGTACCAGGTAGATTAATTCATGATCTGATTCAAAGAGCTGATGTATCTCTGGATAGGGCATTGACCGTATTAGATCTTAATATGTTGAGGCAACGGAAGTATTGAATGTTATCTTGTCATTGTCAATTGCCAAAAGCTAACCGCCAAAAGCCTCTTCAATTGAACCAAGACTCAATCTCCTCGACAGCTTGTTCATGTGAGACCACCTTACCAGCCTCAGATTGCTGAATTCCCCTTTCAATCTTCTGGACCAGCGAAAGGTGATCGATAAATTGGTCTATGGTGAATTTCCCTCACCTTATGCGAAGTTTGCTTGCCCGACTTTGCAGGCGGGCAACGTCGCACAGACCTTCCTACCTCCTCAACTTTTCACTCCACTTTTAGCAGTTTGCAACTGCTCTTGAAACTCTGATCCTTTCCGCATTTCATCACTCCCTGCGTGAATGTATTTGTGATGGTTTTATATACTTTAACGACGCTCCCAGGATATATTCCCTATTTTTCAAAAAAAATGAACATGAGATCACTGTTTACAGCCGTCCTGATTCTTTCGTCCTCCGTTGTAATGCTTTCGCAATTCGTTGGTGTCGGAACCGCTTCACCCATCGCGCCACTCCATGTTGTAGGTAATCAAAGAATCGAAGGACGCCTGGAGATTTTAAAGTTGATTGGGGATTCTTCCGTCTTCATTGGGGTCAATGCAGGCTTGAATGATGCAGGTGGAAATGAAAATACGTTTGTCGGACATAGTGTAGGGCAGTTGAATACCACCGGATTCTTTAACACAGGCATAGGGGCCGGCGCCCTTTTAAACAATACCACAGGATTTGGCAACTCGGCTTTTGGCGTTGCCACCCTGGACTCAAATACAACAGGAAACCTGAATACGGCTGTCGGATTATCCGCACTTTTTAACAACACCACAGGAGCGGCTAACACGGCCATCGGGTGGAATGCCCTTTCTGAAAACTCAATTGGATTTGACAACACCGCCGTTGGCTCACTTTCGCTCAGCGCAAACATCTCAGGGACGAGAAACACAGCCATTGGTGTCCAGGCCCTTGGAAGCAATAGCACAGGTCTTAATAACACGGCAAGTGGATGGCGGGCCCTTTATTCCAATACGACCGGAATATCAAACACGGCCAATGGATATCGTTCCCTTCACACCAACACCTCGGGACAAGCAAATACTGCAAGCGGGATATTTGCCCTTGAGCTAAACAATACAGGAATCGCAAATACGGCTAATGGAGCGTCTGCCCTTCGATTCAATACCTCAGGAAATTACAATACGGCATGCGGCGCATTATCCCTTCATAAGAA
>JANNQA010000005.1:0-2553 GCA_031400515.1 Bacteroidota bacterium
TGGAGATATAGAAGGACTTCTCGGCAGAGCTACCTTCCCGGGTATGGCGCCGCATTCTGAAGAGGATGGTGTAGTTATTGATCCGGAATTTGTTGGAGCATTAGGACTCGCTTCACAATCTGATCCCTTTGATCGCGGGCATACCTTGACGCACGAACTGGGACATTATTTTGGACTGTTCCATATCTGGGGACAAGGAGCTGGTGGTTGTGATACTGATGATCTCATCGAAGACACACCTGAACAAGAGACATTTTATCTCGATTGTCCCGACTATCCACAACACTCATGCGGAACGTCAAATATGTTCATGAATTTCATGGATTTTACGAATGACCGATGTCTTGCATTATTTACGAGAGGGCAGGTGACGAGGATGCAAGCTGTACTCATGGGACTGCGTTCCTCTCTTCTGGTAAATGATGACGCATGTGCACCGCCAGATAGCGGGAAGATTCATCTCGAGGATGCACAACTATTTTATGCTCCAGGAGGAAGACAAATCGTGATCGCACTCGATATAGAGAGTATTGTACAGCGTGAAGTGTTGCTGTATGCGATTGATGGGCGCCTGATGTATCGAGATTCCTGGTTGATTGGATCAACTTATTGGTTGACTACAGATAATATTCCCGCGGGCGTCTATGTGCTGCAACTTGAATCGGGAGGAGAATCGATTTCGAAGAAAATTGTGGTTTATTAACTCTGGAAACAAGAGAAGAAGTCAAAATGTAAAATACTAAATGTAAAATATAAAAGTGAAAGACCGTATTCACTTTTATATTTAGCCTTTTACATTTTACATTTTGACTTTAATTCTTAAAACCCGCCGAACGTATCCTGCTGATTTCGATTATGCGGAATCTTGATAAAGTCAAGTGTACCTGGTTTGACACCGATTTGCATAGTATATGTCCCGCGCTGTGGTTGCCAGCTAAAATTCAGAAACCAACAGTGCAGATCGCGACTGAATCCAAAATCCGGATACGTGAGTTGTTCTGAGCGAAAATCATAACCAATATTGCCGACATTGATAGTCCACTTTGGACTGATATGCAATGACCCTCTCATATTGATCGTGTGTGTGGTGATCATCGTGGTATCCCTACGGCCGTCACGCACAATTGAAAGATTGTGATCGATGCTGAAATCATTAAAGAGGTCAAAGAACTTTTCGGGTCCCTCTTGCGCTCTGCTTTGTGCACCTGCTCTCGAACCTCTTGAAGATTCCAGATCTTCTTCGTCAGAAGGTTGCGTTACAGTTTTTGGTGCAAACACTTCACGAATTTTCTGAATCGTCATACGTGAATTTATCCTCGCCTGAAAATTATCGAAGCGCAGCAATTGACCAGGTTTTTTCCACGCGAATTCCTGGATACGTCGTCCATTCGCATCTATCTCGTAGAAGTCGTATATAGCCGAGAAGCCAAATGTGGATGCTCCTTTAAAAAATCGCGTCGTACCATTGATATTCATCGGACTGAAATGCAATGAGTCTCCTTGAGCAGCAAAATTGTAATTGCCACTCATGATAATATTATCGAAGAGCTTCAGCTTCTTCTCTATACTGTCTTTCTTAGAGAAATATTTTGCCTCGAAAATATGATTCAGACTATAGCCCAATGCCATTTGATCTCCTTGCGAGAAACTTGCAGAGTATACCCCGCGGTCAAGTATTGAATACCCTTGCAATACATTCGGACGCCTGATGTCAGTTTGAACAGAATCACGGAATTGCTCGAATAAATCAGGAGTATAGCTGAACGAAACCCCCGGTTTGATGACATGCCTGATACCACGAAGCCAGCCCTTCTTAAACTGCATCGTGCCAAAAATCTGTGTATTCATAGAGATACCGCTTGAGAATCGCCTGAATGGCACAAATCCATTTACGAAGTTGTCGATGACTGTTCCATACCTGACCGTATCTGGTATGATGATCACTTGTCCAAATTCATCCGTAAGGGTATCAAATTCGATATCATTCTCAGGATCAAAAAGGAATTCACGCTCTCTCGTTTTAAAAAACCAGATTTCTTCATAGTTCACTGAAGGAGTGATATTCAAATACTTTAACGCATTGAAATTCAGATCCGCATTGGCACGATGCTGAACACCATAGAGTGCATCCTGCCACATCTGTGAAGTGAAAATCGTAGAGTCTGTCGTTATAAATTTACTTCTGGCATTTCCAGAATATTGAAATCCGATTTTTTCAAACCATTTTTCTTTTCCAACTCTCTTCTGACTCTTAAACGGATATATCCGGTTTACACGGAAGTCAAGATTCGGCGCATCTATCGTGATCTGTTTGGTATTTGTATTCTGCGAATGACCGAGGCTAAGGCTCAAAGAATATGGCTTGCCTGGAAATGTGCGACTCCAACTGAAATTGGAAGAGTAACTGCTTGTGAGTACGCTGTTCGCATCATTCCGATTCAGACTTTGATAATCATTCGTCTGGATGTTGATACTTCCACCAAGTCTGCGATAGGGATGCGCTTTGGCGTCCTGATTGTGAGAGACGCGTATAGAGAATGATTTCTGCGACTG
>JANNQA010000043.1:0-63373 GCA_031400515.1 Bacteroidota bacterium
CTTCGATCTGCTCGATATTCTGGATAAACCTGTGAAAGTTATTTTCATCACAGGTTCCGACTCGCATGCGATCAGGGCATTTCGCTATTCGGCAATCGATTATCTGCTTAAGCCTGTAGATCCAAAGGAATTAGTGGAAGCGGTGCGACGTGCGCAAACGGATGTGGCATTGGACGACGATCGCCTGGATATCTACAGGTCATCGTTGAAGGACATAGAACGCGTGCCGGATCGCATTGCTTTGCATACATCCGACAAGATCCATTTTATTGATATTTCAGATATCATGCGTTGCATGGCCGATGGCAATTACACGCGCTTCTATTTGAAGGGAAGTACTTCGTTACTTGTTGCGAAGACATTGAAAGAATATGATAGACTTTTGTCCGGAGCAAATTTTCTGCGTGTCCATCAATCGCATTTAGTAAATATGAAATCCGTACGCGAGTATATCAAATCCGATGGCGGTTACCTGGTGATGCAGGATGGCGCCAAGATTCCGGTTTCTACCCGAAAGAAGACTGATGTACTTGATAGCTTTGATAATATTCCGCATGCATGAAAATTCTCAATTCTTGATTCTCAATTCTCCATTATTAGTTATCATAAAACATTTTTACAATTAGTTATAGTGTGCGACGCGCGGCTAGCAATTACACATTAAACAGTTAAACATTTACACATTAAACAGTTTTCATGAAAATCAAATTCAACTCTCCGGTCATTCTCACTTACTCACTCGTTTGTGTAGCAGTCTTTTTTTTGGATAAAGCGGTAGCGGGTGGACTCATGCAGTATTTTACGCTTGGGCACGTGACTCTTTCGAATCCGGTATCATTAGTCACACTGGTGAGTCATATTGCGGGGCATGTGAATCTCGAACATCTGTTGGGCAATCTCACGTTTATTCTACTCCTTGGTCCGATCATCGAAGAGAAGTATGGAAGCGGCAGGTTGGTGATCATGATGTTTGTGACAGCATTGGTGACAGGGTTATTGAATGTCTTTTTGTTTCATACAGGATTATTGGGTGCGAGTGGCATTGTCTTTATGCTGATCCTGCTCGTCTCATTTACGAATTCCAAGAACGGTGAGATCCCGATCACCTTTATCCTGGTAGCATTACTCTTCATCGGTAAAGAAGTGCTCCACAGTTTGCAGGCTGATGAGGTATCGCAGTTCGCTCATATCATCGGAGGGATTTGTGGTAGTGTCTTTGGATTTAAAGCGAGGAAGTAAGGCTATGATTTTGGCAACGACCTTGTTCACTGCTGTACGGTGATGAGAGAAGACAATGAAGAAAATCGCGACTGTTATCTGAGGGAGTCTAGCGTGATTCGTAGAAGAGGTCAATTGAATTCAACCAAAAGGGTGGCTACATTCTATGGGTCTCGAAACGGACTAATTTCGACGAAATTCGAACGGTCGTAATGTGTAAGTGCTTGTAAATTAATTGATCACCTCTGAGCTGCTCCTGGTCTCTATGCAAGTAGGTGGACTCCCTCGTTTGAATGGTCATTTGGGCGGCCTTCAGGGACGGGGTTGCGTGCGGGCTGTGAGCAAAAATTCAGTGCAATCTGTTCAAGGTCCGACTAATTTCGACGAAATTCGAACGGTCGTAATGTGTAAGTGCTTGTAAATTAATTGATCACCTCTGAGCCGTGCCCTGTCGCAGTACCATCGAAAGCCGGCTAAAGGCACCTTAAATCTGCACGACATATTTAAAGTAGGTTTAAGATTGTACCAGTTTTGAATTTTTGTCTGATTCCCTTTTCGTCTTTCTATTAAAGAAAAACAAAGAGATCAGGATCAGCGTAATCGGGATCAATGAAAAATAGAACGCATTTTGCCCACCAAGATGCTCGAAGATATTTCCAGTAATAATAGATCCGATAGTACCGCCGAGTGCTGAGAACACCACGATCAATCCCGACATCGGCGCGTGCAAATGTTTTTCAAGTGTACTCAGCATCACTGAATTCACGGCAGGGTAAACTGGTGCGAGACAAAGTCCGATTAATGGAAAGACAAAAGCAGCGAGAGGTGCATTACCCCAGCCGGTGACAATGTGATCGGTAGAGCTCTTTGCGAGTGGCATACATACGATGACAAGTGCCGCAGCAATGATGAGACTCACAGAAACAACTTTGTACCAGTGAATTTTTTGCAACACGAAGCCGGCGGTAAATCTTCCTAACGCAGTACTGCCTGCAAGAATACTTGCCATTTGCACACTCAGTACTGTAGGTAACGCCAACACATCCTTATTAAATGTCGGCAACCAACTCATGATACTCTGTTCAATGAGGACATAGAGAAAAATACTGACGATAAACACTCCAACCAACGGTAGCGCGAAAAGCCTGATCATGGACAAGAAGTCTTCAATCAGATTTGGGCTTACTTCCTTACTCACAGCAGATTCATCAATGCGTGTTGTCAGCAAAAGAATAAATGCCATGACACATAAACCTGAAATGAGATAATACACCTGCATCCATTGTGTGCTCGTCGCATCATCTGCATGAATGAATGCACTGAAAATAAAATACCCGGATAATACACCAACCATAAAAAATGACTCCAGGAAATTCATAAAACTCAGATGTGCTTTTTTGGAATCAGAGATCAATCCGATAGTAGCCATCACCGATACTTTGATCAGCGCAAATGAAACACCAATCGTCAGAAACAACACTTTTGACATCCAGAAAACGGGGATCGAAGGCATGATCAGGCATGTAATGCTCACCAGGCCAAGCCCAATCAACATCGCGCGTTTGTATCCGATGCGCACAACAAAAGAGGCAACAAGAAATGAAGTAATGGCAATGGGAAAATCTTTGAACCCTTCCAGTACGCTCGCGGCACCCTCCGAAACACCAAAATTGCCTTGTACCATCAGGATCACCGTGCCTACACTATTGAGCAGGATTGCAAAGACGAAATAGTTGATGAGCAACGAAAGCTTTACGCGCCAGTGTTTCATCGAGTGTGTATTTGGATGGAATGTAGATGTTTTTTATTCGAAATTGGCAAACGGATCAATGGATCAACGGATCAATGGCAGAATGGCGGAAAGGCAGAATGGCAGAAAGAGGGAATTGAACAAAAGAGTCCACAGTCTTCAGTCCTCAGTCCTCAATAAAAGCCACTTACAATCTACTTACAATCTACTTACAAGCCACCCTTGCGCCACCGCTGAAGCTAGCGCCTCCGCCGGCGGCGGACGAAGTCGCCTTTGTCGGACGCAGTCCGCAGAGTAGCCTACGGCGCTCGCGGAAGGCGGCACGCGGTCGACTCTCTTGCTCCTCCGCTGAAGCTCCGGCGGCACGCGGACGTTCGCTCAGGGCATGCTTAGAAGCAACTTAGGTTATTTTTGAAGCATGCAACCACCAGATGTTCTTTTTGCAGAACTTTTTACCGCTGTGCAATCCGCACGTATTTTTCCTGACTCGAAGACATTTGTCGATTGTACTCCTTTACACGCCCCAAAAGACATATTGAGTGCGTATGAAAATGAAAAACAAAATCCAGGATTCGTTCTCAACGACTTTGTACATAAGAACTTTGCTTTACCAAAGTCCTATTCATCAGATTTCCGTGGCGATCCGACCCGACCTATCGAGGAGCATATTCATCTCTTGTGGGATGTGTTGTTTAGAGAAGCTGATCAGGTTGTAGAAGGAAGCTCACTGATTCCCTTGCCACATCCGTATGTCGTACCTGGCGGTCGATTTGGAGAGATCTATTACTGGGACAGCTATTTCACGATGCTGGGATTACTCGAATCGGGTCGGGCAGATATTGCGCTGGACATGCTGTCAAACTTTGCATCGCTGATCGAGACGATCGGACATATACCGAATGGCAATCGTACATATTTTCTATCGAGAAGCCAGCCGCCGTTTTTTGCATTGATGGTACGAGAGGTTGCTGTACATACCGGTGATCAAAGTTTGTATAGCACTTATGCATCGTATGTGGAGCAGGAGTATGATTTCTGGATGGACTTCAAGATAGATTCGTACATCCGACCCGCTTCGTATCGGCGTGCTGTGGAAATAGAGGAGGGAATATTATTGAACCGATACTGGGATGACACGGACACGCCAAGACAGGAGAGTTATATCGAAGACGTTGAACTCGTAGAAAATTCCGGAAGAGATACGAAAGAAATCTATCGCGATATCCGTGCGGCTTGTGAGTCTGGGTGGGATTTTAGCTCCCGTTGGTTTCAACAACCAGATGTCATGTCGAGTATTGCAACGACGTCCATTCTTCCTGTCGATCTCAATTGTCTCTTGTGGTCCATGGAGTTTTTCCTTGCGAAAACATATGAACACGAAAGAGATAGCGCAAAAGCTCATCACTTTCATACGCTTGCTGATCGACGCAGAGCATTGATCAGTAAGTATTTCTGGCATCCGCAGGCAAACGTGTTCCGGGATTTCAATTTTATCACCGGGTATCATACAGACATCGATTCATTGGCGATGCTATTTCCACTCTACATGCAGATTGCCACAGAAGAGCAAGCGAGTGGTGTTGCAAATGCCATACAACAATTTCTAAAGCCTGGTGGTCTTGTTACTACCCTTCATTATACTGGTCAGCAATGGGATGCGCCGAATGGATGGGCTCCTCTGCAATGGATAGGGTATAAGGGACTCAGGAACTATGGGTTCAATGATCTAGCCGATGAGATTGCAAAGCGATGGATCAATAATGTGTCGCGCGTTTATAAAAACACTGGCAAGCTCGTCGAGAAATATAATGTTGAAGACATTACACTGGAAGCGGGTGGGGGAGAATATCCTGTGCAGGATGGATTTGGCTGGACGAATGGGGTGATGATGAAATTCTTGATTCTCAATTCTTGATTCTCGATTTGGAAGGCGGGGAAACACGGTGAAACAGGGAAGAAACTCTCAAATGTCGATTCTCCATTCTCCTCTTCAAGGAGCCAGTCGAAGAAAGCCCGGAAACCCGATCGTAAAACAACTTTGACTATGCTTCCCTTGTCATTCTGAGCGAAACGCAGTGGAGTCGAAGAATGAGAGTGTCAGCAAGTAGCTTCATTTCGAGCGACCGAGACGAGACCACACTTGGTCGAAATTGAGGGAGTCGAGAAATCTTTGCAACAGAGGCTCAACTCCATCCACTATCCCATACGCTTACTACGCCATTACACGCTCATAATCATTCATCATTGCTACCAGTCACAATACCATGTAATGTTGCCCTATTCAAATCAAAACACAAAACAAAATCATCATGAAGACGACATTGTTTATTTGCGCATTGTTCATCATAGGAAGCTTAGCGTGGATTCCCGTGCAGAGGCTTGAGAAAAGGCTCAACGGACAGATTGACCATCATCGGAAGCCGATTCCCGTTACCTTTTGTGATCAATGTCCAAAGAATTTTTGCAGTCGTTCGTGATAATGTTATGTATCAAAAAAATTATCGATACAAGTTTGCTTGAACCATAGAAAACACGAACAGACACGAAAATCCAATGACCCGAAATACTTCGTGGGATTCTTCTTTCGTGAAAATTCCTGCCCGTTCGGTCAGGCGGGCGTGTCATTCGTGGACCATAGTCAAAATGATGCACTACCCGAAATTCCCCCTCTCTGCTGCAACAGAGAGGGGGTAAGCGGGTGAGTTCTACCTTCAAAAACTTTTCACCCACTTCTCGCTGATCAAAGTGTCGTTTGTTTTGATGGTGACTATATAAACACCTGCGGTCGCATCACTCATATCGAATACCACCACGTTATCCCCGACAAGCGCATCAAAAAGTCGCCCAATGATCTTGCGTCCTGAAAGTTCTGTCACGTGAATTCCAACCTGCTCCTCACTATGAGATACCCATGAAACCTGAAGAACATCAGCTCCGGGATTTGGCATGACCATGAATTGATGCGGAACTGAAACGAACTCTGTACCAGATTCAACCACAGAATGCGTTCTGTTGACAGAAATGAGGTCATCTTTCGGAAGGGCCAGGTGAATCACCGGAGTGTGATATCCACCACCGCCACTTGCGATGACTTTCACAGTACCGCTGCATTCATCACTGCCAAATTCATCCTCAATGAAAAGTTTGTACAACTTGTTTTTATTGAAGTCTGCAGTCGTGGCTGGGTAACAATCGCGATATATTGTCCCCTTGTCCATATTGCTCAATGCACCTCCGTTTGAAATGATATCAACGCAAGAGCCGTCTGTCGTCCAGTCGAATGTGAGGTTGCTTAGATAGCGCTTGACTTGCATTTCTGGTGTCAAAGAAAAGGATGTGCTGCCAGCATCAAGTGCCGATGCCGCAATATTCCAGATGTCCTGTGTTCCGGGACCATTGCGATCAGGCATAGCCGGATTCACATAGACTGTCATGACTCCACACACTGCATTTGGAGGACCGCAAGGAACGCACAACGGGCCACCGCAATCAACACCTTCTTCATTGTCGGCTTTGATATCGTCGTCGCAATCGCACCTGTTTCCTTCACCATCGTTGTCGTCATCCGTCTGCATTGGATTGGAGACCGTCGGACAATTGTCCACATTGTCGCAATACCCATCACCATCCGTATCGAAGAGTGCAATACAGTTGTCAAGACAAATAGATAGTACTTCTTCATTCGAATCACAACCACTTGCATTGTCGTGAATGGAGGCATCGTCTTCTTTCAGATACAAAAACGTACAGACAGACTCGATGGCACAGAGAGAAAGATTCGGACACCACCGGATTGTCAGGAATTCAACCTCGGCGGCGGCGATATTCTGAAGTCCGTTGAGACTTGCAAGCGTCGCATTCTGATCGATCTCTACAATGTTTGCCGTTGTGAGATTGCTGAGGCCTGACAGATTATTCAGCACGGCATTTTGCCAGATATGCAATGTGTTTGTGACGGTTGTCAGGCTACTCAGTCCATCCAGATTAAGGAGTTGTGTGTTCAGATCGATGGAAAGGCCGCCAACACTCGTCAGGCCGGTGAGCTCGTCCACATCCTGCAATGGAATGCTGCTGATACGGAAAAAACTACCGACGCTTTCCAGTGATTGCAAACCATCGAGGTCCGTGAGCATAGGGCAGGATACGATATCGAGATGGCCTCCGATAGACACGATATTGGAAAGCGCACTGAGATCGTTGATATCGCCCCCATAGATAGAGACGTTGCCATCGATCATCATACAGGTCGGATAGTTGATCAGGAAGTGCTGGAGATCAGCCTGTGAATTGATATCGACATCGCCACCCGGACAACCGTCACAGGAGTTAAGTACTTCTGTATTTGAGTTGCAGCCACTGGCGTTGTCTTCAAACTCAACATCGTCTGATGGGCCGCTAAGAAATGCACAAAATGCTGCCGCGCCGCAAAATGACAATTGCGCATTATCATAGATAAACCCGTATTCCAGATACGCAGTGTCAAGATTGGCCAAGCCATTGACGTTGATCAGGGTGGCATTGGCATGGATATCGAGATTTCCCACTTCGATGAGTGAGTTCAGGCCATTCAGGGTGAGTAGGTTATTATTCTGCCAGACACGGAAAGTATTCGTGATTGTCACAAGACCCGAAAGACCGGTAAGGTTGGTGAGTGTATGATTCAGATCAATAGCACAACCTCGCACGTGTCTCAGATTTTGCAGTCCATTCAAACTAGTGAGAGGAAGGCCGCTCAGACGAAATGTCCCGCCGACACTGTCCAGATCGCTCAGCGCTGCAAGTCCGGTAAGCATCGGACAATTCACGACCTGAAAACTGCCGTACACTGCAATAATATTTGTGAGACCGTTCAGGTTTGTGATATCTGCACCGTTGATAAACACATCACCATCGATCTCTGTACATGTGGGATTGCTTGTGAGAAATGCATTGATCTGTGCCTGTGTAGTGAAGTTTAGTTCGCCTGGAAAAACGCATGTATCTGCAGTGAGTTTTACAGTACATAGCGTACATATGAAAAATAGAATAGAGTATTTCATGTTGTTTGAAGTTTATCATTAAAAGAGGAAAAGGGAACAGCGCAGAGTAAAGGGAGGGCAGACTTGCGCCCACCCACCCAAATATGAATCTGCTTCTTCAGGACTGGATGTCCGGTTGTGGCGTGTATCTCAGATAAGGCTTGATGATGTTCAGGCCTTTCGGGAATTTCTTATGCGCATCTTCAGTCGTCACGGCTGGTACTACGATCACGTCTTCACCATGCTCCCAATTGGCAGGTGTTGCTACACTATAGCTTGCAGTAAGCTGCAGTGACTCAAGTACGCGCAACACTTCATTGAAGTTTCTTCCGGTTGAAGCCGGATAGGTGATCGTGAGTTTCACTTTCTTATCCGGCCCGATGATAAACAATGACCGCACAGTGAAATTTTCGGAAGAATTGGGATGAATCATCCCATACATGTTCGCCACTTTGCGATCAGGATCGGCGATGATCGGAAAGCCGACAGTGACGCTTTGCGTTTCGTTGATGTCTTTGACCCATCCATGATGTTTGTCGATAGGGTCAACACTGAGCGCAAGGACTTTGGTATTGCGCTTTGCAAACTCTTCCTGAAGTTTGGCAGTCTTGCCTAATTCAGTCGTACATACCGGAGTATAGTCGGCAGGATGTGAGAAAAGAATCCCCCAGCCATTACCCAGGTATTCGTAGAAATCGACGTTGCCCGCCGTGGTTTGTGCTTGAAAGTTGGGAGCGATGTCCCCGAGACGCAGACTCATATTGTTGAAGTTTTAATAAAGTGAATAATCAAAGCATCAGGTCCGGTTGCAGGTCTCTTTTCTCGTTTGAAATTTGCTTTTGTTTTGACCTTTATTTCGGACAAGACAAAAGTGCCTGCGACACGCCCTTTCAGTCTTTCACCAGATCGGCAAATGCTTGGATTATTTCGGCATGTGAACTGAAAATCGGCCTGGATTATTTCGGCAAGGTCATGGATTTACGAGTCTAAAGTATTGGGATGCAATCAGTTGCGGAAAGCGCTCGGGGCTTTTCCAAATTCCTGGGAGAATGTCCGCGAAAAATATGCGGGATCGGAAAATCCAACGGTGTAAGCGATTTCGGCGATGGTCATTTCGGAATTCGTGAGCAGTTTTAGTCCTTCCCGAAGCCGGACACTGCGAATGAAAATGGACAAGGTCTGTCCGGTCAGTGCTTTGATCTTCCGGTTGAGTTGGGATTCACTCATGGTCATTGCTCTCGAGAGTGACTCGCCACCAAACGCTGTATCGTCGAGATGTACAAGTATAACCTCATTTGCTCTTCGAAGGAAGGCATCCTGAACTTCGATGCTTGTCCCATCCTGAGGTGTGACGGCAGGTTCGAAGCTCTGCACAACATATTTCTCCTGTAATCGCTTACGGAGCTCCAACAGATTGCGCAACTGCAACTGCAGCTCTTTTTCGTGAAATGGTTTTGCCAGATAGGCATCGACGCCATACTCCAATCCTGCGAGACGCGATGAAGTATCAGCTTTTGCGGTCAGCAGGACAATCGGTATATGATTCGTACGGTGATCTTGTTTGAGTGTCTGTACGAGTTCATAGCCGTCTTTGACTGGCATCATCACATCGCTGATGATCAGATCCGGAATTTCAGCAATAGCCATGGCAATCCCAATTTCACCATTCGCTGCATGGATAAACCTGAATTTGCCTGAAAGACAAGAGATGATGTATTGCGCGACATCAATGTTGTCTTCCACCGTTAAAAGCAACGGCAACTCATTGTCTTCCTGATCATGGGTCATTGTCACCGACGTTGGTGGTGCTGTAAGTTGAATGTATGCCGGATTATCTTGTGACTCACTTGAAAAAGGTGCTTCTCGTGTCACGGGCAATGAAACCGTGAATTCGGTGCCATGTCCCGATCGGCTTGATGCCTTGATATCACCTCGCAGCATTTTTACAAGCTCTTTCACAAGCGTGAGTCCTATGCCAGTGCCTTCTCCCTGCCTCGTATGTGAGTCATGCACCTGATAGAAGCGGTCAAAGATGAACAGGAGTTTATCTTCTGGTATTCCAATGCCTGTGTCTTTCACATGAATAAGGAATCTGCCATCATCTGCCTTTGTATGAACGTAGATACTGCCTCCCTCTGGAGTAAACTTGACTGCATTCGAGATGAGATTCGTGATGATATTGAGAATCCGTGTTTTGTCAAAGTCCATCACAAAGCGTTCTGTATCCGATGTAAAATGCAGCGTTATCTGTTTTTGAGCTGCAAACGACTGGAATGTTGATGTGAGATATTTCAGATAATACACAAGGTCCGCCTGAATCAGGTGCAGCGAAAGATTGCCTGATTCCAGTTTGGCCAGATCGAGCATCTGATTGACAAGTTGCAGGAGGTTTTCACCATTGCGCTTGATGACACTGAGTTTGTCTGAAATCTCGTACTGCCATTGTTGAAGGAGTTCCTTCTCCTGAAGAGTTGCTTTTACCTGTTGAGTAAGTCCTAGAATGAGAGTAAGCGGTGTACGAAACTCATGCGTGATATTGGTATAGAGTCTTGTCTTGACTTCGTCGAGTTCGCGCAGACGCAATGCTTCCTGTTGTTCCAGTTGTTGACGCAGACGTATCCGATAGTAGAGGAAGCTGCCACCTACAAGTACAATGAGATATATACACCATGCCCACCATCGGAGATACCAGGGTTGTGGCATGTAGAGTGGCAATGAGATTTCATTGGCTGCAACATTGCCTAACGGATCAGTCGCCTTGACTCTCAGTGTATAGTGGCCCGTTGGCAAATGCGGATACAAGGCGCGACCAGTATTTGTTTCATTACTCCATGGCAGCTCCCACCCGTCCAGATAGTAGAGATAGCTGTTTTGTGTTGGATTGATAAAACTGGTCAATGAAAACCCGAAGACAAACGAACGATCAGCATGATGCAGGCGAATATCGCGGTGTATATGCTTACCTGCAAAACTCATCTCAATAAACGTGTCCTGAAGGCCATCGATCTTGCCAAAACTATTGAGATAGAGCGAAGATTGAATCGCTGATGCTGAGTCTGCCTCAAAATCTGCCGGATAGAATGCAATAAGTCCGTTGATGCCGCCGAAGTACATTTTTCCATCAGGTGCGAGTAACGCGGAGCGGCGGTTGAACTCATTGTGTGTAAGGCCGTCTTCCACAAAGTAATTGTTGATCACACCGCTGGTAGTGTTGAATCTGCACAGTCCTTCGTGTGTCCCCAGCCATAATTCATCTCCTCGCAAGAGGATTGAATAAACAATATTGTGTGGTAAACCATCGCGTGTCGTGTATCGTTGATGATGTCCATCCTTTGGATTCAATGCATAGAGTCCATCGTCTGTGCCGACCCATAACCAATCGTTCTTGAAAGCCATGCACATGATCGTGACAGGATCATCGGAAAGCTCAAAGAACCTGGCTGTTTCTGTTTCAGAAGTGATAAGATGGACTCCTTTGGATGTCTCCCGTGTGATCCACAACCATTCACGTTTGTTTGAGTAACAATAGACGGTCTTGTTGGAGAGATCGACTGTGTCGAGTTTTAAGTGCTGAAGCGCATCCCGAAGCTGTAGTTCGTCAGTGTGTGGCAGATTGGGCGGATAGGTTTTTGCAATTTCCGGTTTGCCCGTTGTCTGCTCTATCCTATAAGTCAGATCTTCTGAAACTCTGAAGTAGACAGAACTATCGGCGCTCAAGCGCAGATTGTAGATACTGACACCGCCCGAAGGATTGCCAAGAACATTCAACGGCTTATTGAGATAGGTTTCGAACAGTTTGCGTTGCGCGACGAGTTTTGTGATACCATAGAAATGTGGAATCCAAATTGTTCCTTCGCGATCTTCGAATGGATTGCCGATCGTGTATTCCAGGAAATCGAATACGCCAAAATACTCGAGTGTATCTTTTGAAACCGAGTACCGGTAAGTGATCTTGTCTTCTGTCCAGATCCAGAGATTGCCTTTGTTGTCTGCTTTGAAGGATTGCCATTTGTTGATCAACACATTTTCCGGCAGGATAAAAGAACGGAATGTGCGCTCTGAGGCTGGATACCAAAAGTGATATGCGGCATCTATGGGTAAGGCACTGTGGACGATCTGCTTATCAGGTATCGATGAAAACGGATATTCCCTATATGTCCGTCCATTTGGTACGAAGATGTAGTAGGCGTTGTTAGACATCGCAAACACCACACGTCCGGCATCCATTGGAATACAGTGTTTCCAGATACGCGAGTGTGGATTTAATTGCACTAGCGTATCTGTTGCACCAAAAGGATTCAAAAGTGAAAACCATTCTGTCCCTGAAGCACTCTCTCCGAGCAAGGCGTATTGATAAATGTCAGGAATGGTAAGCAATGGCCTGACCTTGAGAATTTGCTCTGAAGCTGAGTGTACAGAGACAAACTCAAGTCGGTTATGGATCAGGTTTGCACGAACCAAACCACCCCATTCAGTCGTGGCCATGATTCGATTGCCGGGAAGACAATCTACTTGCATAATACGACGCGAGTCCGAATGCGAAGGATGATTTGCAGCTGCAAAAGAGGTGAATCGGTGCCCTTCATACCTGCACAATCCATCATAGGTAGCAATCCAGATATATCCAAGGCTATCCTGTGTGACATCGAGAGCCCAACGGTATGGGAGCCCATCGTTTGGTGTCAGATGCTGAGTACTAAAGGTCGTCTGCGCAAAAGTGCACAGAGGGCAAATGGTTAATATGACCGTAAATAACAGTATATGGAATCCACGTTTCCAGATACGAAATGTGGTGTTGCACCTGACCATCTGGATTCAAGATATTCAATGCATTGCTATTCGGTTTGTGTGGTCAGCTACTGCGCCACATTTAGTGTCTTTCAACAACCTCGCTACGAGAATTTTAATCTGGCTTCTGCAAGGATTGTCTCCGTCGCTGACGTCCCTATCCTGGTAGCTCCCAGTGCGTGGAATCTCAGCAACAGGTCTAGCGTACGGATACCACCTGAAGCTTTGATCTGGACCTTTGGATCACAATGCTCACGCATCAGTCTCACATCATGCTCCGTAGCTCCATGATATATATAGTGACCGTCGCCAGCAGGAACGTACCCGAATCCTGTTGATGTCTTGACAAACGCCACTTGATGTTCATTACAGATTTCACAGAGCTTAATCTTGTGAGCATCAGAAGTCACGAAGTCTGTCTCAAAGATCACCTTGAGCAGCACCTGATGGATTGAGCAAAGTGTTTGGACTATCCCGATTTCTTCATTGATATATTCCCAATCTTCCTGGATCGCTTTACCGATGTTTACCACCATATCTATTTCTTGTGCGCCTTCATCAATCGCCATTGATGTTTCTGTAAGTTTAATGCTAGGTAGACTATTCCCATGTGGGAAACCGATCACTGTACACACTTTGACATTGGAACCTTTCAGTAGTGTTGCCGCCAGCTCAGTATGATATGGCTTGACACATACTGTAGCCACCTGATATTTCATGGCCAGTGCACAATTTTTCCGCAGATCCGCATCTGTGCTCGTCGGATGCAGGACTGCGTGGTCGATCATGCGGGCGATTTCATTAGCGTTCATTTTTGATTGAATGATTTGTGCTGTAAATGTAAGCCATACGATTTGGGATCCTTCGACTAGCTCAGGACATGTTTCGGAATGCGGATTTCGGATCCTTCGTCTGAGGACACCGGCCATAGTCGGGCAGGCTTTGAAGTTTAACGCACATAAGACAGAGGAGCTAGCAGCTAGAAGCCAGAAGCTAGCAGCTAGCAGCTAGCAGCAAGAAGCCAGAAGCAAGGAGCCAGAAGCGAGTAGCCAGAAGCAAGGAGCCAGAAGCAAATCGCGAACAGCGAAAGGCGAACGGCTACTTCTTAAAAATAAAGTACACAGCCAGCACCAGAAATACAAATCCAATAGCATGGTTCCACTTGAACGTCTCTCCTTTGAACACAATGAGTGTGAAGGCCGTAAACACCAGTAGCGTAATCACCTCCTGTAATACCTTCAGTTCTACTAACGAGAATGGCCCCCCATACTTCTGAAAACCAATCCTGTTCGCAGGTACCTGGAAGCAATATTCGAAAAATGCAATCCCCCAACTAATGAAGATGATCGATATCAATCCAAGCTTGCTGAACCACTTCATTTCACTGAACTTCAAATGCCCATACCAGGCGAGTGTCATGAAGACGTTGGACAATATTAAAAGACCGATGGTGTACATTCCTTTCATAGTCAAAATTGATACGGATAAATGTAAGCTGCAGAAACCAGTCCTCAGTCCTCAGTCTCCAGTCCTCAGCTAGAAGCCAGAAGCTAGCTGCCAGAAGCGAACGGCGAAAAGCGAAAGGCGAACGGCGTTGATTCCCTACCCAACTTTAGGTATGAAGTAATAAGTCACAGGGTACTACCTTCGCGACGTAGCAAAAACGCAGGGCAGATTTGAAACTCAGTGAAATACCGATAGGTACAAGCGCAGTGCTTGATGATTTCGGAACATCACCATTGCATCTGCATTTATTGGCGATGGGAATCGGTCCCGGCATGATCGTAAAGCTCGTTCGACGATTTCCGATGCGGGGTAATCTCTATGTACAGATCGGCAACAGGTATCTGGTGATGCGAGATGCTGAAGCAGGTCAATTGCAAGTCACAAAAACCAAATGAGTCACATGCCCGTCGTAGCCCTGATCGGTAATCCAAATAGTGGAAAGTCTGCGCTCTTCAATGCACTTACCGGCATTCGTCAGAAAGTCGCCAACTATCCGGGCGTGACTGTCGACGTGAAGTCTGGAAAAGTGCTGTTACAAAATGGAGCTGTGGTTCAGTTGATCGATATGCCAGGGTTGTACAGTGTTTACCCCGCAAGTGAAGATGGAAAACTTGTCGTTCGCACATTACTAGATCATATACACAAGCATCATCCTGATGCTATCTTGTACGTCGTCGATGCTGCACAGATCGAATCGCAACTCTTGCTTCTTACACAATTGATAGACCTCGGATTTCCTGTCTTACTTGTGGTGAGTATGATCGACTCGCCAGGTTTTGTCATCGACTACGAAGTGCTTGCCAGAAATCTAAATGTTCCGGTCATTCCTGTCAGTAGTAGAACACTGGAAAACATCGAGCAAATCAAACTTGCACTACCGGAGTTGTTGTCTCAAACGCATCCTGTACGCAAGCCATTTTATACCATTCCTGATTCAGATAACGGACAATTGAATGGAACAACCTACAGGGCATATCTTGATTCACATACCAATGAGAATAAAAGCACACTCACCGCTCAGGTAGAAGAGACGCTTACACGTTCTGATGTCATAAAGCGCCTGCTTGCGGGATCTGTGAAGAGCATTGGTGGAAAAGACATGAGTGGGAAGATTGATCGCATTGTCACACACTGGCTCGTAGGTCCGCTCATCTTTGTTGCGATCATGTTGCTCGTCTTCCAGGCCATCTTCGCATGGGCATCATATCCGATGGAAGGTATCGAGTGGTTCTTCGGGAAGGCAGGAGCACTTGTACATCAGGCATTAGGTGATGGATGGTTGTCCTCTTTTCTCGCCGATGGATTACTTGCCGGGCTAAGTGGAGTGCTGATGTTTGTTCCGCAGATTGCCATTTTATTTTTTCTGATCTCAATTTTGGAAGAGACCGGTTACATGGCGCGTGCGGTGTTTTTATTTGACAGATTGTTACAGCGTTTCGGAATGAATGGTCGCAGTATCGTCTCATTGATTTCCGGGGGAGCGTGTGCAATACCTGCAATCATGTCAACGCGTACGATTGAAAACAAACGCGAACGACTCATCACAATTCTTGTCACACCATTTATTTCCTGCTCTGCGCGGATACCTGTATTCACAGTACTCATTGCGTTCGTCGTGCCATATAAACGTATTGGCGGGATATTCAATTCGCAGGGACTAATGTTCGCAGGACTATATGCATTAGGAGTGGTCGCGGCGTTGGCATCGGCATGGGTGTTCAAGCAGATATTGAAATCACGTGATACGAGTTTTTTAGTATTGGAATTACCTAAATACAGAAAGCCAGACTGGACAAATGTGTGGATGGAGGTAAAATCGAAAGCAGGTGCATTCATCAAAGAAGCAGGCAAAGTGATCATTGTGATTTCCATGGTCCTTTGGTTCCTTGCTTCCTTCGGTATTGGTTCTGCAATGCGGAATGCGGAACAGACGGCTCGTGCAAAAGCTGCAACAGAAAGTCTTACTGATGAGCAAACTGATAATCTCATTGCAGCTTATCGTCTCGAAGCATCTTTCGCAGGCAATCTTGGCAAATTCATCGAACCAGTAATCAGGCCACTCGGATATGATTGGAAGATTGGCATCGCCCTTATCACCTCTTTTGCTGCACGTGAAGTATTTGTTGGAAGTATGGCGACGATATACAGCGTTGGCTCAGACACCGATGAGTTCCGCTTACGAGAATACCTCGCCAATGTCAAAGACCCCATCACCGGAAAGAATGTATTCAACTTTGCGACAGCCTTGTCGCTGATTCTATTCTACCTGCTCGCATTGCAATGCATGAGTACGCTTGCTGTTGTTCGGAAAGAGACGGGGACATGGAAGTGGCCGATTATACAATTTGTATTTATGGGAGGGTTGGCGTATTTGGTGAGTTGGATTGCGTATCAGTGGGTGTCATGAAGTGAAGAAGATCTTTCACGGAGACACAGAGATCACAAAGATTTTTCCCTAGCCGTTCTTACCCTTTCATCCCTTCTCCTTCATATTGCAACTCTTCTTTCTCCGAATAATTATTCAGCCTCCAGATAAACCCGAGATATACGACAGGTATTCTTCTGCGGTAAGTGGACTTTTGATCGAGCTCGTCTGAACTAATAATATACCTGGTCCTTGAAGTATGGAAAATGTCTGTTGCTGAAAGGGTAATCGATGCCCTGTTTTTAAATAGCTGCTGCTTGAATCCTCCATTGAGATAGAAGTATGCCTGTCGATTGCCTTGCGGCGTAATAGATGGGAAATAATAATACGCATTGAGCTGCAGAGAAGTGAATTTCCCGAACCGAACTAGTGAATAGCCTTTGATCAGACCTGAAATCGCCGATTTATTCTCAGAGTAACCGAGTTCCGTGCCGTCGATCGTCGTGTAGTAGACATCTCCTGTCAGGCTAAAATTCCATTGAGATGAGACTGTACCCGATAACACAGCTTCTAATCCTGTGGATTGACGGGTATCCAGGTTGGCGATTGTCGAGAGGATGATACTATCCCCGATCACGGATTCGATCTGCGTAAATGCGTCATGCTGGTAGCGATAGTATAGAACCGTAGAAAGCGTGAGTTTGTCAAGATCAGATTGATATTCGAATTCGATAGAATGCTCTTGCTCCGGCTTCAGGTCTGGATTTCCGGATTCTGCACTTCGAGGATCGCTGAATTCCGGGTTGGGATTGAGCTCGTCCGGATCGGGGCGATTGATCCTTTTAGAATAGCTCAATGAAATCTGCTGATCCTCATTCAGTTCATATCCGAGGTGCAGCGTAGGAAACATTTTGAAATAGTGATTAGGGATCTTGATACCAGTGGGAATTGTAAGATGGGAGATGATGTCTGTTTGTTCTGCCCGCAAGCCTCCTTTAAAACTCAGATCACCAAGAGATTGACCATATAGACAGTACAACGCGTGAATATTCTGATTAAGACTGAATTCACTCAGAACCACATCTTTATCATAGAACAGTTTCTCAAACACAAATTCTCCTGCATAGCCGCTTTCAAATTCCCCTTCTTCACCCACCGGCAATGTATAGTCCACGTTGATCTCCGTTTGATTCCCCTTTTTCCGAATGAGCTGATGACTGATTTCAGCAACATGTCCCGGAAATGTGTAAGTCTGATTGAAGGTTAAGTTTTCTTCTTCCTTAAACGTTGCCAAAGCAGTTTCGAATGTCAGCGTATGGTCTTCATGATTCTTGAATGCGTGTTCATAAGTGAGGCCGGCTTCACCTTCGTCTTCGGATTCATCGTTTGATTGTCGCTCACCGAGGATGTATTCCGGATTGTCCGAAGGATCATTTGACAAGATATCTGCATGGCCTTTGTGCAAGGCATGGTGGGAAAAATAACTCCCTGACAGTTCAATACTATTATAATCATTGACATCCACGTCCAGACCTCCGAATAACTGATGAGACAATGCATCGGAGGTCGAACGACCATCTTCATGATAGCGGCTATTCAGGAGTTCTGTTTCAGGCTCTTTGTAAGATCTGTCATCGGTATACAGGCGTGTTCCTTCTGAATGCCTGATGCCATAGTTTCCATAAAGGGTCAGATTTTCTGTAGCGTGATTAAGACTTACATTTCCATTGTATCTCTTTTCTGTGCCTATGTTTGCATTGAGTTGACCTGTAAAGCCTTTGTGTGTCTCTTCTTTCAATACGACATTGATGATGCCCCCGGTACCATCAGGCCGGTATTTAGCAGAAGGATTGGTGATAATCTCGATCCGATCAACAGAGTTTGCCGGCATTTGAGCCAGCACAGCAGTGGGATCCCTGCGCAGTAATGCCGATGGCCTGCCATTCAGGAAGAAAGTCACATTTTCTGAATTCCTCAACGTAATCTCACCATCGATATCCACAGAAATGGAAGGAATATTTTGCAATATTTCGGTAACTGTACTTGATCCGGCCATCAGGTCTTTGTCGACATGATAGACTTTCTTATCAAGGTGGTACGAGAGAAGATCTTGTTCACCTGTCACAATGACCTCGCTGAGCAGGATGTCCGAAGGTCTGAGGTAGAGGGTATCTATATCGACAGCATTGTGGATGATGAGATCAGCGATGGTGTGGGGGGTGAAGCCGAGGAAATTAACTTCCAGGAAACAGCTTACCCCTTCAAGAGCGTTGAGCGTAAATCTTCCACTACCATCTGTGACCGATCCACTGACAAGCATTGAATCCTCTGAATTATACAGGGAGATGACTGCGCCACGTAAGGGTTCCTGGCTGACCTGTTCCAGGACAATTCCCGTCACAGACGCTGTTTGGGCTGCTACCTCAAGGGCTAAGAACATGAGTGCAATGAAAAGATGACCACGACTCAACCGGTGCAGGTATTTCATGTGTATTGGAATTCGAGATGAAACCTACACACTTTTAGAACAAGAGTCTCTGGTCAAAATTCCCAACTCGCTCCAAACACAGGCATAATTCATAGTCAGTATTTAATGCCATAGGATAAAACATTGTTTCCTGGTATGACTGGAGATAGTCCCCCCTGATGCTTTGTCGCGGGGAATGCGTAGAGCACGTGCGGCAAGAATATGGAGAAATTTTGTGGAGATTTTGGATATCAGGTGAGGTGGAGTGTGTATCAGTGGGCGTCTTAAATAATTCCGTTTCTGGTTTTTCACCCCTCCCTTCCTCCAGTTTAAAATGAAACAAATACATCTCAATCAAAAGGGAGGGGCCGGGGGTGGGTTAAACCAGTTCATGTTCATGGGAGGGCTGGCGTATTTGGTAAGCTGGGGAGTGTATCAGTGGGCTTCATAGAAGCGCTATGTCATTTTTTGAACTCCTATTGTTATGTGGGCCAAATTCTGCTTTGGTTCAACGACCTTTATAAGCAATAAGCTTTCCATTTTTCGAAGAAACAAAATAGACAGTCCCGTCTTTGTCGATAGCCGGTGAAGACATCCCGCCTTGCATACTTGCATCTGAAGAGAAACCAGAGAGATCAACTTTTAATGAATGCATTCCTGCCATTGAGCTCAAATAGATCCGATCATAACTGACTGCAGGTGAACAGACGGTTTCACCAGGTAATTGAAATGATGAAACGAGGGAGTTATTTTCAATCACATAGACATTGTTCAGGCTCGCCGCAATGACATAAAATGATCCTGCATAGAAGGAAGTTGATGCCAGCACTGGCTCCTGGCTTGGCACCTGGTATAGCCAGTTATCTTTTCCGGTGAGGGCTTCTTTAGATACGATATATCCTTCTCCATATGCGATGATAAGCTCTCCGGTTGTAGATACAGCCGGTGACGAATAGTATGTATCACTTCCGCCACCACGATTCCATTTGTGAGTCAAAGTTGGATTCGGAGGTGGAGTCCACTCGAATGCCTGAATTCCGCACTTGTTTGTTGCCACAATGATTAACGGATTCTCCAACCTTTCACCACTGATCTTTGTGACTATCGCAACAGAAGGATCAATCCAATATCTGGCGTCATCGGCATTATGCCATTCAGTAAATATGTAAGGTCCATTGTAAAACTGTGACAATCTCTCATAATCAAAAGAATAATCTATTCCAAGCTGCAGATCGCCTGTACAGTAAAGGATATCCTGCCGTGTGATTTGCTGGCAATTGGAATCAAAAACATAGAGAAAGCCCTGGTTTGATACAAAGACAAAATCTCTGGAATTGATATGAAGTACTTTTGGTGAAGATGTTGTCCACGACGGTAAGCTCACAGGACGAACTTCAAGTACCGCGAAATTCGCCAGCGTGCCGTCATTCCTGACATGTACCAACGCACTTTTGACATTGTTTGCCGCATCCTCAAATGAAACGATGACATAGACATCATCAGGTGTTCCTACCACCGGTGCTGATACAATGATCGACTTTTGAAAGTTTAACCTAGGATTGTTTCTTGTGTCGAATCTCCACTTTATCGTACCGGTGCCATTCACTGCAACAAGCTTTCCATCCACAGTCCCAATATAGATGGCGCCATCATCTCCAATCACAGGTGATGAATAGCTCACCTGACCGACATCCGCCGGCGTACTCCATTTCGGATCAAGAAACTCGAGGGAGTTAGCATTTATATTACCTTGATTTTGCCCGTCTGCACGAAATTGTTTCCAATCTGAACTTCCACAACTCATACAAGCAACACATAACAGTAAAGTGTATGCAGGCGTGAAAATTCGAAAATGATTAGAGTTCATTGTATGTTTTTCAACGGCGTGTTTTTATAAATAAGAAAGTATAGGCGTTACCAGAACATGGTTTCTACTCTTGTTCTCATCACGTAAACATTGATACCAAGATACGCCGTAAGATTTGTCTTTTTTCTTCTTTCCCTGGACGAGGGAAAATTCCTGTTAGATAGATACCTTGCGCAAGGCCCTGGTTGGATATCGATCAATTCCCAGACGAAGTCCGAGACAATGCTAACTGCCGGCTTCGGAAGATCATGCAGGAAGAGGAGTTCAGACATTCACAATCAAAACTAATGTATCACCACTTTCGAGACGCCGATAGCCTTGCCAGTATGATCGATGACATTGAGAAAATATACACCGTTCATTGTTGAAGCATCCACTTGCATCGGCACGGTATCTATCTTTTTCCGAAATACTTCCTGGCCAAGTACATTTCTGATGCTAAGCAAAAGTGGATCATGTTGACTATAGTGATGAAGATGAATGAAGAACTCAACAGAAGCTGGGTTCGGATAAACTCTTAGAGGAGTATTTGTGCCAGATTGGTGCTGCGGGGCCGCGCTCGTGCCAGTCACCACAATAATTGAGGTATCAAACTCCCCAATCGTCGCATCAAAATCACTGATCGGACAGATACTGCCCTGGTGGTAATCAATGTTCATCGCATAAGTCCCTGCTGGCAACGGTCCGACTTTAAATGTATCGACGCTCTGACATAACACGGAGTCCTGGAGGAAATATCCGCAATAAGTTGGTGCAATATAGATCGAGGTATCATCGGTGTGCGAGTAGTCATACACCAGTCCGTATTCACATGCGCCATAGTAGGAGAAGTCAGAAATGACAAGGATCGTATCGTTAGAGGTGGGCTCTAAGGGAATAATCTGAATTGAGTTGACCCCTTGCGCGTTGGTAAGATGAAATGCACCAGCAAGGATCATCACAGCAAATACACGGACAGCGCTCATCGAAGTCGTTTGGATCATAGACCGCAAGTAAGATGAAAACGTTGGGTTGGACAAAGCGGTCACTGAAAAGATCTCGCGCAGGGTTCTTTCGCAATACGGTTACCCAGAAAACGTCACTTAGTCAGTAACAAGTGATCAATGGCATAATAATGAAAGACTCTTCCTTCGCTCATTGCAACAAGTAAGCCGCCCGGAAACCGGCCATCGAAAGTCAATGGGGTCACTTCAATGCCATCTGTTTCCCGTGCTTTCCATCTCACTGATGTTATAAACCGATTTTCATTGCCGCGTTGATAAAAATGGATAGTCTGCCTTTGTTGATCGGAAACCAGAAGATAGCCATCAGTTTCAGTGGATTGCAGAATCGCAATGCCTTCGATATCTCTTTTAAATCCCTTTATCCCAATCTGGCTTATCTCATCATTTCCGTTAGCGGGATCCGCGTAATATTTGTGGATACAGAATCCTTCATCAGAATAATAAACGTACCCGGCCTGGTCATCTACACTCAGTGCTTCAATTTCGGTTCCCTGGAAAGCTCCGAATTTTCTTACCACTTCACCACTAATCATATTACCATCTGACCTGAGTTGATATTGCCAGAGATAAGTACCATCAGTAGGGCCGCTCTTTCGGCTGAGAATCGCTGATATCTCACCGGAATCGGGATTCTTATAAAGCCCGACACCCATCGGAGCACGGAAATCCAGCGTTGGCTCATTCACAAATACCTGAATACCACCATTGTCCAGTGGAAGCATATCCGGGATGGAATAGATCCGTAGCATTTCACGCTCCCGTTCAGTGAAGACCAGAATATCTCTTTTATGTCCTGCGATCATCATCCCATATTCCACATCAACATTATTTGGCCTATGAATATTCCGGATTGTCTTTTCTTCAAGAATTTGTCCATGTAAGTCAAAAGCATAAATCGCACCATCGGTTTGTTTATCCGTTCCGAAAACGATGCTTTGCGCAGGATTTTGAGCATTGATCCATATCGCAGGATCGTCTGTATCGTGGATGACTTGCTGTGTTTTTAATACTGGTAAGATCGTTGTACATGAGCTCCCGATGAGCCCAAATACGAGAATCCAGGTGGATGCCTTCAAGCACGTTTGCATATTCATCGTTTATCAGAAATCGAGTTTGATGCCAAAGCGATACCACCAGGAATAGTATTCAAGTTTTTGTATGCGGTCGGGCGTACCGAGATAGTATTTGAGCGGAGCATCAGTGAGATTGATGACATCAGTGAATACTTTGAGATTCTCTGACAGATTTACATTGGCAGTAAAATCAAGATGTAACGCGGCTGCATAGTATTCATCAAGGTCGGGATCGGCGCCGAGCTTATAGAGAAAATCATCCTGATAGTTTGCAGTCAGCCTGGCAAAGAATCGTTTTGAATCATAGAACAGAGCGACATTGGTCGTGTGTTTGGCCTGGCCCGGAAGTGTAATCGTCTCTCGTTCGTCCTTTGATGTATAAAGATCAAGATCGTCTTCTCCAAAAACGACAATAGCGTTGGTGTAGTTCGCAGACAGTCGCTTGTTGATCACCGCTTCGGAATAGGTGAATGTATAGTTTGTATAGAGGCCAAAATTTCTGGCAAAGCCCGGTAAGAAATCAAACTTGAACTGTGCCTGAAATTCCGCACCGTACACCGACGCAGACTTGCCATTCACCGCTTTGGTGATTTCAACGAGGCCATAATCCTTCGGGTCGCCTTCATGAGCAAATCGCTTGTAGAAAAAAATGAAATCATCGATCTGCTTATAAAACACACCAGCGGAAAAAATACTCTTCCGGTAAAATCGCTCTATCAGAAAATCAAGATTTGTGGATTGGGGATAAATCAGCTCCGGATTGCCATATTTCACTTCATCCCGATCCTCTTGTCTGTAGGGTAAAACATCTTCAAAGTTTGGTCTGGCATACGAGTAGGTCAATGCTCCTCTGATATTGATGGCTGGTGAAAGTGCATACCGCAATTGAATCTGTGGCAAAACAAAATTATGTGTGCGTTGATCTGTCAATGTGTCGATCCTGATGAATCTGTTGCCATCCGTTACGACATATCGTCCTTCGTAATCAATCACGGTGGATTCATACCGGACTCCTCCGAGAATCATCAATTTTCCTATCTCATGTCGAAGCATACCATATGCTGCATAGATCCGTTCATCCGCCTGATAGTCTTCGCCAAAAGACGCCGTTCTTGTATCGGTACGGTCGAATATAAAATGCTGCGGATAGAATTCATAGAAATCGCGGATGGCATCAGCCCCCGGAGTGTACGCGATGGTATAGCTCTGGTCTAGCAGATTTGTTTCTGTGAAGTCATCGCTGATTGTTGTGAGAGAAAGTTTGGGCCCAATACCCGGATACAGGAGTGAAGTTTCGTTATAGGCACCGAAGATCTGGGAGTGAATATCCCGTTCCTTGTCTTTGGCTCTCACTTTACCACCAAACTTGATAGCGCCATCTCCAAAGGATTGCGTGGAGTATGGAATGCCAATGTTTAGCCGCGCCGTAAGATTCTGATCAATTGTGCGGGACTGTTCAAAGGTGAGTTCATTCAGTTCATATTCATCATAGTTTGTGACATTTACGGCATTCGCTGGATTTGGAAATGTTGCTCTTGGAAATTCCTTATCCGTGCGGTCAAAATTGATGGTGATTGCCTGGCCTGGACTTTCAAACTCTGCTTCAAGCCTGTCTGGCTCTGCTTCACGGGCATCTGCATAAAACAATTGATAGTCAATCTGCAAAGCACCAAGCCGATGCTCTCCTCCAAGCGCAAGTGTGTTGAGATCTTGCGTTTTGGTGCGCTGCCGTACATCATGAATCACACCTCCATAGAGATAGTATGTCTCGGAGAGCGCGTCATCCAAATCATAGAGGATACGTCTGCGGGTCTCATCATCAGTGAAATGGTTATACATCCCACGGAGATAGATGAACGAGTGTTTATTGAAGCGATAATCGAAAGAAGGACTGATACCAATCCGACGACGGATGATTTCATAATGCCGCAGTTGCACCTCGCGATACTGCACATAGTAGTTGTCAATGCTATCCTGTTGACTCCCAAAGAATGGTCCTTTGGCATATTTAAACTCTATGTTGTCAGAACCCTGCACATTCAGATAATAACTGCTGTTGAGGTTAAAGCCGAATTTGCCAAAACGCTGGCTGTAAGAAAACTGCAATTGTGTGTTTGGAGATTCGCGGAGTTGACCATAGCCTGCAGCGATTGTCGCCCGGATGTCCGGATCCTTGCCTTCTGCATCTTTTGTTTTGATATTCACGGACCCCGCGATACCATCAGCATCCATGTCCGGTGTCAGGACCTTCGTGACCTCAACCGCGCCAATTTGATCTGAAGAAATAATATCCATCCCAACATATCTGTAGCTCGCCTCAGGTGAGGGAATTTGCTCTCCATTCACATTGAACGTGGTCAACTCTGGTGGAGTGCCTCTCAACTGGACATAGCGGCCATCACCCTGATCTCTCTGCAATGTGATCCCGGGAATGCGTTGCATGACTTCCGCGGCGTTCATATCAGGGAATGTCGCGATTTGCTCTGCGGATACGATGTTTCGGATATTATCAGATTGATGTTGTGCAATCATTGCACGTATCGTTTCACCGGCTTGTCCTTCTACCACAACTTCTTCGAGGTTTACAGACGCAGGGACGAGCTCAATACTGAGTGGCCGCTTAAGTTGATCGATTAGATAGTGTTGCGACAGCGGGGAATAGCCAACATAGGTTATTACCAATGTGACTTCGCGTTGTGTAACGCCTGAAATGACAAACAGTCCGTTGGCATCAGTGCTTGCGCCCTGTGTCGTGCCATTGATTGCAACAGTTGCACCAAATAAAGCTTCTTTTGTTCCGGCGTCAATGATCTTTCCAGTGATGGTAATGGATTCTTGCGCCAGTGAAATGGACGATAAGAGCATACAGATCCATAACGGGATGATTGACTGCAACTGCACGCTCAGGAATTTGAACATCTCAGACCGGGACCACATCAGTGATATCAATGCACCAAAACTTTCTGGAGGTACCATTGATCTCCCTGAAGGGCACGCACAACATAAGTGCCTGCAGGCAATTTCAAAACAGGAATGTGTACTTCACTTCCCCCATGTGAGTAGAGCATGCGTACAACCTGTCCATTTAGGTCGATCAAATGAACCAGCGCAGGAAGCTCCTCTCGTTCGAACTGCACAGTGAGATGATCCTGAGAAACTGGATTTGGAAATACGATCAATGGCTTTACGTTTGTAATCACATTGGTCACTGCAGAAGTATTCGGAGATGAATAATAGATAAGCAAGTGGGGAACTCGTTCTGGATGATTCTGTCCGTCGCCACCATCTTCAGGATCAGCGATATTTTCGAAAGATTCGAATTCGCGGGCATTTTCAAAATCACTCGGACCCTGATTTTCTCCGAGAAGAATCAATGAAAGATTATTGCCTGCTTCCCATCCATCACGAGCGATGATCTCTTCAATAACCTCAGAGATATCTGGTGTACGATAGGGTTGCCAGATCTCCCACTCTTCAGCGACCTCCCATAAGATATTCGCTATAGTTTGGGGGCGCGCATCTATGAGTGCTGTTTCTGTAAACGTCTGAGTGTCATCGGATGCTTCGCCAACTATTGTGATAAGCGCGACATCTTCTGCAGACTTCCCTTCATGTGCATACACCACCAGAAAAGCGGAATCGATCCGTGAACCCTGGGGAACAGGAATATTGCGAAAACGAATCCCGATAGTCAGAATGTTCTGATCCTCAGGAGCACCTTCCCAGCCGGCGTCAAGATCATCATCAAAGAGGGCATCGATTTCATCATTCTGTTGTTCAGCATCATCAGAAGACACAGCCAGTTTGACTCCGCCATCATCAATTGTGTCCGTAAACATCACTGGAATCTCTACAAACGCAGACTCCACACTGTAGTAAACAATGAGTTGCGGGACACGCTCGGGGTGATTCTGTCCATCACCTCCATCCTCCGGATCAGAAATATTTTCAAACGATTCAAATTCCCGTGCATTTTCAAAATCACTCGGTCCTTGATTTTGTCCAAGTAGCATGAAAGCCATATCGTTGCTGGTCTTCCATCCGCTACGGTCGACGATTTCCTGTACGATCGATCTGATATCTGGAGTGCGATATGGTTCCCAGATTTCCCATTCTTCATCTACCTCCCAAAGAACCGAAGCACTTGTACGTGAACGTGCATCAATCAACGCACTTTCAGTAAAAGTCCCGGCATCGTCTTCTGCACATCCGGCAATTGTGATTTGTGCTATATCATCAGATGATTTGCCTTCATGTGCATACACTACAATAAATGCCGAGTCAATTCTGGCACCGGCAGTTATTTCAATTGAACGAAAGCGAAGTCCTGTTGTCAGGATGTTTTGATCCTCAGGTGCACCTTCCCAGCCTGCGTCCAGATCGTCGTCATGCAAAGCGTCGATCTCATCATTTTCTTGTTCAGCATCATCACTCGATACTGCCAAAGCAACACCACCATTGTCGATTGTATCAGTCACTATAATTGAGCGTGTGAGCAAGAAGTTCTGCGCTTGCAACTGTGGTGCCAGCAATAATGAAAGAGATATTAAGGCAAGCGTATAGAGTTGTTTCATCCTGATTTTAGTTTGATTTGATCACATAGATAAGGATGCGCGATCAGTAAAAAAGGTCGCAAACAAACACCTTACAAAAAGATAACATAGCCGTGACATTGGTCTCTCCACAAATCAAACTATTAAGAAGATGTTTCTGACTTATTCATCACGCATACAAAGGATTAGGTAGTTATAGTTTGTGCACGAGATGAAATTTGTGTTTCCAGATGGCTTAATATTGAAATGACAATAGGAGTTTTGTTTTGTCCTTCAAAAAATGATATATGCGCCAATTTAAACTCAGAAAATTTTTCAGCAGGGCTGGTTTTATTGGATTAGGGATCATCACAATCCTTGCTTCAGAATGTGTTGCACAATCGGAAGAACGGCTGGCCCCCTGGCAAAAGGGCTTTCTGGACATCCATCATATCAGCACTGGAAGAGGAAATGCAGCTTACCTCATTTTTCCTGATGGCACGACATTGCTCATCGATGCCGGAGATATTTCAGAAACACATCCGCGTACCGTCTCTCCCCGAAACAGCACGCTCAAACCTAATCGCAATAAAACAGCGCCTGAATGGATCGCAGACTATATCCGCAGCTTTGCTCCACAAGAGAATACACCGGTATTGGACTACGCCCTCATCACACACTATCATGATGATCATTTTGGTGAATGGGATGAAACCAGGCAAGTTTCTTCAAATGGTGCGTACAGTCTCACTGGAATTATGGCAGTCGGTGATCAGATTCCGATCCTCAATCTGATAGATCGTGGATTTGATTTTCCGATCGATCTGAAAGGCAAGGAATTTGCGGAAAAATCAAAGGACGATGAGTATCATATTCTTCAGACACTTCTTGAATATTGGAAGTTTATTGACTGGCACAAGGCCAATTCCAATTTGCGCAACGAGGTGTTGAAACCTGGTTCAAAGACTCAGATCCAATTACAAAAATCGCCCGATGCATTCCCGTCTTTTTCCGTCAGAAACATCGCCGTCAATGGCAGCATTTGGACTGGCTTCGCTGATGATGAGTCGTTTTCACTCTTCCAGCCTGGTCAATATCACGGAGAGAATCCATTGAGCACTTGTATCAAAATCAGTTATGGTAATTTCGATTATTTCACTGGCGGTGATATCAGCGGAGTAGATGGCTTTGGAGAAGGTGACATTAACTCTGTCGAATCTCATGTCGCGCCTGTGGTCGGAGCAGTAGACATTGCGACACTCAATCATCATGGCAACCGTGACTCACACAATGCATACTATGTCCGGACATTGCGTCCGCGCGTGTGGATCGGGCAGTCGTGGTCGTCTGATCATCCTGGTCATGACGTGCTTCGTCGCATTACCACGCAGAATTTGTATCCGGGTGATCGGGATCTATTTGCTACAGACATGTTGGAGTCAAATGAACTTGTCATTGGTGACATGGTTCAGGATGTGTATGGTAGTATACATGGTCATGTCGTCGTGCGCGTAGATCGGGGAGGGGATACATATCATATCTATATCCTTGATGATTCCACAGAGATCCGCGAGGTCGTCAGGTATTTTGGACCCTACACTTCTCGCTAGGATATTCCTGAATGTTCAATCGCCTTTCGTCGCTTGATGATCGTATGCTTTTCGATCATCGCATATGAAATGAGCGTATTTCGTGGAAATACGAACAGAATCCTAAATCGCAATTCATGCTTTGTAATCCTTTGTATTTGAATATCTGTTTTCTTGAATTGAGATCCGCTGCCAGCGGAAATAAATAATACGAAGATTTAACATTGCATCAAATATTTTACGAAAAGATAAAATGTATCATATCTCGACTGTGGATTGAAATATCACATTTGCACTGTTAAACAATAATAACAAAGGAGCCGCGGCTCCTGCAAAGACGCGCGGCTCAAAAGACAATAATAAATACAATTCGAACATATGAAATTTCATTTACTCTTTTCAGCAAAGAGGCTGCAGCGCCTACCCCACATCATAGCCATCCTCTTCTTCCTGGCGATAGCAGCATCAGGGATTGCACAAAGTCAGCTCAGCGGTGTTGTCCGTGATGCGACGACACTTGAGCCATTGCCCGGAGTCAATATTCTTGTGAAAGGAACCGGACAAGGAACGGTTACGGAAATTGATGGCAAATATTTATTGGAAGCAAGTCAGGGAGATACCATCGTGGTTTCCTATATCGGGTTCATGACCGTTGAAGAAGTCGTGAATGGTGCCGGACTTCTTGATATTGCTCTAAGAAACGATGAAAGGGTTTTGGATGAAGTGACTGTCACAGCGCTTGGTATCAGCAGAGACAAGAAATCACTTGGGTATTCTGTTGCCGAAGTCGACGGAGAGTCTCTCACCAAGGCGAGGGAAACAAATCTCATGTCCGCACTTGCAGGAAAAGTAGCAGGTGTGCAGATTGTAGGAAATCCTTCTGGGATTGGAAGTAGTACCCGTGTCACTATTCGCGGCGAACGATCACTGAATATCAATAATAATGAACCTCTCTACGTCGTCGATGGTGTGCCGATTTCAAACCAATTCTTTGGATCAGCAGGTGGTCCAAGTGGAAGAAATCAGGACGTCGACTTTGGGAATGGAGCAGGGTTTGTCAATCCCGATGATGTCGCTTCTATCACTGTGCTCAAAGGGCCAAGTGCGTGCGCACTCTATGGTTCCAGAGCCAACAATGGAGTGATTCTTATCACAACAAAGTCTGGGAAAAGTACAAAGGGTATCGGCGTCTCGATCAATTCGACAGTGAGTTTTGAAGACGCACTACGACTTCCGGATTACCAGAATGTATATGGGCAAGGCTTGAATGGAGAATTTGAATTCAAGGATGGCAATGGAGGTGGACTTCGTGATGGAGTTGATGAAAGTTGGGGACCTGCGATGGAAGGTCAATTGCTCCAGCAATTCGATGGACCTACATCAAACGGCTTCCGCGGAGGAGATGTAGGCAATTTATTTTCTCAGATTGGGCCTGTGGATTTAGCACGCCAGTTGGAAGCACGTGGAGTTATCACGCCGACACCATTTATTGCTTATCCCGATCAGGTAAAGGATTTCTTTGAAACCGGTACTACGTATACAAACAATGTTGCGCTTTCAGGAAGTAATGAGTTCGGACATTTCAGGGTTTCATATACAAACCTCGATCAGAAAGGATTCGTCCCCAATACAGATCTTAAACGGAATAGCTTCTCCTTCACTGGTGGATATAAGCTCACGGATTGGTTCAGTGCCACGGTGAATGCGAACTATCTTAATAATACCAGCAACAATCGTCCAAATCTGAGTTATGGTACTGAGAACATCATGTACATATTCAATTGCTGGATGGTATCCAGTGTCAATGTCCCTGCGTTGCGTGATTATTGGCAGGCAGGTCGCGAAGGTTTGAATCAGTATAATTTTAACTACAACTATCACGACAATCCCTATTTCAACCTCTATGAGAATACCAATGGACAATCCATCAACCGGGTGTATGGGAATGTCGCATTGAATTTTTCAATTACACCGAAACTCGGTCTGATGCTCAGAAGCGGTACGGACTTCAGTGATGAATTCAGAGACCGCAGACGTGCCTATTCTACACAGCGGTATTTGCTTGGTAGCTATCGTGAAGAAAAAATCCGTTTCGATGAACGGAATACAGACTTTCTGCTGAGTTATAAAACTGAGCTTTCATCAGATCTCGACTGGGATATCTCTGTTGGCGGCAACCAGATGAGGCAAAAGCGCAATCTCTCCGATATCAGCGCACCTGAGCTTGCAGTTCCTGGCGTGTATTCTCTGAATAACAGCAGAGTGGCACTCCAATCGACCACCTTCCGCTCCGAACGTCGTATCAACAGTCTGTATGCGACTACACAACTTGGATATCGCAACTTTCTCTTTCTGGATTTGTCCGCGCGCAATGATTGGTCCAGCACATTGCCAGATCAAAACAATAGCTATCTCTACTGGGCTGCAAACCTTGGAGTCGCGCTCACCGAAGTCATGAATCTTCCAAGCAATCATGCCCTTTCATTTGCCAAATTCCGTCTCGGACTTGCACAGGTTGGAAATGATACTGATCCGTACCAGATCCTTGCTGTATTTAATGCACAACAAGCAGTACTGGGATCACCGGCCTACTCTGAATCAAATATTATTCCGAATGCAGATCTCAAACCCGAAATCTCTAAGTCACTGGAAGTAGGGTTTGATTTCCGGTTCCTGCAAAACAGAGTAGGTCTGGATGCTACGTATTATCGTACCAATTCAGAAAACCAGATTATCGCAGTCCCTCTCTCCAACACCACAGGATATGCTGCACGGCTCATTAACGCCGGACTTATCAGGAACAATGGTGTTGAATTCGTTCTCCACCTCTCACCTCTTAGCAATAGAGATGGATTCAACTGGGATATCGATTTGAATTGGTCTACAAATAGAGGTGAAGTCGTGAAACTCTACACCGATCCTGTTTCCGGACAGGAGATTACAAACTTTGTCATGGCAAGTAGATATATCACCGTAGAAGCACGTAAGGGTGAACGCATGGGAGATATCTACGCGATCGGTTATGAAAGAGTGAGCAGTGATCCCGATGCCAAATATTATGACCCAACCGGCAATTTCGTCGGTCAGATTGTCTACAACGACGCAGGCAAACCTATACCAACTTCTTCACGCGTGAATATGGGCAACTATAATCCGGACTGGATGGCAGGGTTAAACAACTCATTTTCATACAAAGGCGTTGAGCTGAGTTTCCTGTTTGATTTCAGATCCGGAGGAAAAGTCTATTCGCATACACAGACAGTAGGGCGCGAAGGTGGACGTATCGATGAAACACTCGAAGGTCGTGCGAATGGCTATGATCTCTCGCTGGAAGGGAATGGTGTGATCGGAGATGGAGTAGTACCTGTATTTGATGGAGATGGGAATGTCACAGGATATGTTGAGAATGCCAAAAAGCTCTCATCGCGTGAATGGCATACCACGATTACGCTCGGTCGCACTTTGCTTGAGGACATGATTTACGATGCCACATTTCTCAAATTGCGTGAAGTACGCCTCGGTTATACACTTCCTGCCAAATGGCTTGAGCGTGTAGATATCAAAGATGTCACGATTTCTGTTGTAGGACGCAACCTTGCTTTGTGGACAGATGTACCTCACATCGATCCCGAGACTTCATCTACTGCCGGTGGAACTGTAATCCCAGGTGTAGAGTCTGTGGCATTACCTACCACAAGGAGTTTTGGTATCAATTTAGGTCTGAAATTCTGAAATACTTAAATAGGTTCTAGGAGCAATTCATTATAATAATTCAATAACTATTCAATATGAAATATCTTCTTTCAATATCAATAGCGACATCACTCTTTTGTATTCTGAGTTGTACGAAAGATTTTGATACCGTCAATATCAATCCCAATAGCCCGGTAACCGTCACGCCGGATCTGATCCTGCCACAGGTGCAGCGGGACATGATGAACAGTCTTCTCAGTGATTCCTGGGGTATCGGCAACATTGTGATTCAGCACACAGCGAAAAACCAATTTGTCAACGAAGACCGGTACCTCTGGGGTGAGAAGAACAACATCTGGAATGCTGTGTATGATAACCTCCGCGATGTCAATAATATCCTGATCCTCGCTGAGGAGAAAGATCAGCAAAATGTAAAAGCGGTAGGTCTCATCATGCGCGCATGGATGATCTCACTTGTGACTGATGCTTATGGTGATGTGCCTTTTTCAGAAGCAATTAAAGGCAAGTCCGATGGTATCTATTATCCGACGTATGACACACAGGAATCGATTTACAACAGTATCCTGAGTGACCTGAAGACAGCAAGTGATCTGATCGGTACAACCGGTGAATCTGTAGGAGGCGATAAGATCTACGGTGGTAATCCTGATAAATGGAAAAAACTAGCAAACTCGTTACGGATACGGTACCTCATGCGCATTTCCGGAAAACGTGATGTGAGCAATGACCTGAATGAAATTCTCAATAATTCTGCTCAATACCCGCTCATCGGGGGTAATGCTGACAATGCAGTGTATACATATGCCTCTAATAATCCTGATCAGTTTCCAATTTTTCTTGAGCGTATTGGTTCATTCAATGAATTCCGTGCCAGCAAAACGCTTGTCGATACACTGAAAGAATACAATGACCCACGTCTTGAAGTGTTCTTCAGGCCGACACCAAATAGCATAGGTTCAGATACTGCCATTATCCGCGGCATACCAAATGGTCTTGACGATGTCACGGCACAGACGATCTATGGTGGACAGCAATTTCACTCGCAGATTGGTGAATACTACTATGATAAAGCGGTGAGCGCAACTGGCATTACAATTGCCAAAGGTGTGATCATGCGGTACTCGGAATTGGAGTTCCTCCTTGCCGAAGCTGCGCAACGAGGTTTGATTACTTCGAATGCCGGAGATCACTATCAGAATGGGATCAACGCATCGTTTGCTTATTATGGGATAACCACACCTGTAGATTACCATTCACAACCAGCTATTGCTTTTACAGGTAGCGATGCTGATTTACTCCGTAAGATTGGCACTCAAAAGTGGATATCACTCTACTTCACAGGACTTGAAGCGTGGTTTGATTGGCGGAGGACTGGTATTCCGACATTACTTCCTGCGGTCACAAATCAAAATAACGACAAGATCCCCGTTCGGTATATCTATCCCTTCATTGAGCAATCTATCAATGCTGCTCAGCGCTCAGAAGCAGTAACCAGAATGGGAGGCGACGATCTCAATACGCGGATGTGGATTCTACCTAATTAAGCAAACTAAGATTACCCGTCCTGTTCACTATACTTCTGCCGGTCCGACTTACTGGGATGAGTCGGCCGGCTTTTTTCAACAAAAAGAACAAGTCAATGAAACTCTCTTGTACAATCTTGCTCGCTTTGTTTTCTTTTGGATATCTCCAGTCACAACAGAAAACCGAAAACATCGTCTTCATCACACTTGATGGGTTTCGATGGCAGGAACTCTTTGGTGGCGGAGTGGATACCCTGATGAATGATTTGATCTTTGTAAAGGATACCCTGACACTTCAAGCGAAATTTGCAGGAGAGACAAAGGAAATACGGAGAGAAAAACTCTTGCCATGGTTTTGGTCTCACATCGGCAAATACGGACAGGTATATGGCAACAGGTGGCATGGCAATCTTGTCAATTGTACCAATGTCCAATGGTTTTCTTATCCAGGCTACAACGAAATTCTGACCGGCTTCAGTGATCCGTATGTCAATTCAAACGACAAGAAGTACAACCAAAATGTCACAGTACTTGAATGGCTACATCAGAAAGATGAGTTTGCAGGAAAGATCGCGGCCTTTTGTTCATGGGATGTGTTTCCATATATCATCAATGATGTCAGAAGTGGTATCCCTGTCAATGTGAGTGAGAATAAAAGTCCATCATCTGACTGGTCTTCCAATGAAGTTTTGCTGAATCAAATTCAGGATGAAGTGCCGGTGTTGTTTGGCAGTATGCGCCTGGATGTATTTACACATCATCTTGCTCTGGAGAATATGCAACGCAATCATCCACGCTTGGTTTATATCGCTTATGGAGAGACAGATGATTTTGCACATGATGGCAGGTATGATCACTATTTGAATTCAGCGTGGCAGACGGATAAATGGATCGGTGAAGTCTGGGACTATCTGCAATCAGATCAATTTTACAAGGACAAGACCACATTGTTGATCACCACAGATCATGGCAGAGGGACGTCCCCGAAAGAAGAGTGGAAAAGCCATGGCAAAATTTTCGCTGGCTCTCCCGAAATCTGGATCGCGGTGATGGGACCGGATACACCACCAACCGGTGAAGTCCGTACCCCCGGCAGACATTTTCAGAATCAACTCGCCAGCACACTGGCAAAGTTTCTCGGGTATGATTATGTCAGTACTCAGGAGATCGGTGCGAGCATTGAATCTATGTTCAATCAGACAAGCCGATGATCAGACAGGACAAGTACGACCTGGTTGTAGTCGGAGGCGGAGTACTTGGTACCTTCTGTGCATTTCATGCTTTGAATCTTGGATTATCCGTTGCATTGATAGAACGCAATAAACTTCCTAGAGAAGCAACCGTCCGCAATTTCGGTCAGATTGTTCCATCGGGATTAGCAGAGAATTGGAGAGGATATGGACGCAAAAGTCTGGGAATCTATAAATCGCTGCAAGCAATCGGTGACTTTACAGTGCGCAATCAGGGATCGATGTATATCGCGTCCTGTGATGATGAAATGACACTGCTCGCTGAAATGGCGGATATCAATAGACAAGGCAATGTACACTCCATCGCTCTTTCTGCTAAGTCCGCATGCTCCGCGTTGCCAGGGTTGAAGGGCAGTTACTGCAAGGGTGCACTTTACTATCCTGACGAGGTCTCTGTAGATCCGAGGCAAATGATCCATCGCGTCATTGAGTACATGACCAATGAATGGGATCTGTCCTATTTGCCTTATACTATTGCTCAGGCTATTGAGGCCTTTGGAGAACATGGCTGCAGAATCACTACAAATACACAGCAGATACTTTTTGCAGAGCAGGTGATCATTTGCGCAGGTACAGAATACCAACTCTTATTTCCGGAGGAATACCAGAATGATGAAATCTCTTGTGTCAAAATCCACATGCTGATGACTGCTGCTCAACCTACACAAAGGATACCGGGGAATGTCCTCACTGGTCTTTCTATTCGACGATATGAAGCCTTTAAGGAATGTGCTTCTTATTCCGAAATCATTGCGAAGGATGATCAGGATCCGCGTGTAAGACAATGGGGAATTCATTTGCTCTTTAAGCAAACAGACAATGGGCAGATCATCATCGGAGATTCACATCATTATGCAGATGCACATGACAAAGAAGAACTCGGGTTTGACATTGATCAGGAAGTGAACTCTTACATCCTGGAGAAAGCGCGGGAAATATTTGATTTGGAAACATACTCGATCAGCGCAATGTGGACAGGCATTTATTCTCAGACAAAGAATACTGACATCATCAGTAAAACCCTGGACGGCCGTGTGCATATTCTCAATGCAATTGGCGGGAAGGGTATGACTGCCGGGCCAGGATATACCTTTTATTACATCCACAAACTCTTTGGTCATGATTGAAATGGCGGTGTTCGATATGGCGGGCACTGTGATCAATGAACACAATATTGTTTACAAGACATTGCATCAATCTCTGAAAGAGGCTGGTGTTGATGTGGATTATGAAACAGTATTGTTGAATGGTGCCGGAAAGGAAAAGAAACAGGCATTGATAGACATACTCAAGATCTTATCTGCGAATTATGATCTTGCTTTCGTTGATCGATGCTATCGGAGATTCCGCGAAATGCTATCCCATGCATACCTGCACAACGAGATCTCACAGCAACCCGGGGCGGATGAAACCTTCGCATTTCTGCAGGAAAAGGGAATCAGGATCGTCTTGAATACGGGATACGACAGATCTACTGCAGAGGATTTGATCGATAGACTGGATTGGCGTATTGGAGAGAGTTTCGATTTCCTTGTCACAGCATCTGACGTATTTGCTTCACGCCCGGCACCAGAGATGATCCAACTCGCGATGTCGCATTTCATGATCAAGCACCCATATTTCGTAATTAAAGTTGGCGATTCTATTATCGATATTGAAGAAGGCCGGAATGCAGACTGTCGCTATGTGATTGGGATCACAACTGGAGCGCATACCAGGGAGCAATTGTCACGAGCTAAGCCCACGCATATCATTGACCGCTTGACAGAACTGCGCAAGATTGTCAATGATTGCAGTAGTGAATAGTACGCGACGGCAATATTACCTCTCCGCGATTGTTGCAGGGTTGGCAGCGTTTGCTGTCTATTTCTGCATGTATGCATTTCGCAAACCATTTACAGTCGCGAAGTATGAAGGACTTGATCTCTGGGGGATTGACTACAAAATTGTATTGATCATTTGTCAGGTCATCGGCTATGCGATTTCAAAGTTTGTCGGAATCAAATTTATTTCAGAACTCCAACCCGGACGACGCGCCATCTATATTATTGGTTGTATTGCAGTAGCGGGATTGTCGTTGCTTGGATTTGCACTTACACCTGCACCGTACAATGCGGTGTTTCTGTTGATCAATGGCTTGCCACTTGGTCTGATCTGGGGTTTAGTCTTTGCATATCTCGAAGGGAGACAGGCTACAGAGATCATGGCTGCGATCCTGAGTTCTGCGTTTATTCTCGCTTCAGGGATGGTGAAGTCGGTTGGGAAATGGATGATGCAGGAGTTCGATGTCTCTGAATTCTGGATGCCCGTACTCACAGGCGCTTTGTTTTTTGTACCACTCTTGTTGTTTGTATTGATCTTAGATAGGACACCGAATCCAACAGCTAAAGACATTGATTTAAGGAACCTGCGTGAACCGATGAGTCGTCAGGATCGAAAAGCACTATTTCTTTCTCTTGCGCCTGGTTTGACAGTACTGGTCTTGTTGTATATGCTCATTACCGCATTCCGTGATCTGCGAGACAATTTTTCGGTGGAAATCTGGGAAGATCTTGGAGTCGTTGACAATGCATCAGTGTTTACGAGATCAGAAATCCCGGTTACCCTTGCTGTGCTATTGCTGTTCGCTTTGTTTTTTCTGATCAGGAATAATTACAGAGCTTTCAAAGGCATGCAGATCCTGATTTGTGTCGGACTTGTCATGATCGGTGTGGTAAATCTCTTGTTTCAAATGCAGATCATCACATCTCCAATGCTTTGGACCATTCTGATTGGAACGGGCTTGTACACTGCTTACTTTCCATATAATAGTATGTTGTTCGAGCGACTGATAGCGACCTTCAGATGCAAAGGCAATGCAGGGTTTTTGATTTATGTCGCTGATGCATTCGGCTATCTGGCGAGTATTCTTGTGCTGCTCTACAAAGAGTTCTTTTATTCGGATATCTCCTATCTCAGTTTCCTGACAAACATGGGCTATGCAGTAAGTCTGACAGGGATTGTGGCATATGTCTTTACAAATTGGTATTTCAAAGCGCGACTTCAAAGATTACAATAGGACTGCGATGCTTTACATTCTGAACGAGGAGTGCAATGACGAGTGGAGGAATAATTCACGAACGTTTCTGTCTTTCTGTTTCGAGTCATGGGCTATGTGGATTGGTTATAATATGAGCATCGTTCAAATACAGGATTTCTCGACTCGTTTGTCTCCGCCTTTAGGCGGATACTCACTCGCTCGAAATTAATAGTTAATGCACGGAGCCATTCCTCGACTACGCATACCTTGAGGGCATGCTTCGCTCGGAATGACAAGTATGGGTAGAAATGCTTTTTTGGGTATAGTTGTGATCGCATCCGTCGTGATCGTTGTGTGAAAATAATAACTCACGACACTGAAGTTGAATTAATCATTTACGCCAATCTGATTATTCACCCTTGCTACCACCGGCAAATGATCTGAAATCCATAGACCCTCCGGAGTCCGGTCTTCGAGATGTTTGTATTCCAGGACTTCGAGATTTTTAACAAAGACATAATCAATTCTTCTTTCAGGCACAACATCGGTGATGAATGCATTGAACGTGCCGCTGATTCCTGCAAATGGGGTTCGGGAAATATCCATTGCATAAGTCAACTTGCTGATGATATGTTGAAAGGGTGCTTGTTCCATGGTTGCATTGAAATCACCCATGAGAATCACCGGACTCTGGAAGCCTTTGGTCAGGGAATCGATTTTCTCCAGGATTAATGTTGCAGAATTCCTTCGTGCGATTTCACCAACATGATCAAAATGTGTATTGAATACCCAAAAGCGCTCGCGGGTAGCTTTGTGCATAAACAAGCCGTAGGTACACACACGCTTAAAGGCCGCATCCCAACCGATTGAGGCGGTATCCGGAGTGTCTGACAACCAGAACGTGCTTTGCTCCAAACAAGTGAATTGATTGGTCGGATAAAAAATCGCAGAAAACTCACCTCCACTTGCACCGTCGTCACGACCGACGCCGATATAGTCATACATAAGAAGGACGCTATCCAGAAATACTATCTGATTTCTCATTGCTTCTTGCACACCAAGGAAACCAGGCTGGTGTTCTATGATTGTTGCAGCAAGTGCGTCACGCCGATGGGGCCATGCATTTTCGTGATCGTTCGGGGTATCGAGCCGGATATTCAAAGACATGACGTTGAATTCCTGAGCGGACAGGGAGAGAGACTGAAGTAGGAAGGCGAGAGTGAAAAGTAGGAATGATTTAATGTTCAATGTTTGAGAGTTTAATGTTACAGTGTTTAATGTTTAACGTTCAATGTTTAACGTTTAAGCGATCTTTTTCTTCATCCTAAAATTCCGCAACACCATATCGCGGATCAGCATCTCCTGCTCTTCTTCGACGATGAATCCCCGCGCTTCGAAGAAGGGCCGTGCTGTAATACTGACATCTGCAGTCAAAAGAGAAATCTGCAATTGATTTGCATCTGCTTCCAAGGCCGACATCAAGGTTGTAGCAATGCCCTGACCCTGATACGCATAATGCACATACAATACGTCGACATATCCTGTTTCTGTCATTGAAGCAAATCCAATCATTTCATGCTCACTTCCTGTGACATAGAAGTACTGTTCAGCAATTCGCTTCAGCCAGCGCTCTGCATTTGCTACGCCTTCGGCCCAGACCTCGATTTGCGGAGGCGTATAGTCTTTGGCATTGATCCGCGTGACCGTTTCATAAAACAAACTTGTAATCTCCGCCAAATCCGAAGGAAGTGCTCTCCTGATGCGCATTACGAAAGGTATTGTTTTCGATGAGATGTGTCAATCAATCCAATGAGAAAGATCATTCGGTAAAGCAGGTGATAAGACGACTTTAGCACATCAGAAATTGAGGTTAAACTCATAAGCCGCATCAAAATCGGATATTCGCAGTATGTCAAATCAGAGTTTTCAGGATAAATATGTCACAGCGCAAGAGGCTGTGAAAGTCATTCAGAGTGGTCAGCGTGTCTTTGTTCATGGTAGCGCAGCGACTCCGCTGGTATTACTCCGGGCGTTAGTAGATCGGGCTTCGGAGTTGAAGAATGTGGAGCTCGTGAGTATCAGCACTTTTGGCGAACACATCTTTGACAGGCCCGAGTTCGCACAAAGTTTTTTTATGAACTCACTTTTCGTTTCTGCCAATGTGCGTGAGTTGGTGAATAATGGTGGTGGAGATTACATTCCAGTCTTCCTCAGTGAGATTCCAAGACTTTTTGACAAAGGCCTTTTGCCTCTTGATGTGGCAATGTTGCATGTATCACCTCCGGACAAACATGGATTTTGTTCACTCGGTGTATCCGTGGATGTCGCGCGTTCTGCAACTAAACAAGCCAAGCACGTGATTGCCCAGGTGAATCCAAAGATGCCAAGGACACATGGAGATGGGATGGTTCATATCAGCCAGTTCGATGCGATGGTCATGGTCGATGAAGATCTGCCTGTGGTCAGTTATGCAAAGGATATGTCTGAGACAGCAATGGCCATTGGCAGATATTGCGCCGAGTTAATTGAAGATGGATCGACATTGCAAATGGGGATTGGTGGGATTCCGGATGCGGTACTTGCTTGTTTGCATTCGCATAGAGATCTCGGGATTCATACGGAAATGTTCTCCGATGGAATTCTGCCTCTTGTGGATAGCGGTGTCATTACAAACCGCTTCAAGAAAAAGCATAGAGGCAAGCTCGTGACAGGATTTGCCATGGGAACCCGTAAGCTCTATGATTTTGTGGATGACAATCCCCAGGTTTCCTTTCTTGGGATCGACTATGTCAACGATACAAGCGTCATAAGGACAAATCCGAAAGTAGTTGCAGTGAATTCTTCGTTGGAAGTAGATATTACAGGGCAGGTATGTTCGGACACGATTGGCACTTATCAATACTCTGGTGTCGGCGGGCAGATGGATTTTATGCGTGGTGCGGCATTGTCAGACGGAGGGAAGCCGATTATTGCAATGCCATCAATGACAAAGAGAGGTGAATCAAAAATTGTCCCATTCCTGAAACAGGGCGCAAATGTGGTTACAACACGTGCTCATGTACACTATGTCGTCACAGAATACGGTGTGGCATATCTCTATGGAAAGAATCTGATGCAACGGGCGAAGGAGCTACTTCGCATTGCACATCCGTCGCACCAGGAATGGCTGGAAGAAGAAATCGCAAATCGTTTTGGAAGAACAATCCATGCATTTGCGGGCAAATAAAGACGCATCTTATTATTACAATAATAAAATCAAAACACAATGAATGCAGGAATATGGATCGATCAACGAAGGGCTGTGATCATCTTGCTGAATGGCACTAGTGAAGATGTCCTTGAGGTGGAATCGGGAGTCGAGGAATTTCAGGCAGTTGGTGGCTATGGTGGAAGGCGGAAAGACATGCCACAAGACGCTCAATCGGATAAAAAGATGCAGGCACGAAGACAAAAGCAAACCAATGTCTTTTTTAATAATGTCATGAAGCAGCTCCCCAAACTGGAGAAGTTGCTTGTGTTTGGACCAAGTGAAGGGAAGAAGCTCTTTACCACGGCGCTCAAAGAGAAATCGAAATTTGCTTCAACAAAGGTCAAAACCGAAGCCAGCGATCAATTGACCATGAATCAGATGCATGCAAAGGTTCAGGCGCATTTCAAAGTGAACAACATACGGACACCTCAGCAGAAAGTCAGTGCACAATCAATCGACCGCATCGACGTCAAACATGAATTTGTCAAAATTCCTGTCAGCGATGCTACAGAAATTCTTGTCAATGAAAAGCTCGCAGTCCTGAGAGAGCGATACACCAGGATCGTGCGTGCGAAAATCTTTTATAAGAAGGACAAGGATCCCAAAACCAAGAATTTTGTCTGCGAACTTGAGCTGAGCATGCCTGGTGAAAACTTATTCGCAACCTCCCGCGCTACAGAACTTGTGAAGGCGATTGCCGAAACGTTCAAGGATATGGAAAGACAATTGAGGAAGTGGAAGGGGAAGAAAGAGAGATGAAAACGCAAACACAAACACAAACACAAACACAAACACAAACGCAAGTGCAAGTGCAAGTGCAAAAAGAGGCGAAGGAGAACTTATGGGTTCAATGTTCAATGTTCAATTTTGCAAAACACAAGGCGACAACTTACAAGCCACTTACAAGCTACTTACTGACCGGCTTTCAACTCCTCAATCAGCACCTGTTCACTCAACAGATGATGAAACAGCTCCCAGCGTTTTTCGGGATTTGATTCAGTACCTCCGCGGGATTCGATGTATTCTTTTACGAGATGAAGGCCGTAATTGTAGTTGATCACATAGGTTCTATAGGTCTTGATGAAACTGATAGACTTGGCAGCCGTGGCCGTATTGTAGAGCCCATAGTTTTGCAGCCATTGCTGGGCGACGTCTTCTGTCATAGTACCGCTTAGGAGTTGCCTGGCGACTTCATTACGGATAAAGTTGAGTTGTTCTTTGATCGCGTGCGCTTTGAAATAGAGATCAATGCCTGTAGTATCTAATCTTGCGAGAGGCAGCAGCACATCGCGCGCAAATATAGTTTTGTCGTTGCCCGGAAAGACCACTTCGATTCCATAGTTAGCCGTCCCTTCCGCAATCAATGATTGAGGACTGTAGAGTGGATACACCGAGATTTCCGCAAAACCATGTTCACGGTATAAGCGTTCTTCCATCAGCATATTGTATACATGATGACCGGGATAGCTTTCATGGCTGCCAACATCGATCGCTCTGTCGATAAAAATATCCAAATCGGTATTTATCTGGATGAGGCTTTGATAGTTTCCCTTGTACCAGTTATACCCGTTCCAGGATTTATTCGTCACAAATTCCAATTGGAAATTTTCATTCTGAGGAAGTTCGTAATGTTCAAGAGTGCGTTTTTTACATTCTGCGATTGCTGCCTGAAACACAGTATCCAGTCTGTCTTTGGGAATAATAAATCTGTTTGCGAGATTCTGAAATCGCTCGCTGACGGATCCTGAGCCCGGAAGTATACTGTCAAGTTGAGCGATCATTGCCTGAAAATGTCCTTCTTCATAATGCGGTGCACTCGTTCCATAAAGGTCTTTGGATTCTTCATCGAATGTGCCATACTCTCCGGAGAAGATGCGTATGCGCCGGTGAAAGGCTGTAAGTTGATCGATCATCCAGGCAGCGCGTTCACCATGTATTGAGTGTTGTTCCTCCTCTACAGGTAGTGTTTTCAGACGATTGGATAGACTATCGACGGCTTTCAACAAACTTTCTTTTGGAAAGACTGAGGAAGGCGCAGTTGCAGGCTTCAATGAATCAGGCCCATAGTAGGCATCAACAAATGCTTCATCATACTGCCCGATTGTGAGTGCGAGACGGACATAGTCTTCTGCAAGTTGATTGAGGGTATCGTCAGTATCAATTTGATCGTCTTTTTTCATGCACGAGAAAAGGGTGATGATGAGCAGGGTAGGGAGGAAGAATTTTGAATGCATAAAGATCAGAAGTGATTTTGAAAAGATGAAAGCGAATACCGGATGAGGCCTACTGTTGGAAAGGGAAGACATCTAACGGACTTAACTGGCTGCACGCGACTTGACATGTTTAGTCATGACAATCTTTTGTTTATTTCCAAATTCAACCGAAAGCTTCACTTTAGCGCCAAGCGCATCAAGCACTTTGATGATAGTATCAATTCGAAAGCTTTTAGTACTATTTTCAAGTTTTGATATCTGAGCTTTTTGTACACCTACAAGATATCCTAGCTGCTCTTGGGTCAGTTTCTTCTTTCTTCTCGCGTCCTTGATGATTGCACCCAGAATTTCCATGTCGAGCTCATATTCAAACTGATCTCGGGACGGAGTACCCCGTTTACCAATAAACCTGTCAGTAAGTTTATCTATTGAAGTAAGTTTCATAATTGACGATTTGTTAAATAAAATTTTCTTAGACGTTCTGCTTTTTCAATCTCGTTAAGTGGTGTCTTTTGTGTCTTCTTGTAAAATCCATGTGTTCCGATGACACATGAAGTTCTGGTTTCATCCCAAAAGGCCAACAGTCGAATTTGATTTCCTTTATACTCAGTCCGAAATTCCCACACATGCTGATTTAATTTTTTGAACAGTTCCGCATCGTTCATTCTTCGAACCTTCTGAACATTGTAAATCACTTTGTTTCTTGTCTTTTCATCCAGCGAATCTAAAAACCGCACAGCTTCATCCATCCACAATACATCAAATCTCGGTTCCATGTGGGTCGTTGGTTAAGGGGGCAAGGTATGAAATGTTTCCCTAAGGGGAAATAACTTCGCAGTGTATAGCCATCTATTGACTGTTCAATTACCGACTGTTGACATGTTGGCATTACCTTTGTCACACCATGCATCAACCTCCTGAAGACAATAAGCCAGTCACAGTTGCCCGCGGACTCTCTTCTGAAGAAGCAGCGATACGTCTAAAAACCTTTGGGCCCAATGCGCTCATTGCCCAAAAGCAACGAAGCACATTGATCATTCTGCTCCATCAGTTCAAAAGCCCAATGATGTTGTTGCTTGGCTTGGCAGCTTCATTGTCGTTTGTATTTGGGGAATGGCTCGATGGCTCCGCTATCGTCATTGTACTCCTCATTAATATCCTCATCGGATTCTGGATGGAACTGCAGGCAGTGCGCTCAATGCATGCATTGAAAGATATGATATCATTACCTGCGAAGGTGGTTCGGGATCAGAGGACAGTAGAAGTTCCGTCCGATGAAATCGTGCCAGGTGATGCTCTTTATGTAGAAGCGGGTGATATGATCGCCGCTGATGCCCAGATCATTGAATCATCTGAATTGCAAGCCGAAGAAGCAGCGCTTACCGGTGAATCACTTCCTGTAAGTAAGAAAAACGAACCGATGCCGGCAGATACTCCGCTTCCTGATCGCATCGATATGTTGTTCAAGGGAACATTTATTACCCGCGGGAATGGTTATGCTGTCGTACAAGCTACCGGAATGAAAACGGAAATCGGCAAGATTGCAAGCATGGTGCAGGGAGCTCATCAGGCAGCAACACCGCTGGAGAAAAAACTTGAAGCCTTGAGTCGCAAATTGATTTGGGTCACAGTTGGCCTCCTCGCTGCCGTAGTTCTCGTAGGTGTGTTTCGGCAGTTTGATTTTCTTGAATTGATTAAGACTGCGATTGCCCTGGCTGTGGCTGCGATTCCGGAAGGACTACCGATTGTTGCCACGCTTGCCCTTGCACGGGGCATGATAAAAATGGCCAAGTACAAAGCGATCGTCAAGAAACTTTCGGCAGTTGAGACTCTTGGTGGGACCGACATTATTTGTACTGATAAAACCGGCACACTGACACAGAACCGTATCGAGGTAAGTACCATCGCCTGTCAGAGCGGTATTGTCGAAATCGCCAATGAAGAAGATCAGGGTGTCCTGACTTATCGCTCTGGTGAAGAGCACATGCAATCCGCTGATTTTATACGACTGTTGGAGGTCGCTGTCCTCTGCAGCACAGCAGAATATTCTACTACAGGGGATGCTCATACCATGATTGGCGATCCACTCGAAACGGGGCTTTTGCGATTTGCAGTTGCTGCGGGAATGGACATCGAAGCATTGAGAAAGACACATCGCATGGAAGGTCAGATACCTTTTACGTCGGAAACCAAAATGATGGTGACAAGACATCGCAGTGGAAACCGAATTTGGGTGGCAGCAAAAGGAGCGATGGAAGAAATCTTAAGTCATTGTACGCACATCAGTCGTGATGGACGGGTAGAAGCCTTGGATAGTGCAGTGCACAAACATTGGATTGATCAAAGCGAAACCCTCGCGGCAAAAGGTTTGAGGATGCTGGGTTTTGCATGGAAGGATGATGACCACATGTATCTCACACCGGATGATCTTGTATTTACCGGCATGATCGGATTTCTCGATCCGCCAATAGCCGGTATGAAAGAAGCGCTTGGTGAATGTCAGAACGCAGGAATCGAAGTGAAAATGATCACAGGGGATCATCCTGCTACAGCAAAGACAATTGCAAGTGCATTAGGATTGATCGATGCGGCACACGATGAAATTATCCTTGGAAAGGAAATGAAATCTGTGGAACAACTCACTGCTGAAGACCGAAAGAAATGGCTGCATGCCCGCATCTTCGCACGTGTAAGTCCGGGACAAAAGCTGGATCTCGTGACTGTACTTCAGGATGAAGGCCATATCGTGGCAATGACTGGCGATGGAGTCAATGATGCACCTGCATTGAAGAAGGCTGACATCGGTATCGCAATGGGCATTCGTGGAAGTCAGGTCTCGCAGGAAGTTGCGGACATGGTGTTGAAAGATGATGCCTTCACCTCTATCGTCCGTGCGATCAAACAAGGAAGGATCATTTTTGAGAACATCCGGAAGTTTGTCGTCTATCTTCTTTCAAGCAATCTGAGCGAGCTGATGGTCGTCGCGACTGCTGCATTACTCGGTCTGCACTTTCAGTTGTTTCCTTTGCAGATCTTGTTTATCAATCTTGTCTCCGATGTGTTACCGGCACTTGCACTAGGGATGAGTAGCGGAAGTGATGAGGTGATGAAACAGAAACCAAGAAACCCTGATGAACCCATCATCAGTGGTCAAAAGTGGGTCACCATCTGGGTGTATGCCGGTGTGATGGCCATCTGCACACTCGTTGGTGTCTGGATGCATCACGTACTTATAGATCCTGGTGATGTCTGGGAGCCACGCATTTCGAATAACATTCTCTTCCTGTCATTGATCGGTGCTCAATTGTTGCACGTATTTAATATGAGTGAAGGGAGACGCTTCTTCCGTGGTGAAGAGTTTGGGAATAAATACGTGTGGTGGTCGCTCCTGATCACGGCAAGTGTGATTGGTGTCGCATATAGCATTCCACAAGTGAGGGAAGCGTTGTATCTGGGTCCAATGATGTGGGCAGATATTATTGTAGTGGCGGGTGCTACGTTCGCGTCATTTTTGATCAACAGGATTTTGAAGAGGCTTGGTTGGTTGAAGTGACCACGGGTTAAAACCCGTGGAAATTGGCGAAGGGAAGGATTACGATTCATTATCAAGTCGACTTTAGGCAAGGGATATTTCATAAGCGCAAGACTGGATATACGCAAAGGATATTTCGAAAAGCGTCAGACTAAATGGTTCATTTTGAGGTGTTTTTTTGCGGAGGTGTTGCGTATATTTACGTGTTGTACGCAACCTTGACTGACTACTAAAACTAAACTTATGAATTTAAAAAAAGTTCATTTTTATTTGCATACATTCTGCCGTTATTTTTTGGCGACAATGATACTTTCTTATGCTTTTGCAAAAATATTAGGGACACAGTTTACGTCCTCACCAAGTACTTACGACAAACCAATTGGATTGCTAAACGGGTTTGAATTAACCTGGTATTATTATGGGTACTCATTTTGGTATGGAGTTTTTATTTTTGCATCGCAAATAGCAAGTTCACTGCTTTTATTATTTAGAAAGACAACAAGACTTGGCATTGTATTGTTTCTCTCTTTTATGGTCAATATTGTAGTGATGGATTTTGCCTATGACATTGATGGAGCAAAGGGAATGGCAACTTTATTGACGATTATGGCTCTTTTCATTTTCTTCTCAGAATTTCCACTTTTTTATAAATACTTTGTTATAGAACCACCCTTATACCAAGACAAAGACCGACCAAACTGGGTAAATAAAATTAGCAAAATCAAGTGGGTTTATATCCCTATTGCTTTCATTGGCATCTTTTACGGCCTTTCCTTTTTAAAGACCAAGTATATGAATGAAGACGGATTTTATGGAACGTGGAAGAATGCAGACACTACATCAATCTTGCACAGATTTAATTTTGAAAGTAACAATTTTTTCATCATCAATTCATTTTACGACAACAAAGAAATTATTTGGGGTAATTATTCCTTTAAAAATGATACTTTGTTCTTAAAGTGTTCTACAAAAGCATATCAAAACTACAGAGAAAATATCGATACAAATTCTGAAGCCTATCTTCAACCTGACAGCACTAAAAGGATTACTTACATAAAGGGCAAATATCAACTTAAAGGCAAGAGCTTTATTATTCAAACAGACAGCTCTAGAATAGTTTTAAATAGAATTAGATAGAAAAGGCTGCGTACAACATTGGTATTGCTGCAAGTGGGGCTGGACGTTGAAACTTAGGCTGTTTGCATCGCTGTACTTTAGTTCCGGCAGACGAATATCTATTTGGCTTTTTGTTGTTAAGGGAACCTCTAAAAACCGGCTTTTACAATTTACCCCCCGCCCTAGTAGCGCCTCCGCCGTCGGCGGACGTAGTTGCCTTTGTCGGACGCAGTCCGCAGAGTACCTTCAGCGCTCGCGGAAAGGGAGCCTAGATACTCATTTATTCCCCTTCAGGGGTAGGGGTGAAGTGCCAAATAAACAGTTTTTAGAGGTTCCATTAACTTCAACTTGATATTTTCAATTGGGCATCGGTTCCGGGCTGGATGCTATAAAATATCCCACCTGCAGCAATACCTGACCGTTGGTGGCAACCTCTGACCACACTTCATAATAATAAAATTAGTTTTGCTCATAAATTGAACCTAATAATGAAAACAATAAAATACATTTCACTTATCGCTCTGGTCACTATCATTGGTGTTGTTGGGTATATTTACTATCTGACATTTACTCCACATGGACGTTTAAATTGGGGACAAGCTGTATTTTTAAAATTAGCTGCTACTGATGATGTAGCTGAAAGACTAAAAAAAATGACCATATTAGAACGAAGTCATTTTATAGATGCAATGCCAATTAATTTGGAAGGGATAAGCGTAGATACACTTAAAATAACAAAGGATAGTCTGACAACATATATTTTTAGGTCAAAGAACTTTAATCAAGATAGCCCAATTGTGGTCTATTTTCATGGAGGAGCATTCGTGTTGCCTTGGACAAACCTATCTGTATCTTACGCATCACGGTTGTCTAGATTATATAATGCTATTGTAGTAGCAGTCGATTATAGGGTTGCACCTTAACATCCCTACCCAATTCCAAACAATGATTGTTATGCTGCATTTCTATGGACGATTTCAAATATTGAAAAATGGGACGGAAACCCGAATAAATAGTTGTCGCAGGTGAAAGCGCTGGAGCCACTTTTGCATCTATTGTAGCGATAAGGGCGAAACAACAGAATTTGACTAGTATTAAATATCAAATTTTGGAATGCCCGGCAAGCTACGCTCCTTTCAAAACAGCTGCTTATCAAAAATTGAAACAGGGGTACTATTTAGAAGAACCCGAAATGCAATATGCACTAGAAAGCTATACTCCAAATGAAGCTGACCGAGCTAACCCATTTGCATTCCCATTTTATTCAGATAGTTTATCAAATTTACCACCTGCCTATATTATTACTTGTGAGTTTGACCCATTAAAAGATACAGGAGAGGATTTTGCTAAAAAACTTAAAAAGGCAAAAGTTCCTACAATTCATAAAGAAATGAAAGGTATGGTTCATTCAATACCTGGACCTTTTAACGAAAATGACAGGTCAACTTTATACAAAGAAATTTTGCTTGAATCTCAAAAATATTTAAAAAATTAATTGCGATCAAAATGTCTTTACTAAAATACTTAAAACAATAGCGGCAGCCACCAGCAAAATGTTTGCGCAACATCAAGGTATTAAGTACATTTATTTTATAACATTTGTTCACGGGGACAGGACGCGGCTTCGATAAGCCACCACTGCGCAAACACAAACGTTATAGCCAATTTAGGACGACACAGGATGCTGACAGAAATCATTGACAACTCTTACTCACCTTGTGCAAAGTTTGTCCCGAAGGAATGCCTTTGGCACAACTTCGCACAGACCAAAGCATGATTTGAAGTATTGAACTGCCAGAGCAAATACTTTATCGTCATGGCCAAGCTATAAGCTTCGCTAGCGTGTGCATTATTGTACAGTGACATTATACAAGGGGAAGTTTCAAACTTCGCCAAGGTTTGAATTATTAATTCATTCTCTGTTTCCAGATCGACTCCAACGCGTAGATTCTTCCTGCTTGTAGATTCACAGAACCACCATTGCTGAAAATCTGAGTAATTGTAAAATCCTCATTCGGAAAGAAGATCTCGGTCATCGCAAGACGGCCATCGTCGACGAAAACTTCTACTGATGCGACATCGACAAACGCCCTGATCTTCATCGTGCTGTGAGCTGAATAAGGTGTCGAATCGACTCTTGCAAATTTGTCAGAGAAGGATGACTTGCCAGATTTTGTACGATCAATGTAGAATGTACTGTCTATCCTATGATAGCCAATGATAACTTGTTCACCTAGCTTGTTTTTCAAGACAAAACCAAAGTCAGTCGCTGTCGATGATGAGAGATCAAACTCCAGTTCGAGTTCCAATAAGGTAGTGGCTTCACGAATTGTAACAGAATCTCTGATCTCCTGCTTTACAATGGTCATTGTATCGCTACGCAAGCCAGTAAGTTCTTCAACGGGAAGCTGGAAAAGTCTGAGTCCTGCATTTGTTTCTTTCAACGATAGTTCACGCGGCACAGTCATCGCGCTACGCCAAGGATGTGTGGGGACTTTTTGAGCATAATCAAACCACTGTGACATCCAGCTTATAAAAATGCGGCGATCCTTAGGAGCATTGAACCATGTGACTCCGGCATAATTGTCTGCCCCATAATCAAGCCAGAGCTGTAACTCCGGCGGATTGTCATTGATAAATGTCGTGCCATCAAAATACCCGACAAAGTATTGCGCACCTGAACCACCATTCACAGCACCGCGATCCATGTTTTGTATGAGCACCCATTTTTCAGCACCATTACTCGCCCTCAATGGAAATATGTCAGGGCATTCCCACACGCCGCCATGTGCTCCATGAGACTGACCAAATTCACCAGTCTTCGTCCATTCTTTCAGATTTGGAGAATGATAGAATTCCAGATGATCATGTGCTGCAATTGGCATGATCCAATGTTTGCTCTCTTCATGCCATAAGACTTTCGGATCGCGGAAATTGCGGATACCTGGATTCTTCACAACAGGATTGGCGGCATACTTCGTCCAGATCCGACCTTTATCAAGACTGTACGCAATCGATTGTGTTTCTACATCGATACGTTCAGCTTTGGCTTTTGCCGGATCATGATGCGTGAAGATGGCGACTAATGGAATCTGGCCTTGGCTACCAAACCCGCTGGTATTGTCTTTATCCACAACTGCGCTCCCGGAGAAAATATAGCCGAGTGAATCGGGATACAGTGCAACAGGTAAATGCATCCAATGAACAAGATCAGTGCTCACAGTATGGCCCCAATGCATTGGCCCCCATACGGTACTATCAGGATAATATTGATAGAACAAATGATACTCACCTTCAAAATAGACGAGACCATTCGGGTCATTCATCCATCCAATTTCAGGAGAGAAATGAAATTCAGGGCGGTGTTGCTCACTGTAGTAGTCTGAGTGTTCTTGATTTGAAGAAGACTGCTTGCACGAGCATAGCAATAAAACTATCAGAGAACAACAAAGTAATCTTTCGGCCATACGCATAATACTGGATTTGCACGCTAAAGTAATATATAAGAATGTAGACTTAGGATAACAATTGAACGCCTGAAGGTTCTCACTCTTCGATTCATCATGTGATATTCATCAACAACCTTGTGCGAAGTTTGAAACTACGCACTAATTGAAAGCTGTTTTGAAGTTTGCAACTTCCAGCGCTAAGTCAATATCGTCTCGGCGAAGCTGCAAGCTTCGATAGGGGGTACGTTATACTGCAGTGGCATCATGCAAGGCGAAGTTGCAAACTTCGCAAAGGATTTTTTAATACGGTACTAATCCTTTAGATAAACACTAAACACTAAACACTAAATACTAAACATATCGTCATTCAATTCGTAGCCTGAATCTTATACTGCATTAATCCGGCTATCTGCTCTGCACGCGATTTCGCTTCTTGCGCAACATCGCCTTCGAATAATTCGTCGACGGCTTCCCTGAATAATGTCAGCCAGGCAGTAAATTCTTTCTCAGTCAATGGCGTGATCTTGCTGAGTGCGATATGCTTCAGCATCGGATTGCCGACATAGGATTGTTCATTGAGCAGCAACGAAGACCAAAACCCATACATCACCGGCAGGTGTTGCTCCCAATTGACTTTTGCGATATCATTGAAGATATACGCGAGGGTCTCATTATTAAGGACTTTGTTGTAAAAGTGATCGATCAGGAGTATGATGTCCTCATGGTTTGTAATATCTGGTTTCATGTGAAGTGTTATGGTATCTCAATGGATTATGCCCGCAACTGTGATGGCTTTCGAAAACAGGTGATCTTATCCTGTTCCTCAAATGACCAGCCGATGTGCGTAGTGACGGTACTTTATTTAAAACACGGTATCGCTTTCAATGGCATAGCGCCATCAAACTTCAACGTCGATCTGTTCTTGAAGACCATTTTTCCATCGCGTTCTTCGACATCGCCAAACCCTTCAACAAGTGTATCTGCGCGTTTGAGAAAAATAATTTCACGTACGGATTTTCTCCCTTCTGACGAAAAGGTGTAATCAGCAATCAGCGTGTCACCACTCATATATCCCGCGACGGTACCCGCATTTCTGTCCTTTTCACGATATGCGTAAGCCAGTTGTCCTGTGAAGTTATTCCCTGTCATCATGAGTGTAAGGCCGATGAGATTGTCATCATGATCATACGCAAAACAGAGTCTTCCAGTGGTAGCCTGGGGAACCGGTGCCTCCACTTTTACTTCCGTTTGCTCATTAGAAGCGGGTTGGCATGAAGCCACGAAAAGGAACAAAAGCAGGGTGAAAACCGGAGTCGATTTCATGTTTGTTGAGTTATTGTTACCAAATTTCATAGGATATGCTTTATAGATGCTCTCACTAAACCAGGCCTGCAAGATAATCCAAGCTACAGGGTCTTGCTCCTCTATCTCATTCCATTTTCACCGTATTTGCAATGACGCTGCTTTTTACCTTTGAGTCTACTCAGAAAGTCATTGACTTATCCGAATTATTTCAAGTTGAACGGATCAGCAAAATGCTATTTCGTACCACTGATTTTAAGAACTCACCCCTTCCCCTCCCTTTTGAAGAAGGGAGGGAGGGATCAACGAAATAGCATTTTGCGACAAATGATAATAGCTTGGTTAAAGCCTTTTCAGATTACACTCACCTTTCAAGTTTTGCTCGCAAGAGTTGTTTTACCCTGTCGGTCCATTCATCTTTCAGGATACTGAGTACAATGCTGTCCCTTCGCGTGCCGTCCGGCTTGAAGCCATTACTTCTCAACACGCCCTCAACTGTACAGCCGATACTCTTCATCGCATAGATACTTCTTTGGTTTTCATTATCGGCTCTGAATTCCACGCGTTCCAATTGTAATTTTTCAAAAGCAAATTCCAGGAGGAGATATTTGCAGTGTTTATTGAGTCCGGTACCCTGAAATTGTTTTCCGTACCATGTATAACCCAATTGCATGGTCAGACTTGGGATCTGAATATCATAAAATCTTGTGCTGCCGGCGTACGTAGATGTTCGCTTATCAAAGACAATAAAAGGATATTCCTTAACGTCCTCTCTGGCTTTCACAGCAAGGTTCACGTAGTTTCTCAAGTTCTCCTGTCCACCTGCCTGTACAAGCGAATACTTCCAGATCTCTGGCTCATTGATGGAAAATGGAAGTAGGGATTCAAAATCATCGAGCCTTAATGGTCTTAGCAATGCGACCTCGTCTTCGAGGATATATTCCTCTGCAAAATTGAATTGTGACATCGTTCTGAATGTGCCCGCAAGCTAGCGGAACAATCAGAATTTGTAAAAAAAACTCCGTAAGACCGCGATTCAGTCTGATGAAAAGTATATGGGATTTGATCTAATTACGCTGTAATAAGATTCTCGATAACGACCTGCGGCTCCAGAAGCACTTGCGTTTTAATCGAGCTGGAAATCAGGCAGGCTTTTTCACTCATCTCCAGGATACGTAAAGCCTTCTCCTTGGTTTGTCCGTAAGGAATACTCACGATGGGCTTCAGAATAATTTCGGTTACCTGGTATTTGCCATCGACTTTGTCCACTTTCCCAACGGCATTGCTTTCGAAATGTGTGAATTCCAATTTCGAATTCTCGGCAATCGCAAGAAATGTCGTCATCAGACAACTGTTGACGGCGGCAACAAACAAATGTTCTGGTGACCAGATACCAGGCATTCCACTTTTGAATTCTGGAGGTGTGGCTACCTCGATATTTTGTGGCAATACAGGTGAATGAAGCATTCCTTTTCTGTTGCCGGTCCACTGAAGGTCTATTTCGTAATTAAACATGGCTTGTAGTTAAGACATGCAAGTAACTGCATTCACAATGTAAGTTGTGTGATCGTCATCACAGAAATGCATGATTGTTGTCAGCTTGGGACAATTCTCAATTAACAATTCTCGATTCTCGATTGAAGGAGTAAGCCCACACCAAGATGTGACGAGAATAGAGAATTGAGAATCGAAAATCGCGAATTCATCGCCGTTCACCTAATTATCCACAGTCTGTGGCTCGAGCATCTTGAAAAACTGATCTAATCTTGGTGCAATGATAATCTCCGTACGCCTGTTTGCACTGCGACCGTCAGTTGTTCCATTGTCTTGTTTTGGGACAAACTCAGAGCGTCCGGAAGCAGTGAGTCGTTCCGCCGGTACTGAATATTGTGTGGTAAGTGCACGCACTACTGAAGTTGCACGGAGTACGCTGAGATCCCAATTATCTGCCATGCAACTACCAGTCATCGGGACATTGTCTGTGTGTCCTTCAACGACGACATTGAGCTCCTGATGTTCATTGATGACGCGTGCAAGTTTGCCGAGGACATTTGTTGCATTCCTGCTGAGTCGATTACTTCCGGAACTGAACAATAGCTTATCCGATATCGACACGTGTACAACGCCTTCACGAATTTCGATCTGTATATCCTCATCGTTGATATCCGTGAGCGATTGTTTCAGGTTCATGACAAGGGCCAGGTTCACTGAGTCTTTAGATTGAATCTTTTGTGTGAGATCCTGGATAAAGCCATACTGCCGGCTCAGTGTCTCGAGTGATTGCTTGATGCTCTCTGAACCGTCCTTACTGATGACTGAGAGATCCGCCATTCGGTCCAACAAACTACCAGTCGTGGATTGAAGATTCTCGACTTGTTTTTCAAGTTGTTCGACCTGTTCATTTTTTGCCTCAAGTTCTGTTTTGATCTTCTTGTTGCATGAGAACATTGTCAATGACAAGAAGAGGCAGAGTGAAATTGATGTCTTGTTCATATCCAGTCAATCTTTTATTGAAGTATGAAGTTAGTCAGAATGGATAATACTTCTCCATGCCGATCTGCATTTTGGGGCGAGTCGAAGATTAAGCAACGAAACGCTTGTCAGATATACATCGCATCTGCGCTTGGTTGAAATCATGACGATCATTGCTGCAAATGTCCAACTACTCTGAGCCCTTATAAATTGTTATTTGCTCTCCTTTTTTCTGACGAAATCTATGACAAAATACAAGACGGTCAACACAGCAATAAAAATGAGGCCTCCAATCTGTTCTTTTTGGGTCAGACTGAACAAGAGCCAAAGGACGGTGAGAATAGCAAGGACAGGAACAAGATAGCCGCCAGGTATTCTGAATGAACCCGGTAGAGCCTCCTTATTAATTCTACGTTTTATGACCGACAAAGCAACTCCGAGGTAGATGAGGAGTATCGATGCGCTTGAAAGAATAGCCAGTTGTTTGAACTCACCAGTCACTGCAAAAAGGATATCGAGTGCTGTGTATACGATAATTGCGATATACGGAGTGAAATATTTGCTATGAACTTTAGAAAGTGCTTTTGGGGGAATAACGCCATCCAATGAAGCTCTGAATACTACACGCGGGATATTCAGGATCTCGCCGGTCAGCAAACCAAAAATGGAGATAGCGGCACCAACGATGATGATTGTAACACCCGCTGCACCAAAGAGCCGCTTGGCAGTTTCTGCCAGAGGCGCTTCTTTAAAACCGGGTAATTCAGATCCAAGGATGCCCTGGGCAGTGATTTGAATCAGTATATACAATACCAGAATACAAAGGACACTGATAAAGATCCCGCGAGGTATTGTTTTCTGCGGTGACTTGACTTCACCTCCGACATTCAATCCCGTTTCAACTCCCTGAAACGCAAAGAAGAGGACAAGTGCAGCCGCTCCGATCTCTTTAAATGTTGGAGTAAAGGTCCATGCCAGATTCTCTGCTGTGACTTGCGGTAGTCCGATAATGATTAAAAGAAGCAATGGTGTAAGCTTGGCGACGGTGGTAAGTTTCACCATGCCGATACCTTCTTTGACACCACGAATGTTCAGCCAGGCAAGTCCGGAGAAAAGAATGACAAAGAAGATGGATCTCACCCATTGATTTTTGAAAATTGGTAGAACGAATGCCAGTGAGTCGGCAAGTGCATTCGCCACAGCGGCATCTGCGGTAATACATGCGCCGATCACAAAGAGATTCGTGGCCAGAAAGCCAGCAAACTTGCCAAACGCTACTTCGATATAAGAGTATACCCCTCCGGACTGGGTCACACTACTACCCACTTCTGCCAAACACAGGGCAATCGTAATCACCAGGAATCCACAAGAGAGATAGGCAAGAATAGCGGATGCGCCAAGTCCTTCAGCAATGATTGCAGGAAGTACAAAAATGCCTGCTCCGACTACGATGTTGATCATGTTTGCGCAGAAGCCCCAGAGACTGATCTCACGTTTGAGTCCTTCTTCTTGTACTTGCATTGGTGTTGTTTGAGTAATCCTATATGAATGCGATAAGAATCATTTGAGAATTAGTGACACATTCTGTGTTAGTAGCGGGAAAGGTAATGAAAGAGAGGAAGGGGTGCATCTCTGAGAGTGATTCATACACCCTGCACTACGATCATCTTGCTCTCAGCAGCCCGATACCTGATTGCTCTCGCCGGAGCGTACATTTCTGAATTCCACCATTCTTTGGCGATCTCAACTGTCGGAAATTCAAGAATGACAATTCTTCCGGGTTGCCAATCTCCTTCAAGTGTTTCGACTGAGCCACCGCGGACAACAAATTTTCCACCAAAAGCGGCGATCGAAGCAGGGGTGTATGTTTTGTATTCTTCATAGGACTCCGGATCCGTGATGGTGACGTCGACGATAATGTAAGCAGACATAGTAGTGCGTTTTTGTTTGGGGTGAAGATGAGGGATAATCAATCAAAAAGAAAATGTCAACTCGACCTCGCGGCGTCCCGAAGACCCGCGAGCGTCAACATCCCCACTTCTGACCTCGGAACGTTCGCAGAACTTACGAGCATCAGCATTTTCAAAGTGCCACGCAACTCACATCTAAACGCGCGTTTCAAAGGGATTCCTTTGGAACGAGTGTCAGCGACTTTAAACATACGTATGTCACGCCACCCTCAAAACGCTCGTGGGTCTTAAGGATGCCACGAGGGTTGCCCCGCACCTCGCAGCACGTATCTCGTAACACGTACCCCGTAACACATACCCCGTACCCCGTCTTCACCCCGGCACCTGCGTCTCATCCATATGCAGGACCTCCCAATGATGGCCGTCGAGATCTTCAAAATCACGATAGTACATCCAGCCATGATCCTTTGCAGGATGAGGCTCTATGCCCCCGGCAGAGACCGCGTTCTCAATCATTTGGTCTACTTCGCTTCTGCTAGCGACGGAAATCGCAAGAATCACTTCTTGTGAAGTCTGTGTGTCCGCAATGGATTTTTCGGTGAACGTCTTAAAGAACTTTTCAACGAGGAGCATAGCATAGATGTTCTCTCCGATGATCATGCAGGTTGCATTCTCATCGGTAAACTGCTGATTGAATGTAAAACCCAGCTTCGTGAAAAATCCAATCGATGCATTGAGGTCTTTGACAGGGAGATTGACGAAAATTTGTGTTGCCATGAGAAGTAAATAAATGATGAAATGAATAAATGATGAAATGAGAAAATAATGAAAATGAATAATTATAATTGAAGACTGTCCTGACTCGTTTGCGGACTGCGGACTGCGGACTGAAGACTCAACGACCGGTTTCAATTATCTCCAGATATCTCTCCAACCTTGCGAGGTGTTGTTCAGCTCCTTCTATTGCTCCGTACTCACGTGCAACACGTTGCAATTCTTCCGCGGATGGAAACAGCATGTGCAGGGTTAGCTTTGTTTGATTTCCTTGTGCTTCGAAGAGAATTGTCGCGGAAAAACTCACATCTTCTGTGTCGTCTTCACCAGCGTGTTTATACTCCAGGCGTTCGGGCTTCACCACCTTTGTGAAAACAATTTTGTTTTTGTAGTCAGTGCCATCTGGGCCATGCATGATGAAGCGCCATACCCCGCCGGGTTTGACTTCCATTTCATGTGTAGTCAGAGTAAAGCCATTTGGTCCCCACCAATGTGCAACATGTTCCGGTCTCGTCCATGCGTCGAAAGACCAGTTCGCGCGGCGCGCTCAATATACGCATGAAGAAAAGTTCTCGATCAGTGGTGGATGATATCGTATTTGTCATATCTGGTTTAGAATTAATTGGGCTAAAGCCCGACAAAAATTTCAAATGTGCCTTACCCCCGAGCTAAAGTCTCGGGGTAATGAATTTCTTATCCTACTTTGGGCTAAAGCCCGACAAAAATTTCAAGTGTGCCTTAACCCCAAGCTAAAGTCTCGGGGTAAAGAATTTCTTATCCTACTTGGACTAATCCCGACAAAAATTTCAAGCGTGCGTTACCCCGAGCTAATGTTTCGGGGTAATGGATTCCTTTGTCTTAGCGCAGCATATCTGCCAACTTATCTAATGACTCATTCCATCCTGCAGAGGTCATTTCTTTCATCTGCCCATCTGGAATACCTTGATGACGAATCGTGAGTTTGGTCTTGCCGTCCAAATCTTCAAAGGTCATTGTCACAAGCAATTCATTTGGCCAATCTTCAGGCAAACCGTATTGCGAAGCAGGGATCGTATTACCTTCTGCATCTGAAAAAGAATCAGTAGCCATGATCTTTGTCATCGGAATGATTTCGAGATAGACGCCTTTGCTCCAATAGTCCTGACCATTCTGATCGCGCATGCAAAAATGATATTGACCACCGATGCGCAGGTCAATTTTGCATACCGGAGAAGTAAAGTCTTTTGGTCCCCACCAGCGCATGACATGTTCAGGTTCAGTCCATGCCTGCCATACGAGTTTTCGTGGAGCATCAAAGATGCGAGTGATTAAAACATCTCGTGTTGCAGTAGCTTGTTTTAGCTCATTTACGTTTGCCATGTTTTTTTGATTTTGCTGATGATTGTTGTTTAGTTGCTGTTTGGAGCGCGCGGAGATAATTGTCCAGAGCGTCGAGACGTGCCTCCCACATCTTGCGGTATTGTTCGACCCAGTCGGAAACTTCATGCAGCTTTTCCAGGCGGGCTTCGCAAAAACGCTCTCGTCCTGATTGCTTTATTTCAATGAGACCGCATTCCGTGAGGATCTTGATATGTTTTGAGATCGCAGGACGGCTGACTTGAAAATTCTCTGCTACGGAGTTCAAATTCAACGACTTGTGTGCGATTAGATTGATGATCTCTCTGCGTGTTGGATCTGCGATAGCCTGAAAGACATCTCTTCTCATGATGATATTGATTGGTTGTGTAACTAATCGGTTACAAATATATGTGTAACATTTCGGTTACGCAAATATTTAGTGATATTTCTTTTGGTGAGATAAAAACCGTTGGCTCGTGTACGGCTGTTCGCTTTAGTTGTCTACATTTTTTATTGTAGGTCTCGTATCCTTCGAATCTCTGTGTTCATAACGCATTCTAAACTGTTTGAGATTGGGTTTATATTTCCGTGTACGCGCGAGTTCATAGTGATAGACGGTTTGTCCCAGTTCGTACATAAATGGCCATCCTTGGGTTTCATACTCATACTGATCATCATTCAGAATACCATCACTGTTTACATAGACAGTTGCTGCAAGCATGAATTCAATATTGTTTTGAAAATCTGCAACGTACGATGCATCGATGAGGAACCCATACGCCCATCCCACTTTGTTGAACACGCGGACATTCTGCGGCATGTGATGGCTGCCCTCCCTGAAAAAGAATTTCACGTAGCTGTCATAGTACTCGGCACTGTCATACTTTGGGTAGTTGGTTTCTGATGGATACTGTGAAAGGTATTGATACAGAAACCTGTAGTCTCTTTTGCTCAGATTAAATCGTTGTGTTTCAGGTACTGACTCTGGAAACATAACCGACTGCAGCATTTGCTGAAGTTCATCGAGGGGAAGATTATTTACACGTGTAAAATCAATGGGCTCAAGGATCAAACTGTCATCTCTATTGTAGTGTGCCTTTCCGATTTTGATCACCTTATCGAAACGGAAGGTGTCCGGATTAAATACGGGCTGTTGATAATACACGACGGTGCCATCGTCTTTGAGAAAACGCATGCTATTTGTATGGCGGTTTTGCTCCGGTGTCAAGCCAAGGAATTGTCTCGTGATGCGGGTACCGTGATAGCCCTTTGCACGGAGATTCCTGTTGATTTCCTGTTGTCCTGCAAACTGATACATCCTGTTGTACGCATCATTGTCGCTCACTAAAAATGCTTTCCTGATATAGTGTGCAATGGAAGGCAACCTATTTTGAGCAGTTGTGTCTGTATGATCTGTAGTTTGCCAGAAATAGTTGCTGTCTATCTGAACCGAAGTGTATTTATCCACGCCATGTAAAGCAAGCTGATTGAGTTTTTCCAATGATAGTAGCGCAAGTGGCAGCTTAACTGTAGAAGCCGGATTGAAGTAAAGGTTTGTATCAAAGTTGAAGAAGAAGTGTTGAAAAGAAGGCTTATTGTGTCTATCGCGATTGATTTGGGTATAAATGATTTGTACACGAAACGAATCTTTGTTGTGCAGCACATCCTGAAGAACGCTTCTTTCATCAGAGGTCAAAATATCATGCAACAGGCTGTCCGTCTTTGCCTGGGCATTACACAATACACTCGTCCATATTATAAGACAGAACAAGAATATTGATTTCATCACTGGGTGTCTAAGTAAGGCCTGATACTCTGGGCGCAACGCGAGATATCTATAGATTGTTTCATACAGGCTAAGTTAAAGATGAGTCAGTGATTATGTACCTAATTCGCGGTAAGAAAATTGATTCACGTCACCTGTGTATTCCTGTAAATACCGCAACTTCTTAATAGCACCGTTAAAAATTGGATGAAATTTTATCCGGTCTCACATAACATCCAGCCAACTCCTAACGTTTGTCTATCCTAGGCGCCATCAATACACGTAAACTTGTTGATAGGATGGTCAGCCAAATGTTGCTCCTTCTTCGGAAAGGATATGCTGTTTGCTCACCCGCAAACCATTAGTCACTAAAATCATTACTTGTTATGAAAATCACAGTTTTTTTCAATTCGGCAATTCTGCTATCACTTTTACTTGCATTTTCTTGTGGCAATCAAGCCGGAAATCAGGACAAGCTGGAAAATCCGCAGCAGAAAACACAAGAGCAACCGGGCAACAGCGATGCAATAGAATTGCAGGAATTCATCAATGAAGCAATAAGCGAAGGAATGATGGAAGTAGATATGGCAGACATCGCTATGAGCAGGACTGTAAACACTGAAATTGTTCAGCTTGCAGAAACTATCAGGTTGAATCATCGAAGTGCTGCCAATGAGCTTAAGAGTCTTGCAGCAAGTAAAGGTTGGTCACTACAAACAACGATGCTGGATAAGCACCAACAACAAGTAAACAGGCTTCGAAACACAGAGGCAGAGAATTTTGACGAAGAATATCTTGAAATCATGGTCGATATGCACAAAGACGGGATAGAGAAGTTTGAGAAATGTGCAGCGAAAGGCTATGATGAGCAATTCGTCATCTGGGTCAATAGAACACTTTCTGTAATGCGCCAACATTTAGAGTATTGCGAAGAGTTAACTGGCAGAGTAGCTGCGGAGTCATAGTGATATTCCTAGCACAAAAAAAATAGGACAATGTGCAGCTCAAGCAAGTGCAGGCTCAAGCAATGTTGACAATGTAAAATGGAAGTTATTGCATCAACCGGAATTTACCGAAACCGGATTATTCTATATCGCTTTCCTGGCTTCTTTGCCTTCTTCTCTCCCCTCAATTACTTCGCGATCGTCTTTGCCTTGCCCTTCCGACCCGGTCGACTAGCTTAGGGTAAACTGAGCTCAGGGATCAGGACTGAGGACTGAAGACTGCGGACTACCTGATCTCTCCGATCTCTCCGATCTACTCTTGAGCAACCTGGACAAGATAAGTACCCCGACTTTCACAACCTTAGGGTTTTGTACAATAGCGTTTGTGACTCCGAATTGAATCGCCGTCGCGATAAGTTTTTTGAATGGACTGTGTGATACGCGTTGAAACAGCAGTTTGGTGAGGTATCCTGCAGTCACCGCTGCCACGGTATTGATGATATTGTCTTGCTGGTCAGAAGAAGTCACTTCTTTGAGAGTGTTCTTGATCAGGTTCGCCGGCTTTAAATTATCGTAAGTGAGATGGAGCCGTTCTTTCAGTATACGTTCTTCATAAGCCCGTTTA
>JANNQA010000063.1:0-41234 GCA_031400515.1 Bacteroidota bacterium
GAAGAAAATTTATTGAACCTCAAGAGGGAGTACTATGCGAAATTGAAGTCGGCAATTGCCCCGCGAAAAATTGCCCGGCTTGCTGCTATTGAGATGGCTTGGAGGTTATCCGGTAGACAGATCAAAACATACCAAGCTCGTAGATCAGGTGATAACTCTATTCAATCAGAAAGAAGAATTTGCAGTCTCACTTGCACCTGAAGGCACACGAAAGAAAGTCACAGAATTCAGATCAGGCTTTTACTATATCGCACGGGGAGCACGAGTGCCTATCATTTGTGTGAAGATGGACTATGGAAACAAGAAGCTCATCTTCAGTCCTCCGTTTTATCCGACACATGATGCACAGTGGGACCTGAATCAGCTGTGGAATCATTTCATTGGGGTGCGTGGTAAGAGACCGCAATTGGGTATTACTGATGCCAAATAAAGAAGTCTTCAGTCCACAGTCTTAGTTTGTAGTTCGTTTAGAATGCTTGGCTAACAGAATCAGAGTCTGTTTTATGAGTGATGGGTTAGAATTTCTTGAAGCATTGGGCGATCTGCAATCATTTTTTTGTGATAAAAGGGAATGTGGAAAACTTTTTTCAGGAAAATTCTGCAAACGACTGCCATTGCAAACATATATGTTACTGCATGGCAAAGAATGAGTTACCGTGAGGCATGAGTTAAGTGATGCTTTATAGCCATGCATATTACACTGATACTAAGCCTTCATCTCAGATATGTTTTTGTCTTCATGGATGAAATAACTCTTTGGAAATTTCCTCTGAGATGTAGTATGTTTGGCCGGTATTTTGGTTATTTTTAACCGAACGTGTTGTAATCCCAGTCAGTAACACATGGAACAGAGAACAAAGAAGAATCACCCCCCCCATGAATTAGTATCAGAGTACGAGGCCAGAAACCAACAGGGCGACCAGATGTACCTCGCTGAAAAAGACTTCTGCCAACTGATCAACTACTATGAGGATGAACGTGAAGTGACTCGAGCGCTTGATGTTGTAGATCATGCAATCAGTCTTCACAGTTATTGCGCAGACTTCCTGATCATCAAAGCTCGTCTTCTGCTTGCAACAAGCAAGCCGTTACGTGCTTTGCGATATCTCGATCAGGCAGAAATCATTTCACCGAGTGAACTGGATGTCTATCTGCTCAGAGCAAGAGTCCTTTGTGAGCTTGGTCATTTTGATACTGCGTTGGCTATCCTGGAATCTGCACAGAAGTTTTCGGTAGGAACCGATCTTGTAGAAATCTCGATGTGCGAAGCATTCATCTTTGAACGCCAAAAGATGTTTGATAAAATGTTCGATGCCCTCGCCACTGCGTTGCGCCTTGACCCGCAAAATGAAGAAGCACTTGAGAGGATATGGTGGAGTGTCGAAAATTCCAAGAAGTACGATGAGAGTATCGAATTTCATAAGGAACTCCTCGACCGCGATGCCTATTCCTATCTGGCATGGTTCAACCTTGCACAAGGCTATTCATGCAATGGTGATTATGTGAAGGCGATAGAAGCAATGGAATACTCATTTCTCATCAATCCTGATTTTGAAATGGGGTACATCGATTGTGCCGACCTCTGCATTCAGATCGGTCGTTATGATCAGGCTCTCAAAATTTATAAAGAACTCATCGAAAACTTTGGCGGAGACTGTGAGGAATTTGTCAAACTCGCAGAATGTGAATTCCACACTGGTCGCATTCGTGACTGCAAACGCACACTGATAGAAGCCCTGAAAATGGATTCCTACAGTGACGAAGCGTATTACTATCTCGGAAGATGTTTTAACTCTCTTGGCAAATACAAAAACGCGATCAGTTCTTTGATCAAGGCAATTGGTCTCGAAGATCGCCGCGAAGAATATTATGCTGAACTGGCAATAGCTTATCAGTCATCGGGAGAACTAGGTAAAGCGGATTTCTATTTCCGGAAAGCTACTGAAATCGGACCCGAACTTGATACCTATTGGTATATGCATGTGCGCTTTCTGATCGGACTTGGAGAGTATGAAAAAGCGCTGGATGTACTGGAAGAAGCCGAATACCAAACCTCAAGTCCCGACCTCGATTATTGCAAAGTCGTCTGCTTATTCAAACTCGATCGACAGTCGAAAGCGATGAACGCCCTGCGCGATGTACTTCTTGAGAGTTTTGCCTCGCACGACATCCTTTTTCAGATGATGCCCGAATTGAAGGAAGACAAGGAAATCTCTTCTATGCTTCGTTATTATCTGGGTGAACGGACAACAGCAGAGACTGAAAGAGTAGAGCGGGAGAAGGTGAGGGAATAGAAGAAAGTGATTCCTCGGCTACACTCGGAATGACAAGAAAGCAGAGCGAGAAGGTGAGAAGGTGAGAGAAGAAAAGTCTGCAGTCCTCAGTCTTCAGTCCTCCGTCTTCAAACACAATGCAGGCCTGCTATGATACATACATACACTATGATCGTGTGAAGAGATTACACAAAATTTGAACTGAGCTACTTACAAGCTACTTATAAGCCACTTACAAGCTACTTAGCTACTTCTTCTTTGTCTGTTGTTGCTGTAACTGATGAGCATACAATGCGGCGCCAACGATCCCGGCATCATTCCGCAGCTTAGCCGGCACGACCTCTACACCTGGATCGAGAAATGGTTTGAAGGTGATAAAGTGCTTGCTGACACCACCTCCAAGGATGATCAGATCCGGACTGAATATGTGACAGATATGTTTCAGATAGCCGTTTAGCTCACGTCCCCATACTTTATAGGTGAGTTGTTTTTCTTTCCTGATTCGATTGGATGCATAGTCTTCGGCAATACCATCATGGTACCTGAGATGACCAAGCTCCGTGTTTGGTACCAACTTACCATCGACAAAAACAGCGGAGCCGATACCGGTACCAATTGTGAGCAGGATCACAGTCCCTTTGCGATCTTTCACCCGACCAAATTTGTATTCGGCCATGCCTGCCGCATCAGCATCATTGAGCATTACGATTTGATATCCAGTGCGTCGGCTTAGATATTTCTGCGCATTAAATTTTATCCACTTCTTGTCAATGTTTGCAGCACTTCTCGTGATCCCTCTAATGACAATGGAAGGAAATCCGCAACCAACAATCTCTCCTTTGCGGAGCTTCATTTTACGACAGAGATCTTCAATGGCATTGGAGATTGCCAGAGGCGTCGCTGGTTGTGGTGTCCCAATCTTATACCGTGGACCGATAATCTTGCCTTTCTGTACATCTACGAAACCAGCTTTGATTCCAGTCGCGCCCACATCGATACCGGGTATCCCTAAGCGTTTTTTAATAGCCATATCATTATTTGATTACGACGACTTTCATAGTGATATTTTCCTTTGGCCTGTCACCACGATCTGTAGCACTAGCTGCAATCTTATCGATCACATCCAGACCTTCAATCACCTGTCCAAACACAGTATAATCGCGATCCAGGAATGGTACTCCACCGTGTTTGAGATATGCCTCACGTTGCGCTGTTGTATATCGTACTCCTTTTCGGTTTTCCGTCATTGTCAATTCCTGTTCGGTCATTGCCTTTCCATGGACGATATAGAATTGCGAACCCGATGACATTTTCTGTGGATTCACAGCATCACCCGTCCGTGCCGCAGCGATCGCACCTTTCACATGGACCAGATCGTCGACAAACTCGGCCGGTACCTGATAGCTCGGCCCTCCGGCTCCGAGTTGTGCACCCGCAGCAGCGTTGCGGGAATTCGGGTCACCACCCTGGATCATAAATCCATTGATCACACGATGGAATAAGAGTCCATCATAAAATCCTTCTTCAGCGAGCTTGATAAAGTTGTCCCGATGTTGTGGAGTTTCGTCAGACAATTTCAAAATCATATTTCCGAATTCTGTCTGGATTTCAATGAGGCATGTTTCTGGTGCTGTCACAGTAATTGTTTTTTGATGTTCTTTAGATGTGCTTCCTTTTGTGGCGCGCAATGTCACAGTATAATCGCCGGACCGTGTATAGCGATGAGCAGGAGATGTTTCTTCAGAGGACTGTCCATCGCCAAAGTCCCATATATAAGTATCTGCATTTTGCGATGTGTTATCGAATTGTATGGAAGCAGGAGCTTTCAGATGTCCGTCTGGTGTATCAAATCCAACTTTTGGTGCAGCGCAACCTGCAATCAGGATGAGTAGCGGAATTAAGAATTTCATAGATATCAATTTGCCATTTTGATTCGCATTTTCACATCCTCTACCGGCCTGTCTCCCTGCCCTTTCTGCACTGCGGCAATCTTATCAATGACATCAAGACCTTCTACGACTTCTCCGAATACTGTGTAATCATTATCGAGTTGTGGCGTTCCGCCAAGTTCTTGATATCGCTTAAGATCGTCTGCTGTATAGGTGATGCCTTTCTGACGTGCGATATTAATAAGTGCATTTTCATTTTGAAGAGAGCCGTGGACAATGTAAAATTGAGATCCGGAAGACATTTTCTGAGGATTCACAGCATCACTAGTACGTGCTGCCGCAAGCGCGCCTTTGATATGTGGCTTCCCAATTTCAGCCGGTACCTGGTAACCCGGACCACCAGCTCCTAATGGTGCGCCGGGAGCTGCATTTTTTGAATTCGGATCTCCGCCCTGAATCATAAATCCATTGATGATTCGGTGGAAAAGGAGGTCATCATAATATTTCTCTTTCACGAGTTTCACAAAGTTGTCGCGATGCTGTGGTGTTTCATTATAGAGCTTCACCTTCATATTTCCGAAGTCCGTTTCGATCAGGACGTATTGTTCTTTTTCGCCCCCGCAGGATATGATTCCGAAACTTGTCGCCACAAGGAAGGCTAAGAGAAACAGGGTATTAGCTGGTAAGATTTTCAGCAGTGATTTCATGTTGTTGTAGATTAAAATATTCAATGATTTTTTCTTTGAGCATGCGTTCTTGTTCCTGTACTCCCTGCTCAGGAACAGGTCGAGTCTGGGTAAAATGTGGCCAGCCATCGCCATCAAGGCCCTGCAAGGTATAATATCCATCTGCACTAAGTAATGTACACACGGCGATATGCATCAGATCCTGTTTCTCTTCTTTGGTCAGTTTCAGCTTCACAGCCCCAAGTTCCTGAATACCAATGAGGAAGAGAACAGCCTGAAGATCCGGGAGTTCCTTCCTGCCCAGTGTCTCTTTTACGTGATGTTGTACACGCAGCCATTCGAAATCTAATTGCCAGTCTTCCACGGCGGCAAAGATATAAATGTGAAAATGAGTAATGCAGAAGAGTGTAAGGCGGAGTTTTTATAAGAATTTGAGACATGCCTTCGGCAGTTAAAATTGAGAATCGGGAATTGAGAATCGAGAATCGAAAATTCCCTTCACTCCTCCCGCAAATAAGCTGGTATCTGTGCTCCTTTCTGCGCCGGCAGTATTGATGCCATAAGGCCAATCGTAAGTACAGTCACCGTGACGATAAGAAAATCTGAGATCCGTAATACGATCGGATAAGCGTCCACAACAAATCCCTCTGGTACTCCAACCAGTCCGAATTGTTTTTGCAAAATGTAGGCAATGACCGCAGCGACTACCCCTCCACCGACTCCTACGATACAGATTAATGCACCCTCCATCAGGATCATGTCACGCACCTGTCTCATTGTAGCTCCCATAGACTTTAGGATCGAGATGTCCTGCTTCTTGTCCAGCACAATCATCCACAGTGCACCGATGAGATTGAATGAGACAATGGCCAGTGCCAGACCCGCAATTGCATAGCTCAACCACTTTTCTATCCGCATTAATCTGAAGAGCGCAGCATTTTGTTCATATCGATCCTGCACAACAAAAGCATCACCAGTGATTTTTATGATCGCTGATTTTATCATATCAGAAGAAGCATCTGATTGGACATCCGCTTCGATAAATGAAGCTTCATTCGGTTTGCCGAGTAACTGCCGGATAAATGCAAGTGAGCAGAAAACATACTGATAGTCGTAATCCTGTTTGATAGAGAATGTGCCGATCGGATACGCAAGTTGTTTTTTGAATGGTTGATCTGTCAGGCCACCTTGGCTTTGACGAGGCATGTACACAGCTACTGCCGTAAATGGATCATCGGTATCAATATTCAATCTGTGTGCAATACCCCCTCCGAGAATGAGATACTCATATTCCTGTTGATGTAAGACAAAGTCACCATTCACTAATGCGCTGTCTATTGTTGTCGTACGATTGTAATGGTCATCAACGCCTTTGAGAGTGCAAAAGTCCTGGTTGCCATCATATTCGAGGAGTGCCGTCTCTTCCATAGCAAGTGAAAGACTTCCTACACCCGGAATAGCCCGAATCTTCTCCAGCATCACCGAATCCACCGTAAAGGTTTTGCCCACTACCGGTGTGATCTTGATGTCAGCGTTCATCGAATTCATCAAACCTGCAAGCAATGATTCGAATCCATTGAATACAGAAAGTACGAGGATCAGTGCTGCAGTTCCAACGCCAATACCCAGCATCGCAATGCCAGTGATGATATTGATGGCGTTTGTCCTCTTCTTGCTAAAGAGGTATCGCCTGGCGAAAAGGAATGAAAGGTTCATCTGTACTCGTCGATGAGTGGATGGTAATTTTTATTAGGGTGCAATAGATACCACACACTATAAAATCTCGCGCATGGGTCTCGTCATGATAGACGGAACTGGTTTTCCATTGGCTTCTAAATATGCAATTACCTCCTGCACAACATCACACAGCTCCTGATAGACGACTATGGGATCTTCACCGTGAATACCGTTAATAACATCAGGGCATCGACCAATATAGACCCCATCCTCGCTGCTCCATTCAACCCATTTGTGATATCTATCTATTGTTTTCATTGTTCTGATTGTTCTATTGCTAATTTTATTTGCTTCTCCTGAAACTTCCTGTGAAAATACATGATAGTTTCTTGTTCCCAGTGGAGTTTGCCTAAAGTCAGCATCCCCATTGATACCATTGCGTAAACTCACATTCGCCCTGAGTCTCTCATCCTCTATACATTTGAGTGCAATATCACTATGGAACACACACAAGTCATCGATCCTAAGGAAAGGCTTCAGTTTCTGCTGGAGCACAATGCCTCTGAAGAGCTCGCTTCATATCTCGATGAGCTTTCATCGCAGGAAGTGGTGTATGCGATGAGCCATCTGTCCCGGACTGACCAAAGTAAGCTTATAGCTATGTTATCGCCAGAAGATGCTGCAGATGTCTTCGAAGAGATACCTGAATCACAGGCTGCCGATTTGCTCCTTGATATGGAGTCTTCGGATGCAGCGGCAATCTTGCAGGAAATGGAAAGCGATGATCAGGCGGATGTGTTGATGGAGATTGAAAGTGAAGATGCAGAGGAGATCCTGGCCCAATTGTCACTGGAAGATGCTGCTGATGTACGCAAGCGAACCTCCTATGAATGGGATACTGCAGGAGGTCTGATGATCACAGAGTACCTCTCGTTTCATGCTGATGAATCCGTAGAACAAGTGATTCATTATTTCAGAACACATGGTGATGAGTTTGAAGATCTGCATATCAAGTATGTCTATGTCGTTTCAAGAACGGGTAGCCTCGAAGGTATCGTACAGATGCAATCGCTGTTGATGGCAGCACCGCACGCCACCCTTTCGTCGATTGCATTGAAAAATATTCTTACCTGCTATGAACACACCTCGCTCGACGAGCTCGGCGATTTTTTTGATACCTATGATTTTTATGGTGTGCCGGTTATCAGTGAAGACGGGCAGATGCTTGGAATTGTATTGCGTAAAAATGTACTCGAGGCCTATGCAGAGCAGGTTTCTATTGAACACATGGAAAGTCAGGGGATCGTCGGTGGTGAAGAATTGAGGACGATGCCAGTGTTGTTGCGGTCGCGCCGGAGACTGTCGTGGCTTGTAGTAAATATCCTCTTGAATATTCTTGCTGCAAGTGTCATTGCATTTCATCAGGACACGTTGAGTTCGGTGATTGCTTTGGCAGTATTTCTTCCAATTATCTCAGATATGAGTGGTTGTTCCGGGTTTCAGGCCGTTGCTGTCACGATGCGTGAGCTATCTCTGGGTACAGTGAGGACAAGTGAACTCTTGCGTGTATGGCTCAAGGAAGTGAGTGTCGGTCTTATCAACGGTCTTGTACTCGGAGCATTGATTGGTGTGGCGGCGTGGCTGTGGAAGGGGAACGTCTACCTCGGGTTCGTTGTAGGAGGAGCACTTGCAATTAATACTGTTTTGGCTGTTTCACTGGGTGGAATAATTCCGCTGATTCTCAAACGCTTTGGTGCAGATCCTGCGCTTGCCTCTGGACCTATTCTCACTACTGTGACAGATATGATGGGTTTCTTTCTGGCGTTGACGTTTGCATCAATCATGCTCAATACAACAGGTGCTATTCATTAAATTGTCATGGGTGAGTCAGTAGGTAATTTTCTGTAAACGGTCGATGTTGTTTATTCTTTACAACTCGGGCGGAGGTCCATGATATTTTGAATATGCACCGTTCTACAATAGAACTCAGAATACTTTATCCTGTATCAACCTCTTTTTATTTTTCAATGCAAATCATGAGTCAACTGTAAGTATAGCGCATGGCTGTTCTGGATTCATTATAAACGTGGGCTATGTGTCCGTGAAATCTATCTTTGCACGGCATTCGGAAGGAAAACATAAAAACCTTCACACCGAAATTTGGTTTAGTTGGCAGTTAGATGTTATAATTAGAATAATCCCATGGTTCATAGAATTCACAGACCAGTAAAACTCCTACTTCTCACGGCTATTGTAGTTGCACTGTTACTTATTTTCTGCCTTAAACTCATTTAGCTTCAACGTTTCTTGATGCCTGAATGGGTTTGTTTCACACATTCCCGGTTTTTTCATTTGCTTCAATAAGCTGATTTACAGTCTACATAGGGTGCGGCCCAGGCACTTGTTAAAGTTAAAACCCCCTTACATGTATACTTTGGCCCAGTTTTTGTGATTATGCATTGTAGTAATGTGTAATATGTCTGACTACCCCTGGCCGGTGGCAATAGCCAATCGGCTGTCGGCGTTCTTTAGGCCTTTGTGCATTGACTGTATTTGATCACTAAAAAACCGATAGACATGAAAATTTTTCAGATCCTATGTACAGGTCTACTCCTGCTTCTCACCGCGAGTTGTGGAAAAGACAATGTCAAGCCAGATAAGGACAGGCAGTTCGAATTGTTCATTGACTTTTGGAATCCACAGGGTACGAATCCGCAGATCCGGTTTGACGCACAGAATTCATCACCAGAAGTGAGAATTGACTTTTCGAAGACATTTGCCGGTATCGCAGTGCCACCGAAGTTTACAAATGTCATCATCGACAATGTGCGATTAATAGATGACAACAACATCAATTACCATATCAATCAGATCAATGCATACGAATGGCGGACTGACATCAATGATTGGAAAGTAGATGTGGAGTTTGTGATGCAATTTGATCAGGTGCAGGATCTTGCCGTGATTCTTGTATTGGACGCCAGCGCTTCTCTGGGTGATGACTTCACAAATGTCAAAGCGTTTGCTTATGACTTTATCACCAAAGTGCTGGCAGATATTCCTTCAGCGAAGATTGGTATCGTAGATTTTTCTGATGAAATCAATTCATTCGGGTTGACTGATAATTCTACTGCACTCTCCAGTTATATGCAGAGTATCAATCAAGGTCCATTTACGACGCTCTACGAGGCGATGAATCTTGGCATCGAAATGTTGCAGAATACACAGGCGGAAAGTAAAGCGATTCTCACGTTTACTGATGGAACCGACAACAATTCAGACCCTCAATACACACCGGCATTTCTCCTTGAGCAGCTCAATGGAGGTACGGGTGGTCTGCCGATCAGCAGTTTTACAATCGGTCTTGATGGGAATGGTGGCGTAGACAAGCCTGTACTTGATGTGTTGGCGGTCAATGGCGGCGCATCTGCATTCCCGGGTAACATCAAGGAACTCGAAAGTGTATTCAATGATTTTTCACAGGGAATATCAACTGTCTATCAATTGACCTATGTGCGTAATCAACAAGTAATCCCGGATACGAATCCGGCAAGGTTGCGCTTTGTGCTGGAGGCAAGTCCGAAAAAATCATAGCGAAAAAAGATTTGACAACTTTTGGAAAGTTGTCAAATCTGATTCATAAAAAGAGCAAGTAACCAAGACAGTGTGCGAAAAAAGTCACTCGAGCGGCGGACCACCATGTCTGCAGACTCTTGTGGCTTTTTTTATTTTACCCAAAATTGAGAGCTCACGCTGAGCGCGGGGGATGACTCGTGGCACTTAATGCAGCCATACCTTGATATGAGAGATCGCATGCAACAATGCATTTTCTACTACCTGTGTCTCAGGATGTCTCACGATCATAAAGCCCTCGCCCTCATAGCTACTTGAGGGTTTTTGTCCTATCTCCGGCATCCGGTAGTCGGTGATCATATCTCCCAGGTCATGCCGGATCTGATCAAATCCGGACACATGGCGGATAATACCCGAGCCTTGTCCACGGAAGTAAGCGCATCCCGCCGCGTATTTGCGCTCCGGAGCAGTGAATTTGCCGGTGATCATGAGTCGGGCCCATGCACCCATGCAATCAAATTCATGCGCACGTGACATCAGTGTGGTGATCTGTGCTCCGGGCGGTCGCATACCCACTTCTGAGATTATAATACCGCCGTCGGATTTGCGAAACCATTCCATGTGACTAATACCTGTTTTTGCACCAAGTACTTTGAGTGTTTTGAATGCCACGGCTCTGATATCATCATACTGAGCATCATCCACTTCCCGAGGCAGTACCACACGCCATTGAATCCACGGATTGCGTTTTACTTCGATTGGTGCCGGCAGATATTTAGTGAGTGAATGCCATTGTGTTTTGCCATTCACAGTAAAAGAATCAAATGAAAACTCATCGCCCCGGATAAATTCTTCAATTAAAATTGGTTGCTGTGCATTTGGCGTATGCTGGTTCAGGACCTGATTCATCATATGATCATTGTCCACTTTGTAGGTAAACTCAGCCCCTGCACCTTCCGGAGGTTTTATGACTACAGGATAGCCTACCTGACGCACAAAACTCCATGCTTCATTGCTGTTTGTCGCTAAAAAGAACTTTGCACAGGGGATATCATTTGCAATAAGCAGTGATTTCATCCGAGGTTTTTCGCGGAAATTGCGAATGGACTCAGATGGCATTCCATCGATACCCAGTTTCTCCCGTACAAGCGACACCGGTATTTGCACTTGCTCATTGGAAGCGAACATACGGTGGATCTTTCCGGTCTTCTCCTGAATGCTGACCGCCGCATGATATAACTGGTCTTCGGCAAGAGCATTTTGTACCTGATAGACACCCACCAATCCATGTCTCAAGTCAGGTGGTAAAACGGACTCATGATCCTGGGTGATCAGGCTCACCTGTGCATCAGGGACTGCAATAATTGAGCGAATCGTCGGCAGGGCATTCGCATTGAGGATGGGCGCAGTGAAGATGACGTTGTGCATTTGGAAGAATTAATAATTGATTAATTAATAATTGAATAATTAATGAATGAATCATCAATCAATTAATAAATCAATCAATTCTCCGTTTCAGCAGCAGCAGCTTTGGCTTGCTGTGCATTCACCGATTGGATTTCCTTATCGATGAAGTAGAGACTTTGCGGTCCATCACCGATGAGATTGATCTTGTCCAGAATTGAACGCATCAGCGTTTCTTCTTCCCGTTGCTCATTGACATACCATTGAAGGAAGTTGTGTGTGGCATGATCATTTTCTTTGATGGCAAGGTCTACGATGGTATTGATCGATTTTGTCACCTTTTGCTCGTGCGCATAAGCCGACTTGAATACCTCCGGCACAGATTTGAACGTGACAGGTGGTTTCGACACCGCGGGAACGATTGCCTGCGTATCCATTTCGAGGAGATAGTTGAAGATCCGCATCTTATGCATATTCTCTTCGCCCGATTGCCTGTACATAAACTGTGCACATCCTTCTAATCCTTGCAGATCAAACCAACCGGCCATTGCCAGGTACAAATGAGAAGCATAGGCCTCCAGCACAATTTGCTCGTTGAGCGCCGTCTGCATTTTCTTGGAGATCATCGCGTAAGTGTTTTTGTGGTCGCTAAGGTACTCGTTACGCGGTACTCGGCGCAGGGTGCTGGGTCTTGGATCCCCAGTGCTGGTCTAGGTGTGCTCGGTGCTGGTTACTTTAACCCGTTAACCATTAACCGTTTAACCATTAACCTTTCGTCCGTTTGCCCCTTGATCCCTTGATCCCTTGATCCCTTGATCCCTTGATCCGTTCTCCCTATTTTCGCTCCATGCAATGTGAAATCATCAGTATCGGTGATGAGCTCCTCATCGGACAAGTCGTAAATACCAATGCCGCCTGGATGGGAAGAGAACTCACGGGACTAGGGCTTGAAGTGCGACAAGTGATAGCGATCCCAGATCAAAAGGATGTCATCGTAGATGTACTCAAGAGAAGCATAGTTCATGCACGATGGATTTTTGTCACTGGTGGACTAGGGCCTACCAAAGATGATATGACCAAGGACGCGTTGCTATCGGTGTTTGGTGGAAAGCTTGTATTTCACGAAGAGACATGGCAACACCTTCAGAAAGTGTACGCGCAGTTTGGCAAAACACTTTCAGATTCCCACCGCGAGCAATGTTATCTGCCTTCTTCTGCGCGCATATTGCCAAATCGCATGGGAACTGCGCCTGGTCTCCTATTCGAAACTTCCCACTATAAAGTTTGTGTAATGCCTGGTGTTCCTTTTGAAATGGAGCATATCATGCAGACACAAGTCATTCCATTGATTCAATCCAGTGTGAAAGCAGGCACCATAATATATCAGACGATCTGCACGGTAGGAGAAGGAGAATCTGTTCTTGCTGCTAAGATTAAAGATATCGAAGACAGCCTGCCTGCTCATATTCGTCTTGCGTATTTGCCTGCGCTGGGCAGAGTACGCATTCGTGTGACAGGAAATAGTCAGGACACAGAAGGAATCTCAAAGCAAGTAGATCACATCACTGGCGAGATTGTTTCCAGGATATCAGATTATGTGTACGCTGTTGAAGACATTCAATTGGCGGAGGCGATTGGAAAGAAATTGCGTGAGATGGGCAAGACCTTATCCGTAGCTGAGAGTTGCTCTGGAGGATTTCTCGGACACCTCATTACTGCAATTCCCAACTCATCAGATTATTTTGTCGGTGGCGCGATTACGTATTCAAATCAATTGAAACAATCAGTCCTTGGAGTCAAAGCAAAAACACTTGAGATGCACGGGGCGGTAAGTGAAGATATTGTACGCGAGATGGCATCTGGTGCGATAAAAGTCTTCAGTTCTGATTATGCGATTGCTGTTTCAGGGATAGCAGGACCTACTGGTGGGACACCAGATAGACCCGTTGGAACAGTTTGGATTGCTGTAGCGGACAGAGAAAATGTGATTGCGAAGAAGTTTTCCTTTGGAAAGGACAGGCTCAGGAATATTGAATTGAGTGCTGTTTATGCCTTGGATATGCTGAGAAAAAAATAAGAGAGGAGGTCAGATAAAATCGAGGCTTGAACCTACGCTGAAAGCACCATTGATTTGTATCCTTTTACGCGTCTTATCGATTTCTCTTTTTCCCCGAGTTAGGCTTACCTTCGCCTCATGACAACAGTAGATCTCATTATGCCCAAGATGGGCGAAAGCATCATGGAGGCGACTATCCTCAAATGGGTGAAAAAAGAAGGAGAGGCAATCGCTGTCGATGAAACAATCCTCGAAATTGCCACTGATAAAGTGGATTCCGAAATTCCCTCTCCTGTCGCCGGCATTCTGGGTAAGATCCTTTTCAAAGAAAATGACGTCGTACCCGTTGGTACTGTGATCGCACAGATAATGGTTGTGGCTTCTGGAGATGCAGCGAAACCTAAACCCACCCCATCCGTGCAGGAAAAAGCTCCGGCAAAAGTCGAAGCCATGACTCCACCAACACCTCAAAATGGCTCGTCAAATGGACATCCTACCACACCTTCTCCATCTCCAACTCGTGTGGCACAAACGGTCACAACATCTCCAGTGACAAGATCAAGTCAAAACAGATTTTATTCGCCGCTCGTCAGAAATATTGCGCAACGCGAAGGCATCAGTACCACTGAGTTAGATACAGTCCAGGGAACAGGTCTTGACGGACGAGTCACGAAGAATGATATTCTTTCGTACATCTCTTCAAGAACAACGGCACCAACGCAGAAAAGTCCGGTTCCTGTGGCACCAGCAATCACTCCGTCTGTACCGGCATCTCAACCTGTGATTACAGCACAACCGGTTTCAGTAGCGCCTGCAACTCAAGGGGACAATGTAGAGATCATCGAGATGGATCGCATGCGACAACTCATCGCTGATCACATGGTACGTTCTGTTCAGACGTCGCCACATGTCACTTCATTTGTAGAAGCAGATGTCACATCAATAGTGCAGTGGCGTGATAAGATCAAAGATCAATTCCTGCAGCAATACGGACAGAAGATCACGTTCACACCGATTTTTATTGAGGCTGTAGTCCGGGCGATTCGTGATTTTCCGATGATCAATGTGTCGGTTGAAGGCAAGCAAATCATCAGGAAGAAAGACATCAATATCGGCATGGCTGCCGCATTGCCAAGTGGAAACCTGATTGTGCCGGTGATCCGCAATGCAGACTACATGAATCTCATGGGTCTGACGAAAACCGTGAATGATCTGGCTGATCGTGCAAGAAAGAATCAACTCAAACCTGACGAGATACAGGGAGGCACTTTTACATTGACCAATGTCGGCACCTTTGGCAATGTGATGGGAACACCTATCATCTTTCAACCACAAGTAGCAATCATGGCCACTGGTGCGATCCGGAAAAAGCCGGCAGTGATAGAGACAAAGCAGGGAGATGTCATCGCGATACGGCATATGATGTTCCTCTCGCTTTCCTATGATCACCGGGTGGTCGATGGATCACTTGGAGGTTCATTTTTGCGACGCGTTGCTGATTATCTCGAAGGCTTTGACCCTGAGCGTCCCATCTGATTGCAAAGTTTAAATCATTGCAAGGTATCCTGAATATGCGCTGTGCCATTCTGATTTCATTCGCTCTTGGTCTATCCTTAAATCTGAGTGCACAGTCTGCATCCAGAATGATCAAGGAAGGCAATGAATATTTCGTGCATGGAAAGTATCGCTCTGCACTTCAATACTATAAGCAGGCTGGCAATGCACAGACCTGGGATGGAGAAATCAAATTACGTGCGGCAATCTGTCAATACGAAGTCAATGAAATAGACGGCGCGATTTCTCTCCTTGCAGATCTGGTCCAGGCGGGTAAGACACATCATGATGTCTTTCTCTATCTCGCACGATGCTATCATCACAAGAATCAATTTGTTCAGGCAGTCAATTACTATAAGCAGTTTCTGAGAAAATTTCATGAGCCCACACCGTTGCGTGAATGGGTGAAGGATGAAGTTGTGCGTTGTGAAAATGGGATAGGTCTTCGCTATGCTGTAGAACGTGCGTATGTAGAAAACATGGGTGCAGGAATAAATTCCTTCGGCGATGATTATGCACCAGCACCAAGTCCGAATTATCAGGAACGCCTGTATTTCACTTCTGCCCGTGAAGACAGCGAAGGTGGTATGCTTTCAAACAATGGCTCTGTGGATTCGAAATATGGATCATATCGTTCAGATATCTACTATACGGAGCATGACAATGGTATCTGGCGTTCTGCTTCGGCTTTAGACCATGTGCTCAATAGTCGGTTGAATGAAGAGATTCTTTGTTTCAGCAGTGATGGACAGCAAATGTATTACCTCCGGAGCAGCCCTGGTAATGCGGGTGATCTCATGATCGATACGTTCTCAGTAGCTTCTCGTATCAATGTAAAAGGGACTTCATTAGGTCAGTTTCAATCGCGTCTTGGAGATAAGGATTTGTTTTTCTATAGTGACTCGATCATGTTGTTTGCCTCTGATAGAGAGGGAGGGTTTGGCGGCTACGACTTGTATTATTCTGTAAAACGGAAAGGACGGTGGCGTGATGCAGTGAACCTGGGTGGCACGATCAATTCATTTTACGATGATGTGTCTCCATTCCTTGCACTCAATGGACGGGTACTTTACTTCAGTAGCAATCGTCTCGAGAGTATCGGTGGTAAAGATGTGTTTACCGCAGTTTTTGATGATATCACCACGCGCTGGTCACCGGTTGTCAATATGGGTATCCCCATCAATTCTGCCGGTGATGACACGGACTTTTGTCTTTCTGCGGATGGATTGAAAGCGTATCTGTCCTCAGATCGCAAGACAGGGTATGGTGGACGCGATTTGTACTCTGCTTATTTCAAAGACCAGGTACGGGAACATCTTGCTTTGTCCATGCCGATCACATTCATACAACTTGAACCTCTTTCTTCCGAAATTTCTGATCTGCCAACTTCGGGCACTACAAAAGAAGTCCGTGAATATGTGATCAGCGATTTGTGGTTTGAGCCAAATGATCTCGTCATCACACCACAGAATATCAGAAAGCTTGAAGTGCTCACCAATTTGCTCTTGATTTATCCCGCCCTGAAACTGGATCTGATCTGTCACGATATCCCATCGGGTCCAAAAAGCTACGACCTGTTTTTCTCAGTCAAAAAATCGGAACAGGTAGCGCAATACCTTGTTAGAAAAGGTATCTCATCCGATCGCTTATACATCAAAGGTTGTGGTGCATACTATCCAATTGCAGACGCAGGCGATCGTGAAGCGAATAATCCTTCGGTAGATCGACTGAACAGACGCATCGAACTTCACATCTACGACGCCGAAGATCAACCTGTAACACTTGTGATGGAAAAACCTGTGATACCTGATGATCTCCGTGACACTCGCGGAATCCGGTTTGATACACTGCAGGAACAATTGGTATATCGCGTTCAGATTGCCAATGTCGGGCAACTCCTGCAGCACAATGTCTTCGATGAATATGCCGATGCGATGATAGAATATGATTCCGATGGCAGGATGTATCGGTATATGATCGGCATGGAAGTCCTGTACAAAAATGCGGCGATACTTAGAGATGCACTCGTCAGACAAGGACTTGCGGATGCATTCGTCGTCGCATACATCAAAGGAAGACGGATCTCACGCGGAGAGGTGTTTTTGTATCTCAACCAGTATCCGGATTTGGTGAATTTTGCTGAATAATGTCGGGAAGGCGGAACGGCAGAAAGGCGGAATGGCGGAATGGGAAATCGTTTTCTTGCTTTCTGCCATTCTACCGTTCCGCCCTTCTGCCTGATTTAAAAATGTGCCCACCCTTGCGCCTGTAGCCGATGTAGCTGTCCGGCGGACGTCTGAAGCATGATGCCATCTTCTTTCGCGACAATCTCACCAATAATAAAAACACCGGGCATAACACGAAGTTTTTCAAGATCATCAGGCTCTGCAGTAAAAAGCAATTCATAATCTTCACCACCACTGAGTGCACAGGTGATTGGATCCAATTGAAATTTCAGCGCCATCATTTCAGCGTCTTCGCGAATCGGGATTTGGGCTTCTTCAAGGCGCGCGCCTGTGCCGGATTGTTTGCAGATATGCATGAGATCGGATGAAAGTCCATCCGAGATATCAATCATTGCTGTAGGAAGGAATTGAAAACGGGCAAATGTGTCGATCATGTCCTTCCGTGCTTCGGGTTTGAGTTGTCGGCCAATCAGATAATCCTGCTCTTCAAGATCAGGCTGCACATCCGGGTGTGCCATAAAAATTTGTTTCTCGCGTTCTAGGATCTGCAATCCAAGGTATGCTGCGCCCAAATCACCAGTGATACAGATGATGTCTCCTGCCTTTGCTCCACTGCGATATACAATCTTGTCTTTTGGTGCTCTGCCGATCGCAGTTACGCTGATCACAAGTCCTTTCCCGGAGGAACATGTATCACCGCCGGCCAGATCGACCTGATATACCTCACAAGCTGCTCGAATCCCTGCATAGAGTTCTTCCATCGCTTCCACAGAAAACCTGTTTGAAATCCCGACTGAGACGAAGACTTGTTCAGCATGACCATTCATGGCATAGATATCTGAGAGATTGACGATGATCGATTTATAACCCAGATGTTTCAATGGATGATAGGCGAGGTCGAAATGAATGCCTTCTATGAGCATATCTGTTGTGACAAGAATACCTTCATCACCGTCATCGATGACAGCAGCATCATCTCCGACACCTTTGAGTGTGTTCTTATGATATTGAGGCCAGTCCTGTGTAAGACGATCGATGAGACCGAATTCACCAAGCGTGCCTATTTCTGTGCGTTTAGTATCTGACATGTAGTTTGGTTTTGCTCATTGGGCTGCGCCCAATGTTGTTGTCTTTTCGCCCCTTCCTTGTCCGCCGTACGGTGTACTCCGGCAGGCGCGGCAGGGCTTGTCTTCGAGGTTGAGTTTGAGTTTGGATTTTCCTTCTCTCACTGTCCCATTTTCTTGTCATTCCGAGCGCAGTCGAGGAACTCACCTTCTCACACTCTGCCACAACGCTTCATCCACCGGAGGGCAATGCAACGTGAGTTCCTGATTTGTTCCCGGATGCAAAAATGTAATCTCTGAACAGTGTAAATAAATCGTTCTCTCTTTATTTGATCTCCGTGCTCCGTACTTCACATCATCCTTGATCGGAAAACCTGCTGCTGAAAGTTGTGCCCGGATCTGATGAAAATACCCTGTGTGTGTAATGATTTCGAGGATATCATAGTTATCCAGGTTTGAAACTACTCTGTACGCCAGGCTTGCTTCATGCGACTCAGGCACGATGACATCCATTGACGACGCGACACTTTTATTTCCGCGTTTGACAATATAGTGTTTAAGTGTGCCGGCATGCGGTGTGATTCCAGGAGAGATGATTGCGAGATATTTCTTTGTGATCGTCCTTGCTTTCCATTGTGCCGAAAGATGTGCTGCTGCTGTTTGTGTCTTTGCGAAAATAACGATGCCGCTACATGGTCTGTCGAGACGGTGTACAAGATGAAGGTCGCGTTTACTGTATGCCTGTGCGAGTTTATGCAAACTGGCATCACCTGTTTTATCATCCTGTGTCGGCATCCCACCTGGCTTGTTGAAGGCGATCAGTTGGTGGTCATTGTGCAAGACGAGATCGCTGATACGTACTGAGGTCATCGGATCTCTTCGTAGTCGGTGAAGTCATCATCTTTCTTTTCCTTATTGATGCGGCTCGCGTCTTGGTTATTCAATAGAGGTGGACCAACAAACAGACGATATCCAAGATAGACGACGATTCCGAAGATGAGCAGTTTGATCATGTTGTGGAATTTTTCCCTAAAACAGGAGTGAAGATAGCACTATTGGTCGCGTACCAAACGAAGCTACAATCCCTATTCTATCCCGCACCCCGAAACTCCCTTGCGCCACCGCTAAAGCTATGGCGGCACGCGGTCGACTACGCTCAGGGCAAGCTGCCCCCGTACCCGCATTCTTCTTACCCCCTATACGTTTTTGTTACCTTTGGGCGTTTTGCCAGAAGGCTGACTTCAACCTTATACAAGAAGATTTCATGAGTTCATATAAAAAGCTTTCGACCATTGCAGGATGGACCGTTTTCACCATCGCAATGATCGTGTACTTCTATTCTGCCGAACGCACTGGAAGTCTATGGGATTGCGGAGAGTTTATTCTGGGTGCATATAAGCTTCAGGTTGTTCACCCTCCCGGAGCACCGCTCTTTCTGATCATCGGACGCTTGTTTACATGGCTCGCGGATATTTTCTCTGACAATCCTGCCGACATTGCATTTTCGGTCAATTTGATGTCAGGGATGTTTACCGCATTTACGGCGGCCTTCGTAGCATGGACTACAATGATCTTGTCACGGATGGCTTTCGTCGGACGTGAACCAGAAAATCTGACAAAGGACCAGGGGATTGTGATCGCAATGGGTGGATTAGTAGCCGGACTCGCTACAGCCTTTTGTTCATCGATCTGGTTTTCTGCTGTAGAAGGGGAGGTATATGCCATGTCGACATTCTTCACTGCTATCTCGGTATGGTCAATGGTCAAATGGTATGGACTTCCCGATGACTCTAAAGCTGATCGGTGGCTCATCTTTGCGATCTATTGCGGCGGTTTATCAATCGGCGTACACCTCCTGAGTTTATTGACGTTTCCGGCGATGGGCTTGTTTTACTATTTAAAAAAATATCAGCAGCCGAAGTTTATCGGAGCAATGATTGCTATTGGCATCGGCATCGTGACGATTGGCATTGTACAAAAAGTGATTATAGTCGGTATTCCATCACTCTGGGCAAGTATGGAACTGCTCATGGTAAATTCGTTTGGCCTGCCATTTCACTCAGGACTTATTCCGACGTTATTGATTATCGCCGCAGTGATTGTATTTGCATTACGCTGGTCACATCGTCGTGAAAATGGATTGGTACAACGCATCGTGATCGCTGCATCTATGCTTGTGATCTCATTTTCTACTATCGGTGTCGTACTTATCCGTGCGAATGCTGATACACCGATCAATATGAACGCGCCGAGTGATGTGATGCGACTGATCCCTTATCTCAATCGCGAACAGTATGGTGAACGCGCACTCTTCCGGGGACCACACTTCGACGCGGAACCCATAGATCTGGAGCGCAAGGATCGCTATGGACAAGTCGGTGATAAATATGAAGTCGTGGATCACCAGATTTCGTATGTCTATGATGACAACGACAAGATGCTCCTGCCACGGATTTCACACAATGATCAGAACCGTGTACAACTGCATCGCATGTGGATGGGTGATGCAAACAGACCCCCCGATATGGCATATAATCTGAGTTTTCTCTTTCGCTACCAGATAGGATGGATGTACGTACGATACTTCATGTGGAATTTTGCCGGCAGACAAAATGGTGAGCAGGGCTATTATCCATGGAATCCAAAATCCGGTCACTGGTACACTGGCATCCCTTTCCTCGACAGTAGCAGGCTTTATAATCAGAGCGAGCTACCTCAAACCATGAAGAATGACCAGGCACGCAACAGGTATTTTTTGCTGCCATTCATCTTTGGATTCATTGGATTTTTCTGGCATCTTCAGCGAAGGCGAAAAGACTGGCTTGGCTTATTGGTAGCATTTTTGTTTACCGGCCTCGGCATTATTTTTTATACAAATCAACCTCCCAATGAACCTCGTGAGCGCGATTACGTGCTCGTCGGCTCGTTCTTCATTTTCTGTATCTGGATCGGCATGGCCGTCCCTGCCATATTTGAATTTGTACGCAAAAGAATGGCAGCAGTCAGCCCAACCATACTTGGTATTGGTACAGGCGCTCTGGTGCTGATAGCACCGATCATTATGGGTTTTCAGAATTTCGATGACCATAGCCGAATGCATCATGCCGGTGCACGTGACTATGCCTCGAACTTCCTGGAGTCCTGTGATCCGAATGCCATCATCTTTACCTATGGTGACAATGACACCTATCCTTTATGGTATGCACAGGAAGTTGAGGGGATTCGTACAGATGTACGCGTGATCAATCTCAGTCTTATCGCTGTGGATTGGTATATCAATGGGTTGAGAAAAAAAGTGAACGATTCGCCGCAGATTAAATTCTCAATTGCTGCAGATGCATATCGTGGTGATGCCCGCAATGCTCTCTGGCCTTTGCAAAATTCCAATGAAGAAATGCCACTGCCCCGGGCATTGAAGATCATGGGAGAAAATCATCCTGTTGCGGCAGGCACGCAGTCATTCCCCAGTTATTTACCCTCAACAAACCTTTTCATCCCTGTGGATCGGCAGCGTGCGATTGAAAGTGGATGGGCCTCACCATCAGATTCTCTTGTCTCAAAAATTCCAGTCCTTCTGGCTAAGAAATATATTACGAAGGACGAGATGGCTGTGCTGGATATCATTATGAGTAATATCTATGATCGTCCGATCTATTTCTCTGTGACTTGTAAGGACGATAAGCTGATGGGGATGGAAGACTATACACAACTCGAAGGTCTGGGCCTGAAAATCATCCCGGTCAAAACTCCGAGCAATAGAAATTTCTTCATTTACGGTAGTGGACGGATTGACGTGGATAAAATCTATGAAAGAGTGACCACTAAATGGCGTTGGGGGAATTTTGACAAACAACGGCTCTTTATAGACAATAGTTACGCTGCGAGTATCCAGGCGATGAAAATGATCATCTGGCGTGCAACGCAGGAATTTATTCGTACTGGCGACAATGAACGCGCTATTGCATTGACAGATAAATTCTTTGAGGCATTCCCGCACATGAATTTCCCTTACGATGTACGATCATTGATACATATCAATTTTTACCTGCAGGCAGGAGACAAAGACAAGGCCAAACAGCATCTGGAAATTCTGGCTCCGGAACTCAAAGACTGGATGGAGTTTTATGAATCTCTCGATCCGGATGACATGGACGCAGGCTTTGAGTCTGATTACCAACAGACACTCAGCGCCATTCAAGAGATATTCCGGATGGCTGATCAGATCGGCGACGAAGAATTTAAAACACAAATGCAGGATATGCTCGGAGCATATTCAATTCAGAACATGCAAAACTAGCGCGCATGGCAGATAAACATGTGATTTCTATCGGTTGCGATCATGCAGGTTTTGATACGAAAATCAAGATTGTTGCGTTTCTCCAGGCTAAAGGTTATCCGGTTATAGATCACGGCACGTTTTCCAATGAATCGGTAGACTATCCTGATTTTGTCCACCCGGTAGCAGAAGATATAGAGTCCGGTGAAGCAGTGTATGGGATTATCCTATGTGGCAGTGGAAATGGTACTGCAATGACTGCAAATAAGCACCAGGGTATACGCGCGGCATTGTGCTGGACAGAAGAAATCGCTGCACTTGCAAGGCAACATAATAATGCAAATGTGCTGTCTATACCTGCACGATTTGTTTCGATTGAGCTTGCGGTAAAAATGACGGATGTATTCTTGCATACGGATTTTGAAGGAGGACGACATGTAAGGCGTGTGCATAAAATTGCCTGCGCACCGGTTCAATAATTCACATCATATTATCTTTCATGAAGACATTATTTTTTGTTTGCTTGTGTTCAAGCGTATTGAGTTTATATGCGCAGTATGCTCCGCCTCCTGTAGATCATGCTGCCTCTATCGGCTCTACGATTTCTGCAAAGGAGATTTCACGACATCTGCATGTACTTGCCTCGGCGGCATTCGAAGGCAGGGAGACTGGTACCTCCGGAAATACAAAAGCCGCACAATACATTGCAGATCAATTCAAAGCTGCAGGGATTCCACCTCTAGAATCACAGGATGGATATTTTCAACAGGTCGCATTCAGTAATGTCTCGCTGCAGGAAGCAAGCCTCACGATCAATGGGACTGCATATGCACATCTCAAAGACTTCATTATACCTGCTGAGAGCATGCCTGGTGATGAACTGATGTTTGAGGGAAACGAGGTCACATTTCTTGGATACGGCATTGATGACCCTGCATATACCGATTATCATGGAAAGACATTTGCAGGAAAAGCAATCCTGATTTATAAAGGTGAGCCCGTAGATAAAAATGGCAAGAGCTGGATCACAGGCAATACTCAATTGTCTAAATGGTCTGAGGATCTCGGTGCAAAGTTGCGTACGGCTGCAAAGCATCAGGTAGCCATGGTATTTGTCATTGAAGATCAGTTTCGGGCCAAAGTTTCGGAGCAACGCATGTTTGTCCTTGGAGGTCAGACAATGATGGGTATCCCTGAGATGAAAAATTCAGATTATGCTCCACATGTCTTGATTTCATCCAATAGCGCAGGAGCATTGATGGGGAGTAAAAGTGAGAAAGTGATCAAGACACGAGATAAAATTCGCGCAAAAGGAAAACCCAAAGCGGTCAAAATTCCGATAGAAACAAAAGTCGTTGGACAGCGATCAGTGGTAAGTACTCCCGGAGTGAATGTGTTGGGCTATATCGAAGGAACGGATCCTGTTTTGAAAGATCAAGTCATCGTCGTCAGTGCGCATTACGATCATCTCGGCAAACGTGGTGATGATATATACTATGGTGCAGATGACAATGCGAGTGGAACCTCTGGTGTGATTGCCATCGCTCGTGCATTGGCAGAAGCGAAACGTCAGGGACTTGGTCCACGCAGGAGCGTGTTGTGTCTATTGGTGACCGGAGAAGAAAAAGGATTGCTTGGTTCTGAATACTATGCCGAGTTTCCTGTCTTTCCACTGAAGAATACGGTAGCCAATGTTAATATTGATATGATCGGACGTGTAGATACGAAACACACTGATCCAAATTATACCTATGTGATTGGTTCAGATCGGCTGAGTTCAGAACTCCATCAGATCAATGAAGACGTAAATGCCAAATACACTCAACTGGAGCTCGATTATACTTACAATGCGGAAAACGATCCGAACAGATTTTACTATAGATCTGATCACTACAATTTCGCAAAGAATGGAATCCCTGTGATTTTTTATTTCTCCGGTGTCCATGAAGACTATCACAGACCCACTGATACGGTTGATAAGATCATGTTTGACAAAGCAGCGTTGATCGCACAACTCGCTTTTCACACGACCTGGGAATTGGCGAACAGGGCAACGAGGATTACGGTCGATAGATCGTAGAATTCTCGATTGTCAATTCTTAATTCTCGATTGACAAGCATTCAACTATTTTTCTCTGTCGCTAAGGTTCTGGTATTCAATGGAGAATTGAGAATCGAAAATTGAGAATCAATAATTATAATTGACCTCCACATCTCCACCATTTTGTGATTGGCAAAATCAGTTTTTCCCCAACCCTAGCGCCTCCGCCGTCGGCGGACGAAGCCTTTGTCGGACGAAGTCCGCTGAGTGGCTTCTGCGCTCGCGGAAAGGGAGACTGATTTGCGCTTGTACGGAATTTCTGATTTCAATCGAGAATCGAAAATTGAGAATTAATAATCATAATTGACCTCCACATCTCCACCTACAGGACGTGACTGACATGTCAGGATAAATCCATCTGCAACTTCCTGATCACTGAGGGCGAAGCATTGATCCATGTTTACTTTGCCAGAGATGAGTTTAGCCATGCAAGTAGCGCAGGTACCACTTGTGCATGAGTATGGAGGATCATACCCGGCATCCTGAAGTGACTCCAGGACCGTGTGATCTTTGATTGTTGTTTCGATGCGTTGACCACGAAGATGTGCGATGAGTTTGTGTGGGTTGCCATCCTGAACTACAGAAGGTTCTTCTTTAGTTGGTACTGGAGTGAAGAACTCTGTATGAATGTCTTCTTTCAATACTCCGGATACCAATAATGCATCACGTACTGCGACGATCATCTCTCCAGGACCACAAATGTGATAGACGGCGGGAAGACCATAAGATGGATATCGCTCCACGAATTCTGCAACTTTCTTCGCATCAATACGACCTTTCTCGCCCAACCACGAAAGTTTACGCTTTCCAAACAAACCACCAAGCAATCCGCTTTCAGGAGATCTGCTGAGGATGTAGTCTACTGTGAGTTGTCCCGAATATTGCGATACAGCATTGTCCAACCACGATTTGAAGATGATGGAATCCTGTGCGCGATTCCCATAGTATAGATGTATTGTACAAAGAGGCTCTTCTTCGAGCAGGAGCCGGATCTGTGACATAAGAGGCGTGATTCCGGATCCGGCCGCAAAGAAGTAGTAGGCGCGTCGTCGTTCAGGATCAGCTTTGAGCGTAAATCTTCCTTCAGGAGGCATGACCTCAATGATATCTCCTTCGCGGCATTGATTGAGGATAAGAGATGACACGGTGCCGTCATCAACCAGCTTTATCGTCACACCCCACTTGGCTTCTGAAGGGCTCGTGGACAATGAATATGCGCGTCTGTACTCCTCACCATTCAGAATGAAGCGTAGGTTGAGATGTTGACCGGCAGTATATTGAAATTTTTCTTTCAGATCTGAAGGGACATCGAAGTACAACGTCAAAGTATCCTTTGTCTCCTGTATGCGTGAATCGATTCGAAGATTATAGAACGTGGTGTCGTGTGTCATTATCAAAAAATGGTGATTACTTTAGGTGGCTATTTGAAATCCTGAAGACAAACCCACCAAAGAGATTTTTGTTTTTAGAGCGGGCAAAGATACACTCCATGTGGAATGACATAAAATACCTGATTGCTTATGTGTCTCCGGTCACTGCGGCGCTGGGACTTTACCTTGGTGGTATTTGGTCTCCCGGGGCTGTATATGTCGGGTTTATCATTATCCCGGTACTTGAGTTAGTTCTGCCTGCACGCACAGATAATGTCCCGATTGGTGAGGAAACGCAGAGAAATACGATGAAGTATTTTGATTGGTTGCTTTATCTCCACCTGCCTATGATATACGCGTTGATGGTGTACTTCATCTACCGGATAGGCTTTACAGCATTGACGTCCTGGGAGATTATTGGCATGACAATGAACATGGGTGTGATTCTTGGTAGTTATGGAATTAATGTAGCCCATGAGCTTGGACATCGAACTGATAACGTCAGTGCCTGGATTGCGAGATTATTGCTTGTGCCTTCTCTATACACGCATTTTACGCTGGAGCACAATTATGGTCATCACCGTCATGTCGCTACCTATGATGATCCAGCTACTGCAAGGACTGGGGAATCCGTCTATGCATTCTGGCGGAGGAGTGTCACTGGATCATTTCGCAATGCCTGGAGATTGGAGCGTGAAAGGTTGAGAAAAGAAGGAAAGGCCTTCATAGGATTCTCGAATCAGCTTATCTGGGGCGTCGCATTGCAGATCGCTTATCTTATTGCAATCGCGATGTGGGCCGGATCCACGGCATTGGTTGCTTCATTGGTTGCTGCAGTGATAGGATTTTTGTTGCTGGAAACAGTAAACTATATCGAGCACTATGGTCTTGTGCGAAAGAAACTCCTATCTGGTCACTATGAAACTGTGGAAGCAATGCACTCGTGGAATTCAAATCATGAGCTCGGCCGCATCTTTCTGTATGAACTCACCAGACATGCGGATCATCACTACCGGACAAGCAGGCATTATCAGATCCTGCGTCATCTCGATGGTGCACCTCAATTACCGACGGGCTATCCCGGCTCGATGCTGTTGTCATTGGTGCCGCCATTGTGGAGAAAGACCGTTCACGGGAGAATTAAAGTCAAAATGCCCGCCTGAATGACATAGTCGGGCAGGAGTTCAGCGGACGGGTAAAATGCAAAAGTCAAGAATTGAATGTGCTATTACGGTTAGCCGTTTAGCGTTGGCCATTAGCCGTTTCTTCCTTCTGCACTCCCATATGAAGTACCCAGTACTGCCCCATATGCGCAGCTCCCATTTCTTTGAATTTCGGATTCATCAGAAGCCGGCAGTGTGTCGGACTTTCCTGCCAGTCTTCAATGACCTCGTCAATGGTGATTTGTCCACGTGCGAGATTTTCTCCGATCGTCCTCCAGGGATAACCCACTGCCATTGCCCTCTCTCCAATGTCCATTCCACCACGTGAAAAATGCTCAAAGAATCGGTATTTCACCATCTGTTGTGCATGAAGGGTCGCCGAGATCTCGAGTTTTGGATGCCACTTCACTGTACTGACAGGGGGCATGTACTGACCTTCGCAGACGCAACCCCTGCTGCGTACTTCATTGACATTGTCCATAAAAGCCACGGCAAATGCGGCGTTGTGCGTGACTTCAGAGTTCCCGGACAGAAGTAGAATGAACAGGATTGAAAGCATATCTGGCAGGAACGAAGGCGAATATTCTCATAGTGTTTTAAAGAAAAAAAACATTGAAATAAATGCGGAGACCTGAAAGATGGGGGGATGGAAGCATGCACTGTGGCCACCGAAGTGGTGACGAGGTCGATGGTATAAGGCAGCAAATTTTTACTGGCGTATTTTTTGTAGTACAACTAAAGACATATCTTGAATGCCAATGCTGGGCGAAACGCCAAAAGCAAACGGCCAACGGCCAGCGGCAAAAAATCTTACTTTTGAAAGTACCCTAATCAGAATATCAGATGCCGTTAGTCGAAACATACCCTGCCGTGCAAGCCCCAATCCTCAAGTACCAGTACAAGTCACTTGAAAAGGTGCCTGTCAAGATCTGGAGGAGCGCCCGCGAAGGTTGTGATCATATCGCCAAGTCTATTGCTCTGGCTATTCAACAGAAACAACAGGAGGGAGAGCATCTCGTCCTGGGACTTGCTACGGGTTCCAGCCCAATTCCTGTCTATAATGAGTTGGTTCGCATGCACCGCGAAGAGGGTCTGAGCTTCCATAATGTCGTCACCTTCAATCTGGATGAGTATTATCCAATGAATGCCGACTCTCAGCAGAGTTATGTCCACTTCATGCGTGAGTATCTGTTTGATCATGTCGACATTCCAAAAGACAACATCAATATCCCTGATGGCACGATTCCGTTGGAGAAAGTGGACACCTTTTGTAAGAAGTATGAAAAGCTCATTGCACAATATGGCGGTATCGATATCCAAATACTTGGTATCGGGCGTAGTGGTCATATTGGTTTCAATGAACCTGGTTCCTGGGAGGATTCACGTACGCGGATGATACGACTGGATCAGGTAACACGGCGTGATGCGGTGCGCGATTTTCTCCGGGAAGAACATGTGCCGTATCGGGCGATTACAATGGGTATCGGTACGATCATACAGGCACGTACCGTCTATTTGATGGCCTGGGGAAGTCATAAAGCAACAATTCTCAGAGATGCGGTAGAAGGTGAAGTCAGCGCAGCAGTACCGGCTTCATATCTGCAGAAGCATCCGAACCTGAAGGTATATATCGACATTCCTGCCTCGGAGGAACTCACGCGTGTGCGTACCCCATGGCTGGTTGGTTTGTGCAACTGGAACGAAGACCTCGTATGTCGCGCAGTAGTGTGGCTTTCACAGACAACAAATAAACCCATTCTAAAGCTGACAGATGAAGATTATAATTCACATCATCTCAGCGACATGCTTGTTGACTTTGACGATGCATATAATATTAATATCAGAATCTTCAATCGTTTGCAGCATACCATCACGGGATGGCCGGGTGGCAAACCAGATGCCGACGATAGTCATAGGCCTGAACGTAAGATGCCTAAGCACAAACGTGTCTTGATATTCAGTCCACATCCTGATGATGATGTGATCTCTATGGGAGGTACAGTCATGCGGCTTATAGAACAAGGTCATGATGTGCATGTTGCCTACCAGACATCTGGTAACCTCGCAGTACACGACCATGATGCGTTGCGTTATGTGGAATGCATGCAGGAATTCCAGACAATGACAAAACCTTCTGTGAATGGCAGTGAGTCATGTCATAAGATCATCGAATTTCTCCGGGGCAAAAAACAGGGAGATGTCGATACTACAGAAGTACGCATGATCAAAGGCATTATCCGTCGGGGTGAGGCTCGCGCTGCTGCGAGATTTTGCGGAGTGAAAGATGAACGGATTCACTTTATCGACATGCCTTTCTATGAGACTGGAAGGACACGCAAACTTCCATTGTCAGAAGCTGATATCATTCTGATTGAAAACCTGATCAAAACCATTAAACCCCATCAGATCTATGCTGCCGGTGATCTCGCTGATCCGCATGGTACGCATAGGGTATGTCTGGATGCAATTCTTACCGCATTAGAACAATTGGAAGGTGAGTCATGGATGAAGGATTGCTGGCTTTGGCTCTATCGCGGTGCCTGGCACGAATGGCCTGTGGATGAAATTGAAATGGCTGTACCGATCAGTCCGAAACAATTGGATAAAAAACGGAGTGCGATTTTCATGCATCAGAGTCAGAAAGACAGTGCACCATTTCCTGGCGACGACAGCCGTGAGTTCTGGCAACGAGCAGAAGATCGTAATCGGGAGACGGCGAAAATTTATAGACAAGTAGGACTTGCAGAATATGAAGCATTGGAAGCGTTTAGGAGGTGGAAAGGATAACAAATTCAAGTGCAAACTCAAACGCAAACTCAAGAAGAGAATCTTCAGTCTTCAGTGATGAGCCTTGAAGGGGCGAAAAGACACTAACATTGGGCGCAGCCCAATGAATAAACAAAACCCTAATGGCCAAGAAAAAAAAGAAACCCCCTATCCACGAAGAACTCAAGGGCTTCGATATCAACATCAATCCATTTGGCGAACTGGAAAGCACGCTCGATATCGACAAGATCAATGAGTTTCTGAATAAGAACATGAAGGATAAGAAGTTGCATGAAGATGAACCGGATAATGACCTTCCCGTAGTAAAAGATGATGAGGACGAAGTGGAATTTGAGGATGATGAGGAGTGGGAGGAGGAGTGATCAAAAATTCAAGTGCAAGAGCAAGTGCAGTGGCAATGCAGTCCACAGTCCACAGTCGGCAGTCCTCAGTATAGAAGCAAAAGGTAGAAGCAAGAAGCCAAAAGCCAGAAGCCAAAAGCTTTTTCATACCTTAGCCGCCCTCACCCCATTGCCTCATCCCTGCGAGATTTAATAATTTATCTTTGGCAAATCAGCATTGCATAACGCTGTTCTGCCAAAAGTTTTCGAAAGCCGAGGTCATGTCATATTTCCTGAAACCGATCTGTACTGGTCTATTCTGTCTATTCTGCCTATGCTCGTACGGACAGTTTTCATTCTTGTATGAAGGCCCGGATACCTTGTATGTAGACGAATCATGCACAGCCATACTCGATTGGGGTCATCCTGAGACCCCGGATGTGTTCACGACACTACCAGGACAAGTGATTATCAGTTGGACAATCTTTTCTATAAGCGGTGGTTATGCGATAGGAGACCCGGTGCCCGCTGGTGAGACTGTCACTGTCTTCTATCAGGCACGTGACAACATGGGTCATATTGCTCTCTTTGGCTTCAATCTCTTTGTCGTGGATGATACACCACCTGAGTTTGATCCGGGAATATTACCTGCTGATGTGACAGTGAACTGCGCCGGTGACGTACCGATACCTACACTCACTTTTACTGACAATTGTGATTCTGGTGGTTCAATGGCAGTGCTGACTTTCGATGAGTCAGGTGATCCCGACATCTGCGAGGGGGGAAGCATTGTGCGAGAATGGATACTTACTGATCCTTCTGGCAACACAACTTCACACATCCAGGAGATCACAGTGCTGCCCGATACTTCGAATCCTGTCATTACCGGAACACCTGTCGACGGGTCAGCAGTTTGTGGCGATGCAATGACGACCTACAGTACATGGCTGGCAGCACAGCGTGCGACTTTTATGGCTGATGATGCCGGATGCGGTATTTCTGCACTTACGGATAATGCACCACCGCCATCCGCATTGGCTGGATTTTGTGGTGAGCTGGAGGTAGCCTTCTTTGCGACAGATTCGTGTGATCATTCGGTTTCAGTAGTGGCTTCCTTTTTTGTCACAAACGATACGCCTCCGACAATCACAACGGCTGCAATGAACGCAATGGCATCCTGTGACAGCGGTAATCCACAAACCACTTTGCAAAACTGGCTCTCTTCATTTGGAGGTGCAGAGGCTGTCGATGATTGTAGTTTTGTCACATGGAGCACAGACCCTGAAACTCCTACCATTAATGATGTGTGCAATGGAGCTCTGGTTGTCAACTTTATTGCAAATGATGGTTGTGGAAATACAGATACCACCACCGCAGAGTTTTTTATTCAGGACAACACTCCTCCAACGATTACAGCGCAGCCGCAGAATAAAATTATCAATTGCTCAACTGCTGACTTTGAAGTAGAACTGGCAGCATGGTTGTCTTCGAATGGCAATGCCACAGCTACGGATATCTGCACTGATGAGGATTCGTTGCAAGTACACTATATGATAGGTGTGGTGACATTGGATTCCGCTGGAGTCATCGATGCATTTCAGGATTCTATTCTCAATGGCACCTGTGTCGATGGGGTGATCATTGATGGCTTTATCTTCAATAACGTCCTTGCACTGATTACTCTTGATTTTGTATTCACAGACAATTGCGGAAATGCTGCAAACGCGTCAGGAATTTTTGCAATCAGGGATGCATTGGGACCTGTATGGGCAGTTGTCCCACAGGATACTCTGCTTGCATGTGTTGGTGGCAATATAGACTCACTTTTTACCACGTGGTATCAGTCGGCAGGTTTTGCCGAAGCCACCGATGATTGTGGGAGTATTTTTTTTACCGGTGTGCCTTCATTGAATGACGCTCTTGCAGAACTTAATGCAGCTCTTGATACAGCATGCGCTTCTGGCCTGGCTGTAGAAGTGGTATTCCAGTTGAATGATTTCTGTGGAAATACCAACCCAGTAATGGAGACAGCAGTATTCGGTGTAACTCCGACTTCCGGGCCTGTCATTATTCAGGCTCCTTCAGATCTCATGTTTGCCTGCAATGGAAATGCAGGAGAAGCATTGATCGCATGGCTTGATACAATCGGCGGTGCAGAAGTCCAACAAGCATGTGGAGATATAGACTGGATTTTTTCATGGTCAGAGAACGGAGAAATATTCACAGGCGTACCGAACGTTGGTCCATATCCTGTCGATACATTGGTGAGTTGCAACAATAGCCTTGAGGTGACTTTTACTGCTACTGACATTTGTGACAATATGATCTCGGCAAGTGCTGAGTTCTCATTTTTAGACACGCTTGCACCAACATTAGTCGTGGATTCTGCTATTACAGTTTCCTGTGACAGTCTGGTTTTTATCAATATCTCGGTTGCGGACAACTGCACACAAAATCCTGTGATCACCTTTACAGATGTGACAATGGGTGGAGATACAACACAATGTCTGAGTGGGACGATTCTCCGCACCTGGCAGGCCACAGATGAATGTGGTAATACCGCTATTGCAATCCAGGTGATTAATACTTCTGATACTGAAGCACCGGAGTTTGTTGCTCCATCTGATACCATTATTTATTGTGCAAATGGCGAGATCGACACGGGCATTCCAATGGATGTTGCGGACAATTGTGACGTCAATCCTACTGTTTCCTTTCAGGATAGCCTCACAGGTACTGCCTGTGAACAAATAATCATTCGTCGTTGGATTGTCTCTGATGCCTGTGCAAATGTCCGTACATCTATTCAGGAGATCAGCTTACTCGATACATTGCCGCCAGCAGTAATTACAGCTCCTGCCGATCTGGTGCTAGAGTGTAATGTGTTGGTAAATCCGGAAGAAGCCTTCACTGAGTGGATTTCTTCTGGTGCCGGTGCCTCTTTGATGGATAATTGTAGTGATGTCAGATATTTTATCGCCTCACCCGGTTCCTATGTACTTGAAGACACATTGACATGGCCGGGAACAACGCCCGTATTTCCAGTGCTTGCCTGTGGAAATGACACGCTGGCTAATCTGATGTTGGATTTTGTATATGCCGATGCGTGTGGGAATGTCGAAGTACTGAATCTCAATGTGCTTATTCAGGATTCGTCACCACCGCTCATTGAAAACTGCCTCGCTGATACTGTCGTGACGCTGGAAGCAGGGAAGTGTGAGACTGAAGTCGTATTGTCTTCTCCACGGGCTTTTGATTTTTGCCAGGCAAACATTGACACAACCACCCTGCAATTCACTCAACCGATCATTTCTGATACACCTGGTGATAGCATGGTAGTAGTAGATAGCGTAATATTTAGTTTCAATGTGTCTGGTCCACCGGCATTTTCAATTTCTCCGGTTCTGATAAATCTGACCTTAAACGGCGTTGATGCGGATAGTATCACTGAACATTTTATTGTACACGGAGATGATGCGCAGATTCTGGGGCTCACAAATATGGCAACTCAGGAATGCGATAGTTCTGTGACAACTTTTATCATTCCATCTGCATTGTTTAATGACTGGTCCGCTGATGGTGTAGTCACATTTACGCTGATACCAAATTCAATACCTGGTGGTTCCGCCTCAATCAATGACATCTGTACGGCAGCGAGTGCGACAATTGATATGACAATCATACAGGGCATCCAGGATAGCCTGACATTTGAATACACTCTGGATACATTGCCCCGCCAGACATTGGATTCTTTGGATGAGGTTGTATTGAATTTATATGCGGGTGATCATATCCTCACCTGGTTTATCACAGACTGTGCCGATAACGAAGCGCAATGTGTGACAAACATTCTGGTTCAGGACATTGATCCACCACAGATCACATGTCCGGATGATATCACCCTGATACCGGATAATGAAGGCCAATGTACGGTCCCGGTCGTCTTGCATACAGCCATTGCCTCCGATTCGTGCGGTATCGTTGATGCATCGACATCATATCGTATTCTGGGTGACACGCTCATTGGCAATACATTCTTTAATAGTGCAGATTCTATCATTGTCTTGCTTGATGTAGGCACTTATACAGTAGAGTACACTATCACCGATGTATCTGGTAATACAGCGATTTGCACGTTCAATGTATCGATCATTGATACACTAAAACCTACTGCGCTATGTCAGCCGGGGATTGCCTTTGTCCATCCTTCCGGTGTCATTCCGTTGCAAGTCGATCCTGCTCTGCTCGATGGTGGTAGCACTGACAATTGCAGAATAGATACGATGATTGCGGTGCCTGATATGTTTCCGTGCGATTCTGCGGGTACGGAACAACTTGTGCAACTCATCGTCATTGATGCATCGGGAAATGCGGATACCTGTATAGGTGTATTGCGAATTGAAATCGAGCTACTAGAGCCAACGCACACGGTAGGAATCTGCGCGAACGACACTTTACATCTGTTTGCGAATGTTCCACCTGCTCCGGGCAATCCCTATACGTTTGAATGGTCTGGACCTAATGGATTCTCTTCATTTCTCGAAAATCCATTTATTCCAGGTGTTAATGCATCACATTCCGGTACATATACAGTTGTCGCGACTGGTCTCGGAGGTTGCGCAACCATGGGCACCGTGGATGTGATCATAGATGAACTGAATGCACCAGAGCTATCAATAGTCTCCACGATCATTTGTGAAGGTGATGTGGTCATGTTGGAGTCATCGTCGTATATGGAACCAGTGACATACAATTGGTATCGCGGCAATGCTCCGGGCGGACTTTTTCTTGGCACCAGTGTGAGCCCTTCCTTCACGGATGTGCCGCCTCTTCCGGGACAGTATATATATTATGTCGTTGTCGAAACGGCAAATTGTGCCACCAATCCTTCAGCGAGTGTAACTGTCGAAGTGATAGAGACTCCGGTTGCTACCGTGCAAACTCCGTTTATTGAAGTGTGTGAAGGAGGTACATTTTCTCTAGGGACTGTTATTTCAGGATCCGGAATATCCTATCTATGGACCGGACCTGATGGATTTAATTCATCCGAGCAGTTTCCCCCTGCAATTCTTGATGCGGAATTAATCCAGGCCGGGACATACTCACTTGTAATATCAATTGGTAGTTGTATGTCTGCGCCTGCAACAACGGATGTCGTCGTATCTCCAAGACCTGACACACCAATCATCACTGGCGACTCTATCTTCTGTGTCGGAGGAAATCTGATCCTGACCGTCAATAATATTCCGACAGCGGATCAATATATCTGGCAAACGCCACTGATGAATCCTATCTCGACGACAGGGAATACACTGATGCTGAACAATATCACCGAAAGCATGGATGGAATGTGGACTGTCATTGCAATGCTCGGTGACTGCCCTTCTTTTTCGAGTCAGCCGTTCTCAGTGAATATAGAAGATACACTGCCAATATTCGCTTCGAATGACGGACCTGTCTGCGAAGGAAGTGGGGATAGTGTCACGCTATTAGTGCAGCTCATCCCAGGTGTCACATACATGTGGGAAGGGCCGGGTGGTTTTATGAGTTCACTTGATAATCCAACCGTATTGGGTGTTGAAGGAACGTACATCGTGACTGCAACATCTTCAAGTGGCTGTACTGCTATTTCAAGTACGACGATTCTGGAAGAGGATCCTCCTGGTATTACTGCTCTGAGCAATACTGCTGGTATTTGTGCGGACAGTTCGCAGAGCTTGACGTTTGCGGTGACTGTATTTCCTCCGGACAATGGTGGTTATGATTATCAATGGACGGGTCCTGGTGGTTTTGTTTCGGATGAAATGAATCCTGTGATACCGGGCCTGACTTCAGAATTGAATGGAACATATACATTGATTGTCTCGCTTGGAAGTTGTATGTCCGCGCCGATGAATACAGAAGTGAACGTTCTTGATGCACCGTCACCACCAGATCTCACTGGTGTGAGCGAATATTGCAGTGGAGAATCAATTCTGCTGACTGCTTCAGTTTATACCGGAGATTCGGTGCTCTATATCTGGAATACTCCGACGGGTGTCGTTGAGATTTGGAATAGTAATACACTTACGATCGATGATGCAACTGTGACGAACAGTGGTGTGTATTCTGTCATCATCCAAATCGATGGTTGCGACTCGCAGGCTTCTGATGCTCTGCAAGTCATGGTGGCACAAGTCGTGAACCAACCGATTGCGCAAGGCCCAATGACGGTATGCACAGGAGATACAGTGCAACTTTCTGCGCAGTTTATCACAGGTGGAACCTATCAATGGAGCGGTCCCAATGGATTTGATTCCCAACTACAGAATCCTTTCATCTTTCCTGTTACTGCGGGCGCTTCCGGAGTCTATCAGGTATTTGTACAAGTGGGTGAATGTATTTCTGATGTCTCTGATCCGGTATCCGTTTCTGTCTTGCCGTTACCATTGAATCCGGAGACAGAAACTTTTGAAGGATCGGTCTGTCTTGGTTCGCCTTCTCCGATCACACTTTGCATTACGCCAGGTTCTGTCACTTCAGGTGCAGTTTATACATGGACTTATCAAAGCATTGTTCTTAATGCACCCAATGGGGATCGATGTATCACCATCACAGATTTTGCTGTATTTACCGCTGGCACAAATGCAATCTCAGTCAGTGCAGAGCTCAATGGCTGTATGTCGACGAATTCAGATGTGGTCGAGATTCCGATGTATGACATTCCCGAGGAAACTGCAAATGCAGGACCTGATGCTACTTATTGTGCAGATGATGAGATCACACTCAATGGATCATTCCCGTCAGCAGGTAGTGCTGAATGGAGTAGTGGTAATACTTCAATATTCTTTGATGATATCAACGATCCATTTACTGTAGTGAGTGGTTTATCTGATGAAGAAAACGTATTGATATGGACATTGGATTTTGAATCATGCCTGAACTATACTTCAGACACAGTTGTGATTTTTATTGAATCTACTCCGGAAGCAGTACGCGATAGTGTATTGGTACCGTTCGGTGAGACAGTAGATATCAATGTGCTATTAAATGACATCGTATCGGATGACTATACATTTCAGATTCTGCCAGGAGGGCCTATGAGAGGTAATGCACTATACATGGGACAAGGTGTCATTGCCTATGACCCGAATCTTGGTTATGTGGGTCCGGATAGAATCACATATGAAATTTGCAGTGAGTTGTGTCCTGAGCAATGCACAAGTGCTGAAGTGATCATTCAGGTTGGAGATGAGACAGACTGTTTTATCCCCACGCTATTTACTCCAAATAATGATGGCACGAATGACCGTTTGATCATTCCATGTCTTGAGACAGAACGGTTTCCACAAAACAGGATTGCGATTTTCAATGAATGGGGAGATGCCGTCTATGAAGCACAACCGTATTTGAATGATTGGGAGGGTACGCATGAAGGAAAAGACTTGCCTGTAGCAACGTATTTTTATATCGTTGATTTTGGCGATGGCAGGCTTGTGCAGAATGGGTTTTTGATTTTGGAGAGATGAAGCCAGCCAGAGGCTGGTCGGCCTTTAGCCGAAAATGAGACAATGAGTAAAGGATGAAATGAGTAAATGAAGAAGGGGAGGAAATAGAAGAATTAGAGGAAATGGATGAAATGCGAAATCGGGGGAGTGGGGCAAACCTCGTGGCGTCCTTAAGACCCACGAGCGTTAGCGCGCGGGAGAAAATGGAGGAGATGAGGAAAGGAATGAAGAATATTGAATAAGGAATGATGATTGATTATATGACAACTGAAGATGGAGAATAATAACATCATGCTGCAAAGAATACTCGTAAGTCTCGCATTGTTAGTTTGCCTTGCTTCACAAAGTGATGCGCAACAGCAGCGGCTGTATACCATGTTTATGTACAATAAGCTGGGGTTGAATCCTGGATATGCAGGATATCATGAGCATGGATGTCTGACTGCCATCTATCGTAGTCAGTGGTTGGGATTTGAGGGAGCACCGGAGACACAGGTGCTGAGCTTTCATTCACCATTGGGCGGTGATCGCATTGGGCTGGGGCTTGGTTTATCAAGAGAGTCAATTGGAATTTCATCACAGATCACATTGGATGGAATTTATGCTTACAAAGTTCCTGTTGGGAATGGGACGTTGAGTCTTGGAGCGCAGGCGTCAATTCGGAGTATGAACGTGGATTATACAGATCCCGCGGTTATGGCAGTTGAGGATCTCACCCTTGACCAGGGCATAGATCTGGGGCAAGACAACAGGTTCGTGGCAAATTTCGGCGCGGGAGTATATTATCACACAGATCATTTTTATTTCGGAGTATCTGCTCCGCGCATGATGAATTCCGATATTGATTTTGAAGAAAACAATTTATTTATCGCACGAGAAGAACGTCACTGGTATGCAATGACTGGTGTCGTACTGCCATTGAGTCATACAGTTGACCTCGTACCGCAGGTACTGGCACGATATACCGGAGCCGCTCCACCAGATTTTGATATCAACGCAAGTCTGATCTGGAAAAGAGATTATTCTCTCGGCTTTACATTTCGTACAGGGGGTGGAGAGGGTGACATTGCCGAGTCTCTCGATCTGATCGCGACTGCAAGAGTGGCGCGTGGTCTCATGCTGGGAGTCGCTTATGATCTCACACTCTCAGAATTGCGCAAGTATTCCAATGGTAGTATCGAAGTGCTCATGCGGTATTGCTTCAATGACGTAGGCCGGCAAGGTGTCTTTGTCAATCCACGTTATTTTTAAATATTGAACTCCTGGATCATGAATAGATACTACTCAACGATATGTGTCCGAATCACGATGATGTTTTGCTGCTGTATTGTCTGTACCTCTTTGGAAGCTCAGGAATTTCTCAATCTGAATACACAGATCACGTTACAGCCTGCATCAAATATCAATACGAAACACCTTGAGTATGCCCCCATATATTACGGCTCTGGTATTGTGTTCGTGCATGCAAAGGAACAAGATCAATGGATCGATCTGAAACTCGGGATGCCTTTTTTTGAACTGATGTACGCCGAATTAAATCCCGATGGATTGCCGGGTAAGGCGAACAGTTTCTCATCAAATATTCGCACGCGATTTCATGAAGGTCCAAGTGCATTCACCAATGATCTGAAACAAGTTTTTTTCACGCGTTCCAATACGAACAATGGACAAAATGTCGAAGGCTCTGACAAGCGTACGAATCTGAAAATCTATCTCGCCGACAAAGGCCCTGAAGATTGGGAGAATCCGCGTGAGTTGCCATTTTGCTCGAATGATTATTCAGTACAGTCTCCTTCGCTATCTCCGGATAATCAGCAAATGATATTTATGTCGGATATGCCAGGTGGCTATGGTGGCTGGGATTTGTATATATCGAATAGAACTGCAGGGACGTGGTCAACTCCAATAAATCTCGGCCCTGCAATAAACACATCTAAGAATGAACGTCTTCCTTTTTGGCACGAGAAGAATGTCTTGTTCTTTTCTTCAGAAGGACATGGAGGCGCCGGAGGCTTAGACATATTCGCGACATTGCTTCAGGACAATGATGTATTTTCTGCTCCAGTCAATCTTGGTCCGCAATTCAATTCGCGTCAGGACGATCTGTCCTTCATCTGTGATGCAGAAGGCAATACAGGCTTTTTCGCTTCAGCGCGTAAAGAGGGTCTTGGCAAGGATGATATTTATTATTTCGGTTCTGATCAAAGTATTTTCAGTCAGTCTCTTTTGGAAGCTTCCATGGTGAGCATGTCACTGGTAGTACGTGATGGCTCTTCTTTTGTTCCCATTCCTGAAGTGTCTGTCTGGATTTTCCCTATCGGTCCTATGGGTCCTGAAGGTCTTACAGAAAATTTTGATAAGAAACTGATCAGGAATGCAGACGGAAGTGAGACAATGATACTCAGCCCTAAAAGCAGTATCCCTCCCTATGTGAGTGATATCAAAGGGGCAATTCCAGTAGAGCTCAATCCAGAACTCGATTACCTCATTGTCTTAAGGGCGGATGACTATACTCAGCGTGAAGTAACTCTTCAGAGCGCATCTATTAGAAAAGGACAGGAATATTTGCTTGACCTGGAACTCATGAAACCCGTAGAGACCGAGCCGGTTCCAAACAAAGATTGCATTACAACCGGTGCGCGAGTGCTTGGTACAGCCACACAATCACCGTTATCAGGTGTACTTGTGCAAGTGCGTAGTACATGTACCGGCACAGTCCAGGTGATGGAGACCGATCAGGACGGAAGATTTCGGACATGCCTTGTGCCAGGATGTGATTATCAGATACGTCTATTAAAAACAGGGTACCTGGAAAAAGAGTATCGCCATACGCCTGGTACCGATTCGGAAGACAAGACCATCTATCTCACTGAAACAGATCTCGAAGCACGGACAGGTGGGAAACCAGAACCCGGTGACGTACTGATCCTTGAGCATATCTATTATGATTTCAACAAATCGGCGATTCGCACCGGAGATGCACGTGAGCTGGAATCCCTGGCGAGTATGCTGATCAAGTATCCTGCGATGACCATTGAGTTACAATCGCATACAGATGCGCGGGGGACAGAAGAGTATAATCTTGAGCTTTCAGAGAGAAGAGGAGTATCGGTGAAAGAATTCCTTGTCACCCGGGGTGTCACCGGAGATCGTGTACACCTGAAACCAATGGGTGAGAGTCAATTGAGGAATGGCTGCAAAGACGGTGTCGTTTGCGATGATGAAGAACATCAGAAAAACCGCAGGACGGAGATCCGGTTTCTGACAGTAGACCCACATCTGAATTTTTACGTCGACGTAGCCGGTAGTAGAATTGACATCCCCGGCAGTCTCTACTTGCAGATCGGAATATTTTCCATCAAAGGAGA
>JANNQA010000065.1:0-7645 GCA_031400515.1 Bacteroidota bacterium
CGGCAGAACGGCAGAACGGCGGAAGGGCGGAAGGGATAAACGGATCAAGGGATCAGAATTTTCAATTCTCGATTCTAAAAGAAGGCGGAACGGCAGAACGGCGGAAGGGCGGAAGGGATCAACGGATCAAGGGATCAGAATTTTCAATTCTCGATTTTCAATTCTCGATTCTAAAAGAAGGCGGAACGGCAGAACGGCAGAACGGCGGAAGGGCGGAAGGGATAAACGGATCAAGGGATCAGAATTTTCAATTCTCGATTCTAAAAGAAGGCGGAACGGCAGAACGGCGGAAGGGCGGAAGGGATAAACGGATCAAGGGATCAAGGGTCTGGGTAGATCAATCAATGTGGAGATAGCGCTCAGTTTATTTACCTTGCAAAGACTAAAGCGTGTAGTAATATGAGATCTAACCGAATACCAGCATTACCTATTCTCATTTGCATTTTTTGCTTCACGATCCTCACTTCATGTGGCACGACACGCACAGCTGTTTCGAAATCCGCAGAGCGAGAATTCCTCATTCTCTCAATAAACGACGTCTATCGTATCAATGGCGTTTACGAGGGAAAAGAAGGAGGTCTTGCCCGCGTTCGAACATTACGTGCTCAACTGGAAAAGGAACATCCTGATCTCTTATTTCTCCATGCCGGTGATTTCCTTTTTCCATCCCTGCTCAGCGAAACATATAAAGGAAGGCAGATGATATCAATACTGAACCTGCTTGATGGAAAAGAAAAAACTTATGATGACAGATTCTTCATCACGTTTGGAAACCATGAATTCGAAAAAAGCAGGATGAAGGATACATTGCTGCTTGAAAGTCTGATCGACTCTTCTGAATTCGGTTGGCTTGGTACGAATATCCAATTCAAGAAAACTTCAGATTGCTCTCCTGTAATTGAATCTGAGAATATTATCCATCATGCAATCATGACCAGCAATGGGATTAAAGTCGGTCTGTTTAGTCTGACTACGGACGTGAAGTTCCCGGATTATGTAGAAACCTTTGAAGACCCGGTGGAGACAGCAAGACAAATGACAATGATGCTGCGGAGAAAAGGAGCCGAAGTAGTTGTCGCTTTGACCCATTTGAATGTAAGTCAGGACAAACAGATCCTCGAAACACTTGGCAACAGTGGACCCGATCTGATCCTCGGCGGACATGAGCACGAGCAGCAAAGCCATAAGGTAAATGGACGTTTTGTACTCAAAGCCAATGCAGATGCTACCAGTGCCGTAGTCGCCAGAGTTAAAGTAAATGCGAATATGCCACCGGATGTCAGCTTTGAATTCAAAGAGCTCGATGCTTCAATAGAACCGGATCCTATAATGCAGCAAAAAGTAGAATGGTGGTTCTCTCGATATGATCATGACTACTGTATGCAAAATAATCTACCGGACGGTTGTACCAACGAGCAGTACTGCTATGCGCAGGTTGATTTGATTGCAGAAGAAATACAGATCAGAAAATATGAAACCAATCTAGGCGACTGGGTTACCGATCAGACGCTCAATGCCTTAAAAAATGAAGGTGCGCAAATTGCATTCCTCAATTCCGGCAGCATTCGTTTAAATCAGAACATCCTCAAAGGTGATGCGATCACCCGTCGGCACATCAATGAGATGTTTCCTTATCAGAATAAACTCAAGCTCATTCAAATCACCGGTGCTGACTTACAAAAGATTGTTGATCGCGCGGTGACAGATTGGACCGGTAATGGATGGTGGCTGCAAATCGCTGGCTTTGCCTTTACCTACAATCCTGAAACTCAGAAAGCGGGAAATCTGACATTGCTCGATCACAACGGTCCTCGCCTGATTCGCCCTGATGAAAAAATTCTTGCTGTAACGAGCGATTATCTGTTGGACGATAAAGGGGATCAGGATGGGTTCAGGATGCTCAGGCCGGACATGGTTGTTCCATCAGCCAGCTCGCCGATTCTGACTGAAGTGATCATTCAGGCTCTCAAGGCAAACCGTGATACGGGTATTGCACCACAGGTAGAAGGCAGGATTTGTAATACGCAAATGTCGGGCGAATGTCTCGCTGTGGTCAAATAGTCATTCGCATAAAGCGATGAGGAGAGTATGTAACCCGTTGTATCAAGCCTTTGTCGAAGTTTGCAACTTCGACTATACGTATGTTATTGCTTTCCCTGCGACTACTTATCGAAGTTTGTAACTTCGATGAGCAGTCGATGTAGTAGTTCATTCCAATACTTTCACGATTTGCTTCACGATTTTATTTCCATTGTCATTCACTTCAACAAAATACATCGCCCCTGGTAACCTGCTGATATCAAAAGTGAAGTCATGAGAAATAGTATTTTCAGCGATTGTAAAAACAATTTCGTGTCTTAGGTCATACAAAGTAATTTTAACATCATGTAATCCTTCTTTATCAAACTCAATTGTCAATTGATCATTAGTTGGATTAGGAAACATCTCTATTTCATGTGGATTAGAATCATCAACATTGACCAACGAATGTGTAGTCAGATCAAGTTTGGCAATAAATATATCGCCAGTACCTTTAGCAGGGTCGGCATTTACTAAAATTTCGGAGTCAAACGAAATGGTGGGGCCATTAAAGTATCCGGCCACATTTACATGTCCCAAAGCATCAAGAGCTATTGTCGTGGCAGCACCCTCTTTTGTTCCGCATATTGCTTTTACCCATACAAAATTTCCCGAACGATCTAATTTGGAAATGAAAATGTCATCAGATCCATCCGAAGTTAAATTGAATGTTTCAGGGCCTGGGTCAAAGTCAACTGTCCCACGGAAATAGCCTGTTGTGTAAACATCCCCGCTTCCTGCCGGATCGATGGCTAGTGAGCCACCAACATCTAAACCTGTTCCGCCCATTGACTTGGCCCATAAAAAATTGCCATTACGATCTAATTTGGAAATGAAAATGTCTCTGAGTCCGGACGAAACCAAATAGAATATTCCCTCGTCATGAGGATCAAAGTCAGCCGTTCCCTCGAAATATCCTGTGGTGTATATAGCCCCGCTTTGAGGGTCAATACCTATTGAGGAACCAGCGCCATCCTTGACACCTGACCCGCCCAATTGTGTTGCCCATACAAAATGGCCAGAAGCGTCTATTTTAGAAATAAAAATGTCAAAGCGACCTACTGAGGTGATATTGTATGAAGTCCGACCCGGGTCAAAGTCAGCTGTTCCACTGAACCAACCAGTTGTAAAAACATCCCCGCTTCCTGATGGATCAAGAACTATGCATCGACTCACATCACTCCCATTTCCTCCTAATGAAATTGCCCATATAAAATTTCCATCGCCGTCTAATTTTGAAATAAAAATGTCGTCAGATCCAACAGAAGTTAGATTGAATGTATCAGAGCCTGGGTCAAAGTCAACTGTTCCCCGGAAATAGCCTGTTGCGTAAACATCCTCGCTTCCAGATGGGTCAAGTGCTATCGATAACACATAAACAGCATCAGGTCCACCCATTGCTTTTGCCCATACGAAATTGCCCGAACCGTCTAATTTGGTAATGAAAATATCAGAGGTTCCAACTGAAGTTAAATTGAATGTATCAAGGCCCGGGTCAAAGTCAGTTGTTCCCTGGAAAGAGCCTGTGACATAAACATTCCTGCTCCCCGCAGGGTCAAGAGATATGGATATTGCATAAGCGACATCTGGTCCACCTATTGCTTTTGCCCACATGAAAGCGCCTGTACCATCTAGTTTGGTAATGAAAATATCAGAGGTTCCACTTGAAGTTAAATTGAAGATTCCCCTTCCTGGGTCAAAATCAACCGTGCCTGAAAAAGCACCTGTGGTCAAAACATCTCCACTTTCGGGGTCAACAACCATGGATCTGGCTGCATCGTAATTTTCTCCGCCAATTGATTTTGTCCAGAGCCAGTCAGGAGATTGTGCATCTGACTTTTCACAGACTGAAAAGAAGAGTGCGAGACTTATAAGCCCGCAATAGTGATATGATTTCATAAGGTTTGCATTTAGGTATTATCAAATTGTATTGATCCACTAAAGACTGCCACTCTATCTTCAATGCTTAATAAGTCCTCAGCATCCGCACTCATCAGATACATCTCTCATCCACCGGAAACGGATACATTTATTGGGCTCGGGCAAGCAGACTATCTGTAAAGGATAAAAAACACTGGCCTGCGGGTTCTCATCCTTCTGCTCTACCCTATTGTGCTAACCAGGTCCCTTATGTTACCATCTTTAGAAAAACAATTCTTTTATGGAACAGCGAAATGAAGGTGATTGATAACAGATGTTTGATTTTCAACGCTTGCGCGCTAGCGTTTTAGGCTTCTTGCATTGGGTCAGGATATTCTTATTCGAGTTTCAGGAATGACATGTACATTGGTATAGTAGATCTTACTTTATCATAATGGCTACGCTTGATTAAACCCAGATGAAATCATCCTTGCGGTAACAAGTGACCAGCTTCTGGATGACAAAAGGAGATCAGGATGGGTTCAGGATGCTTAAGCCGGACATGGTTGTTCCATCAGCCAGCTCGCCGGTTCTGACTGATGTGATCATTCAGGCTCTCAAGGCAAACCGTGATACCGGTATTGCACCACAGGTAGAAGGCAGGATTTGTAATACGCCAAGTTCTGGCATATACCTTGCGGTGATCAAATAACCTGCGGTAAAATATTATGAAATGCAATTCTATTTGCAGAAGAGTAATAACTTTAAATAGGCCGAAGTAGGTTCATCATTCTTCCAAAGGCTTTTGGTTGAATTTGAAATGAGTCAGTAGAGAGCGCACATTACGGTGTAATCACCATCGTCTTCACTGCCTTGCGCAAAGCCTGATACTCTTTGTATTGCTCACCATACTCTGTCCGCACATGGATTGCATGGGAATAATCACTACTTAGTGCGATCATCAGTTCGCAACATTCTCGCACTGCAGCATAACCTCCGGGTGAAGAAGTGATGTAATCACACAATTTGTTTTCTTTCACGTACTCTACGAAGAGCGGGCTCGCTTTGCGTCGGATACAAAAACGGAGAGCAGCGGCTTGTGCTACCGGCAGATCAAGCACATCATCAAATGTAAAGGCAACTTCAGAAGGTGTGATCTCCAGCTCTTCACACAATAATTTAAATGCCTGTCCTTTGTCGGTAAATCCACGAATACAACATTCCAATCCTTCACGCTTTGCAAAGTATTCTGCCGCTTCATTCGTTGCACCTGTGATGATACCAGTGATTGGCATGACGCCGTGTTTCAACCAATAACTCAATCTCAAGAGATTTATCCCCATTGAGTCCGCTTCACCAAATGGACTACCCTGCTCGCCAAACTTCATCCCATCGTTGAACACACCATCCCAATCGAAGAGAAAGACACGGACGCCTTTCAATCTATCTGCGAACTGTTCTATAGGGATACTGAATTCACCACCGATCCCTTCGAAGAGGGCCTGGATGTGTTGAAATTTAATCACAGTAAATCCTGGATATCAAGCATGCCGGAAACATTACCATTATCTGATACGATGAGCGTATCCACTTTGGCATCACGAAACAAATCCGATGCTTCCTGTAAAGTAGCATTGAGATCAATCGTACGCGGCGAATTGGCAGGTAATAGTGAAAGGGCTTTTTGTAGCACTTCACCACCCTCTGCTTCGAGTAGTCTGCGCAGATCACCATCTGTAAAAATGCGATGGATGCTTTGATCAGGATTCAAGACCGTCACTGCGCCGAGTTTTGAACGAGTCATGACCAACATCGCATCGAGAACAGTTTCATCACGACTGATCGTAGCGACATCTTCGCGGATCACATCACGCACTCGTGCACTGATCATCCGGGTATCACGATAGAATTGCTCAGTTCCTACATCAGTGAAGAGATTCGAGGTCAACTGCTGCATCACTTTCCAGGGAATCGTACATGCATGAGCACCGAGATTGAGCGCATTGCGTACGTGTTCCGGATTTCTCACAGAAGAGAACATGATTTTGCTTGGATAGTCATAGCGCTCCACAGCATCGACGCATTGTTCGATCACGCTCAGAGCATCATGACCCTGATCCTGCAATCTTCCAACAAGTGGACAGATATATGTTGCCTCTGCACTCATTGCGATGTAAGCCTGCTGCACAGTATAAATGAGATGCAGATTGACCATGAGGCCATCGTCGATCAACGCCTTGCATGCGCTCGCGCCTTGCATAGATATTGGGATTTTAAACACAGTGCGATCGGTATCAAGCCCAAGATCGATGAGCCGATTTGCTTCACGGAGGATTTCGTCCTTTGTTTTGCCAAGCGCTTCTACCTGGAGTACAGGTACGATCTTCGATAGCTTTACGATGGTGGCATCGATATCGGTATGACCATCGCGATGCATAAACGTCGGTGTGGTGGTAAGTCCGTAGAGAAATCCAAGCTGAAATGCGTCTTCTATTTCCTTCAGATTGGCAGAATCAAGATACAACTCCATAAGTGTGTCGGTATTGATACTCAAGAGCATGAATCTCTATGAGTGGTTTTAGAAATTCTTCAAGGTCATATACACAAAGCTGACTCGCAGCATCACAAAGTGCACGAGCTGGTTCAGGATGTGTTTCAATAAATACACCATCTACTCCCGCTGCAACTGCGCTGCGAGAAAGTACTGGCAGATATTGTCTTGCACCACCGGCAGGATCCTTACTTGGGATGCCATACTTACGAATACTGTGCGTGATGTCGAAGATCACCGGATAACCAGTTGCACGCAGATGATAAAAACTCCGTGGATCGACGACGAGATCATTGTAACCAAAAGTATAGCCACGTTCTGTGAGCAGGATTTTTTCATTGCCCTGTGCTTCCACTTTGCCTACCGGTTTGCTCATATTTTCCGGTGCAAGAAATTGTCCATGTTTCAGATTGATGACTTTCCCTGTCTTCGCCGCTTCAACAACGAGGGTTGTCTGCATGCAGAGATAGGCAGGTATTTGCAGCACATCAAGGACCTCAGCAGCGGGAGCTACCTGATGTGGGTAATGGACGTCGCTTAGAAGTGGAAATCCAAATTCAGCGCGGATATCATCAAGAACACGCAAACCCTGGTCCAGCCCAGGACCCTGAAAAAATTCTACATCACTGCGATTGTCCTTCATGAAGGACGACTTGAAGATGATGGGCACGCCAAGATTCTCCTGCACACCACGCAGATGCTCAGCGGTACGCCACATTGTATCATGGTCCTCGATCACACAAGGGCCTGATATCACGAAGAATTGGCTATCACCACATTGGATACGGCCGACGGGGACGATTTTTGTCATGGGGGGCAAAGGTAATTAAGTCTCCTTCGCTAAAGCTTCGGTGACCGGAGAAAGGTGAAGGCTGAGGAAAACCAGTCTTCAGTCCGTAGTCTTCAGTCCACAGTCCACAGTCCTCCGAAATCCGCATTCCGAGATCCGAAATTGAATAAGGCGAAGGAAAGCCAGTCTTCAGTACGTAGTCTTCAGTCCACAGTCCCGCCATCAATCATCATCCATGATCCGCGGAGGCTGAGGAAAGCCAGTATTCAGTCAGCACTCTTCAGTCCAAAGTCCTCCGAAATCCTCATTCCTAGCTACGAAATTGAATAATGCGAAGGAAAGACAGTCTTCAGTCCGAAGTCTTC
>JANNQA010000066.1:0-10803 GCA_031400515.1 Bacteroidota bacterium
CGGAGACTCATAATTTTGGATTTCGGAATGTGGATTTCGGAGTACTCACTTCATTACTTCTTGTTTCGTTTCGCGGATACAATAGAAGCTACGATGATAGCAGTCGATTCATTGCCTTCTGTCCAAAGTGGAGTAGCGCAAATCGATTTCGGAATGTGGAGACTCATAATTTCGGATTTCGGAATGTAGATTTCGGAGTACTCACTTCATTACTTCTTGTTTCGTTTCGCGGATACAATAGAAGCTACGATGATAGCAGTCAATTCATTGCCTTCTGTCCAAAGTGGAGTAATACGTAATCTCCATTCTTCCGATAGACCAACGGTGAATTCAAGCCAGAACATTGTTTCGTCCAGTTCTTCCTCTACAGTGCCCATTTTACTAATATAGTCCGCTGTGGATTTAGCCCGGCATGCGGCACGATAGTTGGCGGCACAAGAAGGACCACTACGGATAATTTGATCCTTGACTGTTTTAAAACTAGATTTATACGGTAGTTCATCAGCAAAGCGCACAATCTCGATTGCGAATTGCTTCAATCGGGCCTGTAGAGCATACTTGTCCATATGGTCTCTGTGGTTTGGTTATAATGGACAGTTCAAAGTACCGGAATTTATCCGAAATCCGCATTCCGCATTCCGAGATCTGTAATCCGCAATCCGACATCCGCAATCCGCAATCCGAATTCTCTTAGCTTCGCGGCTTAATTCAAACAACATTAAGTCAAATGGCAGGAGAGAAGATCATTTTCTCAATGGAAGGGGTTTCTAAAATCTACCCTCCAAGCAAACAGGTACTTAAAAACATCTGGCTTTCTTTTTTCTACGGAGCTAAAATCGGAGTGCTCGGTCTCAATGGCTCAGGTAAGTCCTCATTACTACGCATTATCGCCGGAAAGGACACACAATACCAGGGTAAAATTCAATTTGATGGTACTTACAAAATTGGCCATCTCGAACAAGAACCGGTTCTCGACGAATCAAAAACGGTCCGTCAGATTGTAGAAGAAGGTGTCCAGCATATCGTTGACCTCTTAACGGAATATGATGCAATCAATCTCCGGTTCTCTGAACCCTTAACTGATGATGAAATGAACAAAGTCATCGAACGACAGGGTGAACTGATGGAACAACTTGATCATTTCAATGCATGGGAACTTGACCATCGTCTGGAGACAGCAATGGAATCTCTGCGCTGTCCTCCTTCAGATACTGTCATTTCTATTCTTTCGGGAGGTGAGCGGCGCCGTGTTGCCTTATGCCGGCTCTTGCTTTCTCAGCCCGATATCCTGTTGCTGGATGAGCCTACGAATCACCTTGATGCCGAGAGTGTACTTTGGCTCGAACAATACCTCAAGAATTTTCCCGGTACCGTGATTGCTGTGACTCACGATCGTTACTTCCTGGACAATGTCGCGGGATGGATCCTTGAGCTTGATCGTGGGGAAGGAATTCCATGGCAAGGAAATTATTCTTCATGGCTCGAGCAGAAAGCTAAGCGGCTTGAGCAGGAAGAGAAGACCGAAACAAAACGTCGTAAGACATTGGAGCGCGAACTTGAATGGGTGAGAATGTCTCCGAAAGCGAGACAGGCAAAAGGGAAAGCTCGTCTTAATGCGTACGATCAGTTGCAAGGTGCTGAAGTGAAAGAGCGCGAAGCAAAACTTGAACTCTTCATTCCGCCAGGACCTCGACTTGGTGATGTTGTCATTCAATGTAAGAATGTGACGAAAGGATTCGGAGATCGGATATTGATCGATAACCTGACATTCTCGGTTCCCAAAAATGCTATTGTGGGCATCATCGGACCAAATGGTGTTGGAAAAACGACACTCTTCAAAATGATGCTTGGCCTTGAACAGCCTGATAGTGGAACCATCACAATAGGAGAGTCAGTCCAGCTCAGCTATGTCGATCAATCGCATAAGGATCTGCTGCCGGATAAAACTGTCTATGAAGTGGTAGGCGGTGGGAATGAAATCATCACGATCGGGAATGTCCAGATGAATGTAAGAGCGTACATGAGTAAATTCAATTTTACCGGAGCTGATCAACAAAAGAAAATCGCTGTACTCTCCGGTGGTGAAAGAAACAGAGTTCATCTCGCGATCACCTTACGCGAAGGAGGAAATGTGTTGCTGCTGGATGAGCCTACGAATGACATCGATGTGAATACATTGCGTGCGCTGGAAGAAGCAATTGAAAATTTTGCAGGATGCGCACTCATTATTTCACACGACCGTTGGTTTATCGACCGTCTTGCCACACATATCCTGGGATTTGAAGATGAAGGCAAGGTGGTGTTCTTCGAAGGCAACTTTGCAGATTATGAGGAAGCGAAGAAGAAGCGGCTTGGAGATATCTCGCCACATCGGCCGAGATTTAAGAACCTGATTGGCTAGTCGTGAAAAATTCTCAATTCTCAATTCACGATTTTCAATTCTTGATTGAAGAAATGGAATTGAGTTTTGAGTGTGTCATTAAGTATAAGAATGGCCGATTTAATCGAGAATTGACAATCGAGCCTTGCCTGCCGGCCTCGCTCTGCGCTCCGTCGCCGTAGCCGGCTTTGGCGCAGGCGCCCGAAGCGGCTACGCGAAGGCGATGCAGGCAGGAATCGAGAATAGAATTGAGAATTGCTTCCAAACCCCGACATTTGGACAAACACGACACTTGAAACAGGTCCTCGGCATATTTCTTTGCCTCTGTCTGGCAGCACCGTTCATCGGGACGTATAGCTGGCTGCATATAGAGAAGGGTCGTGTAAAAAAGGAGATCAAGCATAGGATGATCGCCGGGATAGACAAGAATGAGCTGGTGCATCTGAAATTTACCCGAGTTGAAACAGAAACTTTACTCAACTGGCACCACTCAAAGGAATTTGAATATCTCGGTCAGATGTATGATATCGTCGAGACCAAAGAGCTAGGTGATTCTATTTACTATTGGTGTTGGTGGGACAAAGCAGAGACAGCCCTTAATCGTCAATTGGAGCAACTTGCAGAAGCTGCGAATGGAAATAATCCGAAAAACACACAGCAACAACAAAGACTATTAGATTTCCAAAAGACCCTCTTTCATCCAGATGCTATTACAGCTTATGTTCTAGTGGGATCTCTCAACAATATTAAACCGACGACTAATTTTCTAATGGCATATTCCCTCTTTGCCAGTGCCCCACCATCTCCTCCTCCTGAAATTCGTGTAAACAAGATTCTGTCCAACACCGCCTGATTCTTCAATAGGTCAGGTGCAACATTTTTTGTTTCACAAAAAAATCAATGCAATGATAAAATTGATTGCATTGTGGTCATGTATCGGGATATGCTCGATTGCCTATGCCCAGGTGATCACAATTGTAGACCAGAAAACTGACGAGCCTTTGGAACTCGTGTCCATTGCGAGCACACAACCGAAGGCATTTACGACAACTAATGCAGCGGGTCAGGCGGATGTTTCTGCATTCAATGGCTCTGAGAAAATTGAAATTCGTTATATCGGATATAATATCGCCATCAGGAGTTTTTCAGAACTGCAGGAGGCGGAATTTGTGGTTCGTCTTGAGCACTCAGGTGTATTTCTTGACCAGGTCGTGATCTCTGCTTCCCGTTGGAGTCAGCGATCAAGGGATGTGCCTGCGCGCATTGCTTCGATTTCGGCCAGAGAAACTGCACTACTCAATCCGCAGACAGCAGCAGATATGCTCTGGGCTTCCGGTGAAGTATTCATTCAGAAAAGTCAGCAAGGCGGCGGTAGTCCCATGATACGGGGATTTGCGACGAACAGATTGCTCTATTCAGTCGATGGAGTCAGGATGAACACTGCCATATTCCGGAGTGGCAATGTCCAGAATGTCATCGCACTCGATCCATTCGCAATTGAACGTGCCGAAGTTTTGTTTGGCCCTGGATCAGTTATTTACGGCAGCGATGCAATTGGTGGCGTGATGAGTTTTACTACACTTACTCCACAGCTTTCGTATAGTGATGCGCCGCTGATTATCGGCAGCGCTGTTGTCCGGTATGCTTCTGCAAATGATGAAAAGACAACCCATTTCAATGTGAATGCAGGATGGAACAAATGGTCTTTACTAACAAGCTTTTCCAGCAGTGATTATGGCGATCTGCGGATGGGTACCAATGGTCCCGAAGAGTATCTCAGACACTATTTTGTGCAGCGGCAGGACAGTATAGATCGCGTTATCTCCAACGAAGACCCGCTCGTGCAAAAACCGAGTGGATATGCGCAGATCAATGTGATGCAGAAGATCAGATTCGCACCAAACAACAAGTGGGACTTCCAGTATGGGCTTCACTATTCTAAGAGTTCAAACTTCTCCAGGTACGACCGGCTACTTCGATTGCGAAATAGTCTGCCGAGAAGCGCCGAGTGGTATTATGGTCCTCAGGAATGGTTGATGAACAATCTGAGTGTGACGCATAGCGGAAACAATGGGTTATACGATCAGATGTCTATCAGACTTGCTCATCAGTTTTTCGAGGAGAGTCGGATTGATCGCGACCTGAATCGTCCTACAAAATTCATTCGCCTTGAGCAAGTGAATGCACTTTCTACGAATCTCGACTTTATGAAATCTATACGAAGCAGGCACACGCTTTTTTATGGGTTCGAAGTTGTAACGAATGATGTGGAATCATCAGGTATTGATGAAAATATTAAGACTGGCGATGCTCCTGTTGGATCTTCCCGTTATCCTCAATCGACATGGACTTCCTATGGAGCATATGTGAGCTATCAGCATTGGATAGCGGATCAGTTTTTGGTACAAGCGGGAGTGAGGTACAATTTGTTTTCATTGGATGCAGATTTTAGTAACAATCTTCCATTCTTTCCTTTTCCTTTTGCAACTGCAGATATCAACGATGGTGCTCTTACCGGGAGTCTCGGATTTGTATTCAATCCTTCAGAAGATTGGACGATCAGTGTAAATGCTTCGACAGGATTCCGTTCTCCAAATGTTGATGACGTCGGCAAAGTCTTTGACTCAGAGCCTGGTTCTGTAGTGATTCCAAACCCCGATCTGGAGGCAGAGTATGCATACAATGGAGAAGTGGGTATCGCGAAGGTATTTGGTGATGTTGTAAGACTAGACCTCACAGGGTATTATACTGTTTTGGAAAATGCGATGGTCCGCCGTGATTTTACACTGAATGGTCAGGATAGTATTATGTATGGAGTTGATCTCAGCCAGGTTCAGGCAATCCAAAATGCAGCAACCGCGAATGTGTTTGGCGTTCAGGCTGGGATTGAGGTGAAACTTGGCGGTGGCTTCTCCTTCGTTTCAAAATTCAACTATCAGGATGGTGAAGAAGAATTGGATGATGGTACTGAAAGCGCATTGCGTCATGCAGCTCCATGGTTTGGTACTTCTCGTTTCGTTTTTGCGCATGAAAAACTGGATTTACAACTCTATACGATGTATAGTGGGGAAGTGAGCTATGAGAGTCTTTCCGAAGAGGGTAGGGCGACGGATTACATCTATGCGATCGATGCTGACGGCAATCCATACTCTCCCGGTTGGATCACACTGAATCTCAAAGTGTCATGTCCTGTATCAGATGTCTTCACGATCAGCGGAGGTGTGGAAAATCTCACTGACAAGAGGTATCGACCATACAGTTCTGGGCTTGTTTCAGCAGGGCGAAATGTGATCCTTTCGTTGCGAGCGAAATTTTAAACAGCGAGAAGCTTGAGGTATTCCGAATGAACCCGCAAGTGTTCACATTTGACTCACCACAATTAAAAATAATGACCGGAACTACATCACGTCAAAGCCAGGCGAAAGTATTGCGTGTTTTTAGAAAAATTCACATAACAACAGGTGCTGCACTGTTTATATTTTTCTTTATTGTTTCAATCACAGGACTACTCCTGGGATGGAAGAAGCATAGTGGCGGTCTTATTCTTTCGAAGACCTACGCAGGGACTACTGCCGATCTGAAAAATTGGCTCCCACTTGACAGTTTGCATAAGAAAGCATGTAAAATATTACACGACTCAATTTCCTCAGACTTGTCGTTGACTCTAGATCGCATTGATGTAAGAAAAGACAAAGGCATTGTAAAATTTGTATTCAAGGACCATTTTTGGGGACTTCAGCTTGATGGAGCAACCAGTAATCTGTTGCATATTGAAAGAAGATATTCAGACTATATCGAAAATGTCCATGATGGTTCAATACTCGACTTTTACTTCAAGACATCGAATGGACAAATAAAATCTATACAAGTATCATGGGCCTTGCCTTAATGACATTTACGATCACTGGATTCTGGCTTTGGTATGGTCCCAAGAGAATGAGGAAGCAATAAGAAGATTTCATCATCTCGAAACCTCCCTCCCAACGCCCGTGTAAAACTTGTCCGACATCGCCTTCTCCGCCTGAGGCGGATTCGGGCGCCTGCGCCAAAGCCGGCTACGGCGACGGAGCGCGGAGCGAGGCTGACTGGGCGGAAGACGTTTCATGAGAATGAGCGTAAAACTTGTCCCAGTCCGACCAGGTCATCCGGGCGGGCGACTGACCAGGTGGAAGACGTTTCATGGAAGGAGCGTAAAACTTGTCCGACTGAATAGGCGGAAGACGTTTCATGGAAGGAGCGTAAAAAGACGTTTCATAGGATGGAGCGTAAAAAGACGTTTCATAGGAAGGAGCGTAAAAGACCTTTCATAGGAAGGAGCGTAAAAAGACCTTTCATAGGAAGGAGCGTAAAAAGACCTTTCATAGGATGGAGCGTAAAACGTGTCCCCGTCTGACCAGGTCATCCGGCGGGCGACTGACCAGGCGGATGACGTTTATTGGCAGGAGCTTAAACGCCTGACTCAGTCGGGCAGGAGTTCATCCGGGCGGACGAAATCCGAAATCCTAAATCCGAAATCCCCTCATTCTTCTTCGTTGCGGATACTTGTGATCTCTGCTCCTGGCAGAAATATTTTGATACGCTCCTGCACCTTGGCAATGAAGTCATCTTCATTTGTCTTTTTGACAGATCAGGAACCGATCACGATCAGATCATGCCAGCTCCGCATAGCGTCTATACCTGATACACAGGGACTTTCATCCTGTATTACCTCACAAAAGGCCTTTTAGGGTTCTAGCACAGTTATTGTTTTTTTTCATGTATAAAAACGTACTTTTGCGGCGCTCTATACAGAGCATTATTTTATTACCAATTACTATTTCAAGATAATGCCATATCTCTTTACTTCCGAATCTGTTTCTGAAGGTCATCCGGACAAAATCGCTGACCAGATTTCAGACGCTATCGTTGATGCTTTTCTTACCCAGGACCCAGACTCCAAAGTCGCTTGTGAGACACTCGTGACAACAGGTCTTGCAGTGGTATCTGGCGAGGTGCGCTCAAAAGCTTATGTCGATGTCCAAAGCACCGCAAGGGATGTCATCCGTAAGATCGGGTATACCAGGTCCGAACTCAAATTTGACGCTGATGCGTGCGGAGTGATTTCTGCCATCCACGAGCAATCTGCAGATATCGCGCAGGGCGTAGATGTAAAGCGGAAGAAGAAAGATCAGGGAGCAGGAGATCAGGGAATGATGTTCGGGTATGCAACAAACGAAACCGAGTCCTACATGCCGCTTCCACTCGAACTTGCGCATCGTTTGCTGATTGAACTCGCAGCCATACGTAAAGCGGGTAAACTGATGCCTTACCTCAGACCCGATGCAAAGTCTCAGGTGACGATTAAGTATAGTGATGATCATCAACCACTCTCCGTCGATACGATTGTGATCTCTACTCAACATGATCCTTTCGATAAGGATGATGCCAGGATGTTGGCGAAAATCAAGAAAGATGTGCAGGAGATTCTGATTCCACGAGTCGTCAAGTCTCTGCCGGCCAAATTGCGCAAGTTGTTTGATGCTGGATATATGCTCTATGTAAATCCGACAGGGAAATTTGTGATCGGTGGCCCGCATGGAGATACTGGCCTCACTGGTCGCAAGATCATCGTAGATACTTACGGCGGTCGCGGTGCGCATGGTGGAGGTGCATTCTCAGGAAAAGACTCTTCAAAAGTGGATCGTTCGGCTGCTTACGCTACACGTCACATTGCAAAGAATGTTGTGGCTGCAGGATTGGCTGATCAATGTCTGGTCCAGGTAGCATATGCGATTGGCGTTGCAGAACCAGTTGGCCTTTATGTAAATACATATGGTACATGTAAGGTGAAAGGACTCACGGATAGTGCGATCGGAGAAAAACTGAGAAAAATCTTCCCACTTCGGCCTGCCGAGATTATCGATTATTACGGCCTGAAGAATCCAATCTTCTCCGAGACAGCATCATACGGCCACATGGGAAGGACTCCGGGTAAGAAGAAAGTGACGATTGGTCTCAACGGAAATTCCAAAACCATCGAAGTCGAAACCTTCACATGGGAAAAGCTAGATAAGGTTGCGGAAATCAAGAAAGCATTCGGCCTTTCATAGTCAGTCATTGTCATCCCGAGTTCGTCGAGGGATGGGAGAAATTGGATAGGGTAGGGGATATTAAGAAGGCGTTTGGTTTGAAGTAGTGGAGTCCTCAGTCCTCAGTCCTGCATCTGCACAGTGGTAATCGGTAATCGGTCATCAGTAATCAGTAATCAGTAATCAGTATAGGAGGTAAGTAAGGGACTTCAAACTTACCAAGTTCACCGATTACTGATCACCGATTACCATTCGTCGGTTGTACAGTGATGAGAGGATACCTTAAGTAGATTACCTGATCAACGTCACCCCGCCCGAAAAGAGCTCAACTTTCCCATCCACAAATTCTACTTCAGCAACCCAGGCATACACACCCGGATTGAGCAATTGCCCGTTTTGGCTTCCATTCCAGCCATATCCCGGATCATTGGGTGGAAAGTTGTAGCGTTCGTATACGAGCTCTCCCCAACGACTATAAAATCTCAACGACCTGATATTGCTTACCCCTGATGTCGCGTACACCATTACCACATCATTGATACCATCACCATTCGGAGAAAAAGCTGTCGGTATGAATATCTTCAGATGCACAAACACCGTAACAAAATCCGAAGCGGTACATCCATTCACGTCAGTGACTTCAACGATGAAGGTCATATCACGGTTAGGCTTTATCACCCTTGGATCGGGACAATCCACACAAGACAGAAAATCACCAGGAGACCATGACCACTTAGCAACATCAAATGTCGCATCAGCCATCAGCACGGCATCATCTCCAAATTCAATGAACTGGTCATCTCCCGCATTGACTTCCAGGGGATCACCGGTAAAACATGGCGGAGCACAAATATTGACTGGAATAATTGCATTTACAGGATAACCACATTGTCCTGGATCAGGAGTAAAGGTTAGTGTGATATTTCCATCTAATCCGGATGGATCGAAAACATTATTATTCACACCCTCCCCAGACCAATCCCCGGTATAACCGCTTTGTGTAGTAGGAAGTGAAAGTGGAGGATCGTCAACACATATCTCTGTTGGAATATCCAGTATTAAAGGAATGTTACTATCGGGCTCTCCGTATCGCAGGATATTACTACCACCTGCATGATAACTAACACCACCTGCATACAAGTCAATTCCATTGTAGGCAAAAGCTGATACAAACCAAAAAGAACAAGAACCCGGAATATCTTTCCAGTACTGGCCATTTATGTCATATCTGCGAAGCAAGGCACATCCTGGCGCCCAATCGATGGTTGCGGTGAACATATTATATCCATAAATAAGCATAGCGTCAGCGCCTTCACCGAGTGAATGCCATACATTTCCATCCCAATAGGCCATTTGAAAAGAGTTGGTCGGACCCCAAACATCACTTATATAAACAATGCTTCCATCCAATTCTAATTGAGTAATCGCAAAGCAACAATAATAAGGGGGTATAAATGCAGGGCCGAGATTATTCCAGCTTGTGCCATCCCACTGTGCAATAGCGTCCGCATCCTGGTTACCACCTGCATTTAGAAATCTTCCAACGACATACAAATCATTTCCATTGACTTCAATATCCCATACTCCGTCGTTAAGCCCGGAATCGAGATTTTGCCATGTGCTTCCATTCCACTTTGCTACATAATCCCCATTTGCATTTCCACCTGCATCGGTAAATTGGCCTCCTGCATATATGTCACCACCTAAACTTGCCAATGTCGGGACCGTGGCATTCAGACCTGATCCCATTGCATTCCATTGGACTCCGTCCCAATAACCGATATGATCGAAAGGCGCAGTAAAATCACCACCGATATAAATATTACCTCCAGCCAACTCTATGGCCCTAACCGTTCCATTCAATCCCGGACCTACAGGATGCCATTCACATCCATCCCATCTCGCCAAATAATCTGCATCCGGATTTCCTCCTGCATCTGTAAAACCACCGCCGACATAAACATCATTTCCTGATATCACAATTGCATACACAACATTGTCCAGCCCTGGTCCGAGTGGATACCAATCGGGTGAAACCAATGATGGACCCTGAATCGGTCCGCTTTCAGAAGTAAAGCTTACTTGCAGTTTTGAAAAGCTGGGAGGTGCTCCATTTCGATACGTAGCTCCGCCCCAATCCGGTATCAGGCCTATGAAAACACAAAAGACTATCGAAATTGGATCCATAGGGAAAAATTTCAAAATCCCATTCTTGCAGGTACAACCTTGGAAATTCTATCTTTTCAACACCATTTTTACATGTTCAATCTTACCATCGCTTTGAAGCACACCAATGTAAAGACCATCATGAGTCAGATGGCCCTGCGAAGTTGAGCCATCCCAGGTGATTACCTG
>JANNQA010000081.1:0-28283 GCA_031400515.1 Bacteroidota bacterium
TCTATTTTGGGCACCGATCGATCAGCTGCCAGTAATATTTTATTATAAAAACACGAAGAAGATGAGTACAGACAAAACTATTCTCGGCCATCCCGTAGGCCTGTTCACACTGTTCTTTACTGAGATGTGGGAGCGATTTAGTTACTATGGCGGCAGAGCACTGCTGATCCTGTTTATGACTGCCCCGGCCATTCTCACTGCGGACAACACCAATCCTGGATTAGGACTCTCTGATATCGAGGCAGGCGCACTTTATGCTTTATATACAGCGCTCGTCTATATGACGAATCTGCCCGGAGGTTGGATTGCAGATAAGATTATTGGTGCACGTAATGCGGTGTTTTACGGCGGGATCATCATTGCTGCCGGAAACTTTATGATCGCCGCAATGCTCGGACAGACAGGTTTTTTTGTCGGGCTTGCGCTCATCATGATCGGTACTGGTCTTTTAAAACCGAATGTGAGCACAATGGTGGGCTCATTGTATCAGAAAGGTGATGGCCGCAGGGATTCAGCCTTCACCATTTTCTATATGGGAATCAATCTTGGTGCATTTCTCTCTCCTTTGATTGCAGGTTGGTTTGGACAAAAGGTAAGTTGGAGTAGTGGCTTCCTTTGCGTTGGCATCGGGATGATTTTAGGACTTATTCAATATAAACTTGGTAGCAAACACCTCGGCACAGCCGGAATCTTAGCCCCAGTGCCTGACGCAGAGCGAGCAAGCCTGCAGAAAACACTGAGAAATGGTTTGCTTGGTACCATTGGTACTGTTGGATTATTGATGTTGCTTCACTTTACGAATGTCTTTTCTCTGTCTATAACACGTGTCTCCAACATTGTGGGGATTTTGTTACTCATCATGCCTTTTGCGTATTTCGGTTATTTGTTCTCACGTGGTGGATTTACGAAAGAGGAGAAGCAAAAAATTGTCGCAATCATTGTCTTTTATCTTGCGGCGGCGGTGTTTTGGGCGGCGTTTGAACAGGCAGGATCTACATTCAATCTCTTCGCAGACCGACATGTCGACAACCAGATTGCGGGTTATCACTTTCCTTCCAGCTGGTGGCAATCTATTAATGCAATGTGGATCATTGTGCTCGCTCCGGTTTTTGCATGGCTATGGATCGTATTGGACAAACGGAAACTACAGCCATCCACACCATTGAAGTTCGCAATCGGTCTCACATTTGCAGCCCTGGGATTTCTTGTACTTGTGCCCGCCGCAGGTATGATTGATTCTGGTGTTGAGAGAGTTGGGATATCATGGCTTATGATGACATACATTATTCATACGATTGGAGAGCTTTGTCTCTCACCTGTCGGATTAAGTGCGATGACTAAACTTGCGCCAGAACGCATTGTCGGCCAGATGATGGGTATCTGGTTCCTTGGAGCAGCATTGGGAAATTTTATCGGCGGCAGAGTTGGTGGTCTGTTTTCCACCTTTCCGTTGAAATCGATTTTCCTCGCCGTGTTTGCAGCAGCACTCTTTTTTGCTCTTGTCATGTTCTTCCTCGTCCCCTGGATGAAACGTCTCATGGGCGATACTAAATAATGAAGGGTAGCGATGCACCTGTGTGTGCATCCTGTATAACGATATGAAAAAAGCCGTGCTCTTTTGCACGGCTTTTTTTATTTAAAACAAGAGAAAAGTCAGTCTGCAATTTCGAAGCCTAGCGGAGAATCCCGTAACCATCCCGACGATTTTGTCGGGGGAGCGTCGGGATCTCAGTCCCCAGTTCTCAATCTTACAACGTTAAACCCTTACACAGTTAAACATTAAACCTTAGTCATCCAATCAGTCTCTGTCAAACAATGACAAATCATAGCCAAACGATACCCGTACCTCACGTAATTCGGGGAAGTTGGAATTGTCTTTGAAAAATGGTGTGAGCATATAAGTCACCCCAGCGCTGATGCCACTGTCTTTATGCAGGAACATTGCGCCAAGAGCCCATTTGGTTTTATTGATCGGATAATCATTGAATTCATCATTTCTGATTACTTCTTTTACCCGGTCTCCATTTACTGTATACTTTCTTTTATGTTTTCCGGCTACAAATACGTCGAGTGATCCACCGGCTGAGAGATAAAATTTGCCCAGGTCGAGATTGATATTGGCTGGAAAAATCATTGTACCGATGACAAGTTTGGATTTATCACCACTGAAAAATCCTGTGCCATATGCATGCGATGGATCAGTGTCGCGCGTATAGGCAAATTGTCCATTCTCTTCAAAGAAAATCAGCGGCTCAGAAAAACGGTATTTCGTAATTGTACCACCCGCGCCAATCGTAAGGTTGACATCCTCAGTCCCGATGAGCAGGATATCCTGCGAAAAACGTCCGGAGAAAGCATCAAACAAAAACCCTGAGCCAAAGCCCTTAATAGATGTGCGGAAATCATCCACATTGTCACCGGTAAAGAAATTATAGGCCAGTCCGATATCACTGCGGGTATTGCTTACCACTCGTACATCGAATTTGTCCTGTGCCATCAAACAGGTTGAAGAAATCAGGCTGAGAAGAAGAGCGTAGATTTTCGTTTTCATGTTCTGAAGTTTTTTGAATTGATAAACAAATTTACGCTCCAGTGACGGATGGAATTCTATAGACGTTGCAGCCTTAATAAATTTTTAACCCGGTTTAACTTTTTCCTACGGGTTAAAACCCGTGGCGATTTACCGGTGGGACTTCAGCCTGAAGGGCTGTGATACATTTGCATTGGGTGTAGCCCAATGCAAAGAAGGTCAGGACAGATTGGAGCGCTGAAGGCGCGCAAGAGAATTTATTCCTTACCCTGACTCATAAAAAATGCCGGTCTTGCAAATCGCAAGACCAGCACTGCAGATGGCTCTATTTAGGAAAACTTGGAACAGGTGTTAGCCGCGTTCAAAAAGAAAATTGCCGTCAGCGTCAAACACAAGGACTTTGCGACCATCCGGTGTAAGTACACCAATAACTATTCGTCCGTGTACAATAAATGCTTTTACGATTTCGCCATCCGGATAATTTGTGGTGATATATGCCGTCACAGCATCTGGTAGATTCGCGATGTCTATCGGATGGCCCACCAGATCACAGAAATGGAATGCACGGGTCTCCGCAACAAAAGCCAGATCATTATCGAAGATGACTAATCGCCTGCCGGTGATGAGTACCACATATCCGCGTGGGAATTTCTTGGCTCTCAGTATTTCTGCGTCCGGATAGTTTTCCGAAACATATGTCGTGATCGCATCAGGCAAATCTTCGACAGGGACAAGGATGCCACGTCCACATGGACCAGGACGATGCGGGCCATTAGGTCCTCCACGCAACTGAACTCCGTTTTCACGGAAGTATAATTGGTCTTCATTGCCAAGGACAACTTCGTATCCCTTGCCAGGAATATGCGCCGCCGTTTCGATATAGGAATCAAAATGCTCTTCTCCAATTTGTTCTTGCGCAACACCCGGAAGTGCATCCGGCTGAATATTGACTTTGTTTTGCGCATTTTCAATTTCAGCAATCAGCATCTCATCGGGTAATACATTGTCATCATTCTGACATTGTGTGAACAACAGTATCATCAACACCGGAACAAAAAACATGAAATTTTTCATTGAAAGAATTTTTGGTTGTTATTTAATTTGATCGAAGTATATCTCTATTGATGCGCAAATGAACTATAGAGTTGCTTTGAATACTTATTTATTTCACTACAATCGATAACGGACACCGACATTCATGTCAGCCATCAAAGGATAGATCAAAACCTGACGATTCTGATAGACAGGTTGCAAATAGCCGTTTACAGAAGGACCAAAGAGGATCGACATACGCCGGTAAAGTGGTACCTCGAATTCGACGCCAAACTGATATCCAAAGGCAAAATCTTTGTAACTGGATAGACGCGCATTACGCATCGTACTTACCTGTATGATCTCACTATCGAGGGATTGCACCGCACGGAACTCAAGTGAGTTTTCAATGAGCACATTGGCCGAAAGACCGGCATAGCATGATGCTTGCGATGAGCCTAGTGGGATATTGTATCTCGCTGAAACAGGAATCCGGAGCACTTGCATAGACTGTTTGGTCTGCAATGCCAGATTGATGAATTGATGTTCCTCCATCTGGGAATCAGAAGATCTCTCTACCACGACATCCGTGTTCAATTCGCCGTAGGATGTATTGAGATTCAGACGAAACCTGTTTTCAAAATTACCTTGCGCATTCTGTATCTCACCAATTCTTGAATACCTGATCTGATGTGTAGATGAACTATTGAGTAAAAAGCGGCTGTACTCAACACCTCCTTCGATCGACCAGCGCGCAGTGAGTTCATGCATGGCTGAAACGCCGAAGCCAAGTTGCACAGCAGGTTCTTCCTGTTGCAATAACAGATTTCGACGTACACGCGGTTGGGCATTGGGTACAACAATTCGGCGCGTACCGAGTGATGGTGATATAGAGACCGCCAGAGACCATGCGTTATGTTGCGGTACTGCGATCATCGGCAAGGCCTCAACCTGTGAAAAAGGAGTTTCTTCCAATGTCAGAAAAAACATCTCAGAATCGAGATATGCAACATCCACACTTGTACGCGAAGCATTTTTGCGTTCTGTGTTGATCAGTAAGGATTCACTCTCAGCATTTGAATTTTGATCCGCAGTATTTTCTGTGCCAGAAATATTCCCCTCGTTTTCAATGATAGCAGGAGATACTACAAGAGGAATGGTTGAATTTGCAATACCAGTCAACTGAGAAGAAAGTTGTTTTATATCGTTTGTAGATCGTGGCACCTCAGGCGACAGGGTTGATTGAGAAGCCGTGTTTACCTGATCCTTTGGAATCATGCTCAATTCTGAAGATAATTCCGAAGACGTGGATTGCACATCTGCACTCGCTTCTTTCGTGAACACAGGGGATTGAGATATTTCGGCAATACCAACCTGAGTATTTGCAGAGGGCAGTGCAGCAGGCTCACTAAGTTGAAAGAGCAACATAATGCTCACAGACAAGACCAGGAGTCCTGCAAATACCCACCATATCGCGCCACGGTCGCGTTTTTTGTCATGAATACGATTGTCGATGGAAACCCAGACTTGTTCTGACGGCAGATCCCAATCGCTCGCAGATTGGTCTGCGTCGAGCAGGCGCTGTCGCACCAAACGATCGATTTCTTCCTCTTGTGGTTTCATATGCTCTCAGGACTATGAATCGTGGCCAACCAGGATCTTAACATCCCACGCGCTTTGGATAATTGCGATTTTGAGGTACCCACGTTGATGGACAATGCCTCTGCAATTTCCTGATGCGTAAATCCTTCTATGACAAACATGTTGAATACGGTTCGGTACCCATCGGGTAAAGCCTGTATATATCTGGTGAGTATTTCGGCGTCCAGGTTGCCTGGGATGTCTTCTTCCGTCATATGAAGTCCTTCCAGATCACTGAGTTCTGTGTCTGAGTAGACAATTCTGCGTTTCCGAAGTTGTTGCAAAATGCTGTTGATGACGACTTTTCTGATCCAGGCGCCGAGCGGGCCTTCCATCCTGTACTGCTGCAGATCTTTAAAAACCCTCACAAAACCATCCTGGAGAAAATCTTCGGCGTCCTGTTTTGAGCCTCCATAGCGCAGGCAAATCCTGAACATAGGACTCTTATACCGCTCATAGAGCAGACGTTGACTGGCGCTATCTCCGCGCAGGCATGCCTGAACAAGCTGTGTATCCGGATGCAATGGACGTCCGTGTTTATCAGTTATGGTGTCGTCGTTCTTCAAAGGGTTGCCCTGACCGGGGAATGAATATTTTTGTTTCAGTAAAATAAGGACTCTTCAGGGGTAAAGGAATTTCAATGATTCACCAAATCGCAGTTATCAAATCACAAATGCTGTTATTCACTCAATTTCCGGTCTTTCACCTGCGCAGTGTCGGGTTGCAGATTGCACTTTTATGCAGCTTACTGTGTTTCTCGTCCACTACTATACAAAGCCAGGGTCGCTATGGTATTACACAAGGCTCAGTGAGTTTTGTCTCTGATGCACCCCTTGAACGCATTGCGGCAACTTCGAAAACACTAAAGGGAGTCATTGAGTCATCGACAAGCACGTTTGCCTTTACTATAGACATCGCATCGTTCCATGGGTTTAATAGTCCGCTCCAACGTGTGCATTTTAATGAAAACTACATGGAGAGTGGCGACTATCCATTAGCGACGTTTGCAGGTAAGTTTATTGAGGATATTGATCTGACGGTCGATGGTACCTATGATATTCGTGTGAAGGGGAAGCTCAACATCCATGGAGTAGAAAAAGAAAGGATCATTAAAAGCACACTTTTGATTAAACAGGGGACATTGCATATCACTTCCCATTTCACAATATTGCTTGAAGATCATGAAATCAGAATTCCAAAGGTTGTTCTCCAAAAGATTGCCAAGGTTGTGAATGTGGAGGTTGCTGCTGCACTGACAATGTACAAAACCTGAAGAAGTGGCGAAGCACGGACTCTTCTTTTTGTTCACGCTACTGCCACTGTTTCTTACCGCACAAAATTATTATTTCGGGCACTATCCTTTCGATCCGGATCTCGGAGATCTGAAAGGAAATGTGTTATACCAGGATCTCAATCATCGTTTGTGGATCGGCTCCGACAAGGGCTTGTTGTCATTTGATGGGATGCAATTTCATCTTGAACACATACATCCGAATTTCACTGGCACCCTTAATGTGACCTCGCTCCACGCTCTGGATAGTCTTGGCCTCTGGATGGGTACAGAAGATGGAAAAGTCTTTCACGGCACTCCAGGCCATTTCGTTCTTTGCGAAGACATATTGGACTTTCCTATCAGTGCCATGACTGGTTCTCAATCAGCTTTGGTTTGGGTGGCAACATATGGGCAGGGACTACATACAGCATGTGACTCGCTCTTGTACACTATGCAATCTGGTCATCTTCCAAGTGATGATTTGTATTCGATGGTAGAAGACGCAGAAGGCCGGATATGGATCGGTAGTGATGCGGGTATTTCAATCATCGATCCGGATGTAAATGGGAAAATATTACAAGCGACTCACCTTGGCACACAGGACGGAATCACTGATGAGATCATCATGACAATGATCAAAACAGGTGACGGACTTATTTGGGCCGGAGCTTTCGAGCAGGGTTTCTGTTCTATCACGGACTCAGGCGACATCACATATCCATTTACAGATTGGCAATATGGAGCAATCCTGAGTATGGCCGCTGTCGATGACAAGGAAATCTGGATTTCAACGGAACACAACGGACTTTGGCGCTATGACCGCAGAAGTGATGATCTCAGTCAGGTAGACGTCCCCGGAAACGCAACACCAGTGATCGTCGATATGGTCTCAGACGACGAAGGCAATCTGTGGCTACTTGATGCCTATCGGGGTTTATACAGAACCAACCGCCGTTTTGAAAGCTATCCATCGGGGTTGGAAGGAATACAGGCCTTGCTCTTTGATCACAAAGGCCAGCTCTATGCGGGTCACGCATCTGGCTTGTATCACCTTTGGCCATCAGAAAGTGCGCCGCCTGAACGCATCCTCTCAAATGTGAATGTCTTAAGCTTATATGAAGATCACAACCACAACCTCTGGGTCGGCACCTTTGGTCAGGGATTGTATTGCCAGCCTGAAGGAAGTAGTCAATGGTATCATTACACAAAGGACAATGGGCTGACTGATGAGAGTGTGTTGGCAATAACCGGACTTGACAATATGCTGTGGCTTGCAACTCTTGGAGGCGTCACACGGGTTCAGATAGAAATCACACCTCATCCATTCCTATTAGAGACGACAAATTATAATCTCGCAGATGGTCTGGGGACGAACTTCATTTATACTGCGCGTGCCGATAGCAAGGGAAGGGTATGGTTCGGAACAGATGGGAAAGGATTGAGTGTATTACAGAATGGTCAGATCCACAATTTTCAGAAGGCTGATACCATACCATTGCATACCGTGTATTCTATCACTGAAGACATGAGTGGAGATATTTGTTTTGTGACGGATCGCGAGGGCGTGTTTTGTTATGATGGATCAAAGTTTACTTCGATTGCTCTGCCGCTCGCACTACAGGATAAAGAGATCAACAATATCGTCGCGGATCCCCTGGGAAACATTTTGCTGGCACACGCCAATGGGATTGACATACTTACTGCTGAGCATCATCTTGTCCGATATCAGGAATCAGCAACCGATTTGTTGACGCCGAATCTTAATGCACATTTCCGTGACTCCTCTGGTGCGATCTGGATTGCAGGTCAACAGAAAATTCTGCGGTACAATCCATTGTCTTCTGCGACACGCAACTATCCTTACAATGTGCTGACTGATGTCAGAGTGCTTCTTGCGCCTGTGGATTTTCATCAACGACATACATTTTCGTCATCGGCGAACTACCTCACATTTAACTATATCGGTTTGTGGTATTCCAATCCACGTGATGTCATCTATCGGTATAAGATTGAGAACCTGGATCCGGATTGGAAGGAAACACGCGAACGATCAGTGACTTATCAGCATATTCCTGCTGGTACCTATCGCTTCGTGCTGGAATCTTCGTGTTCAGGTCAGTTTACTGCGCCCAATACGATCTACTATGAGTTCACGATCAAAAAACCATTTTACCAGACAGTTGGATTTTTGATCATCAGTGCAATGCTTGTGATACTGACATTGTACACTTTGTTGCGGATGCGCGAGCAGCGTGTACAAAGAGCTGCTTCACTGCAGCGTCGTCAGATTGAATCGCAACTTGAGACTCTTAAAGCGCAAATCAACCCGCACTTTTTGTTTAATAGTTTTAATACACTCGTATCCGTCATTGAAGAAGATCCGCATGCGGCAGTCGAATATGTAGAAAACCTGAGTGATTTTTACCGAAGTATTTTACAGTACCGTGAAAAGAATTTTATCCGCCTCAAAGACGAAATAGAAATTGTAAAAAGCTATACATATATCCTGCAAAAGAGATACGGCCCTGCCTTACATATTCAGTATCAGCAGGAGTGGCCTGAAGTGTGGGTGGTGCCGCTGGTGTTGCAGATCCTTGTGGAAAACGCGGTGAAGCACAATGTGATTTCTGAGCGAAAGCCTCTTGAGGTTCTTATTCGTATGCACGACGAAAACTTCATCTTAGTGGAGAATACGCTGCAGAAAAAGCAGATTTCAGAAGATTCGACAGGTTTTGGTCTGCAAAGTATTATCAGCAGGTATGCATTGTTGTGTGATCGGCCGGTACGTGTCGGGCAGACGCCGCAAGTATTTTATGTCTTAATCCCTGTATTGCGCGAAGATGAAATTCCTGATTCTTGAAGACGAGGTCGCAGCCAGCATGAGGTTGCACAGAATGATACTCTCATTGCGACCTGATGCGACATGTCTTGCTATCCTGCGTGGCATAGATGACGCGTTGCATTGGTTTGCCGAAAATGATCTTGCCCAGATTGATGTGGGCTTTGTGGATATTCAACTATCCGACGGGTTGAGTTTTGAGCTCTTTGCCCTCACAGATATTTCTTTTCCGGTGATCTTCACGACAGCGTATGATAAGTACGCGATTCAGGTATTTCAGGTGCATACTATCGACTACCTGCTAAAGCCAATCAAGCATGAACAACTTGGTGACGCGCTGGCAAAACTGGATCGATATGGCAAGAAGCTCGACACGCGGTTATTGCAGGCAGCGGTTGCGACGTTACCAGCTACACAGATCCGCCAACGATTTGTAGTGAAAACCGGCAGATCGATCCGTGTGGTGAATGTATCGGATATCAGTTACTTCTATTCAGAGAACAAGATCACTCATCTCACCTGTTTTGATGGCAGAAGATATGCGCTGGACAATACTCTGGATCAATTGGAAGCAAGTCTCAGTCCGGCTGTCTTTTATCGCGCAAACCGGCAGTGTATTGTAAGTATCCAGGGAATTGAAGAGATGCAGACCCACTCCCGGTCAAGATTGCGGCTTGTCTTACGTCCTCCATCACAACAGCCGGTGGTCGTGAGTACTGAAAAAGCATCTGTATTCAAGGAGTGGTTGCGGGGTGGATTGTCGTGAACCCGACACAATTCGTCTGGGGACTCCGGTTCAGGCACTCAAAATGCGGGTTCGGTCAGTTTCTGTTGCCTTTGTTTTTGGCTGCGTGCATCTTTGACCCAGTTAAACTTTTGCTGGAAAAGAGGTTTGATATGCAGCCTTCCGCAAGTTGGAAGGCTGCTTTGTTTTTTATAGATAAGCTGTATCGCTATCTTTGAAGCTTTATAGTAACAACAACTGGTTTCGATTAATATAATAGGTGAGTATGTTTCGTATTCTAGGACTTGTATGTATAGTGGTTGTGATTGGATTTGTTTTTACTACACCTGCGTGTGAGTATGATGTGTTAGATCCTGTTGAAGTTCCAATTGACACATCGATGAGTTGCCCTCCTGATACAGTATATTTCAAGAAGGATATATTGCCGATCGTATTGTCGAGTTGTGGTATGGCCTTATGCCATGATGCAGTCACCAGACAAGCAGGATTAGTATATACCAGCTATGAGACAATTTTGGCTTCTGGAAAGGTAATACCCTTTAATCCGATGGGAAGTCAATTTTATACACAAATGATCGAGACAAACTTAGCTCTGGTCATGCCACCGTCGCCAAGAGGACCGATTAGTGACAACAATATTGCAGTAGTCAGAAAATGGATCGAGCAAGGAGCAAAAAACAATGATTGCATTGCTGATACTATATGTACCATAGCCGATACAGTGAGTTTTACACAGCATGTTTTTCCGGTGATCGACAAATACTGCAAGGGATGTCATAGTGGTGCAAATCCTTGGGCCGGTCTGAGACTCAGAAATTTTAGTGAAGTTCGCGCGATTGCCACAAATGGTCTGTTGCTTGGAGTAATAAATCATGATACCGGATTTCCACAAATGCCCAGGACAATAGAAAAACTGGATTCATGCATTATTGCAACGATAACACAATGGGTAAATGATGGCGCACTGGATAACTGAAGGCATAGTACCTGCGGTCGTTACGGCAATACTGATTGGAGTACTGCATTCAGGATGCTACAACGATGTTGGCGAATTGCTATATCCTGTTTGCGACACTAATAATGTCACGTATAGTAAGACAATAAAGCCTATTCTGGAGAGAGAGTGCTATGATTGTCACAGCGGCTTTTCTCCGGATGGAGGATTGGATCTGGAAGGGTATTCAGGTGCTAATATTGCTGCTACGAATACTTTGAGAATGGAGGGAAATTTGTTATATCGGATAAAGAACGATAGTATACCAAGGATGCCATATTATTTGCCAAATCTCGACAGTTGTACAATCGCAAAGATCGAAGCGTGGGTAAATGCGGGTGCTCCGGACAATTAGATTCAGGATAATACTTCAGACGCATTCAATTATGAAAAAGCTTCTTTTGCTGGCGCTTATCATTGCCGTTGCTGGTGGAGGATTCGGATACTATATGTGGAACAAAGCACCGGAAGGTGTAGCAAGAAAAAGGCCAGAATTTACTGTAACTCCTGCAGCACTGCTTGCAGATTTTGAGAACAATGAAGAGGTGGCAAATGCAAAGTATCTCGGCAAAGTAGTTCAGGTCAAGGGCAAAATCTTAGAGATCATACCCGGGGAAGACATGGTGATGCAGGTCATTCTGGACACAGGAGATCTGATGTCGCGCGTGAGTTGCACAATGGAGGAAGAGCATAGCAAATTTCTTGCACGTAATCTTAAAAAGGATGACATGGTCTCAATCAAAGGATTCTGTACCGGAAAATTGGATGATATCATTATGGAGCGATGCGTGATAGAGGGCTAGTATTTGCTCAATTCATCATTACTCATTTATTTTTACTATTAAAAACCGATAATTTTTATGAAAATCATATTGTCTTTAGTGATACTTATCGCTACCAGTCTGCAGCTTTCTGCACAGAAGTATTTTACACGGGACGGAAAGATTTCTTTCTATTCTGAAGCACCAATGGAAAAGATCGAAGCCGTAAATAACAAAGTGTCGAGTGTATTGATGGCGACCGGCGAAGTTGAATTTGCTGTGCTCATCAAATCTTTTCATTTCGAGAAGGCCCTTATGGAAGACCATTTCAATGAAAACTACATGGAGAGTAGTAAATTTCCCAAAGGGTCTTTTAAAGGAAAGATCACAAACATCTCCGAAGTCAAACTTTCTACAAATGGAACATATCGTGCTGCAGTGCAAGGAGATCTTACGATACATGGAGTGACAAAACCGGTACAGGCAGATGGCACATTCACGGTCAGCAATGGATCAATTCATGCCGTATCAAAGTTTGACGTCGTCGTAGCCGACTTCAATATCGAGATACCGAAAGTGGTGCGTGAGAATATTGCAAAAATTGTACAGATACACGTTGACATCAATTATAAACCTCTGGTAGAATGAAAAGAACCGCACTGATTGTGACCGGCCTGTGGCTGGCAATGACACACCTTGTTGCGCAGGAAGAGGATCTTCTTTCGTTGTTAGGTCAGGAGGAAGAAACAGAATACGCTACGGCCAGCTTTAAGTCGAATAGAGTAATCAACCTCCAGTCACTTGAAAATACTTCAGCGGGTGTCCTGGATATCAAGATCTTTCACAGGTTTGGCTTTGTGAATAGAGGTGTCTATGATCTGTTTGGCCTCGATGATGCTACAATCCGGATCGGTGGAGATCTCGGTATCACAGACAGACTTATGGTAGGGATGGGTCGTAGCAGCTTTGAGAAAACGTATGACGGGTTCCTTAAGTACAAACTCCTTCGGCAATCATCAGGCAAAAGAAATATGCCCATTTCTCTTTCTGCAATGGCATCTATCGCTATCAAAACAATCGATTTTAGCAGCACACAGGAAGAATTATTTACATCAAGGATGTATTATACATACCAGTTAATCCTCGGTCGAAAATTCAGTGATAATTTTTCGCTACAGGTATCACCTACATTAGTTCACCGCAATCTCGTCAGGACACGCGAAGAAAAAAATGATGTTTATGCGGTGGCTATTGCAGCGCGTCAAAAGCTTACGCGAAGAGTTGCTTTGAATGTGGAATACATATACTTACTTCCGGACCAGGTGCTTGATTCGAATGAATTTGCCTACGAAAACTCGTTGTCTTTAGGTTTCGATATTGAAACCGGGGGTCATGTCTTTCAGCTGCATTTTACAAATTCCACGTCGATGATCGAAAAAGGATTTGTCGCTGAAACGAACGGAGAATGGCTAAAAGCTGATGTCCGCTTCGGCTTCAATATCTCGCGTGTCTTCACGGTTTGGAGCAAAGAAGAGTGAGAAGCAAAGAGCAGTCCTCAGTCTTCAGTCCTCGTTCTTAGGCCAGAAGCATTGGTATTGACGAAAGAGATCGGCCAAAGGCGAACGGCATTCCAAGTCCTCAGTCCTTCAGTCCTCAGCGAACGGCCAAAGGCGAACGGCAAACGGCATTCCCTTAGAACCTAGATCCCAGATAATACGGCAGCATAGCCCGCCAGGTCGGCCAATCATGAGTCATATCAGGACCCCACACATCGAGCTCATGTGGAATCCCTTTGTGACTGAGAAGTGCAGAGAGTGAACGCGATGCATCAGGCTGCTCATAATCACCAGACCCTGTGAGGATATGAATATGCTTTGATTTTCGCATTCTGCCAAGGAGATATTGATCATTCAATGGTTCGAGATAATGCATTGGAGAATTGAAATACACATCTTCATCCCAATAGCCATCGGTATAGGTCGTCAGATCATACACACCACTCATTGCGATCGTGCCGTCGATGAGATCAGGTCTGCGGAAAAATAAATTGGCAGCATGCAATGCACCAAGAGAAGCACCACATGTAATAATCGGTGTGTCCGGACTTGTCTTTGATCTCACGTAAGGAATCACTTCCTGTTCGAAGTAACGATTAAACTGGACATGCCGGATTGCTTTGTGCCGGGGATGCATTTTGCTATTCAGCCAGCTTTCAGAATTGATACTATTAATAGAGAAGACTTTCACTTTCCCTGCTTCAATGTAATTCTGAATCATGTCGATCAGCAGGAAGCGTTCATATTCGAGATAGTCTGCGCCGGCTGTAGGTATGAGTACCAGGGAAAATCCCCAATGGCCATACATCGCAATATCCATCGGTTTGTTCAGCGCAGGGCTGTACCAGGAGTCGAGCTCTCTTTGCATAGTGTCAGAATTTTTTCAGAGTGGACGTAAAGATATAAGCCTTCGTGAAAGCCAGTCCTCAGTCCATAGTCCACAGTCCTTCAGTCCTCAAATCCGGTAATCGGTATTCGGTAATCGGTGAAGTTGGTAAGTCGGCAGTCCTAAGCTAGAAGCCAGAAGCTAGCTGCCAGAAGCGAACGGCGAACGGCGAAAAGCGAACGGCCCAGTCCACAGTCTACAGTCTTCAGTCCAACAGCAGCTAATAGCCGGCAGCCAGCAGCCTTTTCACATCGTCTCCACCAAAAACGCATTGAACTCCTTCGCAATCTTATAGTGGTCGACAATAAATTTTGACAGATCATCCCTCAGGATGTCTTTTTGTGTCTTGTATTCAGTCCAATAGTGAAAGGACTTATGGTAGATCTCAGGCACGAGTTCAGCAGCTTTTTGAAATTCTTTGGGAATGATTTTATTTTTTTCGCCACCCAACCCACTGAACGTTTCCTTGAATTTTTTGTCATCCAGAATTTTTCTGATTCGCTTTGGATTTTCTGCCATGGCTTTCCGGATTCTGGTCAGGCGATCCTTGTCCGGCTCCCAGCATCCGCCCGCAATAGCAAGCCCGTCAACGCCTATTTGAAAATATACGCCTGGGTACGAATGGTCTTTTCGACCACCTCTGCCTACGACAGCCGACATATGTGTTTTGTATGGTGATTTGTCATTGCCAAATCGTACATCCCTGTGAATCCGAAAGATGGCTTCCTTCGCACTCAGCATGATCTGGGGGTCCAACTTGTGCATCTGAGCGATGACCTCAACAGTCAGATTCTCGAAAGGAGTCTTCACATATTCTTCGAAGCGGTATTTATTGGCATTAAACCAATCCCTGTTGTTGTTAGACGCTAGCTCTTTGAAAAAGGTAATGTAGTGTTTGGTTAAAGCACTCATAGGTGATTGTACGTTTTGTTGAATCAAATATCATTTTTTTCATGGCAAACTTTCCCTCAGCAACATCGGCGTCCATTTGTGTGATTCGAGGAACATCATTTTACAATTACGCTCCCCGGTCCTGTAATCACTGATCCAACCCGCAATCGAAGCGGAGTGCCCGGTACAGTGGCAATCGTAATGTTACTTAAGGATAGTGTCCCTGCATTCTCGATCAGATGTGTAGACGGAAATGAAGGATGATCCGTAAGTGTCAGATCTGAAATTGTACATAGAATTCCCGGCTGAATACGGATCGCCGCGCCTGATGTCATTGTTGAAATATGCGTTTGCAACGTACCCAACCCCTTAATCATAAGATTTTTACCGATCATCAACCGCTCATTCAATACCAGAGTATCACCGGCCAGAGATGCATCGATTGCGATTGAATCACAGGGACAGGCATGATTCACTTCATAGGGTAATGTCCCCGGACCCGATCCACTCAGAGCAGTGATCGTACACACCTGAGGAGCATTGCAGTCACAGGGTCCAATACCTTCATAGATTGTCAGGAATTGATCAGCATCGAGATTCAACAACGTATCCTTCATTCCTGATGGCCAGAAGATCACCAGGCTGTCTACCATCGTGTCGGTACTTAGTCCGAAGTGGGCATTGAATGAATTCATAATTCCGTAACTCTCCCCGGAACGTATATCACGAAGTTGTGTTCCAAGGTACGATACTGCTTTGAGCCTTGTACCGATGCCATTGATGTTCGAGGCATCACCGATTGTATGGACAGAGAGAAAGTGATTGTCATTGCCCTGATTGATCAGAAGATCATCGTCATTGGCGCTAACAGGACTATTAAAGCTGCCCGCATGTCCTGCGAGAATATCCAGAAATCCATCATGATTCAGATCACCGACTGCAGCGCTTTGAATTCTCAGAGTCATATTCGCAGGAAAGACGCTTGGGCTATGCGTGAATTGTAGTCCACCTTGGTTCCAGAATAATCTATGACCATGCGTAAATCCGGTTGACATGATAAACTGCCTGTTTGTTACCAGGATATCCAGAAGCCCATTATTATCGAAATCCTCCATGATTACCTGGATTGCTAATGACATAGAATCGCAAGCTCCAACTATCCCGGCAGAATCGTTGATTGCAAAGAAATGATTCGTGCCATCATTGTAATAAAGTGCGGGTGGATCCAGTGCAGCACCCTGATCATGCATGATGACAAATGCATCCAGGTCGCCATCATTATCCAGATCTCCGAAGTCAGTAGACCACGACTGTGCTAATGGACGGAGTCCAATTTCTTCAGCCACTTCTGTGAACTCATTGCTCCCGTTATTCTCGAACATCAGATTTAGCCTGGTTCCACTCATAGGGTCAACTTCTCCTTGCCTGCATTTTGAAATGTACAAATCGAGATCACCATCCAAATCATAGTCCGTCCAGACACTACCATAGTTGCCGGAGTTATCCGAAGGAATGGTAGAATATGGATTGATCAATGTTGTATCCCACACAAAAGTCCCGGTATTATTTCCGCGATATGGAGCAGAAAGCCCAATATCATCACAAGCGAAATAGTCAATAGCGCCGTCATTATTGATATCTGCAAAATTGCATGCTTGCAGGAAAATACCAGCAGGTGGATCGGGAGGACTTGGGAGTAAACTTTGAGTAAAACCTGTCCCGGTGGCATTCGCCTTTAAAAGTTTGAGACCATTATTTACACCACCTACAATAATATCGTTGAAACCATTTTCATCCACATCTGCAATACAAATTCCCCACTCTGTTCCATTTCCAATATTCCCATAATCAAAACTACTGAAGCCGCCTTGCAGGCGTTGATATTCAATCCTTAGATCGCTTGCCATGTCCAGGCGAACGAGATCGTCTAGTCCATCCCCATTCATATCTGCGATTGCAATTGGCGAACCGCTGCTGACAGTTTCAAAAAGGAGAGACGTCGTCGAATCCAAAAAGGCAATCTGCGAATGTGCATGCACTACCATGCAAATGGCAAAGGAGAAGATAATGATGATTTTAGGCGAGACCATGATCAGTGCAAAAGTACGATCTACATATGTTTGTGCCGTTCCCAGTAATTCTGCTCTTCTATTTCCTCAATGATCTTGAGATAATTCATATATCGCAATTCAGAAACGCGCCCATTCTCGAGCGCGTCCCGCACCGCACAGGATGGTTCTGTCCGATGCAAACAATTGGGGAATCTGCACTCCGAGGCCAGTGAAAAGAACTCCCTGAAATTGTGGGCCACATCCATAGGCTCCAGATTATTGAACGACAGTGTCTTGATCCCCGGCATATCAATCAGATAGCCTCCAAAGTCTAACGTATACATCTCCGCAAATGTGGTGGTATGCTGGCCTTTGCCTGTATAGTCAGAAAGCTCCGTCACTTTCAGATCGAGCATTGGTTGAATGGCATTCACAAGCGTAGATTTCCCGACACCTGATTGTCCACACAGCAAAGTCACCTTGTCTTTGAGAAGTGCACGCATTTCTTCAATCCCATGACCATCGATTGCAGAAGTAAGTAATGTCTGATATCCGATCGCAGTATAGATGTCACTGAGTCCTTCATAGAGTGAGAGATCTTCTTCACCATACACATCTGATTTATTGAATACTATACATGCCGGAATATCATGTGGCTCAGTCATCATCAGACATCGGTCAATGAATCCTTGTTTCAATCGGGGTTGTACAAGAGTCGCAATGATAAAAGCCTGGTCTACATTACTTGCGATCAGATGTAGTTCATGTTTCTGCCGCGGCGACTGACGGACGACATAGTTTCGCCGTGGTTTGATGTCGGTGATCATCGCATCCTCTTGCCCCGTGTCGATACTGACATTTACCTTGTCGCCAACAGCCACAGGATTGGTAAGATTGTGTCCTTCCAGCTTGAATCGCCCCGGCATGCGGCATCTGACTGCCTGTCCATCATCCAGGAGCACTGCATACCAACTCCCGGTAGTCTTAACGACTGTTCCTTCTGCCATGATGTTGTAAAAATAATCTAAGTGGCTGCTTAGTGGCTGCTAAGCATGCCCTGAGCGAACAAAGTGAGTCGAAGGGTGGCTGCTAAGTGGCTTGTAAGTGGCCGGTCGTTGAGCCTGTCGAAACGCGGCCTTTCGAACAAGCTCAGGGACCGCTTGCCCTGAAGACTGAGTTTCGTAGCATCTTTGAGAATGGAGAATTACGAATAGAGAATGGAGAATTACGAATAGAGAATTAAAAATGCCTTACAATTATCCCCCGCTCGTACCAAGATGGGTTTCTATGCGCAATGCGTTCCGTATGGTACAGAACCCAATCCCGATCTTGTCGGAGAATCTGGAACGCTATGGAAAGTCATATACATTTCATATGGGAGGAATGCAGAAGGGAATTGTCACTACGGAGCCGGCCTTTATTCAACATATCCTGCAAAAGAATCACCGCAACTATCGCAAGTCAAAAATTCAGACAGATATTCTCGGCCACTATACTGGTCGTGGTTTGTTGACATCCGATGGCGCGTTTTGGTTGAGACAACGACGTTTGATTCAACCGGCATTTCATAAGGAAAGACTGGAGCACCTTGTGAAAATCATGGCGGAGGAAGTTGATCGCTACTTCTCTGCTGAATGGAAAAAGGGCACGACAGTGGAGTTGTATCGTGAGATGCATACCCTTGCTTTCCGGGTCGTCGCCAGATCATTGTTTGGAACGAATGTGACGGAGGATTTACTCCATAAGCTGAGTGAAAATATTACGATTGTACAGCGTTTCATCACAAGGCGTATTCGTCAGCCGTTTCTGCATCCCTGGTTTGTGTTATCAGGGATCATGCATCGTCATGACATTGTTTCACAACATTCTCATGAGTTATTACGCGGAGTCATCCGTGCCCGAAAAGAAAGTGGGGAGAATCATAATGATCTGCTCGATCTGCTTTTGTCATCGAGATATGAAGACACAGGAGAATTGATGAATGAGCAACAGGTACTGGATGAAAGCCTGATCCTCTTTGTGGCCGGCCATGAGACCTCTGCGAATGCCCTCACATGGTGCTTCTATCTGCTGTCACAACATCCGCAGTGGTTCAATGCTGTCCGTGATGAGAATGTGACTCCTGCGACGACATTCGGTGAACTCATGCAATTGAATATCTCACGTCAAGTGGTCAATGAATCGATGCGTCTCTATCCGCCTGCATGGATCATTGATCGCCTGTCGAATGACGAGGATGAGATTCTTGGCTTCAGTTATCCCAGGGATACTTTCACGATTCAATACATCTACGGTGTGCATCATGATGCAGATCTCTGGCCAGACCCTGAGCGTTTCGATCCCGAACGATTTACGCCAGACAAGGTGAAGGACCAGATCCCATACAGTTATCTTCCATTCGGTGGAGGCCCGCGACTTTGTATTGGAAATCAATTTGCGATGCTGGAGATGCTGCTCATTGTTTCATACGTGGTTCGGAATTTTCAGTTGCAACTCGTCGGAGACCATCCTGTCATACAACCATTGGTGACGTTAAGGCCAAAAGGAGAAGTGATGATGAAGTTGAGTTGAAGCCAACCAGAGGTTGGTCAGCCTTTGGCTGGAATAATTGATTGATTTATTGAAGATTTATTGAATAATGATTTATTGATCAATCTGTTTCAACTGAAACTGATGTAGGCAAAGTTGCAAACTTGGCGAGGTTCTGCAATAAAAACGGAGTATTGAAACTAGTGGTGTGCGAAGTTGCAAACTTCGCCGAAGGTTCTTTTCTTTTTCTTCTTCTTGAGCTTGTACTTGCGTTTGCACTTGTGTTTGCGTTTGCTTTCTCTCTTTTGTCATTTCGAGCGAAGTCGAGAAATCACTTTCTCATCTTCTCCCACATATCCCACATCTCCTTCGTCACATGCCTGAATGCACTGAATTGCCCTGCGCCTTCAAGCCATTCCCCGCCATCCATTGTGATCACTTCACCGTTGATGTATGAGGCAAAAGGCGAAAGAAGATATGCTGCGAGATTGGCGAGTTCCTGATGCTCACCGAGGCGACCGAGAGGCACACGTCCTGCAGGATCAATTTGCTTACGAAGAGGTTCCGGGAAAAGTCTGTCCCAGGCACCTTTAGTTTCGAATGGACCTGGTGCGATAGCATTTGCGCGAATACCGTAATTGCGACCCCATTCTACAGCGAGGGAACGTGTCAAAGCAAGTACTCCTGCTTTCGCACAGGCAGAAGGTACGGCATAACCGGTTCCTGTCCATGCATAGGTGGTCACGATATTCAGCATGGTGCCTTTGATTTCTTTGGCGATCCAATATTTGCCTAAAGTGAGTGAATAGTTTATTGTGCCATTCAGGACAATACCAATCACTGCTTCGAAGGCACGATGTGAAAGTCGTTCAGTAGGACTCACAAAATTTCCCGCGGCATTATTCACCAGACAGTCTATCTGTCCAAAATGCGAAATGGCGGATTCGACAACACGCTCCACATCTTCCATCTTGCGCACATCACCGGGTACTGCATGTACACGTCCTGCATTGTGTTTGCCGATTTCCTCGGCAGCTTCTTTAAGTACATTTTCACGACGACCTGTGATGACAATGTTTGCGCCGAGTTTTGCGAATTCCACGCACATCGATTTGCCAAGTCCCGTGCCTCCGCCCGTGACGAGGATGACTTTGTCTTTAAATGTATTTTCTGGTAACATGTGATAAAGGTATTGTTCACGCGGAGTTTTCGCACGCAAAGACGCGAAGTGCGCAAAAATAAGGGAAAAGAGAACTCACGCAGAGGCGCGAAGGGCGCGGAGAAGAAAGTGCGCAATGAGCTTGCGGACACTGAGCTTGCCGAAGTGCACGCAAAGGCGCGAAGCACGCGGAGAAGAGGATGCACGCAGAGGCGCGAAGGACGCTGAGAAGAGGGTGCACGCAAAAGGCGTAAAGGACTCAGAGAAGAGGGTTCACACAAAGGCGCAAAAGGTCGCAAAGGAGAAAAGAGAAATGCTTTGCGTCTTTTTCTTCTTAGCGGACTTCGCGTCTCTGCCTGCCTGACCGGCAGACTGGCGTGCAAGACATTCTTTGCGTCTTCACTTCTTCGCGCTCTTTGCGTCTCTGCGTGCGATCACTTTGCGTGCAATTCGAGAGCTTAGTACCCCGCTTCAACCAAAAGTCCTAATATTGCCATCAACCAAAACCTCATAGCGTGAAAATCGTATCCTGGAATGTCAATGGCCTGCGTGCTGTTGTGAAGAAAGATTTTGAACAGAATCTGCAAGTCATGAGTCCGGATATCTTCTGCGTGCAGGAGACAAAGGCACAGGACGATCAGGTGGAGCGCGCACTGGAGCCTTTGTCGGATTACTACATCTATCCCAATTCTGCCGACCGTAAAGGCTATTCGGGTACTGCAGTCCTCACAAAGCAGAAGCCGATCAATGTGCAAAATGATATGGGTGTAAAGATTCATGACGAAGAGGGCAGGATCATCGCAGTCGAATTCGATAAGTACTATCTCGTCACGGTCTATGTTCCCAATTCAGGTCGTGGATTAGTGCGTCATGACTATCGCGCGATATGGGATAAAGACTTCCGTAAGTACCTGCAGAACCTTGATGCACACAAACCCGTGATTGCATGTGGTGATTTTAATGTCGCACATCAACCGATTGATCTTGCGAATCCAAAGTCGAACTATAATAAGACAGCAGGATACACGCAACCTGAAATTGACGGTTTTACAAAGTTGCTTGAAGCTGGATTTGTGGACACATTCCGGAGGATGTATCCTGAGCGCATTGAATACTCCTGGTGGAGTGTGGTGACCAATTCACGTGTAAAAAATATCGGCTGGCGCATCGATTATTTTGTTGTGAGTGAAAAGCTCATGAAATTGGTGAAAGAAAGTTCGATGCATTCGGACATCTTTGGCTCTGATCATTGTCCGGTTGCGTTAGATATCAATTTATAGTTAATGCCTGCCCGAATCTGAAAGGGGCGGGCCTGCCCGAACTTGAAAGGGGCGGACTTGCCCGAATCCGCCTAAGGCGGAGGCGGGAATGATATAAAGAACATGGTTAATGGATGATACGCTTCTTGAATCCTTTTTGAAGGCAGAACAGTTTGCCCGTCAACCAAAATTGAAACGATGGACGCAACGGCCGTTGAAATATGTCCTGGGACTGTTTTGGTCATATCTCTGTTATCCGATCATTCGCAAAGGCTTTCGCACAAGGTGCACTCTTTTTACCGGTGATAAAATCCATGTCCTTTTGCCGGCGGGTCTTGATCTGTTTCTCACCGGAGTAAAAAGTCATAATTCAGAACTCAGGCTCGTACGCTATATGCTCTCTACGTTGAATCATGGTGATGTAGTCGTCGATGCAGGTGCGCATTTTGGATACTTCACAATGGTGATGGCTGCATGTGTCTCGGGAGAAGGAACGGTAATGGCATTTGAGCCCTCGATAAAGGCAGGAGAATATCTCAGGAAGAATGCATTGCATAAAGTGCAGATCAGGACAGAACAGATGATGCTCTCTGCATCTAAAGGAGAATCGACCTTCCACGAGTTTCCATTGCGGTATTCTGAATTCAATACTTCTATCCAACGTGTATCAGAGAAAACGATGCCATCAAAATCGAGAGTGGTACAGATGACATCTCTTGACGAATACTGCAAAGAAAATGAAATGGTACCGACGTTTATCAAAATCGATGTGGAAGGTGGTGAGTACAATATTCTCAAAGGTGCCGTACATATTCTTGAAGAAGTAAAGACGATAGCGATGGAGTTGCGGCAGAGTGACTATGAAGTCTTATATGCACCCGCGGTAACACTCCTTGAGCAAGCCGGCTTTGTAGCCTTCCGCATTGATGATCATGGCAGGTTGTCCCGCCTGCAGGATGTCGCAAGCTATATCTCGAATCTTGCTGAGGAATCTGACAATGTCGTCTTCAAAAAAACCTCCGGATAGTGCCGGGTGTGACGACTGGGCGCATCAGCATTGCTGATTGGGTGCTTGCCATCATAGCACTTGGCATTGCCACATTCCTGATATTTCAGAATTTGTCTGCTCCAGCCATTCGGCAGTGGGATGAGGCGATCTATGCAGACAATGCGCTGGACATGTACATGACTGGTGATCCGATAGTCATGCGTCGAAATGGTGAAGTCACGTTTTACAACACAAAACCACCACTTGTCATTTGGCTTCAGACCTTATCTATGCATGTCTTTGGTGTCAATGAATTTGCGATTCGCTTTCCAAGTGCATTGGTTGGTGTATTGACATGTGTGATACTCTTGTTGTTTTCAATAAAAGCACTGAACGATATCCGCATTGGTACCATTGCAGTACTTGTGCTTGCGACGACATATGGATTTGTAAAGCAGCATGTTGTTAAGACAGGTGATCTCGATGCTGTGCTTGTCATGTGGGTCACCTTGTATTCATTGTTATTTTTTCACTTTTTGTTGACAACGCCGACGCAATACAGGCTCATCTGCTCATGTATTGGAATAGGCGTCGCCGCTGCATTTCTGACGAAAGGAATTGCCGGATGGATACCGATGGTGGGACTATTTGTGAGTGCAATCCTGATGCGTAGAGTAAAATGGATTCTTTCACAACGTCACACATATCTCGTCGCCGGGCTTGTACTTCTGCTTTGCATAGGATACTATGTCTTACGCGAATATCTAACACCAGGTTATCTGACCAGGACAGTGAAAGTTGATTATGGCAGATTTCTCACACAGACAATGGCATGGCATCATCATCCGTGGTACTATTATTTCTGGAACTGGTACAGATTGGAGTTTTTTACTCCGTATGTCTTTTGGTTGCCGGTCGCGATCGTCATTGGACTGTTGTCTAAAGTATTCCATAGACCAGTGATGCTGCTTACCACACACGTCCTTGTATTTATCGGTATTCTATCTTACCCAATTGTGAAGTTGATGTGGTATGATGCACCGGTGTATCCGTTTCTCGCATTGCTGTGTGCGATAGGAGGTGTTGTCGTATGGGATTTTATTAAAGAGAAGATTAAGTTGAATAAAGGGTCAGAAGCCATTCTCTTTACTATACTGCTCGCTTCGATCTTTTTTATTCCAGTGCGTGATATGTATCGACGTAACGCAGATCAGCGATTACCTGTAGATATCCTTGAGCGAGAAGGATTTTTTATCCGTGAATTGAGTCGAAATAACCCAGTCTTGAAGCGATACAAGGTATTGATGGTTTACGAACAAAATGCGCACTACACGCAAGTGGATTTTTATATGAATGCATATAACCGATACATGGGGTTTGAGATCGAATTACTCAGGGATACGACACTTGTGCAGCTTGAAGATACTATTGCATGTTGTCAGGAGAAACAATTGCAATGGTTGAAAGCGCATTTTGAATGCGAGGTGATTGTGAGAGGGGAGACTGGATGTGAGATTATGAAGCTCGGCCAGAGCAGCGTGGATTGATGATTTGAATTGCAGTCAATGCGAGAAGAAAAAACAGTCCCTAGTCTGCAGTCCCTCGTCCTTTTGTTGCAAGTGAGGAGATTCTGAGAGGTTTACCCCGCACCTCCCTTCGACTGCGCTCAGGGCAAGCTCCCCCCGTAACTCGCACCCCGTACCCCGTAACTCTATTATCTTTCCACAGTCTAAGCACAAACGCCGGACTCGCCCTAATGGATAATTTATACAGACTTTGTATCGTCGCAGCTATTGCACTCTGCTTCACGTCAGTGGAGGCTCAGCAATCATCATTGCCCATCCAGAGTTTTGGTTCATACGTCGGATCCGAAAAATGGATTGAATTCAATGAGCAGGTTCAGATTCCGGTCGCGACGCTCTGGAGTGAACATGGACAAGATTTGGGTCTCGGCCAGCACGATCAGATGATGTTGACCAAAACAGAGACGGACAAATTCGGCTGGGCTCATCATCGCTTCCAGCAACTCCACAAAGGAATCCCTGTTGAGTTCGCGTTGTTCAAAATCCATGAACAGGATGGTCTCGCCAGGAAAGGCAATGGAGAAATCATGAAGGATATCGATGTGCATGTGACACCTTCTCTGTCTCATGATGAAGCCTTGTCATTTGCGCTGCAATATATCGGCGCAAGTGTGTACAACTGGCAGCTACCTCAGCTCGAAGAAATGAAACGTCACGCGACAGATGATCCTTCAGCAACATTTTATCCTACAGGTGAACTGCTCATCGCCGATAGTGATTTTGATCGGCGCAATAGTCCTGCATATCGTCTAGTCTGGAAATTTGAAATCTATGCGCATCGTCCGGAAAGCAGACGTTGGATTTATATAGACGCCCACAACGGCCATATCATCAAAGAACTCGATCTCGAGATGCACGAAAACGGACACCCGGGTATCGCTGAAACACGGTATTCAGGAACAAGAGAGATCGTCGCTGACTCAACAGTTGTTGGCTATATCCTGCGTGATAAGACCAGGGGTAGGGGAGTAGAAACTTATGATGCATTGCATGAAAATAATCCTGATTACCTGTTGAATTTCTTTGATGACAATAATATTTGGGAGAATGCCAATGGTCGCGCAGATAATGCAGCTACAGATGCACATTGGGGTGCAGAGCTGTACTATGACTATATGCTTGAGCGCCATGGATTCAATAGTTTCGACAACCTTGGATCGAAGCTGATTTGCTATATACATATCGGGAGAAACTGGTACAATGCGCGATGGACGGGCTTTTGGTCTGAATATGGTGATGCAGGTGGTGAGCCTTGGACACATATCGATGTGGTAGGCCATGAGATCACACATGGCTTTACGTGGGCAACCGCGGGTTTGATCTATGAAGGTGAGTCCGGCGCTCTCAATGAATCATTCAGTGATATTGTCGGAGAAGCACTGCAGCGTCATGCCAACGGAGGTATCATCGATTGGCTCGCAACACCTTCTCCTGTAGATACAATCAGGAGTTATGTCAATCCTAATGATTTTGAGAACCCTGATACCTATCACGGTGAGTTCTGGGAGTTCACTGAGTCAGACAATTTCGGAGTGCATACCAATAGTGGTGTCCAAAACTATATGTTTTACCTGCTGTCGGAAGGTGGTACCGGTACCAACGATAATGGTCATGACTATACCGTCGAAGCAATCGGATTTGATAAAGCAATCGATATCCTGATGCGGAGTATGATGGTATATCTCTTTCCAACGTCAGATTATTTTGATGCACGTCAGGGAAGCCTGCAGTCTGCCGAAGACTTGTTTGGAGTTTGTTCATTTGAATACCAACAAGTCGCAAATGCATGGCATGCAGTAGGTGTCGGCGAACGTGTGTCAGCGAAGGACTTCACTGTACTCAATATGGAGAAGATTGACCTGTGTACTGTTGATGATCTTGCTCCGGTGAGAATGCTGATCAAATATCTCGGTTGCGAAATGAGTGGTCCTGTCACCCTTTATCTCTCGCTGCAGAAGACGAATCCGTTCCTGATTGTGAATGATACATTGGAAATCCCGGAAGGAGTAGGACCAGGTGAGATTATCGAGTACGAGTTTTCAAAGGAGATTCCGTTTACTAAGAAAGGTGAACATATCCTTACCGGAACAGTCACGAATGAGGCTGATCTCAATAAGGGTAATGATAATTCGCAGGGACTCGCGGTGCATAATCTCTCACAGGTTTCCGAACAAGCGTTTAAATTCCATGTCCGTATTGCTTTAAGAACATTCAGAGATTCGATTGCTTTCTATGCGGGTCAGTTTGCGGAACTCAAGGTTGCACTGAATGCCGGTAAGGATAGCACTTATGGTATTCGCATTGAAGGAGACAGATTCTGGCATGTTAATCCAATCTATGATGACCAGGATGTGTTTGATCTCAATGAAGATATTGGTGCGCAGGTATGTTTTTGTGTGAATGCTCTGGCAATGGATACGCTGAGTCTGCATTTTGATTTGAGACAGACGTATTCCAATCGCTTTCAGGAGGCAGTAGGTATCCCACAGCCAAAGAGCAGCGCGATGCGGGTCATGGTTGGCGGTGACGAACTTGGGCGTTACTTTCCTGAAACCAATGATGCGGATGAATGGAAGACATACAACATCGATCTGAGTCAATACCTCGGAAGCGAGTTTGTGTTATGTTTCGAGACGCGTACAGTGCAAAGTCAGGAGAGCGATCTTGATAATATCGGTGATCGTGTCTTTCTGGACAACATCGAGTTTGTCGGAAGAGAAGAAACGTCAGCAATCAAAGACATCAACAATACTGCTCCGCTTGTGATCTATCCGAATCCGACTGGAGATTTGCTGTTTATCGATGTACCTGCTTTAAGTGCTGGTTTAGCCGAAGTAGTATTCCTTGATGTACATGGTAAGGTGATTGCGAGTCATCATCAAACTCTTGACGCAGGGATCAACACTTTGCAATTCAATCTTGCACGGGTTGTGGATGGCGTATACTTTGTCGAGGTGAGGATAGCAGGGGAGAAGAGGATAGGTAAGGTGGTGAAGGAGTGAGGGTTTCGATGACAAATTGATTAAAACCGTCACTGCGACCATGAAACAAAAAGCTTACATAAAATAAAAAAGGCCGCAATTGCGACCTTTCGAAGCGCCCCCTCCTGGGCTCGAACCAGTCCCGATAGCTATCGGGATACGGATTAATAGTTGTTAGTCAGCGTACTTTTCTTTGAGTTTCTCGGAGATTTCTGGATAGACTTTTAGATTCTGTATATAGGTCCTGCTTTTCATGTTTTTGATATGCATTTCAACACGCATAGCTTGAGACATTGAAGTACATTCAATTGAATGAAAGATCTTCCACGGAATGCCTTGTGCCGTCCATTTGTGATCATAGTATCCAGAATTATGCTTCTCCAATCGTTGTTCAATAGAGTCATGAGTAGCACCGATGTAAAACTTGTCAATGTGCTGTGAATACAAAATGTAACAGACGGCAATCATGGGTTGAGGTATGTGTAAAAAACAAAGGGGTTCAAAATGAACCCCTTTCCAGCGCCCCCTCTAGGACTTGAACCAGTCCCGATAGCTATCGGGATACGGATTAACAGTCGTTAGTCT
>JANNQA010000141.1:0-38758 GCA_031400515.1 Bacteroidota bacterium
ACTGACTCGTCATAAGCACGGATATGTGCCCTGATACTGGATCCGAGCACTTTGAAGAAACGATCCCATTGCTTACAGGTATCCTGCGCAGTGGTGCCTACACTTGTAAGAGGACCAGGCCAGAAGTCAGTATGTTGAGCATCACGGAAAGTCTGAGCTGCAATCTTCAGATTTCCTACATCATCAAATCCACCAATCCACACAGCACCAGCAAATATGGATGATACAGGAGCGATACCCGAAGCAGGATCTACATTCGGGACGATATACCGTCCATCATCAAGATCCCACCATACGTCACCACCATTGAGCAACAATGCACGGACGTTGTTGATGGACATTTCGACTTGCATCGTTGCCTGAGCGCAGTCGTTTCGGTAACTGATCGTACCATCTTTTGGAGCAATGCCGCGCATCTTAGGATTTACGTCTGCAGAAGCAGGTAGCGCCAACAACGCGATGGAGAGTATTATAAAAAGTCTGGATAAGAATTGCATACTGAGAGATTGAATGCTGATGAGGCTGATGATAATGAGGCTGATGATGATTTATTTAAACTCTATAGGATACAACCCGGTGTCCGGGTCAGTTAATAATTATTAAAACTGCACAATTGCACCGACGTACATTCTGCGCGGCAGAGTATAGAATCCGGGATTTACAAGCAACCATTGATAAGATGTCAGAAATAATTCTGAATCGCGTTGTGCATCTTCCAGGTTGCGTATTTCATCCTGACCAAACGATGATGCGAGATAGCCATCATCTTCTGCAGAACCAGACGCACGATACACGCCGACTACATTCCGGGCGTCGAGGAGATTTTGTACACGCAGGTAGACATCAAAGTAAATCGGACGCTTTGTACTCTCACTAGGAGTGAGACGGAATTGTTTGTTTGCACGCAGATCTAATGTCACATTCCATGGATAACGGGCACCATTGATTGCACCAAGGAATCCTGTTCCACCAAAACGCGTAGGATTCTGTTGTTTCGTATACGGCTTTCCAGATACTGTAGCCACCTGAAGATTGACACCAGCATTGCTGAAGATATCAGCGCCGAATAATCGAGGACCATTATAGCGCTTACCGGACTCATAGCGATAATCAATATTTGCGACGAGGCGATGTCTCTCATCAAAGTTCAATGGTATCAACTGACGCAGATTTCCATTACGTGCAATTTCCCGCTGTGAGTCCACAGTAGAACCCGTACCATCCGCAAATTGCAGTGTATAGCTGGCAGTAAGTTCGAGATTACCTGTGCGTCTCAGATCATAGGAAAATGAGAGTCCTTTGACCGTACCGAAGTCGAGGTTGCCGATCGTCTCATACAAGTTGATCGGAGGAGGTAAGTTCAGCAGATAGCGCGATTGAATCATATCACGCATCTCCTTTACATACGCTGCAATCGTAAGTGCACTTGAGTTTGTCAGTTTTTGTTTGAATCCTACCTCCCAGTCTACGGTGCGTTCTGGCTTGAGGTTTGGATTATTCCTTGGTTGTGCATCTTCGAAATAATAATAGTCGAGCGCTGTGGCAAGACTATTCGAAGGTGGACGTTGCACCAGGATATCATAATGCATAAAGAAATTTGCTTCATCCGAAATCGGGAATGAAAAGGCAAGTCGTGGCATCCAGTTGACCTGAGGTGTATAGTCCTCGAAGATTGTATTCGGATCAAAATCACGACTCCGGATACTGCGTCTTTCAATATCCTGCTCGACATAGTAGGGATGTACGAGTTGACCAGCAAATATGGCATTACCACTATTTACCGGTGAGCCTGCTTCATTATACCACTGCTCACCATCCCTGTATGCTTTGATATTCGTAGATCCATCTGATTCTACATACACCTTCCAGGTGTCTTCAACATTTGGAGAACGCTGTTCACTCGAACCATCGCCTGCGAAGAAATCACCAGCATCCATGATCTCATATAATGTGTATGGGTCCTTCAGGACTTTGGAATTCGCATCATAGCGATCTACACGCACGCCCAGACGGAAAATGATATCCTTGAATGTGAATTTGTCCTGGATGTAGGCAGAATTATAAATTGGCTTGTTCGGAGCTACTGTAAACCTCCGCTGACCATTTTCATCGATATCCGTAAAGAAGTCTTCGAAGGTTGTACTGTTGCTGATTGGATTTCCGAGATAGTCATATCCGTAGTATCCGATGATCCGCTGATCATTGAGCTCCTGAGGTGAAAACAAATCCAAAGAAAGCTGATCCGGAGAAATGCCATCTACGTTGACATAGTCATACACAGTCTGCCCGGTGAGTTCACGCACTTTTTTGAAAAACTGCACATCCGCATCCTGGATCACTTCATTATTGATCAATGTCTGAAACTGATCGAAATCCATTTGGAACGTTGAATCATAGAAGGAGCCGATAATATTATTTGTATCGACGCCTAGAATATGTGCATTAGCATACGAGCGAGCAATCTCCCACAGGCGATAAGGTGCAACATTCCATGCTCTGCCAATCCGCTGCTCATAGAGAATACCGAACTGAAAACTGTGACGGCCGTTGTCAGAGCCTCCTGGAAAGAGATCGAAACTACTTGTGACACCAAATGTGTAGCGATCACCTTCTGATTTTTGGAAACTATTATAGATGCCACCCACATTCTGATGCAATCCACCCCATGTTGTTGTATAGCTGCTTGACTGGAAGCTATTGAAAGCATTGAATTGGTTCATCGCGGGCACATCTTCCTGTAGCTTATTGTAATTGGCTACTGCCGGATTGGCTGTGCCAGGTGTCCATCCCATAAATTGCTGTACATAACCCGCATGTGCTATCTGGATAAATCCGCCAGGTGTTTGCACCGGAAGACCCCCACTGAATTCTGATTCTCCGACCGCTGGCATCCAGGTGTTCTCAAAATCACCGACATAACCGTAGTCAAATAATCTGTCACCATGCCTGATATCCTCTTGTGAATTATGACTTTTCTCATATCCAAACTGTAAAGAGTATGACGCATTGCGAATGACAGACGCTTTTCCCGCCGCAGCACCTGTATCACCAGAGGGGCCCCCGCCAAGTCTATGACGCAATCTCGCATTGATACGGTAGTGATCGCCATTGGCTAATGGATTATTCTGCCAGTTCAACAAGCCCCACCCACGGCCGAGTGAAAATCGATCTTCTCCCTGACTATAGCTACCCGATACTGTGAGATCGACAAACTGACTGATGCGTGCATCAAGTCTGCCTGTAAAATCGTACGATGTGCTCTGTTCATTTGGAGAAGCCTTGTCCAATATGATATCTGCATTGGTTAAAGACTCGGCAACATTTATTGGATTTCCAAAGAGCAACATGAGCGGATCTGCTTCAATCCTGTCAATGGTCGCTTCTGAAGCTCTATAAAATCCAAAGGCACCTGGTCCATCTTCTTTGCGATCAAGCAATTGGCCTGACACACGAAACCCAAGGATGGATCTGTCCTGCTTATTTTTTAAAAGTGGTCCACTGAAATTTGCACTGATCAGATTGTATCCATAAGGGTCGAGAAATTCAGAAGTCTCAAATTCCAATCCTCCTGCAAAATTCTGAGATGGGCCTTTCGTCGTCAAAGAAATGATACCACCTGTCACATCGCCGTATTGTGCTTCAATCCCACCGGTGATCACCTGTAGTTGTTCAATTTCAGATTGGGGTACAAGATTTCCACTTACACGGACACCATCGATATAATAGTCAGTTGCATTAGTACGAGATCCACGAATTGAGATCGCCCCTCCGTCAATGGAAGAGAGACCTGCTGTAGTCGCAGCCAGTGCGTTGATATCTTTGGTCGGAAGGTTGCGGATTTGTTCTGCTGTTTTAATACCGCCTTGTGTTGTATTATCCTGCTCGATGAGGGGCACCTTGTAATCCACAATTTCAATCACATCCAACACAACGCCGGAACTCAACATAAAATCCAGCCGCGTTGCTTTTCCCGCCAATACAACGACTCCGACTTGACGCTGAGGAGTAAATCCGACATACGACGATTCGACATCATAGGTGCCGGGATCGATATTGGAAAAGGCATAGTTGCCATCGAAGTCCGTTTCGGTACCAGTGATCAGGACGCCACCCCGAAAGAGAGACACTGTTCCAAAAATGACCGGTTCACCACTTTCCTGTTCGGTGATTTTTCCTTCAAGCGATGTTTGAGCTAGTGCAGCAGTGGCACCGAACAACATACACGTGGCTAACAGAGTAAAGAATCTCATCATACATTAAGCTTTTTTGACTTGATGAATTACCAGAAGAGTTGCAATGTTACTAAAAAAACAAACGAACGGCCATGGCCAAAACGCTGTTCGCAAGGAAGCTGACAAACCGCCCGAGTGTCCTGAATCGCTCAATCTGTCGGACAAATGACACGATTGGAAGAAAATGCCCCTATGCGGGAAGAAGGGTAAACCGGGAAAATGGGTGAAACCGGAAAAACCGGAAAAACTGGTAAACTGGCGAAGCGGGAGGAAATGGGTGAAGTCGGTAAAACCGGGGAAACCGGGGAAACTGGCAAAGCAGAGGAAAACTGGGGTATGCCAAGAAACGCAGAAGTGAGAAAATCCCAAATGTCAAGTCTAGAGTAATCGTATTTAGACTCTACTCACTTCAAGTACTACCTGTTCGGCGATGCGTTGTTTTGATTCGAATGTCCAGCCGGCGATATGCGGCGTGAGAATGACTTGTTCCATTGAGGCCAGTGTCACGTAGTGTTGTTTTTCATCAGAGGTGTATGTGTCAGGTTTTTCATTTTCAAATACATCAAGGCAAGCACCACGTATGCGTCCGGATTGAAGCGCATTGAGGAGTGCCACAGTATCTACAATTTTGCCACGAGAACTATTGAGCAGAATCGCACCAGCTTTACACTGGTTAAGAAATAGCGTGTTCACCATCTGCTTAGTCTCAGCAGTCAAAGGCAAATGAAGACTGATAACATCGGACGAGGATAGCACTTCTTCTAAAGTTGCTTCATGGATGAAAGACTGGCCACTGCAATAGTTGGTTTTATATTTATCATATGCGATCACCTTCACATTCCATCCAGCAAACTTCGAAGCAAATGCACTTCCCGTATGACCGAATCCAATGATACCCACCGTCTTTCCACTGAGCTCACTTCCCCGATTCTTTTCGCGATTCCAGAGACCATCCCGCATCTCCCGATCAGCAACAGAAATGTTTCGCATAAGTGAAAGCAGCATCCCGAATACATGTTCTGCAACTGCATTTGCATTTGCCTGTGGCGTGTTGATGACTGTGATATTGCGTGTACCTGCGGCGTTGAGATCAATAATATCGAGGCCTGATCCGAGCCGTGCAATCCACTTCAACTCTTGTGCAGCCGCAATGAGTTCTGCATCTGCGACGGTCTTTGTATTGATTACAATGCCAGCACAATGCTGAATCCATTCAATAACCTGTCTCCGCTCTATTTCAGGAGCATAGTTCACGAAATAACCGAGGCCTCTAAGACCTGTGATGAGAATAGGATGGACGTAGTCAGCGATAAGCACACGTTGCATGGCGCGAAGGTCAAGAAAAACACAAACACAAGCGCAAACTCAAACTCAAGAAGAATGGTAGAAGGGCGGAAGGGCAGAAGGGCAGAATGAAAGAGAAAGCAAACTCAAGAGCAAGTGCAAGCGCAAGCGCAAACTCAAACTCAATAAGAGGGCAGAAGGCTTGCCCGAATCCGCCTAAGGCGGAGGCGGGGCGGAAAGCGCAGGTCAAGCCATTTAGAAGCTACTTAGCAGCCACTTACAAGCCACTTAAGCAGCCACTTACAAGCTACTTCGAAGCCACTTAACAAATCTTTTTCAACTTGCGCGGGATTTACAAATACTCGCTTTCATATGGCCGGCATTTTCCAACGCAGACATGGCAAGGCTGCTATCGGTTTCATCTTTATCACGCTGCTGATCGACGTGACGGGCTTTGGCATTATTATCCCGGTAATGCCGAGTTTGATCTCAGGGATGCTCGATATCCCGGTGAATGAGGCAAGTACTTATGGCGGATGGCTTACTGCCCTCTATGCAGTGATGCAGTTCATCTTTGCACCAGTACTTGGAAATCTCAGCGATCGATTTGGACGCAGACCTGTTTTGTTGTTTTCGTTGTTTGGCTTCTTCCTCGATTATCTCATCCTGTGTTTTGCGCCCAACTTCGCATGGCTTGTTGTTGGCAGGTTACTTGCTGGCATTACTGGTGCGAGTTTCACTACTGCTGCAGCATATATCGCAGACATCAGTACTCCTGAAAATCGGGCGAAAAATTTCGGCATGATCGGTGCCGCATTTGGTCTGGGATTTATCCTTGGTCCTGCGATTGGAGGTTCTCTTGGAGAACTCGGTACACGCGTGCCATTCTATGCCGCTGCAGCTCTGACGTTTTTGAATTGGTTGTATGGATATTTCATCTTACCCGAGTCACTCTCACAAGAACATCGTCGTCCATTCGAATGGAAACGCGCAAATCCTGTTGGTTCTTTATTGCATTTGAAGAAATATCCGTCGTTGTCGTGGTTGTTTGTCGCATTCTCATTGATCTATATTGCTGCACATGCCGTACAAAGCAACTGGAGTTTCTACGTGATGTATTTATTCAACTGGAGTGAAGGGATGGTTGGTCTGTCACTTGCATTAGTGGGATTGCTTGTCGGAAGCGTCCAGGGGGGACTGATACGCGTAGTGAATCCATGGCTGGGAGATCGCAGGAGTGTCTACATCGGACTCATCTTATATGGAGTTGGTTTGTTGCTTTTTGGCCTTGCAAATAAATCCTGGATGATGTTCGCATTTCTTGTGCCTTATTGTCTTGGAGGGATCGCCGGGCCTGCGTTGCAATCCATCATTTCAGGGCAGGTGCCTCCAAATGAACAAGGTGAACTACAGGGTGCATTGACGAGTATGATGAGCCTGACGACGATCATTGGCCCACCTGTGATGACCGGGTTATTTGCAATGTTCACAAGCGAGAATGCCCCGGCACACATACCAGGAGTACCATTTTTATTGGGGGCGGTGCTGATGTTTACAAGCGCACTCATCGCAAAGGTGACGCTGAAACCAAAAGCATAGAGCATAGGGCAGAGAGCACGATCTTCGGTTTCCCCAGTTTCTCCGTTTTCTCCGGTTTCTCCGGTTTCCCCTGCTTCTCCGGTTTCTCCTGTTTCTCCAGTTTCCCCGGTTTCCCCGGTTTCTCCAGTTTCCCCGATTTCACCGATGTTCCTGCCCGACGAACTTTAGAGAAATACTTTTGTTTAGTCCACCAACATTAAATGCAACGCATATGATTTCCTTTCTCTCAGATGCCTCTACGGTTGCCGCAATGAATGCAAATGGCGCCGACGATGGACCACTCCTGGATTCCTATAGTCGTACGGTCACGCGTGTAGCGAAAGATGCAAGTGAAGCGGTGGTACAAATCCAGGGTGTGGCGAAAGGTGGAAAGCCTGCTGGCGGAGGTTCGGGATTTATTATTTCATCCGACGGCTTTGTGGTCACCAACCATCATGTCATCAACCGAACAGAACAGGTAAGTATCACTTTGCAAGACGGCCGCAGTATGCCTGCGAAAATCATTGGAGCCGACCCGGCGACAGATGTTGCCATACTTCAGGTGCATGCAGAAGGGTTGCGCAAATTGTCATTCGGAGATTCGGGAGCATTGCTTGTAGGACAAATCGCTATCGCGGTTGGAAACCCTTTTGGATTTCAGTACACGGTGACGACTGGTGTAGTCAGTGCCCTTGGTCGAACGTTGCGATCCGAATCAGGCAGACTGATCGATGATGTGATTCAAACTGATGCAGCGCTCAATCCAGGAAATTCAGGGGGCCCCCTTCTTGATTCGAATGGAAAAGTGATCGGGATGAATACCGCACTTATACGGGGTGCACAGGGATTATGTTTTGCTGTCGCGTCCAATCTTGTGGAATATGTCGTCGGTAAAATTATTCTTGAAGGAAAACTGCGCCGTGCATATATCGGCATTGCAGGTCAGACAGTGCCACTTCATAAGCGACTCATTGAAGCACTCAGGCTTTCTGCGAAATCGGGGGTGCTTGTACAACAAATCGAAGGTCTTGGTCCTGCATCACGATCAGGTCTGCGCAAAGGAGATATTATCATTACAGTTGATGGACAAGCGACCTCATCGATAGATATTATGCATCGTATTCTTGACGGTGGAAGTATTGGTAAGCGGATCGCTCTGACAGTTATTAGAAATCAGGCAATAGAGACTGTACATCTCGTGCCGGTGGAGTTGGCGGACTAAGTCGATTCTCAATTCTCAATTGTCGATTCTCGTTCGAACCGAAGGTTTGTTTTTGTTTGCGAGTATTCCGTTCAAGGCCAAACATCCATAAGTATACCTTTGCCGATATGCCGGTAAAACGTAAGATTATTGAAGATGTGCTCATTGTGGATACAGGACACAAGGGTATGGCTGTCGGAAAAACGCCGTCGGGACTTGCTGTCCTGGTCGAGGGTGTCATACCGGGGGACCGTGTTGATGTGACTGCTTCTCGCAAACGTAAAGGCATGTATCAATGCAAGCCTGAGAAATTTCTTGCATACTCCCCTCATCGTACTGATCCATTCTGTGCACACTTCGGTACATGCGGCGGTTGCAAGTGGCAACATATGAACTACAATGCCCAATTGGAATTCAAGGAGAAATCTGTCACAGATGCATTGAAACGTATTGCACATATCCCAGATCCACCAATGACATCAATTCTCGGATGCGTTGAACCAGTTTATTATCGGAATAAAATGGAGTACACCTTTACCGACAGGCGATGGTTGACAGAAGATGAGATGGCATCGGATGAAACATTTACGCGAAATGGACTTGGATTTCATGTTGCCGGGGCATTTGCTCATGTCGTGGATATCAAAACGTGCTATCTGCAACCAGAACCGGCAAACGCAATAAGAAATTTTGTACGTGACTTTGCGATATCACATGGTATTCCTTTTCAGAATGTCAAATATCATGAAGGTGGCTTACGGAATCTGATCCTGCGTAATAATACTTCGGGGCAGTTTATGGTGACCGTTGTTTTTGGTGAGGATGATCCTGGCACCAGAGAAGACCTCTTGAGGGCATTGAGCGATAAATTTAAATGTATCACGTCACTCTATTATTGCGTCAACACAAAACTGAATGACTCTACATTCGATCTGGAATTTGTACATGTTGCAGGAGACACATACTTGTCTATGAAACTTGGTCACATCGAGTATCGCCTTGGTCCGAAATCCTTCTTTCAGACAAACAGTAAGCAAGCTGAATCCATGTGCAGCGTCTTACAACAGATGGCAGGCTTATCAGGCAATGAACTTGTCTATGATCTGTATTCGGGTATCGGCAGCTTTGCACTCTACCTTGCAAAAGACGCCAGACATGTTGTGGGAATAGAAGAAATCCCGGAAGCTGTAGCCGACGCTAAAATTAATGCAGACCACAATCGCATAGAAAATGTGAGCTTCTTTGCAGGCGATGTAAAAAAACTCATCCCACTACCCGATGTACAGCAATATGGCTCACCTGATATCATCATCACTGATCCTCCGCGGGCAGGAATGGATCCTTCTGTCATTGAAAGCCTTATTCAACTCAATGCAAAGAAAATCGTTTACGTGAGCTGTAATCCTGCAACACAGGCACGTGACATAGAAATGTTAGCCGGCCACTATGCTCTGATACAATCACAACCGATCGATATGTTTCCGCAGACTGCACATGTGGAAAATGTAGCTTTGCTGGTAAGTAGAATTGATGATTGATGATTGATGATTGAAGACTGAGGACTGAAGACTGATTCCGAGGACTGAAGACTGATTTATCATGCGCGACGTAAAATATCTCAAGCTCCGTGAAGAAATCAAGCCCTATTTGAAAGTGTTGCGTGAAGCAAGCAGTATGATCCGTGATCAGGATGTATCGAACTATCCCATTTTTGTCTTCTATCAGCAGGAAATTGAACTGGGCGTGACTCTCGTTGATCGCGAAGGCACCGCAGGCAACTGGTCAGTGAATGCATCGACCCTTGAAGAGTTTGTCGCTCGACAGCTAATTGAAGAAGAAAATGTACCGGGTTTCAAGAAACACTACCGCGATCCTGAGAAACATTTCTGTTTGTTTGTATTGAGTGAACTTGGCGCTGAGTTCATTTTTATTCCTCAAGAGTTGACGGGAGATAATTGAAGAAGCGAATGAAGAAATGAGTAAATGAAAAAAGATCAGGCAAGAGAGATTCTCTATGAAATGACATTAACCGACTCGTTGCGACGACATGCGAGGACGGTGGAGTTGGTGATGGAGGCTTTGGCCGAGCACTATGGAGAAGATGCGGAGAAATGGGCAGTGACCGGATTACTGCATGACGCGGATTATGAAAAATATCCTGAACATCATCCGGGAATCATTGTGCAGAAACTCCGCGACATCGGTGAAGATGATATCGCACATGCTATCGCAGGTCATTATACACAGTGGAATGTCCCACGCAATACCTTGATGGATAAAGCTATCCTTGCTGCAGATGAGCTTACAGGATTTATTGTCGCTTGCGCACTCATACGACCGACAAAAATCGTCGGCCTTGAAGTATCATCAGTTGTTAAAAAACTAAAGACTGCCACGTTTGCAGCAAAGGTGGATCGCTATGAAGTCTACACCGGAGCAGAGATGCTCGGATGGAAGCTTGAGGATCTGATTGGGTTTATTATTAGTGTGCTTGATAAAAACAAAGAAGATCTTGGACTAAGATAATTCTCGATTGTCGATTCTCTATTCTTGATTTGTCATCCTGAGTAATACATATCGCTATGCGATATACCTGTAGCAAAATGACAAGATTCAGCATTCGCTTGTCATCCTGAGCGACGAGTGCGACGAGGAGTCGAAGGATGCTCCCAAATACATTTCGAGCGAACGCAGTGAGTCGAGAAATCTTTACAGGTGAGAGATTCCTCGATTGCGTTGCACTTCACTCGGAATGACAAAACCAATTACACCGGTCCCACCGCCCTGAAATACTCGCGATTCATTTTCGAAATCACAGACACCGGAATTTCTTTAGGACACTCTGCAGAGCATGCATAGGTATTCGAGCATGAACCGAATCCTTCATCATCCATTTGCTCTACCATCGCTTTCACTCTGCGCGCGCGCTCAACTTTGCCCTGAGGTAGCTGTGCAAGGTGCGTGACTTTCGCACCGGTAAAAAGCATCGCGGACGCATTCGGACATGCAGCAACACACGCACCGCATCCGATACATGCAGCAGCATCGAACGCTTTTGCTGCGATATCTTTTTCGATTGCAATAAAATTCGCATCGGGAGCCTGGCCAGTATTCACTGAGATAAAACCTCCTGCTTCGATGATGTGATCAAAAGAACTCCTGTCGACCACAAGATCTTTCACGATTGGAAATGCACCCGCACGAAACGGCTCGATCGTGATAAGATCACCTTCTTTGTAATACCGCATATGAAGCTGGCAGGTTGTCGTGCCTTTGAGCGGACCATGCGGTCTGCCATCGATGACTACTCCACATGCCCCACAAATACCTTCTCTGCAATCGTGATCAAACGACACGGGATCCTTTCCACTCAGAATCAATTGCTCATTGAGCACATCAAGCATTTCAAGAAACGACATGTCAGGATTCGCATCGACGTCATAGACTTCGAATGCACCGCGTACAGAAAGATTCTTCTGACGCCATATTTTGAGTTTGAGTTTCATGTTCTAAGTTGTCTCTAAGTGGCTACTAAGTGGCCTCTAAGTGGCCTTTCTTACGCCCCTTCAGGGCTTTTTTAGTTTTTGACTTGTTGCAATGGGCTGTGCCCATTGTTATTGTCTTTTCGTCCCTTCCTTGTCCGCCGTACGGAGCACTTCGGCAGGCGCGGCAGGACTCAATTACTCAGTTTCTGTTATAAACCACGATTCCTCCGGCTTTACCGGTTTTCCCGGTTTCTCCCCTTTTCTCCTTTTCTCATTTATAAGATCTCGTCTTCATCTCCACATCTTTAAACTCGAGTGGTTCTTTATGCATCACGGGCTGGCCATTGTTCCAATCCCATGCGGCGACATAGGCAAAGTCAGCGTCATTGCGCAGCGCCTCTCCATCTGGTGTCTGATATTCCTCACGGAAGTGTCCACCGCAGGATTCGTTGCGATGAAGCGCATCATGCATCATGAGTTCTCCAAGTTCCATGAAATCCGCAACACGTCCGGCTTTCTCCAGTTCCGGATTGAATTCATCCTGACGACCGGGAACAAACACATCTGCCCAAAATTCTTCGCGCAATGCTCTCACTTGTTCAACACCTTTCTGTAGTCCTTCTGCAGAACGTGACATCCCGCAGACATCCCACATTAAGCGACCAAGTCTTCGATAAAGACTCTCTGCAGTTTGTTTGCCACGATTTTCTATGAGTCTCTGGAGTCGTGCTTGTGTTTCTCTTTCCGCTTCTGCAAAGGCTTCATGATCCGCATCGATAGTTGCAGTTCTGATTTCCTTTGACAGATAATCTCCAATGGTGCTTGAAATGACAAAGTAACCATCAGCAAGACCCTGCATCAATGCCGAAGCGCCAAGTCGATTTGCACCATGATCCGAAAAATTGCATTCACCCAGTGCAAACAATCCGGGAATGTTTGTCTCAAGATTATAGTCGACCCACAAACCACCCATTGTGTAATGCACAGCGGGATAGATCATCATCGGGTTATTGTATGGATCTTCACCTGTGATTTTTTCATACATCTGGAAAAGGTTCTCGTATTTCTCATCAATGACCTTTTCACCAAGCTTGCGGATCTGCTGAGGGGTTGGATTCACGATGCCTTCTGCATGTGCAGCCGTGACACCGTATGTATTGATTGAATCTTTGAAATCGAGGAACACTGCAAGACCTGATCTGCTGACACCAAAACCATCATCACAGACTTTTTTGGCAGCCCGCGATGCAACGTCACGTGGCACGAGATTACCATAGGATGGGTAACGCCGCTCGAGGTAGTAATCTCGGTCGTGATCAGGAATCGCTGCAGCTTTTTTCGTCCCTTTACGCACAGCATCGACATCCTCGCGTTTTTTTGGTACCCAGACTCTTCCATCATTACGCAGGGATTCAGACATCAATGTCAGTTTGGACTGGTACGCTCCTGATACAGGAATACATGTCGGATGAATTTGAGTATAACACGGATTCGCCATCAACGCTCCTTTCTTTGCCGCTCTCCATGCTGCTGTCACGTTCGATCCCATTGCATTTGTAGAGAGATAATAAACATTGCCATATCCGCCCGTTGCCAGGACGACGCAATGGGCACTATGTCTCTCAAGTGCGCCTGTCAGGAGGTTCCGTGCGATAATGCCACGTGCTTTCCCATCCATAACAACAAGCTCCAGCATTTCATGACGATTGTACATCGTCACATTACCGAGAGCAATCTGTCGTGACAATGCCTGGTATGCACCTAAGAGCAATTGCTGTCCTGTTTGCCCTCTTGCATAAAAAGTTCGTGACACAAGTACTCCGCCAAACGAGCGATTCGCAAGTGATCCACCATACTCACGGGCAAAAGGCACTCCTTGTGCTACGGATTGATCGATGATGTTTGCACTGAGTTCTGCAAGTCGATAGACGTTTGCTTCACGCGCACGGTAGTCTCCTCCTTTGATCGTATCGTGGAAAAGACGAAATACACTATCACCGTCATTCATATAGTTCTTAGCAGCATTGATACCACCCTGAGCTGCGATACTGTGTGCTCTTCGTGGACTATCATGAAACGTAAAGCATTTCACACGATAGCCAAGTTCTGCAAGAGTGGATGCAGCAGATGCTCCGGCGAGGCCTGTACCTACGATGATGATATCGATCTTACGCTTGTTGCCCGGACTGACCAATGGCATCGTACCGATGTACTTTGACCATTTTTCTGAAAGTGGTCCGGAAGGAATTTTTGCATCAAGCTTCATGAGACGCGATGATATTCTAAGATGTTAGCGGACAAAATAGATATACAGTGGAATGATTGCAAACCCAACAGGAATCAGAATACTATACACACGGCCAATCCAACGAAACAAAAATCCATAACGCTTGTGTGTAAGACCCAAAGTCTGAAATGCACTTTCAAATCCATGCCAAAGATGAAAAGCCAGAGCAAGCAAACCGATCAGATAAATAACCACAATTCCTCCCTGCTGATACGCTATTTGCACGGGCGCATACAAATCATGTACAGCATCCTTATATCCGGGATAGTTTTTCAGTTCCAGAATGTCTGTGAACTTCATCTTGTACCAGAAATCTTTCAAATGAATACCCAGGAATGCCAAAATGAGGACACCAAGAAATGCCATTTGTTTTGAAATCATGGTCGCTTTGGGATAATTTCCAACTGCATACTTTTTAGGCCTTGCGCGCCAGTTCTGTATCGTGATCAGTATACCCTGTATAACATGCACGAGAATAAAAAAATAAAGTCCCAGCGAAGTTAATTTGATGGCCGGGTGATGGGTCATAAAATTCGCATAGATATTAAAAGCTTCTCCTTCATCGTCCTTTAGCAACTGTAGATTGCCGGCAAGGTGCACGATCAGAAAGAGGATCAGAAACAAGCCCGTAAGGCTCATGACAAGTTTGCGTCCTGGAGACGAAAGGATGAAGTGTTTAACCCAACTCATGGTGTGCCTATATCAGTAATGGCTTGCGACGCAAAACTAACATCTGTTTGGTAAGAAAGGATTTAGGGGTTGATGGTTATTCTTTGAAAACATCAAGCAAGCCTGTCCATCAATGAGTTACGCATATTTTTTCAACGGCTTCTGTGAAAGGCCCTCGTTGCCGCCAGGTGAGGCTCGATTACTCAATGGGACTCTCCGTCTTTCCACCAAATGCCAGATCACCTGCATCGCCCAAACCGGGAACGATATAGGACTTAGCAGTGAGCTCTTCGTCTTCGGCAGCAATCCAGATATGTGCGCGAGGATAAATACGCCGGATATATTCAAGGCCGTACGAAGAAACGATCGTCGTAGCGATATGCAATTGGCGTGGAGTACCAATATCAAGAATTGCTTCCATTGCTTTGTGAATTGAACTCCCGGTAGCGATCATCGGATCACAGAGGATGAGCACTTTGTCATCGATATCCGGGCACGTGATGTATTCGACATCTACATCGAAGGAGCCATCTTTGTGATGCAATCTGCGCGCAGCAACAAAACAATTTTCCGCTTCCGTAAAGAGATTCAGGAATCCCTGATGCATAGGCAATCCCGCCCTGAGAATAGAGCCTATGACAACTTCATCGGCCAGCATGCGCGAAAAGGCAGTACCAAGTGGAGTATCGGTTTGAGTAGAGCGATAGTTCAATACCTTGCTGATCTCATATGCGAAAATCTCTCCAAGACGCTCCAGGTTTCTACGGAATAGTGCACGATCACCCTGTTGATTGACGTCGCGAAGTTGAGCCAGAAACACACTGGCAATTGAATTGTCATTACAAATATGATGCAGCATAGGATGTCTTTCAGAGGGCTTTTTAAAGGGAAGCGTCTATGATCTTCTCCCGATCTGCAGCGTTGCGTAGAGGTTGAAGAAAACCGGCTGATTGTTTTCAATAATCATCAATGGCACACGCTTGAAATAGATATCACACATGACACCAACTTCCAGTGCACGCACCTCTCTTTCAAATGCGCCAACACTGAAGTGAGCGCCTACTTTGCCATGAAACCCAGGCAGGATTGAAATCTCATCGATTCCTTTGAAGAAAGATGCTGCTCCCTGAATTCGGCTCACATCAAGAAAAAGATCTGCATTGTTTTCGGAGTACTTTTCCGTCACCACAACACTGCCACCGGATGGCTCAAGTCTGTTGAGATCCAGATAATAGGGTTTGAGAAAGCCCAGTGAAATACCACCCTCATAACTAATACCTACTGCAACACCCTTACGCTTGGATTTTTCGGAGAAATAGCGCTTCTCACCTACGCCAGCGCGAGCAACAATAAAGTTGTTCTGCTTACCGTAAGCAAAAGCTGAGGAAGTTTTCAGGATAAGGTTGCCGCTTTGAAAATTGACAGCCTGACGGTATTCCCGTGGATGTTTGAGAATTCCCAAACCGAAATAGCGATAGCGTGTGAGGTAGTACTTCCTGATCTGTCCTACATTGTAAGCAAGTGCAATGCCGTTCGTATGAATCTGAACGTCGCCGGAATGCTCGTGATTGTATAAAATCCCAATGAGGCTGTAGTCAATTTGCTTGGGCTGGATTGTAGTCTGACTTTGTACAGCGACAACAGTCACTGCCATCAATACAAGAATGCAGGTAATATTTCTATAAGATGCCATGATTCCCTAAACCCAGAAAGCTAAAGTTAGAAAAGAAAATGAACAGAACGGTAGCACGGATCAAAGGATCAACGGCGAAAAGGTAAATCCAAGTATCCATTTTAAGAGCTGTTCGTCTATTGATCAGCGGAGAAGGAGGTTCGCCCGTTTGTCATTGACCGTTTACCTTAGCCATTAACTATGAAGAAGCACCCTGCGAAATATTATGGCCTGTTCGTTGGGCCTCTGTTATTTGCGTTGGTGATGTTTTTTGTACGCCCGGCAGGTATGAGTGATGAAGCGCGGATGGTGCTGGCCTCGACCCTTTGGATTGCGACATGGTGGATCACTGAAGCAATACCGATCCCGGTGACATCTCTGTTGCCCCTGGTGCTTTTTCCTTTAACCAATTCAATGAAAGTTCAGGATGTCGGAAAATCGTTTGGCGATCCGATAATCTTTCTCTACCTCGGTGGATTCATGATTGCAGTGGCCATAGAGAAGTGGGGGCTACACCGGCGTATCGCATTGAATACCATCTTACATACCGGAACAAATTCGCGACATATTATCCTCGGCTTTATGATCGCTACGGCATTTGTATCAATGTGGATATCGAACACAGCGACGGCAGTGATGATGCTCCCTATTGGCATGGCTATCATCAGTCAACTGAGTCATGATCAACGTCCGAAAGAGTTTAGCAAAGCACTCATGCTTTCTATTGCCTACGCGGCGTCTATTGGGGGGATGGCCACCTTGATAGGGACGCCGACAAATCTTGTCTTTGCAGGCATTGTGCGCGAGACCTATCAGACGGAGATCACATTCTTACAATGGATGGTCGTAGGGCTGCCCGTGAGTATTGTCCTCCTGGTCATCAGTTGGATTTATCTCACGCGCTTTGGATTCAAACTCGAAGGGGGCTCTGTGCTCGGCGGGAGAGAAGAGATACGGGGTATGTTGAGGTCTTTGGGAAAAATATCATTCGAGGAGAAAGTCGTTGGCATTGTGTTTTCAGTCACTGCACTATGCTGGATGTTGCGTTCATTCATCCTTACGAAATTGATACCGGGGATTGATGATAGCGTTATTGCTATTGCCGCCGCAATGTTGTTATTCGTGATTCCATCGCGAAGTATGAAAGGGACAAAGCTCATCGATTGGAAAGATGCAGCGAACATTCCCTGGGGTATTATTTTGCTTTTCGGAGGTGGACTTGCAATTGCCTCAGGTTTTCAATCCAGCGGTCTTGCTAACTGGATCGGAAATCAAATGACATTGATGCAAGGGATACCATTACTCGTATTGATTGCAATCCTTGTGGCCTCGGTGACATTGCTCAGTGAGATTGCTTCGAATGTTGCAACTGCTGCGATGATCCTTCCAATTCTTGTGGCACTTGCAGCGGCTATTGGTATACATCCTTACATTCTGATGGTTGCTGCTACACTTGCCGCGTCGTGCGGCTTCATGCTTCCGGTGGCAACTCCACCGAATGCAGTCGTCTTTGGTTCAGGTTATCTGAGTATCCGCGATATGATGAAGGCAGGGGTGTGGATGGATGTAATCTGCATCACAGTACTATCACTCTTTGTCTACTTCTTCCTGGACAAACTTTGGGGATCGCTGATATGATTTATGGGGGATAGGTTGCTGACCGCTGCTACTGAGATATCTGGCAATTTCCTTCCAGGCTTAGCGAGCCCTGATTAGCAACTAATGGTTGATTGGAGAATGGGCCCGGATTGATGGTAATATTTTTCAGAACCAGTGTGCCGAGGTTTTGGATGCCACCCCCTGTAAGAGCCGAACCACCGACAATCGTAATTCCCGAAATCGAAACTTTAGTTGATGCAATAATCTGTATCGCATTGGTCGCAAGTGAAGCATTCAGGTTGATATTCTGTGCGGGAGTTGAAACAATATATACATCGGTTGCGATGATCAGTGGTGAAAGGAGATTGATGGTACTTCCAAACAGTGCAGGTGCGAATGTGATTGTATCTCCAGGCGCAGCACATGCCAAAACATCTCTCAATGATCCAATTCCTGAATTTGCATTACTTGTCACGATCATCGGACAGCCTCCATCAACACAAATTTCAAGCGCCCAACTATTCAGTGAGCCGCCATCCAGATTGAAAAGATCTGTGACAGTAAGTACCCAGATACCTGATGCATCTTCGCCGATAAATGCGGACAAGGCTTGTTCTGGTTGATATGTATTCCCATTGTTGTATGGGCATGGAGGATTGCCCGGGGTGGCCTGGTCATCAAGATTGATATTGAAGTTGTCCTGCGAAGTACACCATTGATCAATAAGAACGACAGTTGTCCCAGAAGGACTCGTCAATGAGAAACGCAAGTCACCAAGCCATGTATGTGTGCCTTCCAGGTCAATGACATTGATATCTGTGATACCACCACTCAACGTCCATAAGAGGCTCGATGAAATCGTCGGTGTTCCACTTCCGGAAATCGCTTTTGGAACATCGGTGCTATACTCAATACCGCAATGCGCTGTGACAAAATCACGAATATTCGACCAGGCACTCATGACACAAACATTTCCAGAGCGTACTCGCCAATAGTATGTCGTCTCTATATCCAATGTCCCAGGTGAGATTATTGTTTGTGTAGTCGTGTTCTGAAACACAATACTATTAAACAGAGCATCTGTTGAGAGTTGCACTGAATAGAATTCTGCTCCGCTGCTCGCCTGCCAGTCCAATAATGTATTTGTAGACACCTCAGTTGCACCATCAACTGGTGATACGAGCAATGGGATCAAAGGAGTTGTAGGAATGACCAGATGAGTTGTTGTACTCTTTGGACCTACGGCACTTGCACCATTCACTGTCAAAGTGTAATCAGCGGGTGTTGCAGCACCTGGAACGGTGATACTCATTTGCGAAGAATTTCCAGGGACCACTGGATTTACTGAAAATGACACGATGCTTCCAGATGGGTGGCCAACTTCCGACAACGTCACCGGAGATGCATATCCATTCAGAGACTGTACGGTAATAGAATAGTTAGAAGTAGCAGGTGGACAATTCGTTTGTGATGGAGGAGTTGCAATGAGAGCATATGTCGGCATCCCAGTGAGAATATCAAAATTCTCATTTGAAATATCAAAGAAGATGTTGTTGCGGCCCTTTACCATGACACGTGCCATTGCGGTTGTACCAGGTGGCACCGTAATCAACTGATTTCCGTCATTCGGTGTATTAGTTATCAGTGTCGCCGGATAAGTAAAACCACCATCGTAAGACAGAAAGATGTCCACGTTTGCACAACTCACTGGAGCATTTGTGGTATTTGCAACATTCCATGTGACTGTTTGAGTTGTTTGTTCTGTCCAGTCTATTGTTGATGTGTTAGGACTTGTGACTAGAAAAGGACCAGACGTGGAGGTGGTATTGACATCCACATTGTCTTCATCAGTGCATCCTGCCATACCCGAATGAAAATCGCGTATGGTGACCCGAAATTCCATATCGCGTGTGACCGATGGAAGGACCTCCCATGTCGGTAAAGTATTATTCACGAGGTCTTGTAGTCTTGGAAAATACCTCGTCGGTGAAGAAGAAGGATCAAAACTCCTGAACATTGGACCAAATTCATTGGTAGGAGAAGGGGGCATTGAACCAACATCAGTATTCCATTGCTCCCAGCAATAAGTGATTGGATCACTATTTGGGTCTGTCGCTATCGCTGTCAGTGCAAACGGTGTTGAAATCGGAATTGTATAATCAGCACTTGCTGTTAATACCGGCGCTGAATTACTCCATGCGATTGGTGCATCACAATTATTGCCAGTGCTTCCAGAGATGTAATTATTGATTTGCTGGACGCTGATGCCATGAAAATAGTCATCACTGTTGCTTTGCACATTTGGATCACAAATCCCTGCATAACCCATGACTGTCGAACCACTCCCGGGCTCCATACGTGACGCACTGACACTGTTGCAGGGATTGTTCTGAGTATGACCCGCATTGAATTGATGCCCGATCTCGTGCGCTACGTAATCAATGTAGAACAGATCTCCTGTTGGTGGACTGATTCCTGTTGCGCCTCGTGCTTTATTGGAATTTGAACAGACGACTCCGAGACCTGCACAACCACCACTTCCAGTACTGAATACATGCCCAATATCATAGTTTGCGCTGCCTATGACACTAGTCATGTTGCCTTGGTTTTGTGTGAGTTGCGTACATGCATCACCTGAGAATGGATCTGTTGCCGCATTATAATAGAAGACTGCAGTCGTGTTTGCGATCAGAATCAACCGGACAGTCACATCTCTTTCATACACCTCATTGACACGATTTACTGCAATCACGACTTCAGAAAGTACAATGTCTTCATCATCAGAATCGAATGCCATAAAGTGATTCGAATATTCTCCTGTCACAGCCACAGCAAGCCGATATGATCTGAATGTGCAATCGCCAGACAAACGCAGTTGTTGATTTTCAACTCGTTCCGGTTCTTCATTCTCAACACCACAACTAAACGGTTGTGTAGGCTTAGGATAATCACGCTTATAGAAAATGATATAGTCTTCTAAGTTCTGTCGGGCAAAAGGTTCTACATGGTAGCGCCCTTCAAATGATGAAATGATTGCAGAAAATCCACGTACTGTCCAATCACATCTTATTGTCTTAAAAGGATCATGAATGTGCACTCCACGATACGTACGTATATCAGGATAGCGATTTGCGAGACCTGGTTCCATCATCATATAGTCGACCAGTCTGAAGCTATCCATCTTTCCATTTGGTGCAGGTATTTCAATAATGTGCGTACTGAGTGATGGTGCAGTGGTTTGTTCAGAAGGCGCAGAGAATAGCAGACTGCGCATGGCATTCACATTAAGGCCGGCTGTACGATATCGGAGCGGAAACAATTTTCTTGCATCGGCGAATCGCATCTCTGTCTCTGGCTTGTCAATCCAAACAGACGCGTCCTGGGCATAAGCCTGCACAAAACTGCAGAGTGCGAAGAGAAAGCCGAAGACATGTTTCATCTGGTACGTTTTTACAGCAACATTGTATGGGGAGGCGCAAATTTAAGATTTATAAGAAAAGCGGGAGAAGCCGGGTAGTGCATCAGTTCACGCAGGGCCATCTCACGGTAGAGCAATGATCCACCTCGGCCGCTGGAGCCCAAGCGGAATGGGATGATTCTTTCCACCCTTCATCCGTTGACCGACAAATCGTACCTTCGGATTCATAGCTATGCAGAAACCATCAAAAATATTCACACGCTTTACAGAAGCAAGGAACGGACGAAAGATGCTTGCTGTATTGATTGATCCTGATAAAGTGCGATTAAACAAACTTGATCAGCTAATTGAACTTTCGCTTCTCGCAAAAATCGATTTCTTTTTTATCGGAGGTAGTCTCATCGTAAGCAATCAACTCGATGCCTGTCTTTCTGCGATCAAAGCAAAATGCCACATACCGTTAGTGTTGTTTCCCGGTGATTCTTATCAATTGAGTTATAAGGCAGATGGTATTTTATTTCTCTCACTGATCTCAGGACGCAATCCGGAATTACTCATCGGCAAACATGTCATCACGGCGCCGTATCTGAAACTCAGTCCTCTTGAAGTCATCCCTACCGGATATATGCTTGTTGATGGTGGCGTACAAACAACAGTTTCCTATATCAGCAATACTTCACCGATTCCGTCTGACAAAAGCGATATCGCCGCTTGTACTGCAATGGCAGGAGAAATGCTTGGATTGAAATGTATCTATTTGGATGCAGGGAGTGGTGCAAGGAAACCTGTGTCGGAAGAAATGATTGCTACAGTGCGGAGTGTAGTTGATATCCCAATCATCGTCGGTGGTGGTATCAGGACACCAGAACAAGCAACACGAAATGTACTGGCTGGTGCAGATATTATCGTTGTTGGAAATGCATTTGAAGATGATCCTTCACTTGTTGTGTCAATCGCGCAAGCAGTGCATGAAACAGGAGCTATGAAAGTAAGTCCGCAGAGATAAGAGAAAAATAGAACGCGGATTACCACGGATGTGACGCATTCTCGCGAATCATTGACATCTGGAAACCATATTAGTTTGTGATTTCTCCATGCCCTCTGCTCTATGCATTTGATCCGTTGATCCCTTCCCCTTTATTAATGCTCAGTTCTCGATTTCCTCAGCATCCGCCTGCTTCTACATCAACCCTTCAATAATCTTCTCCTCACTGATCCCTTCTGCTTCGGCTTTATAGTTTCTCACAATACGATGACGGAGGACATTCTTTGCTACAGCCTGCACGTCTTCAATATCCGGAGAATACTTTCCATGAATCGCAGCATGACATTTTGCGCCGAGTACGAGATACTGTGATGCACGCGGTCCAGCTCCCCAACTGATAAATTCATTCACCTGCACTGTTGCGTTCGTGGTATTCGGACGTGTGCGTGTAGCAAGACGTACAGCATATTCAAGGACATTGTCAGCGATAGGTACTTTGCGTACAATGCGTTGGAATTCGAGGATTTCCACTGACGAGAGCACGTGACGAAGATCAGCAGTCTCGAGAGCTGTCGTACGCTTTACGACATCGATTTCCTCTTCATAGCTTGGATAATCGAGTGGAATATTAAACATAAACCTATCAAGTTGCGCCTCAGGTAGTGGGTAAGTCCCTTCCTGTTCGATCGGGTTTTGCGTTGCAAGCACGAAGAATGGATTTGGCAACATATGACGCTCACCAGCGACAGTCACAGATTTCTCCTGCATCGCTTCGAGTAGAGCAGCCTGTGTCTTAGGGGGTGTACGGTTGATCTCATCTGCGAGGATGATATTGGCGAATACCGGTCCGCGATTGAAGCGGAAATGGCGTTGTTCATCAAGGATCTCTGATCCCGTGATATCAGATGGCATCAGGTCGGGTGTAAATTGAATCCGTTTGAATTCAAGGTCCAGTACTTCTGAAATTGTACTTACAAGCAATGTTTTTGCAAGGCCGGGCACTCCAACAAGCAGACTATGTCCATTGCTGAAAAGTGAGATAATGACAGCCTCCACTACTTTGTCTTGCCCAACAATCACTTTGGCGATTTCGGATTTCAAGTCTCGGTATGCTTTTGCGAGTGCATCCACAGCTGCAACATCCGATTTATAGATTTCTGACATGAGGATTTCTTGGTTAAAAGGCCGTAAAAATAGGAAAAGCGCGGTACGCGGTACGCGGTACGAGTTGCGTGTTATGAGTTACATGGTTCAGGGCATTGAATTCCTACTTCAAAATACAGATTTTGGCTACGCCTTAAACTGGCCAAGAAACAAGTTGAAGAGCATGATATCCACCTCGCAACGCGCACCTCGTAACACCTACCCCTTATTATTCAACTCGAATCACCTCAGATCTTATAGAGATTCCATTTTCATTAATAGCCTCAATTGAGAAGCAATACGGCTTCTGCTTGTCCATCGCCTTGAACCAATATTCATTTGCATCGTGTACCAAAATACAGTTGTAAAGCTTATCAACTGAAGTGCCATAATAGATATTGTATGCATAGGCATCATCGACAGGACTCCATTTTATCCAGGCACTCCGTTTGTCCTTTTCCGTACGCAACACAAAGAATTGTGAAACGGCTGATGGTAATGCTCCATTGCCCTTACCAAATACGCGCAACCCACTGAGCGCAAAGTATCCTGTCGGCATCTGGATATTCTCCATCCTGATAAATCTTGTTTGGACAGGATGAGCGAAGACGACATAATCATGAGGCGCATCAGTTTGATTTTGACTTTTATCCACAAGTAATTCCCAATTCTTTCCATCAATGGAATGTAACAGTCGATACTTATGAGATACACCAAGCGACTTTCCAAGAAATACGCTATCTACATTTTGATCAGCGTAGTTGATTTGGACTGCATGCACCGTACTTACTTCTCAAAGATCAGATTGGATCCATTCGTTTGCATCTCCTGATTCGGCGCTCCAGTATGTCTTGATACTTTCATCAACGACATGATTTGCCGGATGACCAGATAACGACGACGACACTGTAACCGGTTTCTTATAGTTCAATAGCATCCAACCGGTAAAACGACTTTGCAAGTGGTCTGCTTCAGCTCGAGGAAGATAATGCGGATAGTCTCCAAAAGCCGTATTGCAATACATCACACCATCAGCATCAAAACCTGCCGGCCAGATACCGATGCGTCGTTCGAAGTTGTTTTTCACAGAAATCGCAATTGTTGACACATGCCAAAAGTTGTTCCAATGATCCTGGAATGTTGCACCATGTCCGGCTCCGCGCGCAAATCCTCCCGGCTTGAAACTCAAAGGATCTGATTGCGGAATAAATGGACCAAGAGGATGATCGCCCACCACAACACCATCCGCATAGCCACTGAACTCAGTGCCCGGCGCTCCATACTGAAAATAATATTTGCCTTTGTGCTTTGTCATCCATGCGCCTTCTGCAAATGCATCGAGGAATGTATCATCCATGTGCTCACCGAACCGATGCCACCCATAACGCCAGGATTCGAGGAAGTACATTTCTTTTCTTGTACCAATTGGCTCCATCGTCCTTCGATTCAATTCGACTCCATACATCGGCCATCGGTTACTGCTGCCATTGTACATGTATAACTTCCCATCGTCGTCAGTAAAAAATGCAGGATCCCATCCACCGATATTGAATGAGTCAACGAGCGGTTTCCATTCATTTGCTTTAGGATTTGTACTCATCCAGATTGTGAAATGGCTAGTATACGTTGAGCCAAAGACAAGCATTGTGTCTCCAATAATGCCAACTGCAGGGGCGCAGAGTTCATCATATCCGCTATTCCATGGTCGCAGAAATTTGCGAGAGATAAAATCCCAGTTGAGCATATCGCTGCTATGCCAGTAGCCCCATTGATTTGTGCTGAAGAGGTAGTAGTCACCCTTGTAGTTTACGATCACCGGATCGGCAGTGGCGCGATGTCGTCCCCATTGACTGAAGTTTGGGATGGGTGTATAGCCGTAGTCGATGTTAATTGGGTTGCAATAGGTGGTTTGTTTCTGTTGTGCCAAAAGACATTCTGAAACAAAGAGGATAAAAATGGATGCGATGATATGACTTCTCATTGAAGGCGAATAAAAATGAAAATAAAAGTGAAAATAAAAATCAAGACGTTGATAAGCGATATATACTCCGACGTCTTAATTTCGTACCATGCGACCTAGGGATTGCAAGCGCGGATGTCTCACCATCTCGCGTTCTCACTTTCTCTCATTTCTTTCCTCAATGACACTTGAAATAATCAAAAGGCTCAAGACAGATCTTACATCGAACACACCGAAGCAGGATGTTACTGAATTACACCCTATACTTCTGAAAATTTATTGATAGTCAGCCTGGTTACGTATTGAAAGAAGTTTAAACCGTCTTTATACTCACAACATACTCGGGGACAAATCAACTGCACTATTCTGACCTGTGAGTATATTCACAACATACTCGGAGACCATCCAGCTTCACTCTCATCTCTCATAAATAATCGTCGAGGAACCTGGCTTTTCACCTCAATGACACTTGAAATAGTCAAAAGGCTCAAGACACGCCTTACACCGATATGCTGCCTTACACGGCGTCGATCCAAAAAAACTGATCAGCTCTGTTTCATCTGAACCACATTGTGGACATTCTACATGAGCTGGACTATGAGATTTTTGAAGATCAGGTGGGGCAATGCCGAATTCTTTCAGCTTCTTTCTTCCTTCTGCAGTAATCCAATCCGTCGTCCACGCAGGTGACAATGTTGAATGCACAGTGACGTCAGGATAACCAGCATCGATAACAGCCTGTCTGATGAGTACCGGAATCACATCCATCGCAGGACAACCTGAATATGTCGGAGTGATGTAGACTACAACATGTTCATTCTCTTCTATTCGTACATCGCGAATGATGCCGAGTTCAACGACAGAGATGACCGGGATCTCAGGATCAGTGACCTCCTGAAGTACCTTATAGATTTCGTCCTTCGATACCGCTACCATTGCATGGCGGGATAAGTGCGTTGCATATACTGCAGCTCTGTGAGAAGAAATCCCATATGCTCTGAATGTCGACCAGACTTTCCACCGCTCTGCATCCAGACATCATCGGATGGGATCTGTAATGTTGCATTGTCCAGTGTTTGTTTCACATGTTTTCTCCACGCACTTTGCAAGGTCGACACATCAGGAGTATGATACGTCTGATGACATTCAATTTCAAAATCTGCAGGACTAAACAGTTCGCCTGTATACTCCCATAGATGATTTACGGCCGCTTGTACTTTGACATGACTTTCAGGAGTGCCATCACCAAGTCTGATCAGCCATTCACTACTCCAACGACGATGATACGTGACTTCCTTCAGTGCTTTTTCAGCGATAGCACGAAGCTGCTCATCAGTACATTGACGCAATGCATCATAATTGAGATAGTTGAATACATCATAGAAGTATTGACGGACAACGGTGTCGGCGAAATTTCTATTGGGGTGCTCTACCAGTAATACATTACGATACTCATGCTCAACCCTTAAAAAGGCGAGAATATCCTCATGAGTACCACCTTGTACTTCTGCAGCATACTGGTAAAGTAATCTTGATTGGCCAATGAGATCCAACGCAATATTCGTCAGGGCAATGTCTTGTTCCAATACTGGCCCATGACCACACCACTCACCGAGGCGCTGGCCAAGGATGAGATTGTTGTCGGCGAGATGGAGGAGATACCTATTGTCGATTCTCAATTATTGATTCTTAATTGTCTGAAAAAAAATAAGTCAAAATGCCTGCCCGGACGAAGTCCCTGCCCGACTGCGTCATTCAGGCGGGCATTCGGACGGGTCAAATTCAAAATATCAGCCAGAGGCTGATCAACCTTTGGTTGATAAAATGCAAAAGTGAAGTCTAAACGGTACAGTCAACGACGCTTTCGGATCCTTCGGACGTCGCAAGGTCAATTCGCCGTTTTTTATTCTGCATTCAATATTCTACATTCATCATTCTATAGGTTCTTCACGCCGTCCGGTACTTCATAGAACGTTGGGTGACGATATACTTTGTCTTTTGCAGGATCAAATAATTCTTCCTGCTGTTCCGGATTCGAAGCGGTGATCTGATCTGATGGCACTACCCAGATACTCACCCCTTCATTGCGTCGACAGTATACGTCACGTGCATTCTCAATCGCCATTTGTGCATCGGCAGCGTGCAGACTTCCCACATGCTTATGATGCAAGCCTGATTTACTGCGAATGAAAACTTCAAATAGTGGCCAGTCCATGTCTTAATTGTTTAGGATTGCTCAAAGTTAACAATGGTATGGGGTACGAGATACGAGGTGCGGGGTGCGGGGTACGGGATACGGGGTACGAGTTCTCAAACCTATTTGTATTTGGATTTCTCTCTGCCCTATGCTCTCTGCTACTATCGCTCCACCTCATACATAATCTCGAAATCCTGTAGGACTGCGTCGAGAATGGGATCGACTCCGGGGATATATCCTTCTTTGAGATCATAACCGTAGAGTTTGCCCACTGACTGCCATTTGCCAGCAGTAAAGCCACCACGGAGATTTTTGAGCAAATCATAGACAGGTGTATCCAACTTTCGCTCGATCATTTCGATCAGAATTTTGCCCTGGGTGCGGGAAAGGTCTTTAAGTGGATCAGTGAATTCTTTTTTCAAATCCTGCTGCAGTTGTTTGGCATGCTTTTTCCGCTTGCCTTTTTTTAATCCCTCTGTATCACGCTCTACCTCCTTAAAGATTTTCACGGCCTCCACTGCATAAGGATATACACTGCTGGCATAACGGCGGTATTTCAGATATCTACGGTATTCGGCATCAGAGGCAAACTCGCGAAAGGAGGTCACTGACACATCATCAAGATCAGCCATCAGGATCGTGTCCCCATCTACTACTTTGGAGGTCAGAATCTCGCCGTCTATCTCGATTCTTTTCGTTCCGTTTGCCGAAGAATCGCGAACCTGACCCCATGCACGAGGTGCAATGAGAATAAGGCCAACCAATGCTATATATTGTACCATCCGCATATTATGCCCTTTAAACGTCTTGTTGGCCAAATTCATTTCATGCAATCTACTTAATTACGAATTTGGTCAGGCCTTAGTTGGCTCTGTCATCAACCTCCCCAGTCCCGTCCGGCTGATCCTCCATCCTGTTTATCTTTGGCCTTATGAGGGGATTGTCAATGCTTGTTACATTGGGTTATATACTATTTGCTGTTTGCGTAATCGATGCACAGGAAATCGATATGATGCCTTTAGAAAAATTGTCCCCGATCATCAATTCTGATATCTATGACGAAGGAAGCCCGGTACTCTCACTGGACGGTCGCTCTCTCTACTTTACCCGTTCTGGGTCGCCTGATTTTGAACGCACACTGGTGCATGATGGGATGGATATCTCTACGACATATGCCGAGAATGACTATCGTATTTTGTTGAGTTCGATCTACTCTGAAATCTCCAGCCAAACTATTACAGAACCGTATGGCTCATCTTTTAACCAGGATATCTGGATCGCACAGATCGATAGCGACACATTGGTGCATGTCAGTCATCCCGGATTTCCGATCAATAATGCGCTTCCAAACAGTGTGGTGTCGGCACGTCTCGATTCACATGAACTTGTAGTGATAAATCAATTCTATAGCGATGGAAGTATGCATGAGGGATTCTCAAGCGTAAGCCGTGGATATGACAAGCTTTTTAGTTTTCCTAAACCATTGCATATCTATAATTTCTACAACAACTCTTCTGATGTAAATCTTACACTAAGTACGCGTGGACAGGTAATGATTCTTTCCCTTGAGCGCCTTGACACTCGCGGCCAGAAAGATCTCTATGTGTCTTTCAGGATTGACAATGATTTATGGAGTGAACCGCAAAATCTAGGACCTATGCTGAACTCCATCGTCATAGAGGCCACACCTTTTATCTCTCATGACAACCGCCGTCTGTACTTTGCATCGAATCGAAGTGGAGGCATGGGTGGAATGGATATTTATGTGTCCGAGCGACTCGATTATACATGGTTGAAATGGACTGAACCTAAACCATTGAAAGCGCCTATCAACTCGGAGTGGGACGACAATCAGCCTTTTCTCGATCATGTCAACAGTAATTTTTATTTCACGTCGCGTCGCGATGGATCGGGCGATATCTTTCGTCTTCCTCTCAAACCAAAGCCCCGGCTTAAAGCTCCGATTCACATCAAAGGACTTATTGTCGATGGGGTCACGCTAAGACCCATCAGGGCTGAACTCTTGTATGGCCCCACAGATGTCAAAGGCTATCTGGAATATTATCACACGTTCACTGGAGAATTTAAATTTGAACTCGCCGAGTTTGGTGTGTACAAATTCCTTGCTCATAAACCTGGCTATGAAGATGCTCGTCTGATGTTCGATACACGGCTTGCGGAGAAAGCCAATCTGGAAGAGCATGAAGTGATTCTGTATATGTACCGGGATTCTACAAGCCCTGTGTCTGATCCGATACCCATTGTCGGAGTACCACCGATATTCTATTATCAGAATAATGAAGTGCGAGAGGCAGCAGCGATTCCTGAACCCGAGAAAGCCGTCGAAGTACCTCCCAAGGTTGGTGATAAGATCACATTTTATAATATTTATTTTGAGCGTAGTGAGTCGACCATTTTGAATACTTCTCAGAAAGCACTTGATGTATTGTTTGACTTACTCGTGGTCAATAGAGACATCCATATACGCATTGAAGGCCATACAGATAACGTGTGCAAGGTTGGTGAAGAGCATCTTCTAATGGAACTCAGTTGGCAGCGTGCTCAGCAAGTCAAGGTTCACCTTGTGAAGCGCGGTATTGACCCCGTACGCATCAGTACGGTTGGTTATGGAGCGACACTACCAGTATCAAACAATCTCACAGAAGAAGGCAGGGAAAAGAACAGGCGCGTGGAGGTACGAGTAGTTGAGTGAAGAAAAGAATAAGAATAGAACACAGATTGTCACGAATGCGACGGATGAATGCGGATCAACCGTTCCTATATTACTCCTGGTGGTAAATACTGACGCAGTGCTGCTTTACGATCATTTGTAAAAATCTTTCGTAGAAAGTCCGGATTAGATCCAAAATTTAAGAGCAATCCGACTTCAATGCTTGTTGCTTTAAGGTAGTTGATAAGTTGAGCTTCATGCTCTTCGGCTATTGACTTCGCTGCTTTCAATTCCAATATAACTGTATTCTCAACCAGGATATCAGTATAATAATCTCCAATAATCTCTCCCGTGTATAAAACCTCGATTGGCATTTGCTGATGACACGTGAGGCTATGTCGTCGAAGCTCTATCATCATTGCATTCTCATAGTTCTTTTCCAGGAATCCGTACCCGAGGACATTATACACCTCATAGAAACATCCAATGATCTGTTGTGTGAGTTCTCTGTGTAGCATGGTTTTGCAGGTTTAACATGTGATTAATTGGTTTAAATGTGGAAGAAAAGTACAAAACCGTAGTTTATTATTCCATTCTTATCGGTGCATATCCGTCTGATTCGTGTGTATCCGCGTCCTATTCTTCGATTTTTTTGTGATTTCATTACTCATACTCTCTGATCATCCTTCCTTCCAATGCCTGCACCGGCCTGTTATAACAAATAATAACTGGAACACTCAAACTCCTCTGATAGAAGCGAATCATAGATATCAGGTCTCCGGTCAAAAGGCGATTTGCAATGAAGTCATCTATCTGCCGACATCTATCAGAGTACCGAAAGAAATCCATAGCGTATTTCATGTATACCCAAACCCATTTACAACTGATCTTCAGGTAATAAATAGATCAGACAGAGCGGCGTTTCTTATCAGCGTATATCAGATATCAGGCCGGTTGGTTTATTCAGAGATACTGAGTGGAATAGAAAATACGATTGATACTGATGTCTTAAATCCGGGAATGTATATTGTTCATATTGAAGGTGAGGAACATCGCATTTTTAAGATGGTGAAGCATTAAAACCAAGCCAGTTAAAAGTCAATATTGCCTGGCCCCATGTTCATTTGAGTGTAAGGAAGTCGTCATAGTCGCGAATATCCTTTAGCCGGTACTCCAGGACAAATTCATCACTAATGGGCTTTTTGTAGTAAACCAATCCCAGTCCTAGTGCATAGATTTCAGTTGCCTCCCATTGACTTTCTGTAAATCCTTCAGTCTCTGTCTCCAAAGATTCATCTACTGCAAAGCGTAGCGCGGGATAGTCCTTGCCCTGATAGTGGTATAGTTCTTCTTTGACAAAGTGGCGCGCACGCGTGAGTATGACTCGCACAGAATCAGGACCGGGCTCGCGGTATTCAATCTGGTATTTAGCAATCATCGTGCTATCTGGTGGACCGAAGAGAAATGTCGTCGCTTCGTTGATTTTCGCTGGCAGCCTGCGTATGCTTTCATTTTCATCTTCAGAGGTCTGAGGCACATCGTCCGCGGGATAAGCGAGCTCGAGTTGAATAAGCGTGGCGCCATTTTGGTCGATACTCTCGGTGATGCTTTGCAGTACACTACCATCCGGGGAGAAAAGCCTGCTGTATATGTGATTACTGCGATAATCACCAGAAAAGCGTCTGTGCCAGAATTCAACCGGATGTAAAGGATCGTTGACCGGCTCATAAATAAAAACTTTGCCAGAGCCACCGAGTGTCAGTGCGTCAAAGTAAAACATCCGCGTAGAGGCAGGCATCTCCGTGGTAGCCTCGCGGCATCCAACGGCCATGAGAAAGATGAGGAATGGGTATCGAATATCCATAGAGTAGTGAAGGTAGATCACGCGTGGCAGAGGGGCAAAGATCGCAGGGCGTATCGAAACCGCCAGATTCCGCCGAATTGTCGACAATTCGGCCAGAATGGCATATGTCTTTGGACTGGAATGATATATGAAGGAAGATTACAACGCTCGCTGGCGGTGTAGGAGGTTGGAGATCCTTGAAAATCAGGAATTGCGCATCGAAAATTCAATTTCCTGCCCCTTCGCCTCAGCCTTCGCCTATTAGATATCTTTGCATCCCCAATTAAAAATTTTATCCATTCTCTAATGGCCAATATCTTCAGCAGTATATCCAAGCTCTTCGGAACAAAGCACGAGCGTGATGTAAAGAATTACGCCCCTCTTGTAGAAGAGGCAAATCATTTTTTCAGCGAATTCAACTCACTCTCCAATGATGATCTCAGATCAAAAACTCTGGAGTTCCGTGAGCGGATCAAATCGCATCTGTCCGGCGTCGACAGCGACATCGAATCCATTCGCAGTGAAGCAGAAAACTCGGAGGACTTTGCACAGAAAGAAGAACTCTACAAAGAGTTGGATGCGCTGACCGAAACTCGTGATAAACACCTCGAAGAAATTCTCAAAGAAATCCTTCCCGAAGCCTTTGCAGTCGTAAAAGAAACAAGTCGGCGATTTGTGGAAAATGAATTTCTGGAAGTCACCACTACTGATCATGATCGTGATCTGGCGGCAAGTAAGAATTATATCACCGCGGAAGGTGATAAGACCTTCTGGAAAAACAAATGGAGTGCTGCCGGTGTGGAAATCACATGGAACATGGTCCACTTTGACGTGCAGCTTATCGGTGGGATGGTGCTGCACGAGGGCAAGGTTGCAGAGATGGGCACAGGTGAAGGAAAGACACTGGTTGCCACATTACCCGCATACCTCAATGGGCTCGCAGGTCAAGGCGTCCATATCATCACTGTGAATGACTACCTCGCAAGACGTGACTGTGAATGGGTAGGCCCGATATTTGAATTCCTGCTATTGACTGTGGATTGTATTGATAAATATAAACCACACTCCGACGAACGCAAGCGTGCTTACCTCTGTGATATCACCTATGGTACAAACTCAGAGTTTGGATTCGACTATCTCCGCGACAACATGGTGCGCTCACCGGATGAAGTGGTGCAACGCAAACATCACTATGCAATGGTGGATGAGGTAGACTCAGTACTCATCGATGATGCCCGAACACCTCTTATCATTTCCGGACCTGTCCCTGAAGGCACGGAGGAAGCAGAGTACAATGAATTAAAGCTCTATGTTGAGAAATTGGTTAATGAACAACGGAAACTCGCGACACAATATCTGGCAGAAGCCAGGACTTCGTTCAACAGCGGGAATACTGGCCATGAAGAAGGCGAAGCCGGGATGCAATTGCTCCGTACCTACCGGGCGCTACCGAAATATCGACCTCTAATCAAATTCCTGAGTGAAGATGGAGTACGTATTGCATTGCAGAAAGCAGAAAACTACTACATGCAGGAGCAGTCGAAACACATGCATATAGCGGATGAGCCGCTTCTGTTTACGATTGATGAAAAAAACCGGCAGGTAGACCTCACAGAACGCGGTGTAGAATTTCTTTCGCGCATTCATACGGGAGATTCGCACTCCTTTGTATTGCCGGATATTACTTCCGAAATGCAGGACATTGTTTCAAATGACGAAATGCCCGCTGATGAAAAAACAAAAGCCAAAGAAACACTCGCGGAAGATTTTTCCCTCAAATCACGCCGTCTGCATGCTGTTCATCAATTACTAAAAGCATACACCCTCTTTGAACGTGATGATGAATATGTCGTCATGGATGGCCAGGTAAAAATTGTGGATGAACAGACTGGACGAATGATGGAAGGCCGCCGATATTCCGATGGTCTTCATCAGGCACTTGAGGCAAAAGAGAATGTGAAGGTTGGGGATATTACACAGACATATGCCACAGTCACACTGCAGAATTACTTCCGCATGTATCACAAGCTTGCGGGTATGACAGGTACGGCAGAGACTGAAGCGAGTGAACTCTGGACGATATACAAACTTGATGTTGTAGTCATCCCAACGAACCGCAAAGTTGTCCGTGAGGACCGCGAAGACTTTGTGTTCAAGACGTCGCGTGAAAAATACAATGCTGTCATTGATGAGATTGTCTCACTCACACAAGCAGGAAGACCTGTACTCGTAGGAACAACATCCGTTGAAATATCTGAGAAGTTGAGTCGAATGCTTCAGCTTCGTAATATCAAACACAATGTCCTGAATGCAAAACAGCATCAGCGTGAAGCTCAAATCGTGGCCGAAGCAGGCCATGCCGGCGCGGTGACACTTGCAACGAATATGGCTGGACGTGGTACAGATATAAAACTCGGTCCCGGTGTAAAGGAAGCGGGTGGGCTCGCGATCATCGGTACAGAACGACATGACTCCAGAAGAGTAGATCGACAGCTACGTGGACGCGCAGGGCGTCAGGGTGATCCGGGTTCATCACAATTTTATGTTTCCCTTGAGGACAATCTCATGCGACTCTTCCGTTCTGAGCGTATCGCCAAAGTGATGGACCGCATGGGTCACAAAGAAGGCGAAGTGATCCAGCATTCGATGGTCACAAAATCTATTGAACGGGCACAGAAGAAAGTTGAAGAAAACAACTTTGGAATCCGGAAGAGGTTGCTGGAATATGACGACGTGATGAACATTCAGCGTGAGGCGATCTATAAAAAACGCAAACATGCACTGCAGGGAGAGCGTCTGTCGGTAGATCTCTACAGTATGTTTATGGCACTCACAGAAACGCTTGCACGTGACTTCAGGACAGCCGACGACTTTGAAGGTTTTCAACGTGAGAGTCTGCGTGTATTGAGTATTGATCCACAATTTGACGCAGCTGGATTCAGACAAAGAAATATCGACGAGGTTGCCGAACAATACCAGATGCAGGTCCTGGATAGTTACAAACAGAAGTCCGTCAGGATTCGTGAGCTGTTACTTCCGCTCATAAAGTCCGTATACGAGAATGAAGGACATCGTTACAAGCGCATTGCTATTCCTTTTACAGACGGAAGAAAGCATCCGTTGGCGATCGCCGCTGAACTCGAAACAGCGGTAAAGTCCAATGGAAAGACAATTATGCAGGAAATTGAAAAGGCTGTGACGCTATCCCTGATCGATGATAGCTGGAAGGAGCATCTTCGATTTATGGATGAACTCAAAGACTCTGTGCAGTCTGCTTCTTTTGAGCAAAAAGATCCTCTGGTTGTCTACAAGATGGAAGCGTATGGTCTGTTTGAGCAACTCATCTACAAAGTCAATGAAGAAGTAAGCTCCTATCTGATGAAAGGCCGGTTGCTGATCGCTGGAAGTGATGAAGTCCGGGAAGCACGTGAACAGAAAACCGATTTCCGCAAAGTGAGCACAAATAGATCAGAACAGGCAGCGCGTGCTGCTGCAGAATCGGCTGGACGTGAGCGCCCTAAAGTGGAAACAGTACGTAACGTGGAGAAGAAAGTGGGACGCAATGATCTCTGTCCATGCGGGAGCGGCAAGAAATTCAAGCATTGTCATGGGAAATAGTCTAACGAATGTCTGCCCCACGAAGTGCATGAAGGAGCACGAAGAAAGAGAGGGAGAGAGAGTACACAAATAAAAACTCACTTTTCCCATTGACTCCCCTATCGGAGAATTTGGCTTGAGGAAATTTGGCAATCAATGGAAGAATATACTTTTGCGTCCTGGTTTCTGTTATAACACAATGAAAAATTTCATGGTCACTGTATTCGTCATCACGAGTTTCGTATGTGTGCATGCGCAGTCGATCGTAGAGGATCCTGCGATCACACGGGTGATGATGAGTTTCGTTGAATACAATACTACACATACTGAGGTCAGGGGTTGGCGTATTCAGATCATGTCCACCACAGATCGACGCATCATGGAAGAAACACAGTCGAGGTTCAAAAGACGGTACCCTGAGTATGAGTTGATGTTTCAACATCAGAATCCGTACTATCATCTCAAGACAGGCGCTTTTCTCACACAACCCGACGCAAGACCATTTCTGAAAAAACTGCAGCATGATTTTCCCGGAGCCTTTCTGGTCTCCGATGAATTTGAAATCTCTGAAGTACTGAACTATCTCGAGTAGAGATAGAACCCTTTAATTCTCATCATGCAAGCGCGCGAAAAAAGAGCAGACTGGGTCGCAATGGCTCTTTTCGTGAGCCTTGTCATCATTGGCTGGCTGATGATCTATGCGGCAGGCTATAGTGAACAGGAGGGGCGTTCATTATTCAATATCACAAGTCCTTCTGGAAAACAACTCTTGTTTATCGGCATTGCGGCCGCACTGTTTGCTGCAACAAGTCTGATTGATTGGAAATTCTGGAATACCATCGCTTATCCCGTATATGGAATTGGAATTATCTCGCTTATTCTGGTCTTGCTCTTTGGCGCGACGATAAAAGGATCTACGTCATGGTTCAGCATCGGTGTGTTTTCTCTGCAACCGAGTGAATTTGCCAAGTTTGCTACGTGTATTGGGCTTGCAAGCTTTCTGAGTTATTATCGAACAGATTTGCGGAGGTTCAAATACCAGGCTGGAGCTGTTGGGATGATAGTGCTACCTGCGGTTCTGATCTTATTTCAACCAGATGCGGGGTCTGCTCTTGTCTTCGCGTCATTCATGATTCTTCTGTTTCGCGAAGGGATGCCTGCATGGATTTATATTGTCGCTATTACGTTTTTTATTCTCATTGTGACAGCTCTCATCTATCCACCCCTGCTTGTCATTGCAATCACGTTTTTACTCGGCGCCATCGCTGCGAGTATTCAGAGCAAACAGCAACTCCTATGGATCTCTGGTTTGATAGTGCTGGGAATCCTTGAGGTGCTCCTGGATGCGCAATGGGGTTGGTTTCTGGGACTCAATGCGGCAATCTGTGCATTCTGTATTATTCGTCGTATGAATATGAGAAATGAACGCCAGGTACTTTTACTTGCACCGGCTTTGGTAGTCGCAGCAGGACTTGTGTTTTTCGCTCATTACGCGTTCTCTGATATCCTGGAGCCACATCAGCAGGATCGTATCAATGTATGGTTGCGTCCGGAGCAGTGTGATCCCCGGGGTTCACTGTACAACGTCCTCCAGTCTAAAATTGCGATCGGTGCGGGGGGAATGATGGGTCGTGGCTATCTCAAAGGTTCTATGACGAATCTGAATTATGTGCCAGAGCAAACAACAGATTTTATCTTCAGTACGATCGGAGAAGAGCAGGGCTTTCTTGGAAGCGTAGGCATTATTATTCTCTTTGCGCTTTTACTCCTTCGTATCGTCGCCATGGCTGAGCGTATGAGAAGTGCCTTTTGCAAATCTTATGCCTATGGGGTGTTTGGCATACTCTTTTTACATTTCTTTGTAAATATTGGGATGACCATGGGACTGGTGCCGATCATTGGTATTCCTTTACCATTCGTAAGTTATGGAGGATCTTCATTGTTGGCCTTTACTTTGATGATGGGTGTACTTTTTAAGATGGATAGAAACAGGTATCAGTAGATGTGAGAGGGTGAGAAAGCGAGAAGGTGAGAAGAAAACTCAAACTCAAGTGCAAACGCAAACTCAATTAATAATGGAGTAAGATAAAGGCGGGACAAACTCAGTTACAGAAATTCTAAATTGAAATGAGAATACTTTATATCCTACTCCTTTGTTTGTCCTTCAATGGTATGCAGGCGCAGTCGGATGACATTGCATTGTTGACTGCAGCATTGCTTGGAGAGACACCACTTGAAGAAGATCTTCAGGAACTCTGTGATCAGATCGGAGGGCGAGAGACAGGTTCACCGGCAAATAGTGCATCTGTAGAATGGGGGCTGAAAAAATTCCAGGAGGCTGGATTGAAAGCCTGGAAACAACCATTTGTGATGCCGTCACTGTGGCTAGAAAAATCTACCACCGCAGGGATCAAAGGTGATATTGAGTTCAAACCACAAGTAGTCTCAAAGTTTTACAACCCAACAGGACTTGTGACAGCACCACTGGTCGATGGCGGAATGGGTACACAGGAGGATTTTGCACGTCTTGGTTCAAGAGCCAGGAATGCGTTTGTCATTATAGAGACAGACTTGTGTTTGGATATCCATGGGTTATTTACTGAATACACGAATGCATCCAATACAGAGGACTATGCACGTGCAGCCGGAGTGGCAGGCATTGTGTTTATGTCGTCAAGACCAAATGGCTTGCTATATCGGTTTGTGACAAAAAAAATGATGGGCAATGATCTGGTGCAGATTGTCATGGCACGTGAACATGCTCAACGTTGTCTGCGCAGCATAAGAGCCGGTCATCAGCTTTCTATTGGTGTAAACATTGATGCTGCCATCGGAGGGCACTACACGACGGACAATGTGATTGCCGAAATTACCGGATCAACTTTTCCGGAAGAAGTCATCATTATCGGATCTCATCTCGACTCATGGGCCCTGGGT
>JANNQA010000105.1:0-63060 GCA_031400515.1 Bacteroidota bacterium
CTACACCATGAAACGTCTTCCGCCCAGTCGGTCGGACAAGTTTTACGCTCCTTCCCTCGATGAAACGTCTTCCGACTAGTCAGCTTTGCTCTGTCGAATCCGCCTCAGGCGGAGAATGCGATGTCGGCAAGTTTTACACTCCTTACCCATGAAACGTCTTTCGCCTGGTCAGTCGGACAAGTTTTACGCTCCTTACCTTGATGAATATCGCAATCGTCGATCCTTGATCCTTTGCGAAGCGGTGAGCCAATCCTATCGGCCCCTGATCTGATCGTGATCGGTTCCTGATCTGATCCTGCCCTAGCGGGCAGGATTTTAGATATAAAAATTGTCAGCATCTCTCCTTCACTATCTTTGACCGCGTATGAACAACTTTCATTTAATGAGTAAAGGCCTTATCTGCGTCCTTGTTGGCGTTGGAATTCTTTATGCAAATGTATTTGCACAATCCGAACACAAGATCGTTTGCATCGGCTTCTACAACTTCGAGAACCTTTTTGATGTCTATGATAGCCCCGATACGGATGACGCAGAGTTTACTCCGGAAGGTTCTAATCATTATACAAGGGAAATCTATCGCGAGAAACAGAATCATCTCGCAGATGTCGTATCCCAACTAGGTATCGAATCCACACCGGATGGAGTTGCTTTGCTTGGAGTCTCTGAAATTGAGAACAGAAAAGTGCTTGAAGATTTTGTCGCACATCCGAAAATACGTGATCGAAATTATCAGATTGTTCACTATGACTCTCCGGATAGCCGTGGTATCGATGTGGCATTACTTTATCAGGCGAAATACTTTACATACGATTCATCCAAAAGTATCCCAATGCCCACCTATATCAACGAACCGGGGGATACGAGTTACAGTCGTGATGTGCTGATCGTGTATGGAAAGATGGATGGTGAAAAGTTTGCGATCACTGTAAATCATTGGCCATCCAGGCGTGGCGGAGAAAAGGCAACTGCGCCTCTGCGAAATGCTGCCGCCCTGATCAATAAAAAAGTAGTAGATATTAATACGAAAGCAGGAATCAAAACTCTAGTCATGGGTGACTTGAATGATGATCCTGTCAACATGAGTGTAAAGGGGATTCTCCGTGCACAGACAAAATCTGAGAACCTCGCATCAACAGAAATGTACAATCCGATGTATGCCTTCTACAAACGAGGTATTGGGACCACAGCCTATCAGGATGCATGGAGTTTATTTGACCAGGTCATCATCTCATCGAATCTGGTGAGTGATGATGACGGCTATCACTTCTATCGCGCACGCGTTTTTAATGAATCCTTCCTCACACAGAAGTTAGGACAGTATAAGGGCTACCCATTCCGTACCTTTTCCGGTAATACATACATTGGAGGATATAGCGATCATTTTCCGGTGTATGTCTTCCTTGTGAAGAAGGTGAGAATGTGAGATAGTGAAAATGTCCTCCTACGCCATAGGCTTCGGTGGATGCAATGAGAATGCGAGAATAGATCCGATGCATGGAAGGGTCTTTGGTAGCAAGATGCCAGATGCCAGAAGCCAGTAGCCAATAACAAGTAATGTATCCCACAAAAAACAACATACAGCCGCTCGAGCTTTCTCCGGCATTTCGGGGCACGCTTGATATCCTGGAGAAGACGGATACTTCTGCCTTTGTCACAGGTAAAGCCGGTACGGGTAAATCAACACTGCTTCAGTTATTCCGAAGCACGACAAAGAAGCGCGCCGTCGTCCTCGCTCCTACCGGTATTGCAGCATTGAATGTACGCGGACAGACAATCCATTCTTTCTTTGCTTTTCCACCCAAACTCCTTCAGCGTAGTGACATCGAGAGAAAGAAGAATCGCAAACAATTCAAAGAGCTGGAAGTCCTGATCATCGATGAGATCTCAATGGTGCGGGCAGATATCATTGATGCGATTGACTATTTCCTTCAGGTCAATCGTGACAGCAGAGTTCCCTTTGGGGGAGTGCAGGTATTGTTCTTTGGTGATCTCTTTCAACTACCACCTGTGATAGCGAGTGAAGGAGAGCGTCATTATTTTTCTACGGTATATCCAAGTCCGTATTTCTTCGACGCCGCAGTGATCAAACAGGGATTTCCGTTGGAGATGATTGAGCTTACGAAAGTGTATAGGCAGGATGAAGTGCGCTTCATTCGTTTGCTTGATGCGATCCGCACACAATCTTATGGTGAAGAAGATCTGGAGGAGTTGAATGCAAGACATCTTCCGGCTTTCCCACAGACTGATGGTTATGTGACATTGTGTACTGTCAATGCACTGGCGAATTCAATCAATCAATCGCGATTGAATTCCTTGCCATCTTCTGCAACAACCTACACGGCCAATACAACGGGTGAATTCACAATGAAGCTCTTTCCTACGGATCAACATCTCATTTTGAAAGAAGGAGCTCAAGTTGTCTTATTGCGCAATGACCCTGAACGCAAGTTTGTCAATGGTACGATAGGAAAAATTGCAAAGCTCACTCCGGAAATGCTCACTCTCCAGATCCTGAACCGTGATGGAGATCATGAGGAGATAGAAGTTTCAAGATTTGAGTGGGAACTCATCCGCTATGATTACAACCGCTCAGAACAAACACTTACAGCGAATGTGATTGGTACGTTTCGTCAGTTTCCTATCAAACTCGCCTGGGCGATTACGATTCATAAAAGTCAGGGAAAGACATTTGACCGGGTGATTATTGACCTTGGCTATGGTGCATTTGAATTCGGGCAGACCTATGTTGCACTCAGTCGCTGTCGTACGTTGGATGGTATTGTGCTCAAACGAAAACTGCGCGCTGACGATGTGATCGTAGATCCGAGGATTCTGGAGTACTATGATATGCAGAGAAGATATCTGCCACCCGCAAGGAGCTGGATGTAGTGAATTCAGAAATTCGAAGGTACATTGATTGACAATGGATTTCTATTTCTTAATCACGAATGTCCTCACCCCGAGGATTTCATTTCCTCTAGACACACAGAGAACATACATTCCCGGGATCCAACCCTGAATATGTATTTCGTGAGTGTTAGTTTCTAAATTCTGCACTGCATGTCTTTGACGACCCGCCACATCAACAATCGAAACATCATCACCAGCAACAAGCCCATGTATGATAATCCTATCCGAATGTAACTCTGAAGAAAGCCACCACGACTTTCGTGATCCACGTGAATGTTCTTCTTCCTCCAATGCGAGCACAACAGACTGTTCTTCATAAGCGCCGATATCAAAGGCTGAACCGACAGGTCGCGGGTTTTCTTCAATATCTTCGTCAATGCCTGAGGAGAAGCCTGCATTGGCTGCATCGACTGCCTGTGATGTCGAGAGCAAATGATAATCTTCTCCGTCTTCATCAATAAAGATCTCGTCCAAAGGGTCGGCAAGCGTCGAATTCAGATCATATCCAAGATCCTGCCACTCTTCAAAATCCATGAAGTTTCCTCCGGCATCATCACTAAAACTATTGATCACAATATTGTAATCACTCATCAAACCGACAAAGGCATCTGCACTCACAGCAAGGCTGGCACGAAACGCATGTTGATTGATGATTATGTTGTTATGCACCTGCGCCCCTGTTGCCCCATTCGTGATGAGAATTGCGCTCCGCCCATTCGATGCCTGAACAATTGTATTGAACAGTACAGTAGCATTGATGGAAGGTGCATCACCATCGATTTGAAAGAGCGCAATCCCCGTTGCATGATTTTCGTAGAGGAGATTGTTGTAGATAAACGCTCCTTGCACACCATCCAGGTTGATCGCTGCTCCTCCGCCATTATTTAAAGCATTTTCGTAAAGCACATTGCCATAGATCTCCGGATCAGATGAAATACCATCGCCGGGAAGCGTGCCATCGGCATTGATCTGGATTCCACCTCCGTGATTGTGATGACAGGAATTGTAACGAATGACGGATCTGTCGCTGCTGTTGGAAACATAGATTCCGTGCTCATCTATGGTATAGGCGCATTCATTGCTTTCTATCAGAATATCGTCCGTCCATCCGGTGAGGATGCCACGCTGGTCATTGCCGATACATGTGCAGTTCCTGACAATGCAATTATTCGCATATACCAGTCGAATACCATTTCGTGGCATATTGTTGACGATGAAACCATTGATCTCGATATAGTCTACTGTATTGTTCTCGACACCTTCTACATTAATGCCATCGGTGGTTGTAGTAGGACTTGTAATAGACACCGCGCTTCCATTCGCCAAAAAGACGATTGGAGCAACGGACGTACCGCTGACATTGACATAAAAGCCGGCATAGTTTCCATTGGCAACAAGAACGCTATCGCCGGGATCGCACTGGTTTTCGGCAAACTGGATTGTAAGAAAAGCTGAAGCGGGGCTCAGTCCACTATTGCTATTGCTCCCTGAATTGGACACATACCAAGTGGTAGCATGCAAAGGGAATAGACTGATGAAATAGACAGAAAGGCATAGTGCGCATGTTTTCATGACACGTAAGTTTTACGAACTGGTTTAACAAGGGAATGAGAAATGGGGGAAAAAGTTGAGGAACCGAACATGGCTGTCCGGTCCCTCTCACATAACACCCTAAATAAAGCCTATTAGTCTCCTTAAATTCACATGGACAAAATCCACATAGACTAAAGAGAAACAATACATTTCAAAAGGAAGTAGCTATGCTCAAGGGATCTCAACTCGTACCCGGAGCCGGAATCGAACCGGCACGGCCATTTCTGGCCACAGGATTTTAAGTCCTGCGTGTCTACCTATTCCACCACCCGGGCCTAAAAACTTGCAGGACCAAAAATACACTCAAAACCTGACGACTTATCCTAATTATGCAATCCTTAGGTTTCGTGCGCGCGAATATATAGATTTATATATGCAAAGTATAAGTTATTGGAAATTCTTTGTCCTCAATTCCGTTAAATTCGACATACCAACCATTTCAGATATTCTTCCGTCTAACCATCAAACCGATGTTCCTATGTTTCAAAGCTTGACAAACCTCTGCTCAATAGTTCTCTTTCTCCTGCCAGCGTCTGGATTTGGACAGGATCCGGCCTGTGACTGCCCTTTTGAATTTGACCCTGTCTGCGTGGCAGGTGCCGGACAAATTCTGCAGTTTCCCAACGCCTGTTATGCCCTGGCTACAGGCTATTCGGAAGAGGATTTTGTGCCCTGCATTGACCAGTGCATATGCCCCACAGATGAGGTACAACTGACATGCGTTGCCACAGCCACAAACTGCATTTTGACGTTTTTAAACCCTTGTTGGGCGGCATGTGCGGGATTTGACAGCTTCATTCCATGTGACACATTCTGCGCATGTCCTGCTATTTACGACCCGGTCTGCTCCATTTCACCGCTCGGTGACACAGTGATATGGGAAAATGCGTGCGTTGCAGAATGCCATCAGGTCTTCGATCACTTTGCATGTGAACCGGGAGGATGCACATGCCCGGATATCTGGGATCCTGTTTGCGTCGTGAATTCCAGTGGCGACACAATACAATTTGCGAGTTCTTGTGATGCAGAGTGTCATGGATATTTCGACTATTTCACCTGCGGATTACCATGCCCATGCCCATTCTGGTGTCCGGATATTTATTTTCCTGTCTGCGTCACGACTCCATCTGGCGGAGTACTTGAGTTTTACAACGGCTGTTATGCGGAATGCGCTGGCCATTGTGATTATTATCCTTGCGATGGCACCTGTGACTGTCTGGACATTTGGGATCCTGTATGTGTAGTGACATCCGATGGTCAGACGATTGAATTTGTCAATTCTTGCTATGCTGAATGTGTTGGGTACTTTCATCACTTCCCTTGTGACTCAGTGATGTGCCCATGTCCTATTGTCTGTCCTGATGTTTATGATCCTGTGTGTGTGACTTCAGCAAACGGTGAGGTGCTACAATTCGACAATTGGTGTTATGCTGAGTGTGCAGGATATTGCAACTACTATTCTTGCGATAGTTCGTGTATCTGTCCAGCGATCTGGGCTCCGGTTTGTGTCGTAACACCGGATGGACAGACGTTGCAATTCGATAATTCCTGTTATGCGGAATGTCATGGATACACAGATTACTTCACCTGTGATTCGTTATTCTGTCCATGCCCATTCTGGTGCCCGGACATCTATGATCCGGTGTGTGTGACTACACCTTCTGGTGCGGTTATTGAATTCGACAACTGGTGCTATGCAGAATGTGCTGGTTTCTGTGACTATGTCTTATGCGATTCTACTTGTGTCTGTCCGGAAATTTGGGATCCAGTGTGTGTGCTTACCGCGGATGGTGAGATCCTTCACTTTGCGAATGCATGTAAAGCAGAATGTCACGGGTATTTTCACTTTGTACAATGTGATCCTGTGTGTATTTGTCCGGATGTTTGGGATCCCGTATGCGTGACATTGGATAGCATTACGACGATTCAATTCTCTAATAGTTGTGAAGCAGAATGTCAGGGATATACTGATTATATACCATGTGCAGCAGGTTGTCCTTGTCCCGAATACTATGCTCCGGTCTGTGCCATTGGGTTAAACGGTGAGGTACTCCATTTTGATAATATCTGCTTTGCCGAATGTGCGGGTTTTGTTGATGTTTTCGCATGCGACACAACATGTATCTGTCCGGCAATTTATAGCCCTGTCTGCGTCGTAAGTGCGAGTGGAGAAGTCATCACCTTCGGAAATAGTTGTGAAGCGGAATGCGCAGGATACGTGCTGTATTTCCCATGTAGCGACATGCCGAATAGTCCTGGAGGGATAACGGGTTATGATGCTAAGCAAGAACGTCTTAAAGTATCTCCTAATCCTTCGGACGGACATTTCAATATTGTCAGTGACTTGCCTGGCGATGAAACACTAAGATTCAGCATCACAGATATTCATGGCCGGGAGATGTTTACTCTTGACACAAGGGATCGGGAAATCGACATTAATATTTCAGAATATACTTCTGGCATGTATTTCGTTCGCGCAGAAGGCGCTTATACGATGCAATTCGGCAGGATGATCATCAGGTAAAACCCAACATAGGCGTCTTCTACCAGTCAAAATGCCGGATCGCAAGTCCGGTATTTTTTATTGGTTCACGTTACGTCAGGGATCCTGAATACAATCGCAATCCATGGCATTTGTTGTGAGATTTCTTCCTTCTACCGACCGCTTTGGGGCCTATTTGCCTGACTCAGTTCCCAGGGGAAGAAAATCGTACCCCGGGCTAAATGTCTTATTGGTGAGAGAGTCCTTTATCACATCGCCTGACAACGCAATTTTAACAAGTATTTAATTCCTTTATCTCATCTTTATCAACGTCCTGACGTTTATACCAGTTCACAACACTATAATGATGAAATTCCTGACGTTATTCTTCTCCGTTACCATGCTATCGGCATGTCAAACAAAAGCACAACAAAACCCTGACAATATGCAAATACCATCAACTGCGACGACGGAAACTGCGGTACTGGGTGCCGGTTGTTTCTGGTGTGTCGAAGCCGTGTTTCAAGATCTCAAAGGCGTCCACAAAGTAGAATCCGGATATACCGGCGGAGCTGTAAAGAATCCTTCATACAAAGAAGTCTGCACAGGAACTACGGGGCATGCAGAAGTCGCTCGTATCACCTTTGATCCTGCTGTGATCAGTTTTGAAACTCTGCTAAAAGTGTTCTGGACTACACATGATCCTACTACTCTTAATCGGCAAGGGGCGGATGCAGGTACGCAGTATCGCTCTGCAATTTATTATTCATCGGATACGCAACGTCAGACTGCAGAAAAGTCAAAGGCTGAGTTCGCACCGACTCTTTGGGATGATCCGATAGTGACTGAGATCACTGCATTACCTGAGTTTTATGTGGCAGAAGATTATCATCAGAATTACTTCAATGAAAATCCAAACGCAAGCTATTGCCGTATAGTTATTAATCCTAAGGTGCGTAAGACTCGTGAGAAATTTGGAGACCTTCTAAAAGATAATGTTCAATGATACGTCTGATGCAATTCGTCACTCTGGTAAGTATGCCATTACTGTTCTGTATGTCCTGCAATGCACAGAAAAGTCCGGTTGTGGCTGACATAGCTCCTTCATTCGTAAATGAAAAAGGAGAATCCATCGAACGCATTCAATTGACCGATGATGTTTGGGCAAAGCGTCTGAGCAAGGAAGCTTTTACCGTGATGCGTAAAGAAGGAACAGAAAGAGCATTCACCGGCACATATTGGGATAATCATGAAAAAGGTGTCTATACATGCGCTGCCTGTGATCTGACGTTATTCGATTCCGAAACGAAGTTCGAATCCGGCACTGGATGGCCGAGTTTCTACAAACCCATAGACAAGACGCATGTAGGTGAAGACCGCGATGTCACTTTAGGGATGGTACGAACAGAAGTGCATTGCAATCGCTGTGGTGGACATCTCGGGCATGTTTTTGATGACGGACCAGCACCTACCGGCTTGCGGTATTGCATGAATTCGGTGTCGCTGGGCTTTAAGCCTGCCAGCCAGGACTAAGACACTGTGTTATTGGGAGAATAAATTCGCTCTCACATTGAAGTAGCGGCGCTGGGGGATTCTCCTTCTATCGAAATCTTGCCCGAATGGTCCGTTCCAGTAGCTACACTCCCGGGATTCCTGACCCAATCCAGGTGATTTTACCCTCAGAGAACATGGCTTTTCGCCACTTGCATACCTCAGTTACATTTGTAACTTTGGCGTCAGACGTAACAATGCAAGTGATTACACTATGGACATCAAGGAGATAGCGGCACAGACCCTGCGAGATGCTCAGTTTTATCTGCGGGAAATCGATCCACAAGTCTATGCAATGCCACTGGAGTTGCTCTTTGGGGCCTCAATCGGTCAGCATACAAGGCACTTTGTAGAATTCTATCAGTGCCTTCTTGATCAGATACAACATGAGGACCGTGCTGTGAACTACGCACTTCGAGCACGTGATCTCAGAATCGAAGAAGATCCTGAATTCGCAACTCAACAGATCAATAAGATTTGTGCACGTATCCTGACCATAAAGGAAAATATGTCATGTACTCTTGTCTGTGATGAGCACATTGAAGAGAATTGTGGGGTCACGGTTGCTTCGAACTTTGAGCGTGAAGTGATCTATAATATCGAGCACACCATTCATCATCTGGCAATCATCAAAATCGGGTTATTTGCAATCGCTCCGCGAATTGCCCTACCAGCACATTTTGGTGTCGCACCTTCTACAATTCAGCACAAGCAAAAGCTATGTGCACAGTAAGTTATCTGCCGCTGAAAGGCGGGGGATACCTTCTCACTTCAAACCGTGACGAAGCACCACATCGAAATGCGATTGATATACAGCGTATCACAGTTGGTGATCAATCTCTCTTATTTCCAAAAGATCCGCATGCAGGTGGTTCCTGGTTTGGTGTTTCTGATCATGACAGAGTAGCCTGTCTACTCAATGGTGCTTATGTTCCGTTTACACCAGAAGCCAGATATACACACAGTCGTGGAAAAGTACTTATCGATATTCTGCAATATGCGTCATTAGAGACTTTCATTGAGGACTATGATCTTTCTTTGACGGCACCTTTCACATTGGTACTCGCTGAGGATGGTTTTCTCAATGAACTGATCTGGGATGGATCTTCCTTGAATACACGCATTCTGGATTCAAGTCAGCCGGCATTTTGGTCTTCAGTCACATTGTATCCCGAAGATGTACGCAGATGGCGGAAGTCACTATTTGAGAAATGGCTGGCCGGGCATGAGGAATTTGACCAGGATGAGATCATGGGTTTTCACAGATATGGCAGTAGCGATGACAATTGGAATGGCTTTGTGATGAATCGCCAGGAACGTGTAAGGACATTAAGCATTACCTCTGTGCAAAAGATGAATCGCAGCTTTGTGTTGAAGCATACAGATCTGATGAGTAGTGAAACAAAATCTGAAATTCTAGACCTGATCACTGCAAATGTTGGGGAAACTTAAATATCATCCCTTTTTCATTCGCTTGCTGAATTGGGAATACTGGCCTATCTATATTTCCAATATCCCTGTGTTCTTCTTCTGGATGATTCACGCGATTCGTGCACGTGATCTGTTTTTCTTTGCTGCCGTAAACCCTGCTATTGCTACTGGTGGTTTTTTTGGTGAAGAGAAACATAAGATCTATGCTCTCATACCTCAGGAGTATCTTCCTAAAACACTGTTTATTCCGGCGGGGACATCGCGTACGAATGAAATGATCATCAGGGTCAATGAAGCTGGCATGACCTACCCTCTTGTATGTAAACCTGACGTTGGCGAGAGAGGGATGAATGTAAAAGTGATCGACACTCCTGAAGATTTGATTCAACACGCAAAAAAAATGGAGGGAGGCATCATCATTCAGGAGTATATTTCATATCCGACAGAACTCAGTGTGATGTGTCATCGCTTTCCGCATTCGAACAGGAAGGCGGTCACATCGATTTGTAAGAAGGCATTTCTGACAGTGACCGGCGATGGAGAAAGTACCGTTGGTCAACTCATCCAAAAAAATCCACGTGCAATACTGCAAAAACAGACGCTGGCCAGGCGTATCGATCTGAAACAGATTCCAAAAAATGGCGAGACTCTTCTGCTGGAACCAATCGGTAACCATTGCCGCGGAACACAATTCCTGAATACCAACCACTGGATCTCTCCACAATTAGAAGAGACAATACTCAATGTGCTTTCACAAATGCCTGGAATCTACTACGGCCGCTTTGATTTACGCACCGCTTCTATAGAGGAACTGAGTGCAGGGCGTGAGTTCCTCATTATGGAATTCAATGGAGCAGGAAGCGAACCTGCACATATCTATGATCCCGGATATTCCGTCTTTCAGGCATACAGAGATATCTGGAATCATTGGAAGATCATGTACCACATCTCGAAGGAGCAGAAAGCAAGTGGAATCAGAACGATGCATTGGCGTGAAGGCCTAGGATTGTTGCGTGCATATTTCACTTACAAGAAAAAGGCGAGCCTGACCTACGGGCTTTGAGGAAATGTCCATCCTTATCCATGTGCTATTAGGTATCGTCTTGAGCATTCTCGGCTCTATTCCCTTTGGCACCATCAATGTCACGGTCATAGAGTCGGCGATTTCACACGGATTCAGGACAGCGCTATGGGTGATTTTTGGAGCAGCTTTGATTGAATTTATTCAGGCAGCAGTAGCCCTGAAATTCTCTGGCTTTATCACACAGCATCCGCTCACGGAACAGATTCTCTTTTGGGTTTCTATCCCCATCTTCATCGGACTCGGCATCTTTTATCTGAGACAGAAGAAAACGGAAGAAAAAGACGTCCATGGCTATGATCGAAGCCGTGGTTTTCTCAAAGGAGTCATTGTGAGTAGCCTCAATGTCCTTGCGATTCCCTATTGGATATTCTATGGGACATACCTGACCACCATAAAGCTCATTGACACCGGATACAATTCAAACATCTTGTATTTCAGTTTTGGTGTGTTTACAGGTACAGTGCTCATCCTGATGATCTTTGCAAAACTTGGTTTGTATGCCAAAGCGAAATTCAACAAACTCACACATTACATTGCACCGGCCGTAGGATACTTTTTCTTTTTGCTGGCGTTGATACAAATCGTTCGAGGTGTGATACGATTTTATGCCTGATCTGACACACAAAAAACAAATATGAATGGGACGGTCGTTGCCTTCAACAAACTATCCCATTCATGCTACAATAATATTGACTTAGCCAGCTCTTTACAATGTGAATCTCAATTCCTGATAATTTCGGGTAGTGCATTCGGCGTGTAAGGCGCGCCGGCTTTCTTCAGTTTTTCTCTGAGAGACACAAGCTTCTGTTCCGTGACTATCCTTATTCTTTCTAACAACGGTCTGAACTCTTCCTCTGCAATCTTCAGACTCGCCTGATGTGTTCCAGTCGGCGCAGATGTACTGTACTTCTGCTCGTATACGATGAAACCTATGCGAGTGGAAACACTGGCCGGAGTATAGATATCGAGCGTAGCTGCAATACCATCTTCTACCAGAGTCTTTCTGATGTCACGCAATTCCGCCTCAATGCTACGCACATCAGCCATCAAATCTTCTGAAGGTTTTTCGATTCGTGAAATGGCTTTGCGTATATGCTTGAGTTCATTGTCTACTTCTCCTAGCGCTGTTGTCGAGCCATCTACAGCACGAGCCAATTCACTGACTTTAGCTTTGAACACTGCGAGGGCATTTCTATCCGGCGCAGGCATGGTGGCATTGTCAAGTTTCTTGATTGTGAAATTGACCGGCTTTCCGAGTTGCTTCACTTCACCATCATTCCAAAGAGACATGGCCACAGTATATACTCCTGGTGCGACGAGTGTGCCTTCATCCCTACCCGCCCATGGATTGTAGAAAGCAGGAGGCCTCAGTGAGATTGGATCCTTTGATGCTGTGCGCATATCCCAATTGACCCGTTTTATTCCTGCTCCGGGCTTTGTCTCCAGTTTGCGTACGATTTCTCCATTGCTGTTCGTGATTGTAAAGTATAGCATTGCCTCTTCTTCCTCCCGCTCAGCTTTTAATGCATCATAATCAGGATAGCTCACATCTTTGTTTTCTTTGATCAGATCTTTTTCTTTTTCACGACGCTCTTCAGCGTTCGTTTTTGGTTTTTCTTTCATATAGTAGGTGAAGGTTGCAACAGATCCCAGATTTTCACCCTGCCAATAGCTGTCTCCCTGAAACGATTTTCCCGGAAGTCCAAGAGGATAGCTGCTTTCAAATACGAAGGGATCTCTTACACTATATAACACAGCATCTTGTTCCAGATCTGCAGGCTTGCTATTCCTCAACGCAGAATAATCATCCAGGACAAAAAAACCGCGGCCAAATGTTCCCAGTACCAGGTCATTTTCCCTGCGTTGAATGTCTATGTCACGGACAGCTATCGTCGGTATACCGGCTTTGAGTTGCTTCCATTCTTTGCCACCATCATTTGTAAAAAACACGCCGAACTCTGTTCCCACGAATAAGAGATTCGGATCTACATGATCTTCGGCAATAGTGTAGGCAGAGCCACGCCCGGGAAGATTGCCGGAAATGTACGTCCATGTATTTCCCTGGTCTGTACTCTTGTAGACATAAGGTTTGAAATCGCCGTACTTATGATGATTAAAACAGGCGTACACCACGTTTGCATCATGTGTCGAAGCAACGACAGCATTTACATACGTGCGCTCCGGCACCCCTGCGATATTGTCGATCTTATCCCACGTGGTTCCGCCATTGGTTGTCCTTTGAATCAGCCCATCATCAGTACCAATGAATAATACCTGTGGATTTACAGGGGACTCAGCCAATGCTACGATGTTACCATACAATGAAGTCGAACCGTTCTTGGCAACAGCATCCATGCTAATGACTCTATCCATCACTTTGAGTGCGTTGCGATCAACCTGTCGTGTGAGATCTTCAGAGATTACCGTCCAATTGTTTCCATAATCATCTGAGCGGAATACTTTATTGGCGCAGAAATACAATCTTCCTCTGGCATGCGGACTTGTTGCCAGCGGAGAATCCCAATTCCACCTGTATTCATTTTCGCCTTTGCGGGGCTGAGGCTGAATACCTGTCTCTTCTCCACTTTTCCGGTCAAAGCGAGCGAGAACACCGTGCTGTGATTGCGTATAGACGATATCAGGATTGAATGGATCGACTTGCGATTCGAATCCATCGCCACCATGTGTAATAAACCATTGTTCATTCGAAATACCATTAGCACTTACTGTCCTTGACGGGCCACCGAGGCTGAAATTGTCTTGTGTACCACCATAGATATTATAGAACGGCTCTGCATTGTCAACAGACACTTTATAGAATTGAATGACAGGAAGGTTTGCTTTAAAATCCCAGGTCTTTGCAGCATCCCATGTTTCATAGATACCTCCATCACAACCAACTAATAAGTGATCCGTATCGTGTGGATCGATCCACATGTAATGATTGTCTACATGCTTTGCGTCCTCACCCAGATTGCTAAATGTCTTTCCACCATCAAGACTGATCTGCAACCATACATCCATTGAGTAGAGTTTATCAGGATTCTTCGGATCTGCAAAAAGCTCCTGATAGTAATTCCCGCTTGTCGAATAGCTACTTCGCTTCTCCCATGTCGCACCGCGATCTGTAGAACGATAGAGACCGCTATTCCCCTGAGATGCTTCGACAATTGCATAAATGATTTCTGGATTTGCAGGAGAAATTGTCATTCCAATTCTACCTATCTCGGTAGTCGGCAACCCACTTACAATCTTATCCCAGGATTGCCCGCCGTTCGTGGATTTATAGATCGCAGATCCCGGCCCACTACCTACATAGGTAAAGACATGTCTTCTGCGCTGGTGCGCTGTGGCATAGAGAATGTCCGGATTGCGTGGATCCATGTGAATTTCACTCGCTCCTGTATGCTTATCCAATTCAAGAATATTTTGCCAGGTTGCGCCACCATCCTTTGTCATATATACTCCACGATCACCACCTGCAGACCATAGAGGTCCATATGCAGCGACATAAATGACATTTGAGTTCGAAGGATGGACCACGATCATACCGATATGTTCCGATTCTTTTAATCCCATGTTTTTCCATGACTTACCGCCATCGATGGACTTATATACGCCATCGCCATATGCCACACTCCGTTGATTGTTGTTTTCGCCGGTACCCACCCAAACGACATTGGGATCAGATGGATCGAGTGTGATACAACCGATACTATAACTACCCTCTCCATCAAAGACAGGTACGAATGTTGTTCCGGCATTCACTGTTTTCCATACACCACCGGAGGCAGATGCAGCATAGTAGATCTTTGGATTCTCAGGGTGGATCGCAATATCTGCAATTCGGCCTGAGGTAAGCGCCGGGCCCAGGCCACGGAACTTCAACCCGGAGAAGTCAGTCTTCTCAAGAATTGTTTTTTCGGGCTCAGCAACGGCAGGAGGTTTATCTTCTTTTTTAGCCTTTTGCCCAAAGGTATTCAGGCTAAAAAGCAACGAAATTGTACACAGAGCAACAATGGTACGAATGTTCATATCAGAATGATTTTGACAAGTAAGTGAATCAGTGAAAGTAGAAAATATCCAGATGGCGAATATCCGAAAACACAATTACCTTGGCCGCTGCTAAATCGGCTAACATCTTAGTAAATCGGACACACACAATCTTTGCTATGGCTGAAGGACTTACGATCACACAGAAAATCCATGAATTGTTTGCATACCGGCGGATTCCGGAGCTTTTGAATCTGGCCGGAATTGAAAAAGACTCACCTTTCGTCACCCGTCTTTACATGTTACAAGAGGTGATCTACGCCCTTGATCACTATCTCGAATCAAATTGGGATGTGAAGAAGAAAGACCTGAATGAGCGATGGAAAGAAATCGACGATGCTCTCTTAGCTTTTGATATTCGAAAGAAAGCGTTGTCAGACTATACATCTGAGATTGGGCGCTATGAAGAATATGAGCTTGATCTCCGCAAAAAAAAACTCCCTGTCAGCAGATCCTTTGAGACCATATACTCTTGCAAGTCCTGTGATGTAAAACTGATTCGCAAGTTGATCTATCGCCATGCGCCTGACCTGAATAAAAAGGTTCGCGAAAAGGATTGGGTGTACTATGATCTGATCACCGAAGTGAATGATGATATCCAGGATGTCTTCGAAGATTGTGAAAACTGGAATGGCAACCGGTTCCTCATTTCAATGCTGATCCATGGCAAACGAAAGACCCGAAAAGTGTATAAAGAATTTCTTGACGATACGGGTAAACAGTCGAGAAAGCACTTCAAAGCAAAGAAAGATCCATATCGTGCTCAGCTTTATAAGTGGACACGAGAACGCCTTCAGGAGACTGAAGAACTTTTGCGTGAGACCATGGACGGACAAAAGCTGTACCTTGTAGATCACAGTGCAATCGCAGGTAAAATCAAAAAGTAGGATTGTGCTGCACAATCCATGAAACGCAACATAAAAATTCACGTCAACGACTCTGAGACAGTAAGTGGTATTCTCCAACATCCCAAGGATGCATGGTGTATCATGGTTCTTGCTCATGGAGCTGGAGCTGGTATGGACCACAGTTTTCTTCAACTCATCTCAACGCGACTTGCAAAAGCGGGTGTAGCAACACTGAGGTTCAATTTTCTTTATATGGAAAAAGGTGGAGGCCGACCCGATCTTCCTCCTGTCGCGCAAAGTGTAATACGAGCCGCTGTTGCAAAGGCCCAGGAATACACTTCTAAAGAAACACTGCCAATCGTAGGTGCTGGTAAATCTTTCGGTGGCAGAATGTTTAGTCAACTCATGGCTTCCGATGACGCACCTGGAGTATCTGCTCTTGTCTTCTTTGGGTTTCCATTACATGCTCCCGGCAAACCTGGCAAGGAACGCGGTGCGCATCTGGCCAAAGTGAAAGTACCCATGCTTTTTCTGCAGGGTTCGCGCGACACACTTGCGCAACTCGATCTTATCAAAGAAGTGGTAGATGAGTTACGTAAAGCCACCATTCATGTAATCAAAGAAGGCGATCATAGTTTTCATGTACCAAAGAAATCTGGCATGTCTGATGGACAGGTGCTCGACGATCTCGTGGAATTCACAACTACCTGGTTGCGGAAGAAAATCACGTAAGAACGGGGTGAACCGGTGAATCCGGTAAAACCGGCGAAGCTCGCTTCGGATTTCGGACTTTGATATTCGACCTGCCCGACTGTGTCATTCAGGCGGGTATTTTGACTTTAATTCTCAGCTTCATCTGTTTCACCGGTTTTACCTGTTTCCCCTGCATGTCCGGCTTTACTGGTTTCCCCAGCTTTACTTATACAAATGGCGGGCACACAGGTCCGCCGCTACTAACTATGATTGTCTGCTTTTCCCCGGCTTATCCGATTTAACCAGCTTCCCCGGCTTTACCTGTTTCACCGGTTTTACTTATACGAATGGCGGACACACAGGTCCGCCGCTACTGGCTATGATCTGCCTTTCACCGGTTTCCCCGGCTTTACAGGTTTCCCCGGTTTCCGCTTTCCCCTTTTTACCTGTTTCTCCGAGTTTAACGTACTTTTGACCGCACAATAATCTTTAGCCATGGGAATACTTGATGATTTCAAAAAACTGTTCTGGGCGCAGAAGGCTGTAGCCAAGTCCACTGTACGGAAAGTCGGTGATGAAGCCAAGGAAATTGCTGAAGATGGTTATGAAAAAGTAAAGCACTTTGGTGAAAAGGTCGCTGATAAAACTGAGGAAGTATTCGATGATGCCAAAGACTTTGCGTCTGATATTTTCGAGGATCTCAAGAAGAAATCAAACGCAAATACAAGTGCAAGTGCAAGTTCAAACACAAGCTCAAATTCAAAATCAAGCGCATCAGAAAGTGAATTGACAAACGAGAAGAAGGAAAGTGTCGTGGACAAAGCTGTGAAAGTCAGTGATAAGGCATGGGAGAAAGCAGAAGATGTCGGCGAGAAAGTGTGGGACAAAGCAGAGGACCTTGCAGGGAAAGCCAAAGAGATGGCGAAGAAAGCCGGAGCCAAAGTTGAAGAGAAGATTGAGGACCTGCTTCATAAAGCGAAAGAACTGGATAAGAAGATCGAGGAAGAACGCGATGCAATAGATCCAAACCGTGACGGCTATGCGGATAAGTCAGTAAATGAAAAACTGCGTGAACAGGGATCACTGCTCAAAGACAAAGAGGATTTCTGGGCAAAAGCTGATCAGTATTCAAAAGGTGACTATAGTATGGGCAAACCTGTCGTTGTAGGAAAAACAGATCCTGCTCATGACGACAAGCTTGATCTCAAACCACTCAAAGACATTAAGAAAGACGGCGAGAATCTGATCGATGATGCGGAGATTGTAGATGATGATAAGGATCCGAAGAAGGATGAATAGTCCGCAGTCTTCAGTCCTCAACGGTCCCTGAGCTTGTCGAAGGGCAGTCTTCAGTCTTCAGTCCTCAGACAATACTAAAGAACGACAGATAAATAGAATTTACAAACAGAATATAAACCAAGCCACTTAGCATCAACTTAGAAACAACTTAGAAATATGCACGAAGAACAAGTACACACAAAAGCAGAAATCGTCGAGGTCAAGTACAGCAAGCTGGATTGGGTGATCTTTCTTGTCAGTTTTGTAATCATGTTGGCATTGCTACAATGGGAATCGCGTTTTTTCTGGCTCGCTCTCCCTTTTGCTGCTACCTATCTGGTGAAGGCATTGAAGATGATGTAGAAACGGGGTACGAGGTGCGTGATGCGGGGTACGAGGACAACTTGCCTTGAGCGCAGTTAAAGCAGGATTCGAGATAGGAGGTACTTAGTTTCATTTGCTATTTGTTGAGTGATTAGTTCGAGATTGAATATTGATTTGTGATTTCCTTCGCCTAAGCCTTAGCCTTTCTTCATTATGACAAAACAATCCGCAGGAATCCTTCTCTACCGCCGCTCTGAAAAAGGAATGGAAATTCTACTCGTCCATCCTGGTGGTCCATACTGGGCTGGTAAAGAAGAAAATGCCTGGTCGATACCCAAGGGTGAATTTGAAGATCATGAAAGAGCCGAGACTGCTGCGAGACGGGAGTTTCTTGAAGAGATCGGACTGCAATACGATGGCAATCTCACAGCACTGCGTCCTGTCACAGTTTCTGGTGGGAAGATCATTCAGGCATTTCTAGGTGAAGGAGATTTTGATCCGGTGAATCTGCAGAGCAATACTTTTGAGTTGGAGTGGCCTCCCCGCTCTGGCAAAATGCAATCCTACCCCGAGGTTGACAAAGCTGAATGGTTTGATGTTGCAACTGCGAAAGAGAAAATCCATAAGGGTCAGGTACGGATTATTGAGCTGGTGGAGATGATGGGGAATCAATAACACATATGTTTGGCATGTTTTAGAAGGATCAATTTTACGTTTTTGAGTTTTCTTAAAACAACACACTAACAGGAAGTCCACCATCTTTCTAAACTCGTTCCTTTATTTTCCGGCTTTCCCTAAGCACAAATCCAATACTCATTTGCCAACCATATAGTTTCTGTTTCTCCGTCCATTGAGGATAAAAATCCTTAGTATTAGAAATGGGGTTCAAAGGACAGTGATAGTTTACAGCAATACTTATAAGATTCCAATCCTTTCTAATACCAACTATCGCAGCGTGTTGAAAATCTGAATATATATTAACAAAGCGTAGTGAATCGCTGGCAAAAAAATTTTGATTCTTCCTAAAGCTATAGTTTAGGCTATATCCCATAGTAATACTCGCAATCTTAAGATCATATGAAATATAACACGGAATCCGAATAAACCCAACTTGTAAATCCGGATGAATGTTTACACCTGGAACTACTATTATTCCTTTGCTATAATTTTTTGAGCCCATTATGCTAATCCCTATGCCAGATGAACATTTGAATCTCTCATTTAAATCAAAATCTATATCAATTCCGAGCCAAGGAAGCACAATCGGGCGATCCAAAGTATATTGAGTATCCAATGCTGAACTAAATTCCTTGTACTTGACGCTCAAAACAGTGACGTTTGCGCCTCCGAATACCCTCACACCAGATTGGCTAAGAATCTTGGAATTCCATAAATAGAGTAGCATAATCAGCAAGTATTTACTCATAGTCGATAAATAACCGACAATTCAATTGATTGATGTCGAATTCTTGTTTTATAATATTCAAAATTATCTGAATAAATGTTACTTAATCCTTCTGTATATGTTAGTTCACAGAACAAATTCATATAAATGCGGCAGCCAATACCAAGCCGAGAAGACAATTGTGGATTATTCTTAACCCACCATGCAATCTCATTCTTTTTGACAAGAAAGTCCGTACTCGCTCCTACCTTAAAATACATTTGCCTGGATTCAAGGATCTTAAAGGCAATACTTATAGGAAGACCTACATACAACAATTCAAGTCCATAAATTGTATCCGGTCCAAACTGCTGCTTAGACAATTTGTCGCCTTTAGTCTTTATTTCAATTCCAGTCTGAAGTTCAATTCCTCTCCAAAGTTTATTGCGCCTGTCTATACCAAATAGAAATCCAGGTGCATATTGAGGTGAATTCAATGAATATGTCCAGACAATTTGTTGACCATTAACACTATGAATTGTATTTGTCAATGATGGACCGCTGTAAATTTCCCATCTCGTTAATTGTCCATAGACACAACTTGTTGATATACATGTAATAAGAACAATAAAAAGTAGCTTGAAAGACAAGTTATGACTTACATTAGGAATTGAACTACTCATAAAATTTAACAATTAAGTTAGTCTTCACAATCATAATGACCACTTGGTCCTGAAGGCACTTTTGTCATTGTTTGCGTAACGAATGCCACATCAGATTCAAATGCCGGAAGTGGAGTCAAAGACTGCGTGCCGTTCCAACGATAGTTCGCATTTATTTCACACTTGTCAGTTGCAGTATGAAAATATTCAAAAGTAAGCGGACTTGAGAAATAACTATCCCAATTGTGTTCAAAGGTAATTTCAAACTCATAATCGAAGTTAATTCTCGAACACCACCATATTAACGAGCGCTTTGATTGATGTACGCCTCGTGTATAAACCGTAATCCCCGGCTGAAATCTGACTTGACCTGCTGGTCTTGTAACAATGTAGCCAGCCTGTATCTCATAAAAGATCTTAAATCTTTTCTTATTACCATCGTAGGTATCGATTTCCTCGTGATTGGAAGGGCAAGAAAGAGTAATCGCTTCAGTATTTGAAACATAAAGACCTAGTTCGCTATTGGTTTCGGTCTCTTCATCCAATTCTTTAATATCAACGAGGCTTGTATCCGTGACCGAGATAATATTATTACCTGCAATTTTAACAAATGTACTATCCACTTGGAACTCTCCATTTACGTTTACAAATTCAGGGTAAAGATCGTATTTTAAGGAAACCTCCTTCTCTCCAGAACCATTTACCCAGAGCATCACTCTGTTTTCGAATTCTTCTTCTATTTCTTCATACTCTTGAACTGTTATTGAAGTATCGCAGCAAGTTGCATCAAAAAATTCCTTCATAGCTATCTTGGCTGTTTCAATCTCAAGGCCATCACACCACTCATCAATCTCTGACTGCGTTGCACAATTTAAAAAGTCGACTGTGCTTTTAAAGTCTTCAAAAGTCGGGAATTTAATTCTCCCATCGGCATAAGTTATTGTCCCGGGTTCACATTCACCCCCTCTTGATTGTACTGAATTAAATTTAGAACTAATTGAACGAGTCTCTATCCCCTCCACATCTCTGCATCTCATAAAAAGGACAAGAATAACAATGCAGTAAAGTACAGTATGAATTACAGTTGATACATAAGTCGGTTTGTGGATCTGTAGTTTTGCACTTTGTAATTTCATGTTCGTTAAATTTATCAAACGTTTAAAGATGAATATATCACATTTTCTATATCGAAAATTTGCGCTTATTAAAATACCCAGATATCGAGTTCTTGATGCCTAAAGGACTCTAATTTGAATCAAATCTAAACAACCAGACTGCCAGAACTGGCAGTCAACCGAAAAACATTCATTTTCTTTCATCCAAAAAATTCCAGGTTATTCGAATATGCAGTGGTGTCTCTCCATCATAAAAATAGCTGCGACTGCTATGACTGTATTTTACAGGTAAGCCCATATCACGCAAGTCAGAGATAAGACGGAAAATTGTTCTCTCAGAAACACCAAGACGATCTGCGAGTTCTTTAGCATTGCCAGTCTGTTTTCTACGGATGAGTCCGTCAATGCGTTCTATTAACAGAATCTGGTCAATTGGTTTCATAGGTTACTATTGGTTAGTCTCGTTAAAACAACTGTTCAGTACGTCAAAGAGCTCAAGGGATGTTTAGTGGCCAGCTGTCACGAATGCAATCAAATTCGTTCGGCATGGAAAGGTGAGGGCAGAGAAAATCTTAAACCAAAGCCAAGGTAATTCGCGAAGGACGTTTTCCATTAATATTTAATGGCAAACCAGTCTCTTCAAAAATACGCAGGATCACTGTTAAAATTGTGGATCGCTGGAAATATTTTCTAACAAATGCAACAAGCTTTACAAAAAAAAGTCCCGCCTTGCGGCAGGACTTCCTGAGAGAATAATAACTCATCCTTGTCATTCAGACAACCTGACCGCTGTATGTGTTATGCAACACCGGCGAAGTTGTCCCATGCAAAACTTCAGAGAAAAGCACCTAGCTTCCACACATCAGACATCCTTCTTCCATTGTGCAGACTGCTCCCTCCATCATTGAGGTGCTCTCTGACGCCGATAATGTCATCGTCTCGAGACTCTGCACATTTACTCTTGTCCCTGTACTAGCTGTCTCTACAGACTCTACGCCTGCAAGGACATTTTGTTCGCCGATCTGACGATCAGACAGAAATTTTTTCTGGTGTTTATCACTAAGTGTAAATTTTATCGGATCGACTGCTGCCTTTGACCGCAGGTAATACATCCCTGTCTTCAGTCCCTTCTGCCAAGCATAAAAATGCATCGAACTCAGCTTACCGAAGTTTGGATTCTCCATAAAGAGATTCAGGCTCTGGCTCTGACAGATGAATGCGCCGCGATCTGCTGCCATATCGATGATTGTCTTCTGACTGATCTCCCACACAGTCTTATACAGATCCTTCAGCGTTTGTGGCAGACCATCGATATGCTGGATACTGCCATTCGATGCCATGAGTGCTTCTTTCATCTCATCATTCCACAATCCCAGCGCTACAAGATCTTTCAGGAGATGCTTGTTCACGACAATATACTCGCCGGAGAGCGTGCGGCGTGTGTAGATATTCGAAGTATATGGCTCTATACACTCATTGTTGCCAAGGATCTGAGAAGTAGATGCAGTTGGCATTGGCGCAACTAACAAACTATTGCGCAGGCCATGCTTGACGATATCTTTTTTCAGGCTAGCCCAATCCCAACGATCAGAAGGTTCTACTCCCCACATGTCATATTGAAGGACACCTTTACTTGATGGAGATCCAGGATAGCTTTCATAGTAGCCATCTCTCTTCGCCATCGCACAAGACTCCGTAAGCGCCGCAAAGTATATTGTCTCAAAGATCTCCCGGTTGAGTTTTCTTGCCTCAGGACTCTCGAATGGATAGCGCATGAGGATGAAAGCATCAGCAAGTCCTTGTACTCCGAGGCCGATTGGTCTGTGACGCATATTGCTATTGCGTGCTTCAGGGATCGGATAGTAGTTGATATCGATGACGCGATTCAGATTGCGTGTCACTACGCGTGTGACTTCAAACAACATCTGATGGTCAAATTCTCCATTGATCACATAGCGGGGCAATGCAAGTGAAGCCAGATTACATACTGCCACTTCATCAGGTGCGGTATACTCGATGATTTCAGTACAGAGGTTTGAAGAACGGATCGTACCCAGGTTTTTCTGGTTCGATTTCATATTCGCTGCATCCTTATAGAGCATGTACGGCGTACCTGATTCAATCTGACTCTCGAGGATTGCAAACCAGAGTTCCTGCGCTTTTACTGTCTTTCTTGCTTTCCCTTCGGCTTCATACTTATGATAGAGTGCATCGAATTCTCCGCCATAGGTATCACAGAGGCCCGGAGCTTCATTCGGACAGAAGAGCGACCAGTCGCCACCCTGCTTTACGCGTTCCATGAAGAGGTCTGGAATCCACATCGCATAGAACAAGTCACGTGCACGGATCTCTTCCTTACCATGATTCTTTTTCAATTCCAGAAAATCGAAGATGTCCGCATGCCAGGGTTCGAGATAGATGGCAAATGCACCTTTGCGTTTTCCACCGCCCTGATCTACATAGCGTGCTGTGTCATTATATACACGAAGCATTGGGATGATACCGTTCGATGTGCCGCCGGTACCTTTGATATAACTTCCCTTGGCGCGAATGTTATGAATGCTCAGGCCGATGCCACCAGCGGACTGTGAAATGCGTGCACAACGGGAAAGTGTCTCAAATATCCCGGCGATACTATCCTCTGTTGCTGTCAGCAGAAAACATGAAGACAGTTGTGGCTTTGGTGTACCTGCATTGAACAACGTCGGTGTCGCATGCACAAACCATTTCTGAGACATCAGGTCATAGGTCTCCAGTGCGGCTTCGAGATTGTTGCTATGAATGCCGATCGATGCACGCATGAGCATATGCTGTGGGCGTTCTGCGACTTCACCATTCATTTTCAGGAGGTATGAACGTTCCATTGTCTTGAAACCGAAATAATCAAAGTCCAGATCGCGATCGTAGATGATAGCAGAGTCAAGCGTGTCTGCATTTTCGCGGATCACTTCAATGATTTCCTCACTGATCAAGCCTGCTTTTTTGTCAGTCACAGGATCAACATAGTTATAGAGTGCCTCCATCGTTTCCGAGAAGGACTTATTGGTCTTTTTGTGAAGGTTGGAGATGGCGATGCGTGCAGCAAGTTGTGCATAGTCCGGGTGAATTGCTGCCATCGAAGCTGCTGTCTCCGCTGCGAGGTTGTCGAGGTCCGTTGTTTTTACGCCGTCGTAGATTCCTTGTACGACTTTTTTGCTGATCTCTATGGGGTTTACATAGTGTTGGTTGAGTCCATAGCAGAGTTTCTTGATGCGTGCCGTGATCTTGTCAAAGCTTACAGATTCACGCTTGCCGCTACGTTTTACTACTTGCATGGTGTTCGGTTAATTTGAGATACGTTATCGAAGTGGTGATTGGCAATTGTCAAGTGTTGATTCTCGATTCTTGATTGAAACGCTCGAACTAAAATTCTTCATCAAGAGTAAATACCTGTTCATCGCGATTTGTAAGTACGCCGGCTTTTTGGTATTCGCCCACCCGTTTTTCGAAGAAGTTGGTTTTGCCTTGCAATGAGATGAGGTCCATCCAGGGGAAGGGATTCTCCACGTTATAGACCCTTTCATTGCCCAAAGAGATGAGCAGGCGATCGGCAACAAACATGATATACTGACACATGAGATCGGCGTTCATTCCGATAAGTGCTACAGGGATAGCATCGGTGACGAATTCTTTTTCAATTTCTACGGCATCCATGATGATGTCGCGGACGGTGTCTTTTGGCAGGTGGTTTACGATGTGATTGTTGTAGAGGAGGCAGGCAAAATTGCAATGCATGCCTTCATCACGTGAGATGAGTTCATTCGAAAAAGAAAGACCTGGCATGAGTCCACGTTTCTTCAGCCAGAAGATAGAACAGAACGATCCTGAGAAGAAAATTCCTTCTACCGCTGCAAATGCAATGAGTCTTTCCTGAAAAGATCCTTTGCCAATCCAGCGCAAAGCCCAATCGGCTTTCTTTTTGACACAATCGAGATGCTCAATGGCAGTGAAGAGGTAATCTTTCTCAGAAGGATCGCTGATATAGGTATTGATCAGAAGAGAATACGTCTCCGAGTGAATGTTCTCCATTGCGATCTGAAATCCATAGAAGAACTTGGCTTCTGTGTACTGGACTTCAGATACAAAATTTGCTGCGAGGTTTTCATTTACAATACCATCACTTGCCGCGAAGAATGCCAGAACGTGTTTGACAAAGAAGCGTTCATCTTCTGTGAGTTTGTTGTGCCAATCTTCGAGGTCTTGATGCAGGTCTATTTCGCTTGATGTCCAAAAGCTCGCTTCGGAATCCTTATAAAATCGCCAGATATCGTCGTGCTGAATTGGGAATAGGACAAAGCGGTGGGGATTTTCCTGGAGAATGGGTTCGATCATTTCGGTCATAGTGTATCTTTTAGCGTATTCTTTAATTCAAATCAATGCATCTTTTTGCCCTGCATATTTCACCTGCCTACGTTTCGTACAGAGGTGACAATTGCCCTTCCCCGACCCCTGTTTTCAGAAGCGAGAAAAAGCACCACGGAAGTCTTTGTTTCAAAAAGACTGGTCCGCAGAAGTATACAGAACGAACTTGATGATCAAATGAAGAAGAGCGGTTTTTAATACCTTGACGTATTAAAGAAAATCTTCATTTGATGGGACTAATATAAATGGAATATTTTCCTAATATGAAAAAAACTTATTCACATATTGTGGATAAGTCTTCTAACCTATTATATTTCAATCGCCTACAATCTCAAGTTTTCTTAAACAGTGTGTAAAACCCTGTTTACAAGTGTCGACGAAGGTATTAATTCGATGTACAAAACCACGATAAAATTGTGTATTAGCTGGGTTGAACGATACCAACTCTCTGGTTTACATGCCGTTCTATCGGACTAGTTGTCTGATTGAACTGTTTGTATACCAAACCAACTTGCAGCTGCAATCGAGAACAGCATGTTTCCTCTGTCAAACCTAAGTCTCACTAGAGGAAAAAGGGATGAAAACAGGTGCTGCGGTCACGAGCAGCGAGCGACGCCCAAGTGGCGGATTGTCCGACTGACCAGGCGGAAGGCATTTCATGAGGGAGCACATAAAAAGGCATTTCATAGGGAAGGAGCGTAAAACTTGTCCCACTGACCAGGCGGAAGACGTTTCATAGGGAAGGAGCGTAAAACTTGTCCGACCGACTGGGCGGAAGCCGTTTCATGAAGGAAGGAGCGTAAAACTTGTCCGACCGACTGGGCGGAAGACGTTTCATGAAGGAAGGAGCGTAAAACTTGTCCGACCGACTGGGCGGAAGACGTTTCATGAGGAAGGAGCGTAAAACTTGTCCGACCGACTGGGCGGAAGACGTTTCATAGGGAAGGAACATAAAATGTGTCCGACTGACTAGGTTTAAGACGCTTCATGAGGAGGAACGTAAACCTTGTCCGACATCGCCTTGCGCCACCGCTGAAGCTTAGGCGGCATCGCTTTCGCGAAGCTTCAGCGAGCAAAGCACGCGGTCGCGTAGCGCTTCGGGCGCCTGCGCCATAGCCGGCTACGGCGACGGAGCGCAGAGCGAGACTGACCAGGCGGAAGGCATTTCATGGGAGCGAGTATAAAGCATATCCCAAGCTAATTGAGGATGACTCTTCATGGGAGAACTCTAAACGAACGAACCGCTGTTAGGAGTCATTTGAGCTAATTAAAAGACATTGATGGGATTGCCTCTTAAACGGTATTAGAACAATTTCTTTCTCCTGAAGAACCAGACAAGCGCGATACCAATCACAACAGAAATAATGAGGATGAAGAAAAAAGCTCCTTCTGCTGCGGCAAACGGCAACTTGACATTCATCCCGAAAAAGCTGGCAACAAGTGTTGGCACCATCAGGGCAATGGTCACAATGGTCAGCCGTTGGATGAAGACATTGAGATTGTTTGAGATAATCGAAGCATACGCTTCCATAGTGCCATTTAGGATGTTCGTATAGACATTTGCCATGGCGAGGGCCTGATTGTTGTCAATGATGATATCTTCAAAAAGGTCCGCAAGGTCTTCATCGCTATTGATCTTAAGAAAATCCGTCCGCTTCATCTTCATCTTCAGAAGTTCATTGGCACTGAGGGTGTTTACAAAGTAGACAAGACTTTTTTCGATCCGGAGGAGTTGTTTGAGTTCTGAGTTTCTGCTACTGTTGTAGAGTTCCTGCTCGATCAGGTTACGTTTGAGGTTGAGTTTCTTTAGACAGTCGAGGTACCGCAGGGTACATTGCTCAAAGATCTGTAACACAAAAAGACGTTCTGATTCCGGCAGAAAATTACGCACCCTCCCCTCGGTAAATCTTTGGATGATCGGATTCTCAACTCCCGATATCGTTACGATATGATCGGCGGTCAAAATGATACCAATCGGCGCCGTGATATAGATAGCCTCATTCTCCTTATCAATCTTATTAAGGACAGGTGTATTGACAAGGATGAGACGTGCATCATCCTCGCGCTCATAACGCGAACGTTCGTCGATGTCCAAAGAATCAGTCAGAAAGTCTAATGGGATAACCAGATCCTCGGCTATGCGTTCAAGTTCTCCATTGTCAAACGGAGGTAGCAGACTAATCCAGCATGACAGACGTCTTTCTGCCAGCTCGATCAACTGTCCGTTGTCGGAAGCATAAAAACGGGTCATCACATTGGTTTTCCATGAATAAAAGGGCGTTTCGATCAGGAGATAAAAGTAGGCAAAAAGAAGGGTGAAATCGGTGAAACAGGTAAACCCGGAGAAATCGGGAATTCGAAGAAATCGAAAAGTTGGTAAAAAGCCTCCGACTTTACCGGCATCACCTATTTGAACTGTATCGCCGCTACCGGCTTTATCCTCATCACCAGCATTGAAGGAATGACGAGAAAAAGCAATGTGAGCAAAACCGTTCCAGCGTTCAATAATATCACGTGAGAAAGATGGATGTCCACAGGTGCATAGGACAGATAGTAATCTGCTTCATCAAGCGTGATGATCTTGTATTTGTACTGAAGCCAACAGATGCCGAGACCGATCAGATTTCCAAACAACAATCCCTTAACAATGATCCACACGGCATGATAAAGGAAAATCTTCTGTATGCCCCAGTTCCGGCTACCCAATGCTTTGAGTATGCCTATCATCGATGTGCGCTCTAGGATGAGGATGAGAAGTGCTGAGATCATATTGATGATGGCCACAATGAGTGTGAGCCCAAGGATGACCACTTCATTAATATCCTGCAGATCGAGCCACTCGAAAATATTGGGGAAACGTTGTCGAATCGTCTCTGAGTACAATTGGACAGGCAACTCTTCCAGGTAGATATATTCATTGATGAGCGGCGCATCATCTACATCGTCAACAAAGATTTCAATCGATCCCACCTGATCAGAAGCCCAACCGAGTATTGTCTGCACTTCACCGAGAGGCGCAAACGCATACTTTTTATCATAGTCTTCGAGACCTGTTTTATAGATACCGGCGACCGTGTATCGTCGTTGTACCTGGCTGTCATTCTTCAGAAAATGCAGAATAAACCTATCACCGGGAGCGACTTGCAATCGCTTGCTCGTGTATTCTGAAATCACCACTGGAGAAGCACTAGCAGTATCACGCAGATCAAATTCTTTTCCGGCGATGAGGAAGTTTCGCATCATATTCCAGTCGTAGTCCACTCCTACTCCCTTGATGATGATCCCTTCCATTTCATTCTTTGTGGTGATGATTGCCGGGATCTGTGCTACGGCTTGCACATGCCGCACACCTCCTTTGGATTCCATATTCTCAGAAGCATCCATAGAGCCAAAATCCAGAGAGACTCCTGCAATGTTGCGTATCGAATCCATGAGTGCGGTATCAAGGAAAATAGGCAATGCTTCGTAAGAGTCATTCGCGCGGATGTCGGAGATATTGATATGACCCCAGAAACCAAAGACTTTCTGACTGATTTCCTTTTTAAATCCACTGATCATCGCCATACTCACAATCATTACAGCGAGACTTGCGGCAATCGCAGCAACAGCCATACCGATGATCGTCCTGGTAAAACCCATACCCCGGGATCGCGCCAGACGCATGGCAATAAATCGTGAATAGGAAGACATAGACGGTAAAGTATAGAAAAGCATGGAAACGGGTAAAGCCGGTGAAATAGGTAAATCAGGAGAAGCCGGCAAACTTCCTTGCAGAGTCACTTAGAACCTCATTGAGACTGGAAGTTATACGAATGTCGACTACCCGTTTCTTGATTTACCCATTTTCCCGGTTTACCGTCTTATCCGATTTTACCCATTTTACCGACTTCCCTCTTTTCTCTGCATTTTTGCGACATGAGTAATGTTTCCTTTATCGAAGAGCTGAAATGGCGGGGCATGCTGCATGACAGTACACCGGGCATCGATGAGCACCTCATGGAAGGTATGCGCATCGCATATATCGGCTTTGATCCTACTGCACGTTCTCTGACGATTGGTAACTATGTGCAAGTCATGGTTTTGAATTTGTTCCAACGCTCAGGACATAAACCGATCGTGCTTATGGGAGGTGCAACAGGGCGTATCGGTGATCCTTCCGGAAAGGATATGGAGCGCGAACTGAAATCGTATGATGAATTGGATAGCAATCTGCGCCATCAGGAAGGACAATTTCGACGGTTGCTCAATTTCAATGAAGGAGATAACAAAGCACTCATGTTGAATAATCTTGACTTCTATAAAGACATGTTTGTTCTCGATTATCTGCGCGATGTTGGCAAGCACATCACGGTCAACTATATGTTGGCTAAAGAATCGGTGCAGAAGCGTTTGGAATCAGGAATCTCATATACTGAGTTTAGCTATCAGTTGCTACAGGCTTATGACTTTCTTTGCCTTTTCAGAGAACAGGATTGTACAATGCAGATGGGAGGTTCGGATCAATGGGGCAACATTACTTCCGGAACAGAATTTATCCGTAGAAATGTGTCAGGAGGGAAAGCATTTGCTGTCACATCTCCTCTGTTGACGAAAGCGGATGGTAGTAAGTTTGGCAAATCTGAAAGTGGCAATATCTGGCTCGACCCCTCTCTCACATCTCCATATCAGTTTTATCAATTTTGGATCAACGCAGATGATCGCGATATTTCAAAATATCTCCGCTACTTCAGTCTGAAAGATCGCGGCGAGATCGAAGGCCTTGAAGCGCTGATCGCAACGAATCCACAGGAAGTAAAAAAGGCTCTGGCCGAAGAGATGACCATTCGGATTCACTCAGTGGAGGATCATAAGAATGCGATGCAGGTATCTGATTTGTTGTTCAATGCAAGAGTCGGTAAAGAGGAGTTGTATGCAATGTCGGAAAGCGCAATGTCTATGATTGCTTCTGAAATACCACATTTCAAAGTGCCTCGCGAGGTGATTTCCGCAGGGGTCGACATTATTGACCTTTTGACAGAGTATACGACGATCTGTAGTTCCAAAGGAGAGGCAAGGAAGACAATTCAAGGGAATGCAGTTTCTGCAAATAAGGATAAGATCTCGTCAATTGAACACAAATTGAACTCAGACACATTACTGCTTGGGAAATATTTGTTATTGGAGAATGGAAAGAAAAATAAGTTCATTGTGATTTGTTCATAGTTGTTACTTCTTGATTTAATAGGGCTCGTTTAATTTTTCAGATCCCCCATCATCTATCATCAATCTTCTATCATCGATCATCTATCATCAATAATTCATGTCTCTAAGTGATATTCTCAACCAACTTGGTGAAGACCGCGAACATTACTTTAATGCGATAGCTCCTCCGATTATTCAAACAAGCAACTTTTCCTTTCCAACGGTAGCCGATTTCAGAAAAGCCATCGTCCAGGAGAATATCGCGCATGTCTATTCGCGTGGAAACAATCCGACTGTAGAAATCCTCAGAAAGAAACTCGCCGCGCTGGAAAAGACAGATGATGCTCTTGTTGTGAGTAGTGGTGTTTCGGCAGTGGCGATCAGTGTCCTGAGCAGTGTGCAGAATGGCGATCATATGATTTGTGTTCAGAATCCCTATAGCTGGACAAAGGCTCTCTGTGAGAATTATCTACCCAGATTCGGAGTCACTACGACGTTCGTTGATGGCAGAGAGATGGTAAGTATTGACGCGGCCCGTAAGTCGAATACTAAAGTCCTCATCCTGGAGTCACCGAATACTTTCACTTATGAACTACAGGATCTTCGTGCTTGTGCAGACTGGGCAAAGGGTCATGGCATCATTACAATCATCGACAATAGTCATGCTTCCCCAATCTTCCAGAATCCGGCTGAGTATGGCATTGACCTGGTCGTACATACGATCACTAAATATATCAATGGACATAGCGATGTGGTAGCTGGAGTTGTTTGTGGAAGACAGGAATTGATAGACCGGATGTTTTTCGCTGAGTATATGACACTTGGGACAGTCATCTCAGCACATGATGCGGGTTTGATCTTACGGGGCTTACGCACATTGCATCTCCGCATGCATCGCGTTCAGCAGACTGCACTTGTAATGCTCAACTATTTGAAAACACATCCGATGATCGAAAAGGTACTCTACCCCATGGATCCGGATTTTCCTCAATACAATCTTGCCAGAACACAGATGAGTGGCAGTGGAGGTCTCATGACTGTGTACATGAAGGCCCGTGATATCCAGGCAATTGAAAAGTTTGTTGATTCTCTTCAGCGCTTTCAAATCGCCGTTTCATGGGGAGGACATGAGTCATTAGTTTTACCAGTAGCGGCAGTGTATGGACTTGAAGGACGGGCTGATCCTATACTGCCCTGGAATTGCATCAGATTTTATTTTGGACTGGAAGATCCAGCGGACCTGATGAGTGATTTAGAACAAGGATTTGGAAGAATGGCGAATGATGAATGATGAAAAGAAGTGCATTCGGTATTCATTATTCATCATTCAATATTTTTAAAACTCTCTCAGCCACATGTTCTTCTGTCAGTCCATCAGTTGCAATGGAATAATGCGCGCGTTGGTATACAGGTTCTCTCTTTTCTAACAACATATGTAATCGATCCTTTAAAGAAATATCCGTGCCAGTTAAAAGTGGCCTGGTGTGTGCTTCCATCATCAAGCGCCCGACAAGTGTGTCAATTTCGGCACCGAGATAGATGGTAATGCCAGATGATAACATGAGATCCATGGCTCCATAAAAACATGGCGCTCCTCCCCCGCAAGCAACAACCAGATCACGGATTTTTATCGTCTGCCTGATACATTCCCATTCTCTTCTTCGAAACTCCTCTTCTCCATAATGTGTAAACAGTTCTGCAATTGTCATACAGCTATTCCGCTCTACACACGCGTCACTGTCTACCCAAATCCGGCCAAGTCTTTGCGCAATGAGCCGGGCAATTGTGCTCTTTCCAACACCCATCATCCCGATCAGGTAGATGCGATGAGTATCATGCATAGAACGCCAAAATGTGGGAGAGCCATGAAATCGATGCCATTTCCGAATCGGACTATCTTTGCGACCTGCAAATTTTAATTCACCAAATCTAACAGAGAATAATGCATTTCCTCTTTTATCTGCAATCCGGTAGTGGCGTTGGTGCGCTCCTGAGTAATTATGGTCTGCTTATGGTCATGCTTATCGTGATCTGGCTCTTCTTTTTCAGGCCTCAGGCAAAGAAGCAAAAGGCACAGGTTAAGTTCATTGAAGAAATTCAAAAAGGTGACGAAGTTGCTACTGCGAGCGGACTCATCGGCAGGGTAAATAAGATCGAAGATGGTATTGTCACGCTTCAGGTAGACCAAAAGGCATTTATCCGGGTCACCAAAGGTTCTATTTCTAAGGAGATGACAGAGATCGTGCAGAAAGCAACAGCGGCTTCAACGACATCAAGCGAGTCGTAACTTCATCGAAGCAGCTCAATCCTGTTTCAAAAATCTTTGCACAACCAGACTGCCCTGTGGATCGGCAATTCTGATGAGATAAAGTTGTGGTTTGAGGTTTGATACATTAATTATTGCTTCACCATTAGCTTGCATTTCTCCTTCAGCGATATGCACACCTCTCATGTCCATGATTTCCCAGAGGAGTGAATTGGAATTATCCGATCTGCCTTCCTGCCTTCTCGACCTGATTGACAATTGATCGCTTGCAGGATTCGGTGAAATGTTGATTGACAAGCCAGCTAGTCGATACCAGGTATAATTGATATCAGACTCGCAACAAAAGGTCTTACAAGCCTGAGCGCAAATCCCACCACAGTCGATATTCTCTTCATCGCCATTCATGATACCATCACTACACGTAGGCTTGCAAGAGACGCAATCTCCACCACAGTCCATTCCTGTCTCATTGCCATTCAGGATGCCATCATTACATGTAGCACATGGAATGCAAGCTCCCCCACAATCTATGTCCGTCTCATTGCTATTCAGGATGCCATCATTACATGTAGCACATGTGATGCAAGCTCCCCCACAGTCTACTCCTTGCTCATCTTGATTTTGTATCCCGTCAATACAGGAAGGACATGAGATACAGAGGTCGCCGCCGCAATCTACTTCTTCTTCATTGCCATTCAGGATGCCATCAGTACATGTTGGACAAGGAGCACAATCAAATCCGCCACAATCAATATCTGCTTCATCTGCATTAAGTATATGATCATTGCAATGTAATTTCCTGCTGGAATATATTTTGAAGCCCCTAAAGTAAAATCCATCTTCTACAATCTCACTGACATTGCCCCCAGACCACGCAACAAACCTGAATTCAATATTCTCAAAGCCGACAAAGTCTGATAAATCTATCTGTTCCTGAATCCATTGGAGTTGCCTTCCATCATAAACGGGCTTGCCAAATGGCTGTCCTGCATGCGGACTTGGTACATCAATGAGATTTCCTGTTGCTCCAGACTTAGTATAACGCCCACACATTGGTTTCCACTCACCACCGCCGGCCTTCATTTGAAATTGCACATAATCATGTGTGGTCTCTATACTCCATCGTGCCTGGAAGTTCACTTTAGCCCATGACACATCTTTCAGATTGACAGGCTTTGTGAATTCGATTGCACTTAATACATTCAATTGCGGTCCGTCGCGAGAGTCCGTGATCCACTTCACCTCTGGATCGATTGGATCTGTACTCACGCCCCAGAGGTCTGTCTTCCAATTTTCCAGATTGTCTGATGACACATCATCACTGACCAGGGTCTTTGGATTGACGACACCTGTATACCGAAGATTCGATACCTGATACTCTTCGCCATTAAGCAGCAATTCTATTTCAATCTCCTCTCCATCGGCAATACTCTGATCAATTGAGATTTGAACTGTGATCTCTTTTGAATCAAGTATTTCTCTGAATGAAATATTGCCTTTCTCCTGAATAGAGATTCCTGATATTCCTTCACTCAGTGGCAGGAGGGACAATTTATAATTGCTTTGCTGCAATCCGAGATTTTCGATCCGAAAAGTGAGGGTATTGATACCATAAGTAAGCTCAGAAGAATTCAAATCATGGATCACAGCATGCTGGCCCGCGACTTTAGCTACCATCATGTGTGGCATTACCTGTTCCGAACATATCTGAACAATGTCCAGTGGATCCGGCCAGAACGCAGTTCCGATTTCCGGAAGCCAACTGAATATCCTGGGCTTTAAGGTTTCTTCGCCATAAAACCAATCATTTGCCCCTCCGTTGATTGCACCCAACCAATACGTGTTATGTGACTCACCGAATAGGTACCGGTTATCCCAGGTCATGAGATCACTGATTCTGTAAAGCATCTCTGCATCGGGCAACGGGCTGGGTCCATGCTCCCACGCATGATAGAGATCATTTCCATAAGAGTGATCATTCATTGCAGTTACAAAATCATGTTGTATCACGAAGTCACGAACCATACGTGTCTCAGGTTCTGAAAAAGCAGCCTCTCCGCGATAAGTACTTACAGAAGGGTCGGATGATGAACCAATATCATCAAGGCCCCAGAGATAGCCATAGTTTCTATTGAGGTCCACGCCGTCCTGGCCATCTATGAAGGTATTTGCATTATTATCATGGAGATTTTTGCGCCACATTCCACCTCCAGATGGCGAGATGGACTCATTATGGAGATATCCATCAGGATTTACTACAGGGATGAAATACAACTCTGTATGATCGAGGATTCGTTGAACCTCGGGACTACTTTCATAATTCTCCAGGAGATACCACATATAGTAAAGCAAGCTCATAGCGCCTGCGGGCTCGCGCGCATGTGTCAGTGCCGTATACAACACTTCTGGTTCTGCTTCATCAGAATAAGGCTGGTCAGATATTTTTACCCAATACACTGATCTTCCTTGTCGTGTGTGGATACTATCGCTTACCGGCGCTTTCACAGTAATCAGGTGTGGATATAGCATTGCCATCGAGTCCAGTACATCAAGGATTTGCTGATAATAGAGAAAGCCGCCCAGATCTCCCAGAACAAAGTTTGATGGCACATGATACTGATGTGAAGGACAAGATTCATTGACGGACCTTCTGACATGGCTATCACGCTTTTGCTCAGAAAGAGCATGTTTTGCAATACCAAGATTAGCCATTGCACGGTGTGCGTAAAACTCTCCGACATTGCTGATCAGGATTCTGTGACTGATACTTTGATCGGTAAGTGCGTGAAGTTCACTCTGCGAACATTCAACTTCAAGGGTGCGAATTCCATTCTTTATGGAGATGTGACTACCACATGCCAGATCAATTCCAGCGCGCTGAAGTTTTGCTATCGTGACTTCATCTGGATCTTGAATCGAAATTCTTGAGTGATGCTCATGGTCGTGGATATCCGATTGAGCAGATAATATGTACGCGCAATGCAGGATTGCCAGCAGGAAGTGTGTTTTCATTGAGACCTTAATTACACCTAAAACAGGCTTCCAAAGCGCGAGACGCAAGCCCTCATTCCCTGAATGCCTGCTCAAACATAATGAATAGTTTATATATGTAGTGAAACTAAGTCGTAATAATTTCGATTCCCGGCTAATTTGCCCGTTAAAAGAGCAGGGAGATCGATTCAAACTATCCTTAAGTACAGGATAGCCAGTACTGGGGGGTGAATAGCGTGACAACTGATGAATTTCGCAAGCCGCTGAAGGTTTGCTTAACTGCGGACAATTGTAAGCAAAAAAGCTTAACCACTCGAAGGGTTAAGCTTTTTTAGCCAGAAAATCTTAGCACTGATTCAACTGGCGTGCCTTTATCTAAACAGCGTAATATTCCCTTTTCTGAAATACGGCTTGTTCGGTATACAAATCACCCTGAGGTAATAACCAAATACCTCTGGAGACAATTCTTCTCCTTTATATGTACCATCCCACTTCATATTCTGATCGAATGAAACAAAGACCTCCTCTCCCCAACGATTATAAATACGCAACTCCATCGATTCAATAAAGTTGCTGTAGACTTCCAATTCATCGTTGTCTCCATCACCATTCGGACTGAACGCATCAGGAATAAAGACTGTCATGTCATTGCACAGAGGATCCAGTACTCTCAAACCCAGTACTTGTCCAATCAACTTACATCCGTCAGCATTGGTCACTGTCACACTGTAGGTATACGTTCCTTCCATTGGAGGATTCGCAGTGATTTCAGGTGCATCCGAGGGAGGTTCGATACCTTCCCCACTCCACTGAAACTCCAATGTAGGGTCTTGATTGGTTGAAAGATGGAACATCTTGTCCCCCAGGATTATCGTATCCTCATCAACAAAGATGATCAGTGAATCAGGAGTAAACCAACTTATATTAACAGTAATATCCGCGCTGGTCATACAGCCATAGTCATCGGTAATCTTCACTGTGTAAACAGTTGTCTCTGGCGGCATTACCGTAGGCGAAGAAGTATTCTCCTCACCAGGAGTAATGAATTCTACTGGTGTCCACATAAACGTGAGCCCAGTAGTATCCAGGTTGGCGATTGTCAAATCAATCGGTTCATTAAGACAAGTCAATACACTGGGAGAATATTCAAACTGAAAGATGCTCACAGAAACATGTACTTGTTCTGTTGTGACGCACCCCAGTTCATCATTCGTGATTTGGACAGTAAATGTCTGGTCCATCTCCGGACTGACAACAGGAGTTGGAGTATTTGCTCCGCTGTCAATATCACTTAGTGGTTCCCACTGATAGCTGAGTATCTGTGAGGGATCGTTATTTGTAACAGAAATCATGACGTCCTGCCCAAAACAAATGATCGTATCGTTTCCTGAAGTCGTGAGGTCGAAAAAGGTCGGAGAAAGCGTGATCGTATCTTCTTTGTGACATCCAAAGCTATCCGTACCAACAACGATATATGATGTTTCAGTCTGAGGTGCAACAAGAAATTCCTGCCCCTGACCAAGTAAATTTAAATCCAAATCAAACCATTCATAATCAAGGTCATTATTGCTTCCGAATAATGTCACAGGTGGTCCATCGCAATAAGCCATATCAGCGGGTGCACCAAAGTCAAAATCCGGAGGAACCACAACCTCAACCACTTCAACAATACTGCACCCCGGCAAGGCAGGATCTGTAATCGTCACTGTGAAGGTGGTTGTGACATCGACTTGCACCATAGGGCTAGCTGATTGAGGATCGTCCAGAATAAACTCTTCAGGAGTCCATTGATACTCATATGCCGGATTTCCACCTGGATTTAATGTCACTGCTTCCGCAAAGCAGCTTGTCGATGCACCCTCCACTTCGTCCTCAATGATATTAACTGTAATCGTATCAGAGGTGCTTGCATCACATCCGTCATTAGATGCGAGGGTCACGATATACATACCAGGACTGTCGTAAGTATGGCTTGGATTCTCTAAAGTAGACGTCTGATTGTCGCCGAAATCCCATATAAAAGTGAACCCACCTGTAGATGAATTCGTAGTGTTCAATACCAGGCTTCTGCAATCTGTATTTGTCGTAAATGCCAATTGAGGCAATGCCTGCACGGCCACCACAACTGAGTCAGTTACTTCACACAACCCATCAGTGACCGTGACATGAAATGTCGTTGTTTCATTTGGAAACGCAATTGGACTAGAGGGATCAGTGAGGTCGAGATCATTTGTAGGTGACCAGGTATAGGTGAAGGCTCCACCAGGATCATTGAACAACGCCACACTATCACCATCACACACGCCAACCGTATCTCCTTTGAAATCAATACGGATAATATTGACGTCGAAGGTCGTGTCGAAAGTAGCAGTACAACCATTTGCGGATGTCGCAACCAGAACAAGATTGAGACCGGGCGCCGTTTCACCTATGACAAACTGCGGATTCTGAAATGTTGAGGTATCTGAAAACGTGCTATCAGACAGGATGTATTGCCATGATGTGATATCATAATCCGGATCAGGATCATCTGAAAGGTCAAGCACATCGATGACGATTGATTGATCACAAGTTGGCACATCCAATTCAAAACCTGCAGTCATCGCAGATTCGAAGACGCCGATCGTAGCAAACGCCGTATCAAAACAAATAGAATCTGGTTCATTCACAATCAATGCAACGATATAAAATCCTGGCTCAGGATAAGTATAACTCGGATTCAGCGCTGTCGATGTTTCGCTGGCAGGATTACCATAATCAAAGGTCCATTGCCACTCTTCTGCCAACAGGGAAATTTGTGTGAAATCAATGGTCAGACTATCGCAATTGAGCTCTGTCGAAACAGTAAAATCCGCAATTGGCTGATCACGGCAGGCTCTCACGTTGTACTGCCACTCCCTGGTTGTTGTCTCGATGAGAACACCATTTCGGTATGAAAATACTTTCACACCTACGAGAAATTGACCTATAGTATTCGGTATGCCAGTCATATAGCCCGTAAAACGATTAATGGTCAATGGCACTCCTCCTAATAAGTTAGTCAGGCTGTATGGTGGAGTATTCCAGGTGACTTGTGTATAGGGTGGTTGCGGTGGTGGTGAAGGTTGAGGAAAATTGTCAGAGGCACCCAGAAATGGGGTAAAGAGCTCAAATACAAGAGAGTCACCATCAGGATCTGTAGCTTCAAAATCGAAAGCAATGTCTTTGTTTACACAGATATAGATCGGTGGATAATCACCGAGTATCGGACTGCTGTTGCAAGCTTGTTGAGCTGCAAAAGATAAATCGGCGACGAGAGTCATTCCTGTATTCGTAGGGTCATCTACATTGTTCAGTGAATTATTGCGACAACACCTTTGATACACAATTCTGTAACCGGGAGCAAACGGCTGCAATGTGATCGTATCTATGTAGTTCGTCTCCTCTATACAAAGATCTGTCCCGGCAAGTGTACAATCATTGATGAATTGCTGGGTAGCTGTATCAATGGGATTTCGTGTTATTCTAAACAGACCATTCGGACCTACAAATTGCAAAGGTGCATTGGTCAGCAGGTTAAAAAAACCGATCGATGCGGTATCCTCAAATTCTGTCCCGGGGTCACCCAGAAAGCAATCCCGACGATATGTCAATGTAATCTCATATTGATTATTTCCCAGACAACGATATCTGAGATCACCACCAATGAGGTGAGTCGCCCCTACAAACTCAGGCATGCACACGGCAGACGCAACCAATGCAAGCGAGAGGATTTGACGCACCACTCTCCTACCAGCAACATAGCCGATTTTACGAAGTTCAAAATTTGTGCGCATCATGGTACTATTTGAATAAAGTAATATTGCCTTTCGTAAAGTATGTTTTGTCCGGTGGACATTCCACTCTCAGATAATATCCGAAGACATCCGGTGCCAGTTCTTTTCCATTGTATGTTCCATCCCAACCATTGCCTTGATCATTTGATACAAATACTTGTTCTCCCCATCTGTTGAAAATCCGCAGCTCCAATTCGCTGATATAATTGCCATAGACTTGAAGAATATCATTGTCACCATCATTATTTGGACTGAATGCATCAGGAATAAACACATCTTCACTTGTACAAAGCGGATTTCGCACGATGAGATTGGATATACTTCCAGAGAGTTCACAACCCTGGGTATTTGTCACTGTTACCGCATAAGTGTATATCCCTGATGAACCAGGAGTACCTGTCACGATGGGCAAATTTGGCGTTGTGATGCCCGGTCCATCCCAGAAATAGAACAAATCCGGATCCTGGTTTGTAGAAAGCACAAAGGATTCTCCAAGTGAAATTGTATCCTCTTCTACATTGATCATGAGGAAGGGCGGACTCAGTTGACTCACTTGCACTTCAATCATCTCCTCAGCAATACAACCCAACTCATTTGTAATCTGCACAGTATATGTTATTGTCAACTGAGGTGATACGATAATCGTAGCCAGAGTGTTAGAACCAATAATTCCATCAGGCGGTGTCCAGATGTAAGTGAGAGTTTGTCCAGGATCGTTGTTCTGAATACTCAAGGCTATTGTTTCTCCTATACAAATCTGCTGATCCACCGATGGAGTGTAATCAAGGAACGCAGGTGTGAGTGTGACAGTCGTCTGTACTTCACAACCAAAACTATCACGCCCCTCCAGGATATAGGTCGTTTCTTCCTCAGGCTCAAGGGTAATCATCGGGCCAGTACCAAGTATCTGCCCTAACGAGGTAAACCAGGTAAACTCAAGACCAGTCCCTGTCGCGGTCAACGTGATCGCACCATCAACACAATACGAGGTATCCTCTGGGGCACCTAAATCCACATCAGGCGGAACAAACACAAAGACACTGTCAACACTCTGGCATTGCTCATTGCTTTGATCAGTAATCGTAACAATAAACAATGTGGATTGATTGATATCTGCGGTCGGACTAGGAATGAATGGATTGCTGAGGAATTCAGCTGGTGACCATGCATAAGTGAACCCTTGTGCCCCACCAGGATTTAAAACCAGGGGAGCTCCAAAACAGCTTGTGTCTGCATTATTGATTTCAGGATTGGGCAATTGGCGTACCACGATATCTACCATATCCATCACAATACACACGCCATCAGTAATTGTCACAAAGAATGTCGTGGATTCGTCGATGGTAGCTATTGGACTTGCACTATTCGGATTGTCCAGAAATTCCGCAGGAGACCATAAATATGTATATGACGTATTGCCACCCGGGTTGAGGACGATAGGCCCGCTCTGACAACTTGTGTCGCGGTCTGCGAGATTTACATCTGGCAGTGTCTGCACGTTGACTTGTACCTGATCAGTGTCAAAACAACCGAATTCATCCGTCACTGTCACAGTATAGTTTGTTGTGATCAGTGGAGTTACTGTGATGCTGTTTGAATTCTCATTTGTACTCCAATCAAATCCATATGCACCAAATCCTCCTGTTGCATTTGCGTTGAGTATTGCAGATTGACCTTCGCAAATCGTTTGATCATCACTGGCAGTGACAACGGGAGCGGCAACAGCGAACAATGTTGTAGTTGTAGAGACGAGGTCTATATTTTGGCCACTCACCCATGCACTATTGACAAGATTGCCAGCAGAAGTAACCGTTGCCTGAATGACAAGTGTAGCCGATCCCTGAGGTAATATATTCGCAGTTGTCCATACAAGCACATTTGGAGGTTCATTCGGATTGCAACCGATTCCCAAACAAGCGCCTGTCCCGGAAACGATCACAAAGTCTGTAAAACCCGGAGGAAAAGTATCTCTGACAACGACGTTTTGCGCAGGATTGGCAAGTCCAGGATTCGATAGTTGAAATGTGAATTGAACAACTTCACCAATACAGGAAGAGTCGGGACTGAGGGGTAACACGATCTCTGCCTCGGTTCCACAGATTTCAATAGCAAATGCCCGAAGTTCATCAGCAAGCGTTTCGAAATTTCCTAAGGCATAGTCTGATTCCTGAAAATCAGAGCCCTGTCCCCATCGCGTGCTACCGGACATACGCTCAAGGTTGACACTATCCACTAATCCAACACCCATCATAAACATATGGGTGCCTTCGGTAGCTTTTGCATAATTAGCAATCAGCATAGGATTTACGATCTCCGGACGTTGTGTGGTAAATCCATTACCACAACGATCTGCTATCCCTTCGTCTGTTGTATACACAGTTGGATTTCCATCGGTAAAAAACAGAATAAGATCCGCCGGTTCAAGTTCAAGTGCAACTTGCATTGCTTTCATCCAATTCGTTCCTTCAAAAGGCACATAAGTCTGGCCATTAAACGGAATGGAGTCAAAGTATCCATTCATCTTTGTCAGGAAACTGCTACTCACTGCTGTATAGTCGGAGACTAGGCGTGCACTGCTATCGAATTCAATCACCGCCATATCGACACCTGTCTCCAGTAATGCCGTTACAAATGCAAGAACACCTTGTTTTACATCTCTTTCAAATCCCTGAATCGACCCGGATTCATCAATGATCAAAATGATATCCAGTTCTGAACACAAGGCCGTGAGATCGGGATTTCCTTCAATGGCAGGAAATGCACATTCACCGGTGGTACCAAAGCATTCGTTACAGAAATCAAAGTTCTGGGCAGAGACTATCCGACTCAACAATACACAACACAGCAGCAGAAGGAATCTCCTATGTTGTTTTAAAAAAACTCGTCTCATTGCAATATCGTTTTCATCGCACTCATAATTGGGCGATTATTACTTTTCAATTTCAATTATCTCAACACGTCGCTCTACTGACGCTGCCGGACTATAAATAGATTTCCGCGTATCCGAGGCGCTATCACTCACATTTGAAGGAGCGGTTTCTTCTCCGAAAGATTTCTCTACAACCTCAAGGGCACCGGAATCAAAATATTTCTGCATCGCTCCGCTACGGAATGCTGCAAACTCATTCTGAATAGATTTGATACGGCGTTGCCCTAGTTGATAGTTGTAAGCATTTGATGCAAGCGGACTGGTATATCCTTTCAGGTAGATTTTGAAAGTAAGTCCTTCATCGAGATACTGCTGCAGGATATTCAGGAATGATTCGAATTCCTCTTTTGTCTTTCTCAAGGAATCTTCAAAGAAGACTTCGATTTCTCTTTCAAGAGCTGCATCTTCATTTCTTGTTAGTCCCTTTACATACTTCCGCTTAAACCTCTCTTTACTTGCATAATACGGAGTATAGGTCTGGAGATATCTCAAATTCGTGGTACCCTTCTGTGTCCTTGGATCTGGTACATCATTGTCAAAATAAATTGCCAATGGAAGGAAGTCTTCGAGATTGCCCAATTCAAGGTAAAGGTCGACGACAATGGTATCCTTATCAAAATCGCGTTGGGTAATAGGAGCGCTCGCAGGACGATATCCCTTCCGAGTGCCTGTGACTGTGTATGCATTCGCCGGAGGAAGTCCGAAGTACTGGATATGTGATCGTGGGTTCGTCTTACGTCCATGCAATCCGCCGTCCTTGTCGACAATTTCAACTGTGGTGTTTGGCAATGGTTGTCTTTGCCGTGCATCAAAAGTGCGCACTTGTATCACCACATCAGACGGGTCCAGGAGGAGTTTCTTTTCAATGTCAACAGATTGTGTGATGCCATAAGTGGAAAAATTCACTGTATCTGCGACAAAGCCTTCCTTTGTGCCTATTGCAGTATAATTTTTGTTCCGTTTAATTGGGATCGTGATATGATTGATAGGGCCGGTATTGTGATCGGTAGTGACGACTTCACCATTACGCTCAATGATTCGGATATCTGTAAAGGGAAGTTCTGCAAGCGTGCGCTTATTATAGGTCGAAATGAGCAGGTTGACTTCAACGGGTTTGGCAGATACTTCGTAGACATCAAAGCAACAGGCTTCACGTGAAGATTCGAAATAAATGGAACCCAGTCTATTCGAAGAGAAGAGGGCTGCTTTTTCATCCCCTGACAATGTATAATAGACATCATGGTAGCTGGAGTTTACATCAGGGCCGATATTCTCAGGCTTCGCATAACTACTCCCGGTTTTCAGACTTCGATAAATGTCTAAACCTCCAAACCCAATTAATCCATCGGAGCTGAAGTACAGTGTTTTGGTTTCATTGTGAAAAAACGGAGCCATTTCGTTCTCCGTTGTATTGATTGCAATCAGTGGTTGCGGCTGGGTAATATTGTTTGCATCATTGATCACACTATACCAGATATCAAGATTGCCGGTACCACCAGTCCTGTCTGAAATGAAATACAAAATCTCCTTACCAAGGGCTTCATCAAAAGCAATGTTTGGTTGAGTGCTGGTGAATCCGGCAGCATTGATCGGCTCAGGCAACATATGTGATTCTCCCCATGTACTATCAATCAGATCACGATAGTATAGGTCGCACCTGATGTCACTCTTGTTCAGGTATTCACACAGGGTATAATACACCCGTGAACCATCGTGACTAAAAGCAGTATGGGCAGTGTGCTTTAATCCTTCATCATTGAATGTGGAGTCCAGCGGCTCAGCAATATTTCCTTCATCCGCTAAAAAGACTTCTGAATACATCAATGCGGGAAGCACGGGCCGGCCTTTTTTATCCCTTGAATGCCTCTCTGTCGCGAGGCGGGTAAAATAGATATCCTTTTCACGCTGGATTGCACCAAATTCTGAAAACAAGGTGTTGATATGATCTCCCATTCGTTCTACGGATGTCGAGTCATTGATCTTCTGCACATTTTCTTTTGCCCACTCAATCGCTTCCAATTCCCTTTCCGCAATTGCGATAAGGGCAGGATTTGCATCTGGCTGTTCTGTGACAAAGATCCGATAGCTCGCTATTGCAGGGTCATATTTTCCTTGCAGTTGCTGCATCTTTCCGAGCCAAAAAGCGGACTCAGGATAAGTATCACTATCCTCGCTTCTCAACACATTTCCGTAAAAAATTTCTGCATTAGCATACGATTGATACAACCTCGCCGTCTCCGCAAGTTTATACTGCAGATCCATGCGGTTGCTATCCACGCCTACGGCTGTCTCAAAGTGAGTATAGGCGGTGAAATAATCTTTTTCTGCAAAGGCATTTTCCGCCGCAGTGATATAGGCGCGCAGTGTCTGCCCTGCTACTGAACCGATGCCAAATGGCAATGTCAGTAAGAGTATGATGATTTTATGTTTCATGGTCAGAAAATCTTACAGAGTTTAGATTGTTCCAGCGCTCTTACTTCTGTGATGATATAGATGAGTGAAAACTCAGGCCCTCCTCTCTCATTGGTTGCGACATCAAAGCCAGAAGTATTCACATCATAGCTAAAACCAGCGCGCCATCCATCATAAGAAAGCGATACCTGCGGAATCAGTGCGTCATCCAGTCGAACTCCGAGGCCAATACCGAATTGAATTTCACGTGCCTTTTTTGTACTCACATGGATATTCAACATCCCACCCAGGACAATCTCCTGATATGGTCCCATGAAGTGTGCAAGCAAGTTGGCCTGTATATCAAGTTGTGGTAATACCTCAAGGCTACCATTTCCTTGTAATGCAAATCGCATTGGCACCTTACCGTCTCCTGAAGGATAAAAAGAATCGTTGCGCTTGTTGATATGAAAGACTCCACCTCCAAGATCAAATCGGGTCCTGGCACTCTTCTGCAAGCGTAAGTTGAGTCCTGCACCCAAATCAAACATGAAATGCGTGTCATCCAGATCGTCTTCACCGGACCCAAGGTTAGGATTTACCCTATCACCATCCCAATGATTTCCCCAGAGCAAGCCTTCAGTATTGCTGGATCTCTGACCTCCTCCCAATACGACACCTCCGGTGAGCAACGCCGATTCTGACAGTCCAAGCGTATAAGAGCCATTGATGCCGAGATAGGCAGTAGACAACTCGGCGGTACCGGCCTGATCATAGTTAAATATTAAGCCACCACTAAAGAAATTCGTTGCTCCCGCACGGAGAAATTTCCTGTCATAGCTTCCGCTGAATGTCATATACTCGACTGGCACTTCAAACCATTGCCGCCGGTAACTGGCAGTGTAGCGCTGGTCTCCCCTAAATATGCCGGTCAGGGCAGGATTGTGGTTTAATGGGGAATTCTGGAACTGCGAAAAATGCAGATCCTGTGCAGAAACATCGGCACCAATGCATATTGCTATGGCTGATATGAGTAACCGGACCTGCTTGATCAGGGTTATCCTTTTCATATATACTCGGATTAAATACTTAAACCTTTGTCTTAGAGTCTATCAATACAATTCACAGTTAATGAACAACTTATGCAGTCACGCCGCAAAAATCATACAACTTTTGCGCGAGCACAATACAAAATCGGACCTGTTCTAAGAAAGGGGTGAATACTAACGCCAAACGGCGGTGCGAAGGGTAATAATTGTTCATTCCGGACTAAATTCTGCCTTGTACCTGTCGAGTACTTGGTATGGGCAAGATACAAACTAATTGTCGAGAAAATATACCCGGAATGGCCAATGCTGCAAAGACGGGCTACTTTTAATCTGCTTTTAATCCTAATTTGGTCAATTATGGTTTTCAACCTTTAATGAAAGTACTTAACGTATCTCAGATCAGGGAGTTGGATGATTATACAATTCAGCATGAACCGGTCAAGTCAATCGACTTAATGGAGCGTGCCGGTACGTCGTGTGTTGATTGGATCTTAGAACATTTTAATACATATCAGGAGGCAGTTGTCTTTTGCGGGACTGGTAATAATGGTGGAGACGGAGTCGTCATTGCCAGACAGTTGAGTCTTCGCGGTTGGAAGGTCGACGTGGTTTACCCTGACTTCGGCAAGTCGACAGAGGACTTTCGAACCAATCTTGACCGACTCAATGGAATTCCGGGCATTTCCTACCTGAAGTTGGGCGAGAATGATCCGCTACCCAATGTCTCTGCTCAGGCGTTAGTGATTGATGCATTGGTGGGCAGCGGACTCTCACGCCCCCTGACCGGCGTATTCGAAAAGTGGACTGGTGTGATAAATACGCTTCCGAACATTGTGATTTCTATTGACATCCCTTCCGGTCTCTTAGCTGATGCGACAACCACCGGACTTGCCATGGCAGCAGATTTTACCCTGAGCTTCGAGTTGCCGAAACGCGCTTTCCTGATACCTGAGAATCAGAAATATCTCGGCGAATGGATCGTTCTGCCCATCGGCTTGGCAAAAGAGAGACTAGATCAACTCGAAACGAATTGGGTTATATCGACGGAAGACGAGGTTGCATCCATGCTGCTCCTTCGTCAGAAATTTGATCACAAAGGAACATTCGGTCATGCGCTAATCATCGCAGGTAGTTATGGCAAAGCTGGCGCCGCAATCCTTGCTTCACAAGCTGCATTGCGTTCTGGAGCTGGACTTGTGTCATCACATGTACCTGGATTTTTAAATTCTATCATTCAAACCGCGATACCGGAAGTGATGATTGAAACTGACAACAATCAGTTCCATTTTACCCATCTCAATGCACCTGGAAAATACTCGGCAACAGGTATTGGATGCGGACTTGGCACAGACGAAGAAACCGTATCAGGCTTAAGAAATGTATTTACGGATCTAAAAACTCCAGTTGTAATAGATGCTGACGCGATCAATATCATTGCATCACACAGCGACATGTTGGCATTGATTCCTGCGAACGCAATCCTTACACCGCATTTGAAGGAATTTGAAAGATTGTTTGGGGCATCTGACGATCATTTTGATCGACTTGAAAAACTGCGTTCCGCTGCTATCAAGCATCAGATCATCATCGTACTCAAAGGCGCTCACACAGCAATTGCATCTCCAGAGGGTTATCTCTATTTCAATACAACAGGGAATCCCGGAATGGCAACAGCAGGAAGTGGCGATGTGCTCACAGGAATTATTACAGGGTTGTTGGCACAACGCTATCCACCATTGATAGCTGCGAAACTTGGTGTATGGTTGCATGGACTGGCTGGTGATTTTGCAGCAGAGGAGACAGGATATGAAGCATTGATTGCAAGCGACATCATCAATCATCTGGGCGCAGCCTTTGGACATCTTCATGCGATAAGACTGATTTCCGAAGGATAGATGTGAATTTCAAAAAAATGAAAAAAATCATCGCCGTATTAACTGGTGCAGGTATGAGTGCAGAGAGCGGACTGAGTACATTCCGTGATGCCGGAGGACTTTGGGAAGGGCATGATGTAATGCAGGTAGCATCTCCTGAAGGTTGGGCTGATGATATGGATCTTGTCCTTGAGTTTTATAATCAAAGAAGAAGACAACTTATCAAAGCGCAACCGAATGCAGGACATATTGCACTTACTCAGCTAGAGGAGTTGTTTGATGTCACTATCATCACACAGAACGTAGATGATCTTCATGAGCGAGCAGGATGTCGCCATGTCATTCACCTTCACGGAGAACTTCTGAAAGCACGAAGTACCCGCTATGCTGATCTCGTTTATCCCTGGTCAAAAGATATTCTACGTGGAAATCTCTGTGAACGCGGTGCACAATTGCGTCCGCACATCGTCTGGTTTGGCGAATCAGTACCGATGATGGATGAAGCTGTGAGAGTTGTTTCCAAAGCAGATCTTGTGTTGGTGATCGGCACTTCTATGCAGGTGTATCCGGCAGCGGGCCTGGTATACTATGCGCCTCCGGAGGCCGATATCTATTACATCGACCCGAGACCACAAATCAATACAGAACTCGCAATGAGACTGAATCTAAAGGTCATTCGCAAGACCGCTGGCGAAGGTGTACCACAATTGGTAGATAGTCTTTTGCGGCATACCGGCCTGGAGATGTAATAGCTCATCATTCGTCCCACTGCTATTCGAATTCACATCGATTGTGCAATGAAACTCGCAACAGGGCAAAGAAATATTTTATAAAGGGGTCACTTCTTAATGTCTTTATACATTAATAGACAGAACCGTATGTGAGAGGCGAGAATCTCATTCGCCTTCATGTGTCTCTTCTCAGTCAGAATCAGAGCATAAAAATCACAATGCATCTGGTCATTCGACTTCTCCTCTTGTCGGCATGAAAACGCGATGCCGCCTGAATGCAAGACTTAGCGCCATCAATCCTTCCTCTCTTCCAGCACTTGAATAGCTACCGACATCAGCTTGTGGTAACACATGCTCATGTGACTTTGGATTGAAACAAAAACACAAATATTTTCTCATGAAAACTCTCGAATGCATTCTTGTGCTTATTTCGATTTGCGCATGTAAAATTGGCCTGTGCCATACAAGTGTACCGACCGGACAAATAACGCCGGAAGGTCGCGTGACATCAATGTCTGAAAATGAGAAATTTTCATGGTTTGGAACAGATCAGGGTGTGATACGCATAAACAAAAAATCGGGCAAGACCCGATGGATCACGACCAAAAACTCCCAGCTACCTTCAGACTATATCACAAGTATTGCTTGTGCTCCTGACGGGAGAGTATGGATCGGCACGTGCCAGGGTATTTTTTTCTGGGACAATACTGCTTACATCCTCATTGATCACAACAATTCAAATCTTCCAGATGACCGTGTCACTGCCCTCGAATATGACAATTCCGGTTCCCTCTGGGTGGGCACTCATGGGGGATTCCTGTTAAAGACGAAGGGCTTTCATTTTACGACTTGGAATATTGAGCAGCTCCCGTTTAGCTTAGACACCACGTCTTTACTCAATGTCACCACTCAGTGTGTACTCCATGGCAAGATCACCTCATCGACTCATGCGATTGCGCACCCGTTGTCATTTGGTCAAATCATCACCTCAATAAGTGCAGATGCCAACGGTGACCTTTGGGTTGGTTTATTTCTTAAGGGTCTTATCAAAATCAGACGGAGCACATGGACATTCTATCCGGCCAAAACCCGTGATCTCATCACAGACAACATCAGATTTGTGCATCTGGAGTCAGATGGCACTTACACAATCGGGACTTACGAACAAGGTTGTTTCACGTTTGACGGTAGTGAATTCAGTCGTCTTCAGCATGAGAGCGCGCAGGAAAAAAGAATCTGCAGCGCCTATCGCAGTGATCAGAGCCAGGTCACTGTATATTTTTGCGATGATGGTTGTCATATTTATAGAGAAGGGAAGTGTATTGAAAAATTTACCAATGTTGCCTTTGACACGCGTCATTTCGATTTGGGCATGAAACGTATTTGCACGTCACTCATTACCCCTGATAAGAAAAGAATCCGGTCATAAAATTCTATTAAAATTCAGTTGTACTGAATATCTTGCTTGATACAATTGAAAAACTCTCACAGATGAATGCAATTGGCTGGGTAGAGATACCTGTTTCCGATATGAGTCGTGCAGTCAAATTCTATAACACGCTCTTTGAGTGGAACCTCAATGAATTGAAACTTGGTCCATTAAGCATGGCAATATTTCCTGTTAAACAAGGCGAACAAGGTGCCGGGGGTGCACTCGTAAAAAACGAAAATTATACACCGAGTACTCAAGGTGCTTTGGTCTATTTCAATACTGATGACGTAAGTATACCAGCCGGTAGAGTGGAAACTGCAGGAGGCAAACTTCTCAGAGGTAAAATACAAATCAGTCCTGATTTCGGTTATATGGCACTCGCTATTGACACGGAAGGCAACAGGATCGCATTTCATTCGCGCCAATGATTCTACTTGCGTACTCAAGGATACTTTTCAGGATGTTCATGACCCTGTACTTATTTGCAGGCGGCCAAATTGTTTTGAATGCGCAACCGGAATTTCGACTCGATGCGGGTAGAAGTTTTGTAGGAGAGAAATTTGCAGGAGGACAGGTCTATGAAGTATGGCTGGTCTCAGCAGGTTATGCATGGAAATTCACAAAGACCGAGTCGCCTGTTCGTCTCAATGGATATGCTGAACTGCACTACGGGGACGCTTCGACCATCTCTTTTGGTCGTCATGATTTTGACCTGATATCTAATCTTGGAATTGAATTCCTCTGGCAGTTTCATAGATCCATCGCATTCAGGGTTGCAATTGGATCCGGGCCAGGATATCAATCTTCTTCATCCGGTCATCAGGCGCGGGGATTTATTTTTTCGAACAACTTCTCGGGAGGATTTAAACTGACCCTTGGGAAGCAAAAGCCTTTCAATGCAACTTCACAATTCCGCTTTCGCCACATGTCGAATGCAAGTCTTGAAAATCCAAACTTCGGGATCGATAATTTTCTTTTCCTGGTTGGGGTGGCAGTGCCTCTTTGAGAATCAAAGAAAGCAATTTTCAAACAAAGGCCACTTGTGTAATGCAAAAGAAATTCCGGGAGGGCTTAGTGGGCTTTGCAAATTTTGATTTTTACTGATTGCATTTACCCGGAATGAATTTCTTTTGCCTAAACATCTTTTTAGTTTGTGACCATATCGCCGTTTTTAGCGGCGCGTTGGAGTTTCTTATTTGCAACAATGACGATCTCAACACGTCTGTTCAATTGTCTTCCTTCTACTGATTCATCTGTAGCGATTGGATCTGTTTCACCGTAGCCTTTCGTTGACAGGCGTGATTCTGAAACTTGCTGACCAAGCAGATAATCATTTACAGCTTCTGCCCTCTTATCTGATAAGGCCATATTATGTTTCTCTGTACCTGTATTATCTGTATGGCCCAGAATGCGGACTTCGGTGTCATCATATTTATTCAATGTCCCAGCCAACTCCTGGAGATTGGTACGTGTCTCGGCTTTCAAAGCATACGAATCCACGTCGAAGAGAATTCCTGAATCAAATGTGATCAGTATGCCCTCTCCTACTCTTTCTACTTTAGCTCCTTCCAAATCTGCTTCAATTTTCTCAGCCTGCGTGTCCATATAGTTACCGATAAGGCCTCCGGCCACACCACCCACTGCTGCAGCTGCGATAATCCAGACAGCCTTATTGTCCTTCGCAAGTATTGCTGCTGTAGCACCGCCTGCCGCAGCGCCGATGGCGGCTCCTTTAGTTGCACGACTTGTATTGCACGCAGGGTGAACACAGACACTAAGCGAAATCACCAATAAAATAAAATGAGCGTTTTTCATAAAAAAGTTATAGTACTGAATAATAGACTGCAAAGGTGAGATTGAGCTCGAGAATAACTCTTACACAATTCTCAATATATATTACAACATTCCCAGTTCCTGACTGGTCGTTTGACTCCAAACTGATGGGTATAAAGCAACTAAACACACTTGTGGCCAGTGCATTAGAAGCCTTACATCATTATTTGTGAAGAATCAGGTGATTTGATCGCTCAGGGGTAAAAACTCATTTACGACTCCACCAATTCACCTCTCGCCTTCAAGATCTTCATTGATATTGGCTGCGCAGAAATGGCCGACATTATAATACTTCTGCGATGCAGCTACGTTGGTTCTGCCCACTGACACTGATCACATACATCCCGGCTTCAAGTTCGGTCTCCCAGCCCACTGAATGTTCTCCAGAAGAAAACACACCAGATGCAATTGTTGTCACATGACGCCCGGAAATATCATACACATTGACTTGTATGGATTCTGACTTTTGCAGGGTAAAATTTATCACTGCATGATCGCGAATGGGATTTGGAAACACAGTAAAATCAAATGCATGTGACGATGTTGAAGAAGTACTACTCGCAGGTTCTCCAAGATCATAGATCAACATCGAAAGTCCAAAGGATGCGGCTAACAATTGACGGCTTTCGGCGTGTAAGTCAAGATCGTTGTATGAAGTCATCGGCAATCCCTCACCCAACGGATACCACGACAGACCAAGATCATCTGTGTACCACACACCAAGATCTGAAGCGACATAGAGGGTGCCAGGAAGTTCAGGATCGACAATAATATCATTGAGTGGAACTTCAGGAAGATTTGCAGAAATATCTTCCCAGCTCTCACCTCCATCATCAGTACGAAAAATGTGAGGCAGGTAATCTAGTTTGCGAAAGCCCGAAAGCGTCACATAAGCTATTTGTGCATCATACGGATCGATTTCTACTCGCGTGATATAGTGTTCAGGTAAATCATCTGAGATGAGCTTCCATTCATCGCCATGATCAAAGGTCACATAGACATAACCATCTTCAGAGCCTGTATATATCACATTGCTATCGGAAGTCGCCACGGCAATTGTACTTAATGCACCATAGTCTTCACCCCCTGGTGAATCAGCATTTGTATTTGTAAGATCATCACTCATGAGTCTCCAACTCTCTGCCCCATCATCAGATGTATATAGCCGATGAGATCCATAATAGAAACGTTGATGATTATGTGTAGACATGACAATAGGAGTATTCCAATTCGTACGATCGAAACCATTAATTCCGGTCTTGCTAAACGTCCAGTCCAAACCACCATTTGTTGATTTATATAAATTCCCCCATTGGTATTCGCAATAGATAATGTCATTGTCAACCGGGTCGACAATCACATAAAATCCATCACCACCGAAAATGCGCTCCCAATCATCTGACTGACCAGAGAGCGTTCGTAAGGTGCCATTGTCCTGCGATCCGCCATAGTATCGAAACGGCAAACTCTCATCAATCTCACAGGCGTAGAATTCCGTGACTGGTAATGTTTCCACATGCTCCCACAAAAAACCATTGATGTAAGAAATATAAACACCTCCATCCGTGCCAAGTACATGCATAGAAGTGTTCTGTGGATGAATTTCCATTGCATGATGATCTACGTGTACGGTCGGGTCTGTAGACTCGAACCACGCCTCTCCTCCATTTCGACTTTGCCATGTCGTGAGTCCCATTATAAAGACATTATCAGGGTCGACCGGATTGACCCTGACGTTTCCAAAATACCAACCAAAACCAGAATTTATTTCTACTACTTCCAAAGTGCCATCGTCTATTCTTACCCATGACTCACCATGATCAATTGATTTGTATAGACCTGCGAAATCATTTGTGATGGCATTTGTCGTGTACGATGCATAAATCACATTCGGAGAGGAAGGTGCGATAGCGAGACCGATCCGACCGACCTCATCGTGAACCGGAAGACCATTCGTAAGTCTTGACCATGTCTCACCTCCATCGAACGATCTGTAGATACCTGATGAAACACCGGCATAGTCTCTCACTTCCTGATAACGTAGACGCTCCCAAAATGAAGTGTAAAGAGTATCAGGATGCATCGGATCCATTGCCACATCAATTGCGCTTGTGGAATCATTCACGAATAATACCCGCTCCCATTGATTGCCACCATCCAATGTCCGATAGATTCCACGTGTGGAATTTTTTCCATAAAGATGTCCGGTTGCGGCAACAAACACACGATCCGGATCAACAGGATCTATCACAATACGCCCTATGTGATGTGACTCTTTCAAGCCAAGTGATCTCCATGTCTCACCGGCATCATCTGAGCGATACATGCCATCACCGATAAAGGCGCCTGATGAAGCGCTGCCATTTGCTTCACCAGTACCGATATAGAGGATATCAGGGTTCGATACAGACAGTTCAATATTGCCGATTGACAGCCGACCGTCATTTACATAGATATGTTGCCATGTGAACCCTCCATCATCAGATTTAAATACACCACCATTCGCAGCACCGACGTAGATGATGTTCTGATTTGTTGGATGCAATGCGATATCAGTGATCCTGCCACCAATGTTCAGTGGTCCGACTGACTTCCATGAGGCAATTTCTCTTCGTCCATTTGATTGTCTCGCAAGCTTAGCCTGAACAATTGCTGCCTTGTATACTTTATGATTGATTTGCTCCTCCGGAAATGCGCGTTGGCGATACATCCATTCTCCTGGATATTCATGCTTGCCTTCTTTGATTGAAAGTGGAATGGATTTCTCTGTGTCACAAGCGGATAACAAAAGCACTAAGGGCAGGACAACCGCTAAATGGAAGTATATATGAGTGGGTTTTGACATTCGCTTTTGATTTAAATCTTTCGTTCTTCTTTATAAAGTTATCTATGTCAAGTTACAAACTTGACTATGTTCTGTTTCAATATTGCCATTACATCTACATAGCGAAGTTCCAAACTTCGCTGAAGTGTTTCTAATAAAGACGACCCGGGCATTTCCCTATATACTCATTCTATCCTTTACTCATTTACTCCTTTCTTCAATCCACTCCTTCATGACCCGATCGAGCACGAAGAGAGGTACGCTTCCATTCTCAAGGACTTTATCATGAAAGGAACGAAGGTCAAATTTAGCTCCAAGAGCTTTCTCTGCTTCTTTACGCAACTCACGAATTTTGAGCTCACCGATTTTATAGGAGACAGCCTGTCCCGGCCAGCCAATGTAACGATCGATTTCTGTGTTTACTTCATGCATGGAGAGTGCCGTATTCCGTGCCATAAAATCCACCGCTTCTTCACGCGACCAACCAAATGCATGCATACCAGGATCCACCACAAGCCGACAGGCACGCCACATTTCATATGTAAGTGCACCAAAATGTTGAAACTGGTCTTCATAGATTCCCATCTCTTTCCCAAGCCATTCTGTATAAAGTGCCCAGCCTTCACCGAAAGCGCTGATATAATATTGATTTCTAAAATCAGGCAATGGAATCTCTCTGTCAATCTCTGCTTCTGCCGCCAGTGACATCTGCAAATGATGCCCCGGCACAGCTTCGTGTAATGTCAACGCGGGAAGTACATAAAGAGGTCTGCTTTCGAGCTTGTAGGTATTCACCCAATACGATCCCGCCCGATGATCTTTGTATGAACCCGGAGAATACCTTCCGCCAGTATATCTCGGTGCAATCTCTGCAGGAACGGGATCCACGCCATATGGCAATCGTGGTAGTTTTCCAAAGTACCCAGGCAATTGCCCATCAATTCTCTTGCTGATATAACTTGCTTCGGCGAGCAATTCATGAGGTGTCTTCGCATAGAATCGCTCACTGGTACGCAGAAAATGCAGAAAGTCAGCGAAGTTCCCATCGAAACCCAGTGAATCGATGATCACCTGCATTTCTCCATGAATACGCTCTACTTCTCTCTCACCTATTGCGAAGATCTCTTCAGCAGTCATGTCGAGTGTGGTGTAGTATTGTAAACGCTGATTGTAGTATGCCCTACCACTCGGAAGATTCGTAGCGCCAATTGATTTTCTACACGATGGGATATACTCTTTCGCTAAAAAATCCGCTAGCTTCTTATACGCAGGAATCACTTCAGTGGAAACAACCTGATATCCACGGTTTTTTATTGCATCTCTGTCCGAAATAGATTCCGGGATACTCTTGAAGGGTCTGAAGTAAATGCTTTCTTCGGGACGAGATGCCACATATGCTTCGGCAGTATTTTCAAAGTCCAGCATGATGATAGATGGCATGGTGTAATTCTTTTTTATTGCATCTTTCAACAGGGTAATATGCTGTTCTATGTATTCTGGAATACCAGACAGTTTGGTCAGATAGTTTTCGTACTGCTCCTTTGTATCGAAAGCAGATGAACCTGGAATGAATCCCAACTCAGTATGAAATCCACCTTCTGCATTGAAAGGCATCAAATACGCATGATGTCCAAACTCGGCAACATTATCGTCGACGATGTAACGAAAGACCTCGAAGTTGATTCTATCCTGATCTCTTAATGATCCGACATTCACATGGTCAAGTTTATGCTGTACACTTTTCCAGAAAGCTTCACGATATCGAATAGCTTCAATGCTCATATCTGCGAGCCTTGGATCGTCTTCCGGAGCGTTTGTATCCAACGGTCTCGGTATTCCACCAAATTCCCAGGCTTTTTTGTACAACGCGTTCAAAGTGTCAATAGAGAGTTGTGCTTCCGAGGCACCCCAAATAACAATGAGGAACAGAGTAGAAAAGCATCTGAAGTAAGTCATTGGTTTCGAGATTCAGTTTGGAGGTGAATAACGTCGAGTCAAGATATGCATTCTACGGCCCCTGATGATACTGACATGTTGGATAAGGAGGGTTTCCACAACCTAAAGAATGAAGGTCTATTGTCATTCCGAGCGATCCGCCTTAGACGGAGAGTCGAGGAATGAGTGAGATCGTGTAATACCTCCCGCGAGTGGGTGAAGACGCGTCTTCACCCACTCGCGGGCAAAATTTGAGAATAGCCCTTTATTCCTCGACTTGTCGTTGCACTCCTCGCTCGGAATGACAAAAATCCAAAGCGCGTTGACCTGCGGCGATAATCTGTACTTTGAAGCACATTTTGAATTTCCGTGTCACTTTTTCTCAGACATCTTCTTTGGACGACGGTTTGCCCTGTTTCAGTCACGGTTCTCATTCCCTATTTCCTTCTTAATGAAGGGCTAGATATTGACATTCCAATGGGTTGGGTTCAATGGTCAGGATTATTTCTTTTCGGAATTGACGCCAGCATCTTACTCTCATGCATTTATGTGTTCGCAAGATTTGGAAAAGGAACGTTGTCACCATTCGATCCGGCGCGTCATCTTGTGATCAAGGGCCCGTATAAGTACGCGCGTAATCCGATGTATGTCGGAGTGATGATCATGTTGGTTGGTGAAACACTGTATTTTCAATCACAGACATTTCTGATCTATGCAGGAATTGTCTTTATGCTCTTCAACGCATTTATCATTTTCTATGAGGAACCATATCTGAGAAAGGAGTTTGGTGAACAGTATGATCGATATCGCAAACATGTCCGTCGATGGCTTCCGGGCAACCCATATGGTCATTTTGTAACCATGAAGAACACGAAGTTCACGAAGGAAATCTTATGAAGAACAGTAAATCCCAAACCCTATCTTCGTTTTGCAAACTTAAACACATCTTTCTGGTGAATAGATATTCAATAATGATCTGCATGTTCCGACGCCTTTATATTTTACTTGTCTTCGCATGGATTCCCTCCATCGTCTTTGGTCAACCTGAAATCCAACAGGCATGGCAGGAAGAATGGATACTTGTCGAAGATGGCTCCACGATCAATCTACCCGAAGGTATTTTTCATTTCACACGCACGTTGTCCCTGGAAGGAAAGAAGAAAATTCACATCAAAGGTGCAGGTATGGGAAAGACGATCCTTTCTTTTGCGGGGCAAATAGAAGGTGGTGAAGGTATTCGCATTACGAATTCCGAAGGGATCAGGCTCGAAGGATTTACTGTCATCGACTCAAAAGGAGATGGCATCAAGGCGCAACACGTGAATGATATCCAGTTCCTCTTCGTAGAAGCCAAATGGAGCGGGAAGCCGGATAAAGAGAATGGCGCGTATGGCCTCTACCCAGTACAATGTCAGCGTGTATTGTTGTATGAAAGCAAGGCTTATGGTGCATCAGATGCCGGACTTTATGTTGGTCAATGCGAGCAAGTCGTTGTACGTAAATGTTATGCAGAAGGAAATGTTGCTGGAATAGAAATAGAGAACACAACGCACGCGGATGTCGTGGAGAACACTGTTACTGGAAATACGGGAGGCATTTTGGTCTTTGATCTCCCGGATCTTGAAATCAAGAAAGGCGGACATGTGAAGGTGTATAAGAACAAGGTGATAGAAAATAACTACAAGAACTTTGCACCGCAAGGTAACATCGTCGGACAAGTACCTCCGGGCACGGGTATTATGGTTCTTGCCACAAGCGATGTTGAGATCTATGACAATGAAATCACGAATAATCGGACCGTCGGAACAGCGATCATGAGTTACTATGTCACGGAAATCCCAATCAAGGATGAAAGCTATAATCCTTACCCATCACGCATTTATGTACATGACAATACCTATACAAGAGAAAAGCGATGGCCAATCTTGAAAAACAAGTTTGGAAAACTATTCTTGTTGAAATTTGGTCGTAAGGTGCCTCATATCATCTACGATGGTATTCAGGAAGACATCTCGGTGAGTCCATCGACCGGCAGACTTCTTCCAGAATATGAAATCTGCATTTACAATAACAAGGAAGAGACCTTTGCAAATATCGACGCGGGAAATAAATTCAAAGGATTGACTCGTGATCTAGAGTTATTCCGATGTCAGTAAATCAAAGAAGGTACGAGTCAAATACCTTTTAATGCAACACCTTTTATTCGCATCAATGTATGTACCTGGAAGCATCTTCCTGGCAGTTATGGTCATTACGTTCAATTTGCGAACGACAGATTCATACCAATGGCCGGCTACACTCTCTGAATGGCATCTATTTGAAGCGCCACTCGCTGAACTAAAACCCTCCTCAGGAGTGATACCCTATACCGTCAATGCTCCGCTCTATTCAGATTATGCTCACAAGTCAAGGTTTATCAAACTTCCGCCAGGAAAGTCCGCTCATTTCAATACTACATCCGCATTCGTTATGCCTGATGGTACGATCCTGATCAAGAACTTCTACTATTTCATTGACGAGAGACAACCGGATAAAGGCAGAATAATACTGGAAACAAGACTCATCGTAAGAGATCAGGGTAATTGGCATGCAATGTCATATCGATGGAATGAGAAACAAACAGAAGCAACGAAAGCTATCGCAGGTGGCTCGACAGATATCTCCTGGATTGACATTGCAGGAAAAAAAAGACAACTCCTCTATCTCATTCCTGATGCAAACCAATGCAAGAACTGTCATAATAAGAATGATCTACTCCTGCCACTCGGCATCACCGCACGACAACTCAGTGGTCCAAAAGAAGACAATCAATTATTGATGTGGCAGCGCAATCACATGCTCTCTGGATTGCCAGAAGATTTGAAAATGATACCAGAATTGGTCGACTATGAGAATGAAAGCTATTCAATTGAAGCGCGTGCCAGATCATATCTTGATGCAAACTGTGCGCACTGTCATTCTTCTGAAGGATCTGCACGTACATCGGGGCTCAATCTCAACTATGATGAAAGCAGTCCTCACTCCTTTGGTGTGATGAAGCCACCTGTTGCCGCAGGACGTGGAAGCGGAGGTATGCAATTCAATATCGTGCCCGGTAAGCCAAATCAATCAATTCTGTTGTTTCGGATGGAATCAGATGATCCGGGTATCCGTATGCCAGAGATCAACAGACAGATACCGCATGAAGAAGGGATTGAATTGATCAGGGAGTGGATTAGGAATATGGATGATAGATGATGGGTGATGAATAACAAATCACGAATTACGAATATTGAATGATAAAAACCTAATCGTCAAAGACGTTGGACCAATTTGGCGCAATTTCGCATTCGCCTAAAAGGAGCGTTCGGGATTGATTGAGTTCATACTTTCCTTTCGTGATAAGAAACACATCAACAGATTGTTTCAGATGATCGATGATAACGTAGTTTACGACACCAGCATCTGCATAGAGTTCCGCCTTGAGCGTGCGATCTTTTTCTTGAGTTGAAGGAGACAATATTTCAACGACTAAGGAGGGAATTCTACTGATAAAATTATCTTTCAATTTATCTCCGCAGAGTATAACAACATCTGGCCTTACCACTGTGTCTACTTTTATATGCCAATCGAGATCGTAGAATATTTCACATTTGCACGATGATTTATCGATAGTGTCTTTAAGAAGATGCATAACATTCAACCCAGTACGCTGATGTCCACTTGTCGGAGAGGGACTCATCGCATATGGTATCCCATGTATGAGCTCCCAATCTCCTTCCCAGGACATATAGTCTTCGATTGTGTACTGAGGTAAATATTGGACTTTCAAACCCATAGAAACAAATATAGGCAATGCGAAGTCCAAGTTCAAGTGCAAGTGCAAGTGCAAAATTAAACGAGGATAAAATAGCGAATGCCAATTGTTCAATTCACTATCGTTTACATTTACATGCATGAACTGGTCTGACAAAATCCTCGATTATCATTTCAATCTGCATAGCGATCTGAAACTCCCGCATGGTGTACAATGGCTCTATCCATACAAGGACATAGAAACGCAAAATTGTATGCGCACATTCTATGGTAAGTATTACAACGACAATGTGCAACGTTCTCTCATACTCGGAATCAACCCAGGCCGATTTGGTGCAGGAATCACAGGCGTTCCATTTACCGATCCGATCCGGCTGGAAACAGCATGTGGAATAAAAAACACGTTTACGAAACGCCAGGAATTATCTTCTTTGTTTGTCTACGATGTAATCAATGCATACGGCGGTTGCAATGTCTTTTACAAGCAGATGTATATCAGCGCGCTCTGTCCACTAGGTTTCGTGAAGGACGATAAAAACTACAACTATTATGACGACACTTCTTTGATGAAGATTGTTGAGCCATTTATTATCTCCCATCTCCATGCGCAGATTGCATTCGGAGTAAGCACAGCACGGGTGTATTGTCTCGGACAAGGAAAGAACTTTCAGTATCTGGAAAAATTGAACAATCAACATCTGTTCTTTCGGGAAATCATACCTCTCCCCCATCCCCGTTGGGTCATGCAGTACCGCCTTAAGAAGAAGGAAGAATATGTTCAGTCCTATCTTACAGCCTTCGGAAAATGAATTCTTATGAATGCAACATTGATCAACAAAGTACTGGACAGACATCAGCTTCACGATACATTTCGCATTCTTTCACAGCAACTTAATACAAGTGAGCTGACGACATTTCTGACACATATCTTTACTGCACGTGCCGCTGATGTTTCACCTGCATCACTTAGACAAGCGATGTCCACAGATCGTTTTGTGCAACCAAGTTCAGTTTCACCCCGGACATTTAATAAATTCGACGCAATAGCATTTGATCTGCTACCGAGAGATTTTGAACCCATCGAGTTATCTCCACTCGCGCCTCTGGGGGTAGTCAGCGCCATCACCTCAGTGGATCATAGTCTTGTGGTCAATACAGTAAGGTCACAGGATGTCGTGTCCGACTGCACAAATGTATTGGCCCTGCATGCCGCAAGCCAAAGACATGAGTTGCGCGCCAACCTGAGGACTGAGATAAACTTCTGTGCATCTCAACGACTCGTCCGAACACAATTTCCAAAGCAAGAAGGACATACAGCGCATTTCAAAATACTCACCCTGGTATCTGCCGGTCGGGATACCGGTGGCTTTGAATTTGAATTGCGCAAACTTGTTGAGCATATCGGATATTATCTCGTGTTGATCCGGAGTTTTGAGTCAGCAAAACATATCCAGATCGATATCGTCATGAAAGAATACTCAACTACCGGTGTGGATTGGAGAACGATTGCTGACACGTTGGAAAAACAGAACGTCACCTTCACACATCAACCAACCCTTCGTGAGAACTGGAACTACTACTCACCAGTTCAGTTTCAAATCAATATAAGAACAGCTAATGGAACTGTCAATCTTGCGGATGGCGGCATCGTAGACTGGACACAGAAACTCCTTTCAGATAAAAAGGAGAGGTTGGTTATCAGCGGATTCGGAACGGAATTGTTTTGCAAGCTGTTTATGAATTAGAATTCGACCTTTTCTCTGGAAAGACACTTCCTATTTCATCCGGATAGTTTTTGCAAGTTGCCGTGCGGAAAAGTAATTCAGGAGTCGCCACTTGAATCGGCTTCCATTGAAGAATCGCGATTCCCCGCCCGTACCGAAGTACATTCGGGCGGGTCGATGAAGATCGAACATCGTCGATTCTTGATTAGTCTATCGGTTCATGAAACGTGCTCCGCCTGGTCAGCCGCCCGCTCGGATGACCAGGTCGGACGGGGACATGTTTTATGTGCTCATCCAAGTAATACCAGCCACGACAAGCCAGGGATATGCGTTATGCGCTCCGTATGAAATGCCTTTTTATGTGCTCCGTATGAAACGTCTTCCGCCCAGTCGGTCGGACAAGTTTTACGTTCCTTCTATGAAACGTCTTCCGCCCAGTCGGTCGGACAAGTTTTACGTTCCTTCCCTATGAAACGTCTTC
>JANNQA010000144.1:0-19534 GCA_031400515.1 Bacteroidota bacterium
ACCTGGTCGGACGGGGACAAGTTTTACGCTCCTTCCCCATGAAACTTCTTCCGCCTGGTCAGTCGCCCGCCCGGATGACCTGGTCGGACGGGGACAAGTTTTACGTTCCTTATCCTTGAAACGTCTTCCGCCTGATAAGTCGCCCGCCCGGATGACCTGGTCGGACGGGGACAAGTTTTACGCTCCTTCTCCATGAAACGTCTTCCGCCTGGTCAGTCGCCCGCCCGGATGACCTGGTCGGACGGGGACAAGTTTTACGTTCCTTATCCTTGAAACTTCTTCCGCCTGGTCAGCCTTCGCTCCGCGCTCCGTCGACGTAGCCGGATATGGCGCAGGTGCACGAATCCGCCTCTGGTGGAGAAGGCGATGTCGGACAAGTTTTACGCTCTTCTCCTTGGAACATCTCTTTCAAACGCAGATAGGTTTTTACAGCCTTAGGAATTGCGCTTGAAGGATGTGTTGTGCGAAAAGGCTTCACACGCCCGAATGCAACTGGGAGACTGGAAATGTCCAGCTTGAATGCAAGCGAATGAAATCCCAGGAAGTTAAATAATTCGATACTACCACTTGTCTTTGTATCATTATCTTGATCGCCAATCTTTATCTCTTCTTGTGTCCAAATCAGTAATTGCATATCTGGTATGTATAACCTTCCTCCTTGCGGGTGGTCTACTTTACTATCCAAAATGGAAACTCGATCGCACAGAGGCAACTATCAGTTGGGATGTCTCGGGGTACTATTATTATCTGCCTGCGTTTCTCATCTATAACGATGCCAAACAACTTTCCTGGAGCATTGATATTTTGAACCGTTATGATCCCGGTCCTGGTGACCAGGCTTACCGACATCCTGGTGGTAATATGGTAATGAAATATTCTGGTGGCCTGGCATTGCAGTATCTCCCGTTCTTTCTTATCGCAGATCTTATCACTCCGCTGACTTCATATCCTGCGGATGGTTTCTCGCGACCTTATCAATTGGCTATCTCTCTCGGCAGTTTGCTGATTGCATGCCTGGGACTGTGGTTTTTAAGAATCGCATTGCTCAAGTATTTCCGTGAGGGTGTTGTGGCGATTGTGTTGTTGACCATTGCGTTTGCGACAAACTATCTTGACTATGCGGCGATCAATCATGCTATGACTCACAATTATTTGTTTACCTGGTATGCTGCTTTGGTCCTTCTCTCCCATCGATATTGGAATAAACAAACGATACCTACGGCCATTGTCATTGGACTTGTGTCAGGGCTCATGGCATTGACTCGCCCTACGGAAGCGATTGCAATCCTTCTACCGCTGCTCTGGGGAATTGGAAGCGAGAAAGCAATGAATGCGAGGATGAAATTTTTCCGTCAACATTGGACTCACTTGTTTGCGGCGATGGCTGCGTTTGTGTGTATGGGTTTGATCCAGATGATGTATTGGAAATATGCCACTGGTGATTGGATTGTCTACAGCTATCAGGATCAGAGCTTTAGTTGGTTAAGTCCCCATATTCTGAACGGCTTGTTTAGTTATCGTGCAGGATGGTTGATCTATACTCCGGTAATGCTATTTTCACTCATTGGATTTTATTTTCTCTGGAAAAAAAACAAAGCACTTTTCTATCCACTTTGTGCACTTGCTGTCCTCTTTATGTATATCACATGGGCCTGGGATATCTGGTGGTATGGTGGAAGTCTTGGTCAGCGCGCAATGGTGCAATTGTATCCTGTGCTTGCTTTTCCTCTTGCTGCTTTTGTAGAAAAAGTTGCTGGATACAAGCCCCTCCGCATTGCAGGGATTCTGATCCTCACACTATGTATCTACTATAATCTCTGGCTGACTCATCAGGCACATCGGGGCGGACTGTTTCGTGCAGGTGAAATGACGAAAGCCTATTTCTGGAAAATTCTGGGCAGGTACCAGGTCGCAGATGAAGCACAATTTCGACTGGACAATGATGAGTGGTATACGGGCAAGAGCGATGGAACAGCAATCATGCATTTAGATTTCGAAGATCAGGATAGTACAATTGTTTGTCCGATCAACTCTATTTCCGGAAATAGGGCTTTGTGTATTGGACCTGGAAGAGAATTTTCACCTACGATGAAATTTACTATTCCGGAGCACACGCAATGGATTCGCGCTACGGCGACATTCAAGTGTGCTCAAAAAGAATGGGATACATGGAAAATGGCGCAGTTCCGATTACATCTTTTGAATGGAGACACAATGACGAAGACACAATTCATCCGCATTTACCGCGAACTCAGCGATGGCGAAACACAGCAAATCTCCGTAGATCTGCAGCTACCTAAAGATGCAGTCTTCAATCAGGGTGCCGTAGACATCTGGAATGCCGGAAGTGAAAAATATCTCCTTATCGATGATCTCCGTGTGACTGCATTCAAATAAAGATTATCGTCTGCAGAGTCTGAAGGTATATGTCCCTCTTCTATCACGCGCTTCAAACTTCAAAACGTCTTTGTTCAGCCGATCTATGGAACCGAAGAATTCAAAGTCCTCTCCAGCCAATCCGTCAAAGAAAACCGCATCGATAAAAAATTCAAGGTCCAACCCACTGGAATCTTCGGTCTGATAATAATCCTTATCAAGAATGATCTGCCAGTCGCCGGGAAACACTGCATTGAGCGAATAGTCCACGTAAGCCGCTGTATAGTCGCCATAGAATTCGATGATATCGTCTCGATAGTCGCGGGTGATATCATCTCTGAACAACTTGTTGTCAGCTTGGTAAAATGCCTTCTCAAATTCCCAGGTACCGATCAGCTTATCCTCTTTACGTTCCAGAAGATATTCTTCCGAGCAGGAGGAGGCAATAAAGACCAGCAATGTGTAGAGGAGAAGTCGTTTCATGTTTGAAAATTTAGATAAATAATACCTACAAGGTATAGTGCGTCATCACGCGTTTGCAAGAGGGGGCAAACGATTTATTGGAAATTTAACCCAGTTATTAATGGGGCGTTAATACGGTTTTGGGTCGGAACAGAAACTCCGCTACTCCTCAGAATCGTCGTCACTCCAGCGACGCATATCCATCCACTCATCGAATGCCTCGTCCAGGTTTTCATCATCCCATGTAGACCTCGGCTGTTTGAGTTTGGGCGGCTTCTTGGGTCCATCCCGGTATTTATCCGGATGAAACCGATCCGCTATGTTTTTCTTACGTTTCATGATAAGCAACAGAATGGCAATAGGCTGATCTTATTCTGAGGTGAGAATGTGTATGTCAGGAATATTGTGTAGTCATTTTGTAAACGTAGCGGTAGCGAATATGCACCTTTTTTTGAAAATCCAAGTGAAAGCTACAGGAATCTCAGACATTTCACAAGGTATTTCAGCTTGCCCCGGTGGACTCGTTACAATCCGGTTTGACCAGTTGTCCATCCGACGACCCGGTGAAATATCCGTTTTCCACACAAGAAAATTAATTCGATGACCGAATACTTCCCCCGAACTACCTTCACGAGATGAATGCTACTCAACTCCGGCGTAAACTCGAATTGATCTGGTGGGGATTTACTTTGATTGCAATTAGCGCTGTTCTCCTACCTATTTGGCTGCAGACGCACGACTATCCCTTTTATTTTCCAAATGCGCTTTACATCGTGATCTTTATCACATTCACCAGATATACGTTTTTCCTGAAACACACCTTTATTGCTAAAATGCTATGGCCGAAATTGCTCATTCTCGCCGGCAGTACGATCGTTACGTTTATCATCATCATGAGTCTTGGCGATTTTTCGAACTATCTCGAAGAAAAGGGCCTGCAAACTGTAGTGGACCACCTTCCTCTTGCCAGACAGTATCCACTCCTGCGCTATATCCAGGGCGAGATGATCTTCTTTGGGGTTGCAAGTGCTTTGAGTGCAATTATACTTCCGTTGCGCATGCTGATATCAATCTTTCGCATGTACAATAATGATGGCACAGTATGATCAGGAATGACTAACCAGTTCATCCCAGTATTCTACAGCTCTACGCATATGCGGGATGCAGATAGAGCCACCCACGATATTTCCAACAGCAAGGATGTCAAATATCTCATCAGAGGTTACACCTGCCTCATGACATTTGCCGAGATGATATTTGATACAATCATCACAGCGTAAGACATAGGAGGCTATCAGTCCAAGCATTTCTTTTGTTCTCGAATCAAGGGGGCCATCCTGGTACGTCTGATTGTCCAGACTAAAGAAGCGATTGGTGACTTTATGATTCTGTTCAAGGATGCGGTCATTCATCTTTGACCGGTATGTGTTGAAATTTTCTAAGAGAGACATGGTATATATTTATAAAATTTTAAGTCCGACAAAGATCGCTTCTGCCGACAAAAAAGTCAACGAAACAACTATCTGTTTTGCTTTAGCAATTTCACCGGCATTACCCGCTTCACCGGTTTCCCCAATTTTCCGAAATATAAGTTGCACGAAGCGGACGCATAGGTCTGCCGCTACTCTACGTTTATTCCTAACCGTTTTCTCCGATTTCACCGGCTTTGCCCGCTTTACCGGTTTCCCCTGTTTCCCATAATATAAGTGCACGAAGCGGACGCATAGGTCAGCCGCTACTCTACATTTATTCCTAGAACCATTTCCCCAGTTTCACCGGCTTTGCCCGCTTTACCGGTTTGACCTGTTTCCCCAGTAATATAAAGTGCACGAGGCGGACACATAGGTCCGCCGTTTTGCCCGCTTTACCGGTTTGACCTGTTTCCCCGGTAATATAAATTGCACGAGGCGGACACATAGGTCCGCCGCTACTCTACGTTTATTCCTTACCGTTTTCTCCGATTTCACCGGCTTTGCCCGCTTTACCGGTTTCCCCTGTTTCCCCAGTTTCACCAGTTTCCCCCTCTTCTTCTAACTTGCCGTCACAAAACACACATAGCACCTGGTCACCGGAACACATACCCACGCGATCCTTGTTCAACCCGGATCTTTTGACTCAAGACAACATTGGTATGAGAAAGCCCATAACGCCACAATACACCCTTTGCTCAATTTCTTTTTAAACCTAAGTCAGTCAAGATTGATTCAGCGCTATTGCCATCTGCATCCTTCGGTAGACGCGTCAGTACTCCATGATATGCTGACATATGATCTGCAATTTTTTCGCTGGGCTGGTGCCGATCTCATCAATGTCACTTCTGTAGAAGGACAACGACAAATTGTAGTCATCGAAAACAACTCATGTCCTTCCGGTCAAAAATCCATGCCTCTTCAGGACGAGCATCAGGAGCAGGGTGGATACCGTAATCTTATCGAACGTTCCTTTAAGCCCTTCTCTGAAATAAAACGTGGACTTATCCATGGAGGTCTTGCTGTGATCTACGATAAAAATGAAATGGAGAATACAGGTTATGCCGCAGTCATGGCAGATGTGTTTAAAGAGCCTGTGTTCCTCGCGACGTTCAGAGACAATGACCCTTACACACCCGTGCGTTTCACAGATGGGGTATTGGAGGTACGTGATGAGCAAAATGTGTGGCATCCGATTCGAGCAGCGTTCCGTTATGTCACACAGAAGCCATGGAATCGGATACCAATACATACAAAGACGCGTATTTTCAATCCGGTGATTGCCTGCCTTGCAGGAGGTCGCAACAAACTGGTGGCTTCAAAAGCCTATGATATCTTCAATGCTGAACTCGCCGCAGCCGGTTTAAAGATTTATACACCCGATACCATCTGGGATGTATCCAAAAATGAGGTGCCGATCTGGGTAAAAAAGCTCGGAGGCCAGGCTGTGGTGAAAGTCCCTTATAGCAATGCCGGCTCCGGCGTATACACGATCATCACAAAAAAAGAGCTCGATGCATTCATGCGCACCGATTTCGAGTACGACAAGTTTATCGTGCAAAGTCTGATCGGAAATTTTCAATGGACATCAAAAACTCCGCATGGACGCATGTATCATGTCGGTATGGTCCCGAGTAGTAAAGAGCACACATTCGTCTTCGATCTTAGGATGATGCTCAGTAGTTCATTGAATGGTATCAGGCCGCTTGCTGTGTATTCACGACGCGCAAATGCACCACTCAAAAACAAACTCTCTGCGGATGATTCGTCCTGGGATATGTTGGGCACAAATCTTTCAACACTCAATGAGCATGGTGAATGGCAAACAGATACCAGCCGCTTGTTGCTCATGGATCGTCGTGATTTCAATAGTCTTGGATTGGGCTTGGATGATCTTATAGAAGCGTATATACAGACTGTGCTCTCGACAATTGCAATAGATAAGATGGCGCAGACACTCCTCACTCAACGTGGTCAATTCCGCCACAAGCTTTTTCAGTCTCTCGATGATGACGAAGCTTTGATGAAAGAAATTCTTGCGGATTGACATGGATTACAACATCCTTATCCTCACCGATCACACCGGGCACACCTCGGAGAATTCGGTTTATGCCCTTGCCTCGACTCTGGCAGCACATCAAAGCATAAACTCTGTCGATATCGCCAGCCGTGGTTTGCCTGAGAATGCCATGTTTTTTGATGGAAAAACTGATGCAATTCTCTCCGTGATTCCTGCCGTACCAAGACTGACGTACACACGTGCCTTGCAACTTTTCGAAACAAGTAGTTCCGAAGCAGAACTCGTCGATTACGATTTTATCTTCCTTCGGCTACCTCAACCAATACCTGCAAAATTATTCCACGCCTTGCCAGAAGTGGTTCCGGAAGACCACATCATCAATGAACCATCAGGTATCATCCGGACTTCTTCAAAGGCTTTTCTGCAAGAAGTCTTCGAACTCTGTCCTCCATTGCAAGTCGTGAAAAACCAATCGGATACGATCAAATTTCTGCATGCCCATTCAGCTATCGTGTTAAAACCGCTGTTCAGCTATGCGGGTCAGGGGATTGTGAAACTCACACTGGAATATGCAGAATCTGCAACAGGTGAAAAAATGTTTCACAGACCTTTTTTCAAACAATGGTCACCGCCCTATCTCGCAATGCAGTTTCTGAACAACGTGTCTGAGGGTGATAAGCGCACTCTTGTAGTGAATGGAAAAATCATCGGGTCAGCGTTACGAAAACCTGCTCCCGGTCAATGGATGTGCAATGTCGCACGGGGTGGTACTGCTTCCCATGCGATTGCCGATCAAGATGACCTGCGCATCGCAGAACATCTTGCACAATTGATTCGCAAATTCGGCATCGTGATGTTCGGCTTTGATACACTGGTTGGCGATGATGGATCTCGCGTACTCTCTGAGATTAATACAATGAGTACCGGAGGCTTGAAACAAATCCGCGATGCGAATGGAAAACCGGTGTTGAAAAAAATCGTCTCTGAACTTGTAAATCATCTCGATACAATTTGGTTCGGTGAGTAACCACGTTCTTAAGAACAAGAGAAACTCAAACTCAAACTCAAATTCAAATTCAAACTCAAAAAAAGCATTGAGCATAGAGAAACTCAAACTCAAACTCAAAAAAAACAAAGAACTTCATCCGTTGATCCGTTCCGCCTTCCTCGACCGACGAAGCCTGTCGCGAAGTCGGTTCTGCCCTTCCGCCCTTTTCTCTTAAGTTTGATTCCTTGGAAACTGTACTCCTCGCACTGATTGCGGCAGCGGCATCGCTGCTCACATTCTTCTCAGGCTTCGGACTTGGGACGATACTCTTGCCTGTATTCATTTTTTTTTATCCGGTTGATGTCGCGGTGGCTTTGACTGCCATTGTACACTTTCTTAACGGCATCTTCAAAGTTGGCTTGATGGGAAGACACGCTGACAAACAAGTCGTTTTACATTTCGGAATCCCGGCATTACTATTCGCATTTGCTGGCGCATCTCTGCTTGTATATCTTTCAGAATTTCCCATCCATGTCCAATATAAATTGCTTGGCACACCACTTTCTACGAGTCCAGTAAAAGTTGTGATCGGGCTCTTATTATTGATTTTTTCTTTTGTTGAAATTTTCCCATCCCGAAAGGAAAAGCGCACGGGCAATAAATGGCTCTGGTTTGGTGGTGCTCTCAGTGGTTTTTTTGGAGGACTTTCGGGTCATCAGGGTGCATTGCGTTCTGCGTTTCTGATTCGATTGGGAATGATGAAGGAGAATTTCATCGCTTCTGGGATTGTCATCGCGTTGTTGATCGATATCAGTCGCTTGCCAGTTTACCTGAAAAAATTTGACCGCCACGAGATACTGAATGCATGGCCTGTTTTAATGGCGGCAACTCTTGCGGCATTTGCCGGAGCGTATGCCGGAAGTAAGTTGATGAAGAAAGTGACGTTGCGCTTTGTACAATATCTTGTTGCCGTTGGAATAGCAGTAATCGGATTGCTGCTTGCCTTAGGTTTTATTTGATAGCTATCGACCCTCTTTTACCCGCCGAGCGAGCGTAGGCGGACTTCTTCGTTTCCTGGCTTCACCTGTTTGCCCGCCCGTTGTCTCGGTTTACGCAGTTTGGTTTCTCCGGTTTCACCTGTTTTCCCGGTTTCTCCGGTTTCTCCGTCCTTTCCCCTTTTACCCGTACTTTTCCATCCTAAAAAGAAAACCCATTATGGCAACCAGAAAGTTAATTCCACTATTGATCGCTTCAGTGGCATTGAATTATTCCGCTCGTTCACAGAGTCCCACTTGGGCTGAAGATGTTGCGTGTATTGTCTACAACAACTGTACAAAGTGTCATCATCCGGGAGGAGTTGCACCTGTTCCTTTCATGAGCTATGAGGATATCTTTCCGAAACGCGCTTCTGTCCGTGCATATGTAGTAGACAGGTCGATGCCACCGTCACCGGCGCTACCGGGACATGTTCCATTTCGCGATGACAATCTTCTCACTGCTGAAGAGATTCAGACTATTGTAAACTGGGTAAATGCAGATGCACCTTCGGGGAATCTCAGTATGGCTCCTCCAGCACCGCAGATTCCTAATGAAGAGGAAATCGTGATACCAAGTAGTGTGATTCAAATGGCCGACTATACAAGTCAGGCAGATCATTCAGATGATTACAGATGTTTCGCGTTTGAAACAAACTTTGGAGAAGACAAATGGGTCACCGGCATTGAAATCGTACCTGGAAATAAAAGCATCGTACACCATGTCATCATGTATGAAGATGCAAACGATATTGTCCTTGGACTTGATGAAGCAGATCCATTACCTGGCTATACTTGTTTTGGTGGTGTCGGGGATTTCGCGGCAAATTTTGTCGGAGGCTGGGTGCCCGGGCAGTCTGCACAATTTATTCCAGATGGGATGGGAATTCTAATCCCAAATGCAACGAATCTCATCATCCAGACACACTATCCTCACGAGACTGCCGGACAGATCGATTCTACAAAAGTCAATCTGCGGTTTGCAGAAAACGGAGATGGTCTGCGGCAGATCAGGGTAATACCACTTATCAATCACATCACATCGATTGCCAATGGTCCATTGTTTATCCCGGCAAACACAGTGCGTACTTTCCATGCAGAAGCGGTAGTGCTTGCCAATGTGAGCATTGTATCAGTACTACCACACATGCATCTGATAGGATCATCCATGAATTGTTATGCAGTCCTACCTTCAATGGACACAATAGAATTGTTTGACATTCCTGAATGGGATTTTGATTGGCAACTGGCCTATCATTTCAGATCACCAATACGCCTTCCTTTTGGCACGCGCGTGATTGCCGATGCTGTCTATGACAATACTGTGAATAATGAGCACAATCCAAGTTCGCCTCCTCAGAATGTGTCTGCGGGTGAAGCGACAACCGATGAGATGTTTCTGATCTTCTTCTCCTATCTCAACTATCAGGCTGGTGATGAGAATATCGTATTCGAAGATGCACCACCACTCTCGGCAGCATGTGCAGTCTCGGTATCCACTCATGAGCCCGTACGCACTGCGATCAGAATATCTCCAAATCCTGCTGACCGTCGTATTGCAATAGCGACTCCCTGGACCGAATATTTAGTGACGGTATATGATGCATTCGGTCGCAGACTGCTTTCAAGTCACAACCTGACTGAAGTGTATACCGGAAATCTTGCAAATGGGATGTATCTCGTCATCGTAGAAAACGATACCGAGAGAATTGTTGAGAAGGTGATGATCGCGCATTGAAAGAAATAAGATTTGACAACGTTTCCGAACCGTTGTGAAATCTCCTAATAATCAATCTCTTAATAATTAACGATGAAAATACTCTCCTGGATTCTGAGCATTGTCGTCGCCGGCATCCTCTTGCAGACATTGTATTTCAAGTTTACCGGATCTGCAGAGAGCATTTACATTTTTGAGAAGACAGGAATGGGAGATTTGGGACGTATTGGTTCTGGTATCGTAGAATTGATTGCTGCTTTCCTGTTACTTATCCCTCGCACACGGGCTATTGGTGCAGTCCTTGCTTTTGGAACGATATGCGGAGCACTGTTTTTTCATTTCACCTCGCTCGGTATCGAAGTGATGGGAGACGGAGGGACATTGTTTTACCTTGCTATTGCAGTATTTGTGTGTAGTCTGGTACTGATAATCTTACATCGGAAGGAGATACCTATAATTGGCAAGAGGATTAGGTAATAGATCAAAAGCATGCTTGAACTTGGCATACATCGCTGTTTTTGACTTCCCCTTTTCAATCTTATAAGAGGATGAATTGACACTGCTCACCGACCTCTGATTTTTCCCGCATCTGTCTTAAACGTACATTTGATACTATCAAATGATAGTATCATGAAGTCTCCATATAGCCTTACAGCTACAACAATCTTTTTTACACCTCAGCTTCCACGTGGCTTTCACTCTTCATCATCTCTGCGAGCTTGAAGATGGTAGTGAATCCTTTTTGGGTAAAGTAGTTACGGGTATCGCTATCTGTTGCTTCACTGGTAGCAAGAATAAAATCACCGCCCCATGCACCCAGGGACTTTACGCTACCCCAAAAGTCGGAGAAGTGTAGATCTTTCACTTTAGGCATGTTCAGACATTTTGCGACAATGTCTTCGTGTTCCTGGATTGCTTTTTCGAACTCCCGGAGAGTTGTGCAATCAGGCAGTGCATTGCTGATTCGAGAAATGTGTTCCAGGGTACCATTGAGCCGCGTCCGATTTTCGTAGTAATGATCACGTGCAGCTTTAGTGTCTTGCTTCCGTCCCAGATAGACGAGATATAATTGTGAGATAAATTCCGGTTCAAACTCCACATGATCAATGCTCAACTCTTCTTCACTCAGGCGATAGAGAATAGGTCCATCCGCTTGTGCGCATGCCACATCATATCCGGATCCACCAAGTGTGTCAAAAAGGAGATGATAGGGACTCACCTCGGCCCATTGGGCAATACAACTGATCAATGTGCTACTGGAGCCAAGACCCCACGATCTGTCAAATTCAAGGAATGTGTCGACTTTATACTTCTTCCAGTGCGAAAGAAAGTCCGAATTCATTTTGCTGGCTGCTTTCAGAATCGCAGAGAGTGTATCGCTGATTGTTGCATCAGATGTCTTCATTGCTTTGAAGTCCATCAGATCAAACGAAGCACTAAACCAGAGCTGACCTTTGGGATCATAGCTCTTCCAGGCGACCTCAGAACCAGATGCTTCAGTGAGACGCAGAGTTTGGCCAAGTGTGGTCGGTAGCGCCATTGCAGTGGCTCCGTCCATCACAAAATATTCTCCTGTGAGCAGAATTTTTCCGTTTGCCCGAAATGTCTGACTGATATGTCTAGGATTTTGGGGGGTTAGAAAATTTCGCGAGTTTAGGCATTTTATCCAAGGAGATCAAGGATCACACATTCTTTTTTTTCTCAATTGATAAGAATTTTCTAAGAGGGTATCTAGAAAACAAAGGCAAAATGAAAGGTTACTCCGAAAAGTCACCGCTGTTGACGCTCGCAGGTTCTGTTGTGCTCACTCAAACATTTCGCTGCTAAAGCCGAACGCTGCGAGGTCACCCACGCCTTTTCGGAGGAGATTCATAAATGTAAAAGGCTAAAGTCCAGCTACTTCCAACTTTTGTCACACTGAGCTTGTCGAAGTGTCGGATTTCGGACATTGGATTTTTGTCACCCTGAGCAAAGCCGATGGGTTGATATTCGATATTTGGACTTCTTCTTCGATTTATAAACTATCCGCTTTCTGCAAATCCTGTTGAGCAGCATTCATATTACCTACCGCCTCATAAGATCTTGCACGCGCACGATAGTATCGCTCACCCCGATTAAAAACCCCGATTGCTTGTGTAAAGGCCTCTATCGCTTCCTGGTGTCTTCCAAGATTCTGAAGGGCAACACCCAAATCACCAAAGTTTGCATGATTCTGTGGTTCGAATTGGGCTGTTTTACGTGCAGCGATTACCGCATTCGGATAATCACCCAATGCCATGTAAATGACAGTCCGCTTCTGATAGAGGCTACCATAGTAAGGAGCGATACTTTCGGCTTTGGCGAGGTCAGCCAGCGCTTCATCATACTTGCGAAGAAAATACCGTGAGGCTGCCCTATTGACCAGCAATGTGACCATCTTCGGTTTGATCTTAAGACCTTGCGAATAGATCTCTTCGGCTTCTGCATAGCGCCCCAATTCAAAGAGGACATTTGCTTTTCCATTGATAGCATGTTCATTGCCTGGTGCATGACTAAGTACCTGATTAAAGTCTGCAAGAGCCTGTTCTTTATTCCCTGCCTGTCTAAGTATCGTGCCTCGATGAATCAACGCATGGTCGTCGAACCGGTCCAACTCTATTGCAACACTGAGATCATCAATTGCCTTTTGCTGCATGTTGTTGTCTTTGTACCATATGGCCCTGTTCACATACGCGTAGTCAATATTGGGAAACTTGTTGATGACATTTGTCCAGAGTGTCTCTCCTGTCCTCCAAACTCTTGCCTGCAAAAACGCTATCGAACCAAATAGCAATACTAATGTGCCCATCACGATATACTGACGTTTGACCGGCCAACTCTTCTTATCCATCCAGCTCACCAGTATTCCACAGATAAAAAATAACAATCCTAAAATGGGGATATACACATATCTGTCCGAAAGAAAGATGCCTTTGCCAAGCCCGGTACGTATCAAAGCAGGAGCGAGAGTGAGAAAGAAGAAGACATGAGTAAAAAACAGAAAGGGTTTGTCCTTTCGCCGTCGCCAAACAAAAAATGCGCCGAGCGCTAGCAGTGCCGGAAGAATGTGAATGCCATGACCAATCGCCGGAAGCCAATCACGATATGGATATGCGAGCGACAGACCTACAGGAATATAAGAATGCAAATACCAGAAAATCCCCTTCAGTCCGATCAATGCAATTTTTGAATAAAAGCCTGGAAGTTCGGTAAGTGGATATACATCGCTAACTGGTTTCTCACTGATCATTCTTTCAAGGCTCCCTTCAGTTGCAACAGGGGCAGCAACAGCCTTCCCTTTACCTTTCCCTTTGCCTCCGGATTCAACATTGCCAAGCACTCCAAACACACCGAATAATGCCAGACCTATCACGAACATGATATGTACAGGCCATTTCTCAGTAAACCGCGCCAACTTCAATGGTCTGCCATAAGCCCAATCTATCAGAAATAATACCGCTGGAAAAATAATCGCTGGTGCTTTGCAGAGCAATGAGGCTGCAAAGGATACTGTTGTCAACAACATCCATTTCAATGATGGCTTATCCAGGTATCTGAAATAGGCAAGGATTCCAAGAAAGAAAAAACATGTATACATGACATCCTTGCGTTCAATGGCCCATGCCACAGATTCTACATGCAATGGATGTACGGCAAACAACAGTGCTGAGAATAATGCAATCAATTGTGCGCGTGTACGTGTACTGCTAAAACATGAAGACAAGCGCAACACAATAAAAAAAGCAAGAACACTATTGATGGCATGCAAGAGCAGGTTATTAAAATGTAAGACTGAAGACTTGAGCCCAAACAAATTTCCTTCAATCACCCATGACAACAATACAAGTGGTTTGTAATGCGGAGTGAATAGACTCATAACCCAGACCTTATCAGGCCTGCGCATAAACATTTCGGTATTGGTCAGGATGAGATGTTTGTCGTCAAGTTCTGTGTACTCAGCCAGAATCACAGGCCAGAGAAAAAGGAATGCAGTTCCCATGATAAGGCCAACCCAGGGAAGGTATGTAAGGAGGCTTTTGCGCGTAATCTGCTTTCTTGTGCCCTGTTTTACAGCTTTGCCTTTGGTTTTCTTCTTTTTTGGAGTACTCATTTCCGCGATTTGCGTGCAAAATATAAGGATTCAATCAAGGAAAGAATATCGATTTCATGTACGTGACGGAATTACCCGGCAAAAGCAAACCTGGAAATGGCTTTCCTGTCGATCAGGGTGGAAAGTTTTGTCGGTTCAACAACGAAGAGGCTTCGGCCTGCGTTCTGTACTTTGTCCAATCAAAAAGACTTCGAGATGCGTGTTTTCCTTGTAATGTTGACTTTTTCTGTCCTGATGGTATCTCTATATGGCCAGGCCAATTCCATTACGGCCCTCATTATTGATGATGCCCAGAATATCTATCTGGGAAGTAATGCAGGACTGAGTAAAATGGATGCCAACAGCCGACAGATGACGCGCATCATGGATGATGTATCCGTGACCGCTCTTGCCTGGAGTAAAAAACATGGTGTTTTTGCCGCTTGCAATGGAAATGAAATCTGGAGTGCGGACGGGAAGAAATTTTTGACGCTGGAAGATACCGATCTCAGAATCCGGTGTATGATGATCTCTGGGGCACAGCTTTGGGTCGGGTCGAACAAAGGTGTGCATGTGATTTCTCTCAATCGACAGGAAGTATCTGATCATTACACTATACAGAATTCCGCCCTGGCGAGTGAACAGATCAATACCATGTATGTGGATGGGTCGGGAATCAAATGGATTGGTACTGATTATGGAGTGATTCGTGCAGAAGGTGAAAAAAAATGGAAGTTGTACGAACAAACTACACGCTTCACGGCTATTGCTGGCAATACAGAAGGTGCGTGGCTCGCAGGCGATACGGAGATGTGGCTCGTTGACCCTTTCAATAGATGGACCCCTACAGACGTACAGTCAGGATTGAGTTCCGGAGAGATTCGCGCAGTTGCGACTGACAAACAAGGGCGTGTCTATCTTCTCTCTGATATTTTCATACAGTTTGATCCTTATGCTGATACTGTTATTCCTATCAATGACCAGTCGACGTCTTCAGTAGCACAAAATGTAGCTCTGGCTGTAGATAACAACGACCAACTTTGGATTGCCTCTGTAGACGATGGGCTGAGAGTGATTGACCCTGAAACATCTATCGTCAATGCACCTCTTCTCGGTACACTGGTCGTGTCACATCCTACTTGTGCAGGGGCAAAAGATGGTTCTATTCAGATCAATGTGCAAGGTGGTCAGCCACCATATCAATTCTATTGGACCGATACCCAGACAGGCGCAGAGAATACTTCAGACAATTTCACCGGGTTGCCTGCAGGAAACTATGAAGTCGTCATCACGGATTTTGCGGGGAATGAGTACACTGATGCTGTAAATCTCTTTGAACCTGATGTCCTTCACGCACTTATTGCAGAAGACAGGACAGCAGAAGGATTTGCGCTCATGGTCGATGCGACCGGCGGCAGAGGTGACTATACGTATCAGTGGTCTGACGGAGGTAGCGGACGGAAGATTGGTGTTCAATCGGGCGGAACCTATAGTGTCACCGTGACGGATATCAATGGCTGCAGTACGACTACCGCGTATGCTCTCAATGAATCAGCATTGGCCGCGAATAATCCTGTTGAGGAAACTCCTATCACTCCTGTTGAACAACCCGTGGAAGCAGTGACAGTAGAAAGCCTGAAAGTCCTGGAAGCCGAAGAATTGAATGTCGGACAGATTCTGCGTATCGAACAACTCCAGTTTCAGGCCGACTCCACTCACATTGAACCTGGGTCTTTTGCAGTACTCGATGGTATTTATAATTTCCTGAGCGAAAACGAACGGATCGTGATTGAGATTGGAGGACATACGAATGGTTTACCTGACCATGCATACTGTGATCAGCTATCTACTGCCAGAGCGAAAAGTGTGGCCGAGTATATCTATGGCAAAGGCATCCCGGAAAATCGCGTCACATTTCGGGGATATGGCAAGAGACTTCCGATTGCGACAAATCAATCGATAGAAGGCAGAAGAAAGAATCAGCGCGTAGAAGTGAAGATCCTGCAGATGTAGTTCAGTCATTGGGCGGCGCCCAATGGTAGTGTCTTTCGCCCCTTCAGGGCTAGATCATTCGAATTGAGTTTGCGTTTGCACTTGTGTTTGAGTTTTCTTCTCTCATTGCGCCAATCTCCGGTCTTGTTGAGCAGCAGCGGCATTGCCCAGTCTTTCATACGCTTGTGCTCTGTATCGGTAGTAATCTTTCACGGGACTGATACTGATTGCTCTGGTGAATGATTCTATCGCCTTTTGGTGGTTGCCCATGAGACTATGTACAACGCCCATGTCATTGTAGATCTGGTGATCATTGGGATTTAGATTCAGATACTTTTGGTAGTCGATCAATGCTTTTGCGTATTCCTTCCGTTCATAATTCATGATTGCCCTGTTCACAAAGAGATCTGCATAGCTACTGCTGTGTTCTTCAGCGAGCGCAAATACCTCTTCTGCCTTTGCAAAATTGCGCAGCGAAGAGTATGCAATACCCATATTCACGCGGGTCTTTACGTTTTCGGGTTCTTGTTGGAGTACCCTTTCATAGTCTGAAATTGCTAGCTCAAAGCGTCCAATATCCAGGTACGCATTTCCCCGGTTCGTGAATGCCTGTGTGTTGTCCTTTTCTAATTCCAAAGCACGGTTGTAATCCGCTAGTGCTGCCTGTGGATTTCCCATTTGCCTGTAGATCAGTCCGCGTTGTACTCTTGCATTGGCATTATCATCAACGGCAATACCCTGTGTCGCATCCTCCAGAGCGCGGTCATATAAACCCCGTTCGCGATAGTAAGAGGCCCGGTTGATCCATGCATAATCAACAGATGGATACTTTTTGATCACATTCGTCCAAAGGGTCTCGGTATTCTTCCACACACGGCTTTCAGCAAAACTCATCATCGTAGTGATAGCGACCAAGGCAATGAGAATGCCTTTCTTCACTTTTTCTGTAAACCAGCCTCTTTCCCTCGCAGTCAATATCCATGCGACAATCAGGAAGATCAAACCAAGAACGGATAAGTAGACATATCGATCGGACATATAGATGCCGATACCCAGATCAAGCCTGAGGATCGCAGGACCAAGTGCAATGAAAAAAAATGCATGTGCAAAAAACAATAACCGGTATCGTTTGCTAAACCACAACAATACTCCGGCAGCACTTACAAGTAACCATGGAAACACATGTATCACAGGACCAAAGAATCCAATAATCTGCTCACGCGGATACCCGAGAGATAATCGAACAGGAATCAATGAATGCACATACCACAAAAATCCCCGTAGCCCCGCTAGTACAGCTTTGCCATATACCGAAGTATGCTCTGCGATATTCTCAGCTCTCGCGAGTTTCTTTTCAGTGAGAATTGCTGCAGCACTTCCTTCGCCATGGCTTCTCCCGATAATACCCAATGCATACAACGCAAATGCAAACACACCAAAGTGTAAGAGTTTCTCGACAAATAATTTCACACTCAGTTTCCGCTGCCACACAAAGTCCAGCAAAAACAACATCGGTAACATTGTAATCCCTGGTGACTTGCTCATGACTGAGAGGAAGTATGCGCCTGCGGAAAGGAAAAGCGGTAGCATCTTACCTGCATTCAGATATCGCACATATGCTGATAATCCCAGCAGGTAAAAAAGAGTGTACAGGACATCTTTGCGTTCTACAACCCAACCCACAGATTCTACGTGCATCGGATGCACACCAAAAAGCAGCGCTGTGAAGAATGCTATCTGAAACTCATGTCCCTTGAGCTTCTCAAATTTTGGTGCTATGTTGCGAATCAGGAAAAATACCAGGATCGTATTGAAGACATGCAATAAAATATTATTGAAATGGAAGATAAACGGGTTCGGACCTGCTGCACGATACTCAAACATCCACGACAGGTATGTGACAGGTTTGTAATGGGGACTTCTGTATGAATACGTAAAAATGTATTCCCATTTATCCAGAAACATCCGCGCCTTATCCAGAATGAGTTTCTTATCATCTATGTCCACGAAGCCAGCATTGAAAAGCGGACTCATCGCAAGGATAGTGACACCTGCCAGAATACCAAGTGAAATCCATAAGACGCGCTTCTGAGATATCGACCGGGACGATTTCTTTAAAGATTTCCGTTTATTGGTTTTAGTACTTTTTGTCTTAGCCACTTGAGTCTTCTTGTTTTCTACGTTTGTTGGTGATATCCGGCAACAGTTTATTGCGGACTCAAATCGGAATGCTACGTTGTGATTCCAGAAAATTTCGGACAAGCGATACGGATACCACCTTATCACTGAAGTGGGTATAAGCATTTAGCTTTTCTCCCTCAGAAGCACCAAGTCTCGAAAGAATATTGGTCAGGTGCATCCGCATATGTCCATGTTGAATACCAGTCGTCACCAGGGACCGGATGGCAGCGAAATTCTGTGCAAGACCGGTAGCAGCGACGATCATCATCAACGTCTCTGCCGAAGGATTGCCGAGCAGCTCAAAAGAAGTCTTTGCAATCGGATGCAATGAGGTCAGTCCGCCTACAGTACCTAAGGCAAGAGGTACTTCCAGAGAAAAGCGAAACACATCTCCTTCCACACTACAATGACTCAGACTCTGATACTTGCCGGAACGAGAGGCATACGTATGTGCACACGCTTCTACTGCACGGAAATCATTACCTGTGGCGAGGACAACGGAATCAATACCATTCAGGATACCTTTATTATGTGTGGTGGCGCGATACACATCGATCTCTGCAATGCGTACTGCATCATAAAATCGTTCTGCGAATTCATCAGCAGTGATGCCACCCTTAAAGGAACCTAATTCTGCAATCGGACACTCGACCCATGCACGTACAAGACTATCCGGAGTATAGTTCGATAGAATAGACATGAGGGTCTCTACCTGATATTTTCTATCAAAGCGCTCGTGAACAAATGCCGGCAAGAGACTCGTAAATCTTTCGAGCACTGAGTTGATAAAATTCGCCCCCATGGAATCACAGGTTTCGAATGTCACCATGAGTTGGAAATAGTCATCAAGCTCGTGACTGAAATCACGCAGAAGAATATCTCTGATTCCACCTCCTCGCTTACGCATACCCGCAGTAATGTCTGCAGAACTTTCAAGCAGCCAAATCTTCAGATCAGGAATCATGGCCGCCAACTCATACGACGGACCGGTGAAAAAGAAATGAATCTGTCCGAGTTTGACGGTGCTTATCACTTCAGCATGAAATCCTCCACGTGTCATCCAGTATTTCGCAGCGCCGGCGGCAGCAGCGACTACCGAGCTTTCCTCTGTGACCATAGGGACACAGTATGTCTCGCCATTGAGCACAAAATTCGGAGCTACTCCATATGGGAGATGGTAGTTTGAA
>JANNQA010000153.1:0-3507 GCA_031400515.1 Bacteroidota bacterium
TCTTGGATATAATGAAGGCGTATCCTACAATGAAATGTACTTCCTCAGCTTTCAGAATGGATTGGAGCTGGATGAGATTGTCCTGCAGGAACGTGATCACAATGGCATCGACTTCCGCATTGGCACTGACTTTTTTCTGAACGACAAGCATACAGTTGGATTTCTTGTTGGCGGTTACCATGGTACCGGTGATCACTCTTCTATGAACAGAATAGAAATCGGATCAGAATCTGGTAGTGCAATTGATAGCATTCTGCGTGCAACCAATGCTTCCGTGCAAGACTTGGATCACGGCACTTACAATCTCAATTACGCTTTTCAAAACAAAGCGACACGACTTAATATCGATGTTGATTACGGTCGCTATCGAAATGTATCTAATTATCTGCAACCAAATCTCTACTATGCATCTGATGACGAGACATTGCTCACTGAGATCAAAACTGCATATGATACGCCAGTCGAAATTGACATTTATACCTTTAAAACGGATTATGAAAAGGAGGCACTTGGAGGTACATTGGGTTTAGGAGCAAAACTGAGTCGTGTGAGTACGGATAATACTTTCCTCTTTTATGACATTCCACAATCTGAGCGTATTATCAACAACACAAGATCGAATCAATTCCTCTACGAAGAGAATGTGTATGCCGGCTATGTGAATTTTGCAAGACCCATTAATGAGAAATGGAATTTCTCCGCAGGTTTGCGTCTTGAGCAGACGGATGCAATCGGTGATCTGCAGGCATTTCTTCCAGAACTCCAGGAACCTCCCGTAGAATTGGATTACCTCTCGGCGTTTCCTTCTGCCGGTTTGACTTATCAATACAAACCCGAGCATGTCTTTTCAGCCAACTATGGTCGCCGTATCAACAGACCTGATTACAATGTGCTCAATCCATTTCGCGAGCAGCTCAGTGAATTGTCCTTCAGTAAAGGCAATCCGTTCCTCCGTCCGGAGATTGTCAACAATTTCGAATTGGGATATACCCTGAAATACCGATACAATTTCAAACTTGCCTATAGTAAGACTCTGGATCAGATCACTCGACTCATCGCGCCGGATGATACCGACCCACGTGCAGGTTTCATCACATGGGATAATCTCGCCGTACAGACGATTTACTCTGCCAATATTTCCTTACCAATTGAAGTCAACAAGTGGTGGAATGCGTACATGAATTTCAGTGGCACACGTCTCGACAACCAGGCAGACTATGGCGGAGATGCAGTTGTGGATGTACAGGCATGGTCGTACAATATCTATCAACAGCATACTTTCAAATTGCCCGCCAAATTCACCGGAGAAGTGTCAGGTTGGTTCTCTGGTCCTGGGGTATGGGGAGGAGTCTTTATTTATGAGACAAGTTGGAGCCTCAACCTTGGTTTGCAACGCAAATTCCTGAAAGAGCAGATGAATGTCCGTCTCAGTGTCAATGATCTCTTCTACGAAGCTGGGTGGAGCGGATACTCTCGATTCAACGGTTTGTATTCCGAAGGTAGTGGTGCCTGGGATAGCCGTCGGGTATCTCTGAGTGTCAGCATGAACCTGGGCAATACGAATGTCAAGTCACGCAATCGCAAAACCGGTATTGAAGACGAGGCGAAACGGGTTGGGAATTCCGAAGGGTAGGGTCGGCACAAGATCAGTTCAGTGTATGCAGTCGTGTTGGTGCAATGTCCTTGTAGGATCGGCAGAAGATCCGTTCAAGTTCAGGGTGTGGAATGAAGCATTTATAAGAGATACGGTCCAAGTGAGATGCGTAAACGGGTGACTTCAGACGGAATATTATCGATAAAGTAACCGTTACCAGATGTATAATGTTCTGCAATAGTTCAAATCTTCAGAATAACATCGATAAAGTAACCGTTAGTTAATGCATAATGTTCTGCAATTATCATGACCATTGAGCACTTAATCCCACCCTTAGAATAACCCACTCTCCATTCGTGTCTATCTTTCCCTAAATCAACCTTGAGTTTACTCCGAAAAGTCAATTTTGCCATCGCGCTTCTATCCTCTGAAGCGCCCTGAAGGGGAAGTCTTTGTGCATTAAATTTTCAATTTGTCATGCGGGCGGCGATTCCGCAATTCCGGGAGCTCCCCAAGCTACTCTGCCAAGCACTAGGGGTCATGCAGCCGCCGACCATAGCCTATGGCGCTGGACGGGGGTAGTGAAGCACTTTCGGAGTAGATTCAACCTTTGCATTTCGGCGGCTTCAGTTATCACTATTGGCCTTAGTTTTGGCCTCATAGTTGTAAACCACGATACTATGCGGGTATTAAAATTCGGTGGCACAAGTGTCGGCTCTGTGGAGATGTTTTACAGAGTCGAGCAAATCGTGCGTTCAAAAGCAAAGGAAGACCGCCTGATCCTTGTCATCTCTGCTATGACCGGAGTTACTGATACGTTGGAGGCCATTGGGAGGAATGCACGTAATGGAATAGATGTATTACCTGCAATCCATGAAATCCGAAATCGCCATCGTAAAGTCATCGATGGCTTGTTCACAAATTCTGAACGCATTGCCACACTTCACCAACAAACCGATGCAATTTGTGAGGAACTCGAAAACATCGCATTGGGAATCAAACTCACCAATGAGATCACGCCCCGTATCGAAGCCCGACTGCTAAGCAATGGTGAGATTCTTTCCTCACAAATCCTCGCGGCATATCTGCAGGAATCAGGCATTGAAACCCAATGGATTGATAGCCGGGATTACATCACAACATCGGGCAAGTACCGCGGCGGTCATATCGTTGAAGAAAAGACATACCAGAATCTTCGTTCCCTATTGGAAATCCGTGATAAGACCATTGTGATGCCTGGATTTGTAGCACGCGATGTAGATGGTTCGATGAGTGTATTAGGAAGAGGAGGCTCTGATTATTCTGCTGCCTTGGTCGCTGCGGCCGTTGATGCGGAATTTCTGGAAATATGGACTGACGTGAGTGGTGTGATGACTGCTGATCCCCGCCATGTATCTTCTGCAGAACCGATTGCGGCACTCACGTATGATGAAGCCATGGAGCTTTCGCATTTTGGTGCCAAGGTGATCTATCCTCCGACGATCCGACCGGTGCTAAGAAAGAGCATTCCCATTCTTATCAAAAATACCTTCGAACCAGATGCCATTGGCACTCTGATCGCAGAAAATGTAAAAGGGAGCGATGCGCCACTGCGTGGTATCTCTCATATCCCGGATATTGCTTTGCTCACGTTATTTGGCCCTGGAATGGTCGGGGTGCCGGGTACGGCAATGCGTTTATTCAAAGCCTTGTATGCCGGAGATGTCAATGTCCTTTTTATCACGCAATCTTCTTCAGAACATAGTATCACAGTTGGGGTGGACAAGGGAGCAGCAAGCACTGCAGCGTCTCATATCAATTCTGAATTCCTGATTGAACAACGTGCAGGAGCTATAAATCCTGTGCAGGTTGAAGAAGAACTATCACTCGTTGCGGCTGTAGGTGAAAACATGCGACATCGTCCGGGTATCGCG
>JANNQA010000157.1:0-41203 GCA_031400515.1 Bacteroidota bacterium
TCCCTTTTGTCCGTAAAGTGAATCCACAACTCGACGATCACGTCAATAACAAAGGACTCGACGGCCTCTTCTCACTCGTTGCTGTCAAAGAAGGGAAGATCCGGAATGATGTGGATGAAAGGAAGACTGATTTATTGAGAAGTGTGTTTTCGAAGCAGGACTGAGTAATTTGTTCCCAACATCTTTTTTGTAGATAGCTTTGATCTTAACGGTTTAAACATAAGGACGAGAATATCTATGGATCTGCGACTTGAAATAGCTCGTGAGAAAGATGGTCGATGGCGTGCCGAAATTCCAACATTGGCCGGCGTATTGGTGTTATGGACAAACCCGGGAAGAGGCAATTTCGAAAACGCAAGCACTTGCATTAAGGGTGATTGCGGAACGTATAGAGTATGGTGAGCATCCGTTGGAACCAATCCAAATCACGTTTGCCGCTTGATGGCTTGGCCGAGTACAAAGGCCAGACGCTTTGCGCCGAACTGGCTGGACAATTAAAAGAACTTCCGGATCTCATCGAACGCTTGCAAAACCAGGTAAATGGGACTATGTATTTGCTTTTCACGATAATGAGGAAATAGGCCCGATTATGCTGTCAAAAATTTCAAAACATACCGGCCTAACTCCTGAAGATTTGTAGCTCGTCTTGCTTTGACATCTTAAAGCTGAGGTTTGCATAATAGTCCTTCTATTATTCATCGTCGTGTTCTTCACCTCAATAGTTTCATCTACATTTCGGAAATGAAATCAATCGTTATTCTCTTTACACTCACTTTACTTACATCAATTTTATCCGGCCAAGTCAAACCTGCACCCACCCGCACAGAAGGTGAGGGCCCCTGGCCACAGCTCATCATTCGTGGCGTGACACTCATCAATGGAAATGGAGCACCTCCCATTGGCCCTGTAGATATCATCGTTGAGAACAATATTATCAAGGGGATTGAAGTCGTCGGATATCCGGGCGTAGAGATCGATGAATCTAAAAGACCGCAACTTAAAGCAGGCGGGCATGAACTCGACGCTTCTGGCATGTATCTCTTGCCTGGATTTATCGATATGCATGGCCATATTGGCGGTGAATCGCAAGGCGCCGATGCAGAATATGTTTTCAAGCTCTGGATGGCACATGGCATTACTACCATTCGCGACCCTTCTGCTGGCAATGGATTAGAATGGACACTCGATCAAAAACGCCGAAGCGATCAGAATAAGATCACGGCACCACGAATCCTTGCATACTCATATTTTGGCCAGGGCCTTGACGATCGCATCAGTTCTCCGGAGAAGGCACGAGAATGGGTACGGGACAATGCTGCCAAAGGGGCTGATGGAATTAAATTCTTTGGCGCACCTCCTGATATTATGGCTGCTGCGCTGGACGAGAACAAAAAGCTCGGGCTGCGATCATCATGTCATCATGCACAAATGGACGTCGCCAGGTGGAATGTATTGAAGTCTGCATATGCCGGACTTACGACGATGGAACATTGGTATGGATTACCTGAAGCATTATTTGAAAATCAAACAGTACAAAACTATCCCGCCGACTACAACTATAACAATGAACAGGATCGCTTTGGAGAAGCAGGTCGACTCTGGAAACAAGCCGCTGCTCCCTACTCTGCGCATTGGAACAAAGTCATGGATGAACTCCTGGCTCTTGACTTCACAATCGATCCGACCTTCAACATTTATGAAGCAAGTCGTGATCTGCACCGCGCGCGACGAGCCGAGTGGCATGAAGATTATACGATGCCTAAGCTCTGGCAGTTTTATCAACCAAGCAAAATCTCACACGGCTCATACTGGCATAGTTGGGGTACGGAGCAAGAAACGGATTGGCGCGAGAACTATAAACTCTGGATGACGTTCATCAATGAGTATAAGAATCGCGGTGGTCGTGTGACAGCCGGATCTGACTCAGGATTTATCTTCCAACTTTATGGCTTTGCTTATATCCGTGAACTCGAACTGCTGCGTGAAGCAGGATTTCATCCGCTTGAAGTGATCAGAGCTGCTACACTAAACGGCGCTGAAGCACTTGGCATGGCAGATGAAATTGGTAGTGTAGAAATCGGAAAGAAAGCCGATTTCGTCATTGTCGAAGAAAATCCTCTCGCCAATCTTCAGGTTCTCTATGGCACAGGTGCAATCAAACTCACTGAAGACAATCAGGTAGTGCGAGTGGGTGGTGTAAAGTATACAATCAAAGACGGCATCATCTACGATGCAAAACAACTTCTGCGTGATGTGAAGGCAATGGTCGATAAGGATAAACTAGAGCGGGATTTTAAGATGTTTCAACCAGGATTAGAACCGGGGAAATCATGAGGTGAGGAATGATGAAAATTGAATGATGAATGATAACCTGATGTAGGCATTGACATTGATTGAGATCAAAAGCAAGTTTTGACAGAATGTGGCCAATGACGAGATCAATTCAGGCGAGCCAACGCTCCCTCAACTGATGCGAGTTTTGATATTCCATCTTCCAGTTTCTTCCGTTCGCGTGCAACAACTTCAGGATTCGCATTTGAAACAAATCGCTCGTTGCTCAATTTCTTTTCAGTCGATGAAACAAAGCCACGCAAGTATTCGAGTTCTTTGTTGAGCTTCTCTCTCTCTTCTTCGATATTTCGAACTATGGGGAGGTCCAGAAAATATTTCTCCTGACCTACAAGAATCTGCATACTACCATCGGGTGCGTCACTATCTGTTGCAATCTTATCCAACTGCGCGAGTTTGCAGATCAACACAGTACTCCCTCGTCTTTCGATAAGTGGATTCGAAGCAGATGCGTAGAGTGTGATTTGTTTGCTATTTGGAATGTTGTGTTCATTACGCAACTCACGGATACCTGTCACCAATGTGCGAAGGTCTTCCATAGAATCAAGTACTTGCTGTTCTATGTGTTTTGCAGGTGGATATTTCGACATCATACAGTCTTCACCTTCCTTTCTCTCCTTAAGCTGATGCCAGAGTTCTTCTGTGATAAACGGCATAAATGGATGGAGTACTATGCAAATTGATTCGAATGCATGCAGGGTAAAGTCCATTGTTTTCCGATCCAAAGGTTGGCCATATGCCGGTTTTATCATTTCGAGGAACCACGAACAGAAATCATTCCATACAAATGAATACAATCCCATGAGCGCGTCCGACAATCGATATTGTGTAAACTTCTCAGATACGTCCTGCAAATTTCTTGCAAGCAATGCATCAAACCACGCACAAGCAAGAGAGTTGGCTTCAGAGATCTTTGCATCTGTTGTATCCGTCACCTCCCATCCTTTCACGAGGCGCAGGGCATTCCATATTTTATTGCAGAAATTTCTACCCTGTTCACACAATTTTTCATCGAACAATAAATCGCCGCCAGCAGGTGAAGAAGAAAGAATTCCAAAGCGTACGCCATCCGCTCCAAAGTCGTCAATCAATTTTAATGCGTCAGGACTATTACCAAGGGACTTACTCATTTTCCTGCGTTGTTTGTCACGCACCATGCCAGTGAAGTAAACATGATCAAACGGTCGCTGACCAATGTATTCGTAACCCGACATGATCATACGAGCCACCCAGAGAAAAATAATATCCCATCCTGTAACCAGAACCTTTGTCGGATAGTAATACTTGAATTCTGCATTGTTATCAAAGCCGTCAAATACCGCGATTGGCCAGAGCCATGATGAAAACCATGTATCGACGACATCTTCATCTTGTCTCAGTTCGTCTATGATCAGCAATGAATTACCGGTTTTTTCTTGTGCAAGAGCAAGTGCCTCTTCACGCGTCTCTGCAACAAAGACATCAGCATCTCCTCCTTCACTGAGATAGTAAGCGGGAATCCGTTGTCCCCACCAGAGCTGACGTGAGATACACCAGTCCCGGATATTTTCCATCCAGTGCCGATACACATTCTGATATTTCTCCGGAAAGAATTGAATTTCCCCATTCAACACAGAATCCAGAGCAGGTTTTGCCAACGACTTCATATCGACATACCATTGCAATGAGAGACGCGGCTCTACAATCACATTGGTACGTTCTGAACGTCCGACAGCATGCCGATAGATTTCGGTTTTTTCAAGTAATCCCAGCTCTTCGATTTTCTGCGTCATGTGCTTCCTTGCGACATCACGATCCTCACCGATGAAATGTCCTGCGATCTCTGCCATTGTCCCATCAGCATTCAACACATCTATGACCGGCAGCCCATGTCTTTGCCCAATCTCAAAGTCATTCGGATCATGAGCAGGTGTAATCTTGAGCGCGCCAGTACCAAATTCACGGTCCACATAACTATCGGCAATAATCGGAATTGATCTGCCGGCTACAGGTACAATGACATTTTTTCCAATTAACGCGAGATACCGGGGATCATCAGGATGTACTGCGATCGCTGTATCACCGAGTATCGTCTCCGGACGTGTGGTAGCAATCGTGATGTGACCATGTCCTCCTTCGACAGGATATCGCACATAGTGCAGTGTGGTATCCTCATCATTGTAGATCACCTCTTCATTTGAGAGGACTGTTTTCGCTTGCGGATCCCAGTTGACCATCCGATGTCCACGATAGATCTTACCCTTGCGATGGAGGTCAACAAACACCTTTATCACTGCTGTCGATCTGCTTTCATCCATTGTAAATGCAGTACGCTCCCAATCACATGATGCACCCAGACGACGGAGTTGTTGCAAGATGATGCCGCCATACTTTTCACGCCATTCCCACGCATAGTCCATAAATTGTTCGCGAGTCAGGTCGGACTTTTTGATTCCCTTCTCACGTAGCATTTGCACCACTTTTGCTTCCGTTGCGATTGAGGCGTGATCAGTCCCGGGAACCCAACAAACATTTTTGCCATCGAGCCTTGCCTTTCTTGCCAGGATGTCCTGTATGGAGTTGTTGAGCATATGACCCATGTGCAGCACCCCGGTGACATTTGGCGGAGGAATCACAATGCTATAAGCTTCACGTTCGTCAGGAACAGAATGAAAATAACCTGCTTGTTCCCAATGGGCGTACCAACGTGGTTCGATGTCTTTAGGGTCGTATCTTTTTGAAAGTTCCATATGTTGATAAAAGCGGCCAAAGATAATTAACGGCTGATGGTAAACGGCTAAACGGCCAACGGCTAACGGTAGCCATATTCTCTCTACCCAAGTGCGCCCGAGATTCTATTATACACACTCTCTGGTTTCCAGGAATGAGGAGGTCCAAGATACATGCGGCGGGCAGTGCGATACGCAGTAAAGTGATTTCGCTCCAATAGAGAAATAGCATGTTCATTGTTTTCGGGCACCATTGCATGAGCATGATCCTGCAGCCTGTGCTCCATGAGTGCGCAACCAGCATCTGCGTCAATCGCATAGATGAGACCGTCTCCAAGGTGAGGGAGATAGAAACCCCGCACATGGTCCAGACTTAAACAGACCATCGCACTATTGAGATGTGGGATGATCCATTTACTCCTTTGCTCTCCGCTAATCAACATGTCCAATTCCAAAACCTGCCCGTAATACGTATTCGTACACGGTACAATGGCATTCATTTTCAATTCTGGAATACTGCTACTCTCTTTTTGGTAAAACTTGTATTGCGTATCTGGCCTGAATCCAAGCTTTGCATAGACTGGCTCGCCAAGTTCTGTTGCATTGAGCAAGATGGTAGCGACTCCCCGCTTCTTCAGAAAGTTTATCAGGAAGTCTGTGATCAACGTTCCATATCCTTTTGAGCGATAAGCCGGATGAATCATAATGTGTCCCAGCCAACCTGTCATCCCATGATCTATTGCTGCGCCAACACCGATGATTTCTGTACCTGATATCAGTTTGAAGGGACTACAGATGTCCATGAGTAGATATTGCTGATAAGCTGGTATGATATTTCCCCAGTCTGGTGGTGTCAGATGGACGAGAGCGTCAAGGTCCTCATTGGTAAAGGGCAGGATATCGGTCATTTACAAAGATGTCCTTTCATGAACAAATCCCGATTTACCACCTTTACAGTAGTAGTGCAGAATACTCATATATAGAATGACATTGTCAACACACCAAAAAGTGATATTTCTTCATCTTGCAATCAAAGGCCAGGCAAATGACTGAGAGCGAAATCATCAATGGATGTAGAGCTGGTGATGCAGTCGCCCAGAAGGTTCTTTACGGGAAGTGGGGGCCTCTTCTTCTCGGTGTTTTGCGTCGTTACCTTTCACGGGCTGAGGATGCAGAAGATGTCTTTGTAGAGGGGATGTTCAAGATTTTGACGAAGATTTCTTCGTTTCGGGAAGAAGGCAGTTTTGAGGGCTGGATGAAGCGGATTATGGTGAACGAAGCCCTGATGTTTCTACGTAAGAGACACAACTTTCACCTTGTACGGGAAATCGAGCCAGATGACCTCCAGGAACCCGCGACATTTGAATATTTGCTGCATGCAGGAGATATCCTGAAGATATTGGAGCAGCTCCCGGATGGATATCGCACTGTGTTCAATATGTACGTCGTCGAAGGATATAAACATCGGGAGATTGCAGAAGAACTTGGGATCAGCATCAACACGTCAAAATCACAATTGATTCTGGCAAAGAAACGTATGCAGGAGTTGTTAAAAAAAAACAGACTGACTAAAACAGGATAACGTAATGAAAGATCTATATACCCAATTCCGCGAGCAAGCAGAACATATTAAGGTGGCTCCCGCTGGTGGTTCATGGGATCGTATTGAAGCAAAGATGCAAATGCAACGTAGCAGGCGAAAGTTGGCTATCGCAAGATTGTTGAGCATCGCTGCCTCGTTGATCCTGGTTGTGACACTCAGTTTCATTGCGATCTTCTATTCACAAAATCAGGATTGGATGACTGGCAAGGCATACTCAATGACGATTGAGGAATTGTCCACAACTCACGAAAGTGGAGAGAGTATGTTTGACGTTGAAAAGATCAGAAAGTCTTATGCAGATCTGGCATTGACACACAACTAAACCTTTCTTCATATTCTCATACGCTATCGATATTCAGGCGTTCGCCACATTTCTTGCAATACACCGAGTCATCATCATGCCCTTCCAATCCGCAATATCGACATACCTGTGTGTTTGACCTTGTACCCGATGGAGACTCAGCAGAAACAATGCTCGTTGGAACTGCAATCACCGCGTAACCAACCAGCATCATCAATGAGGCAAGTATCTGACCAATCACAGTAAGTGGAGAAATGTCTCCATAGAGCGATGAAAGAGTCGAGGAACTCTGACATTCTTGTCATTCCGACCGCAGCGGAGGAATTCTCACAACTACGGCCACCTGCCAGGATCTACTTCATGCATAATGCTAAGTACCTTCTCTACAATATCCTCTAAGGAAGGCTTGGAGAAGTAATCTCCATCCGAACCATATAGCGGTCTGTGTGCAGCACCAGACAATGTATGTGGTGCAGAGTCCAGATAGCGGTATCCTCCCTGGACTTCCAATGTTTCACGCATCATATATGCGGTAGCGCCACCCGGGACATCTTCATCAAGAAACAATACACGGTTGGTCTTTTGCAATGAATAGCAAATCACACTTTCCAGATCGAACGGTAACAAGGTCTGCACATCGATCAATTCCACTTCGATTCCCCACACAGCGAGCAATTCAGCTGCTTCGGAGGCCAGTCGTAAAATTGAACCGTAAGAGACAATTGTGATGTCATCTCCTGCACGCAGGATTTCCGGAAGTCCGAGGGGGACAGTATAGACACCCATGTTCTGAGGCATCGTTTCTTTCAGACGATACCCATTCAAACATTCGACAACGATACCAGGATCATTTGAGTGAAGCAATGTGCGATACATCCCTGCTGCCTGGACCATGTTGCGAGGTACACAGATGTAAATACCACGCAAAGCATGTACGACCATACCCATCTGAGAGCCTGAATGCCATATCCCTTCCAACCGATGACCACGTGTGCGGATAATCGCAGGTGCTTGTTGCATCCCAGCCGTACGGTGTCGCAGTGTAGCCAGATCATCAGTGAGTGCAGTAAGTCCGTAGACCAGGTAGTCCAGATATTGTAACTCTGCAACAGGCCTGAGCCCGCGCATAGCCATACCGATCGCCTGACCCATTATCGTCCATTCACGGATACCGGTATCGAATACACGTTTATCTCCATACTTTTCTTGTAATCCGGCAAACCCCTGATTGACATCCCCAATCTTACCAAGATCTTCTCCGAACGCAATGATATTCGGATGTTCCTGCAGGACCTTATCAAAAAATGCGTTGAGTATCTGGTATCCATTTACAGTCTCTGATGAATTGTTGTATACTGGTGCAATGACAGGTATGCGTAAGGCAGAGCCACTGTTCTCACTATATAAATGCGAGTGATAGTCGCGGTCAGCGAGCTGCATCTCTGATTCTATGAGATTATCCAGGCTTGCATTTCCAGAGGTCGTTTTCATCAGAGCTAACTTCAACCGTCGCGCCATTGCGATGAGGTCACTACGATTCGGATTGAGAAGCGAATTGAAGTTCAATTGCAGTACGTGTATCTCCTCGTTACCCTCATGAGTGTTCTTTGCACTTTGTAAAATCTCTGCCAGTTTATCTTTTAAAATATCTACCTGTACTCGATAGGCTGACCATGCTTTATTCTTTGCATCCCTGACAAAATGTTTTGATTTCTCGCGGAGTTGAGACAGTTCTTCTTCGGTAGCAAGATGATTATCCACAATCCATTGTCCCATGACTTTGAGACAATCAGCATCATGCTCCCATTGCATGCGTTTGTCAGACTTGTATCTCTCATGCGATCCCGATGTAGAATGTCCTTGAGGTTGCGTGCATTCCTGGATATGAAATACCGCCGGGATATGTTTTTCACGAACCATCTGAATGCCTCTCTCATACATTGCACAAAGACCCGGATAGTCCCAGGCTTTACAGGTAAAGAGCAGCAAGCCATCGCCGTATTCATCTAGCTGAAAACCTTCCAGTGCACGTGAGATACTTTTTTTGGTTGTTTGTAATTCCACAGGAACAGAGATACCGTACCCATCATCCCATACTGAAATTGCAAGAGGAATTTTGAGTACCGCTGCGGCATTCACAGATTCCCAAAAGATCCCTTCAGAAGTACTTGCGTCGCCAATGGTACAGAAACAGACTTCATTGCCGGAGTCAGAGAAATGAGAATTCTCACCCAATGACGGTATTTGCTTGTAAATTTTGGAAGCAAGGGCTAATCCTACACTGCGGGCCATTTGACCGCCAGTAGGTGAAATATCCGAAGAGATATTATAGCCGGACATATGATTCTCCCAGGTACCATCATCACGGACCGTTCTGGTGGCGAAATGACAATTCATCTGACGTCCATGAGACCATGGATCATTTTCAACATCGGCGTACAATTGGGCAAAGTAATCCTCAATCGTACCCAAGCCAAGAGCGAACATGATCGTCTGATCACGGTAGTATCCAGAACGCCAGTCGCCTTTTTTGAAAGCATGGGCCAATGCGACCTGTGGCACCTCTTTGCCATCGCCTAAAATGCCAAACTTAGCCTTACCTGTCAGGACTTCTTTACGGCCGAGTAAACTGGCGTCACGGCTGATACAGCAAAGCCAAAAGTCATGCATTACCGTATCGCGATAATTACCGTGTTCTGTAGTAGTAATGGTTTCTGAATTACTGTTCGAAGGTTTGATTTCGGGCATTTTTTCCAAGGTATTGGGGACGTGGTACAAAAATAAGCCTTGAATGCTCAAAACCAGATAAATCCGATAAATGAGCCAAATAGGTGAAATCTGGTCCGTTTCTGCTTTGCCACATCTTAACGATTTGCCTGATTTTACCCTGTTTTACTGCCATTCTCTGGCTTTACAAGGCAGGTCACTGTTAACGAGAGTTTAATGTAGGGCCTGGGCGCTGCTTCATTTGCCATTCGGTGTATATATTTACATGTGCAAAAAAAATAACGCTGCACCTATACCATGAAAAAAATCACATTACTTCTCTCAGCACTGATCTATGTAGGTCTTCTTTGGGCTCAGGATCCAGTGGTTACTCCTGCTACACCTGCATCGGACACCGGTGGACCAATCATGTCATTGGATTCAGATGTTGTAGACTATGGTAGTATTGCTTTCGGCGCTGATCCGCTGCGCAAAATCACGTTCAAGAATACCGGGACGGAGCCGTTGGTAATCTCTAATGCCAAAGGAAGTTGTGGTTGCACAGTACCTACCTGGCCGCGTGAACCAATCCTCCCTGGTGAAGTGGGTGAAATAGAAGTACGCTACGACACAAAGAGACCGGGAGCTATCAACAAGACTATCAAGATCACGACTAATGAAGTTGTGAATTCACATACTGTACGTGTGATCGGCAACATTGCTGCAGACACACCACAGGAAGATGCACTGCCCAAGAAAGAAGGGATCTTTAATGGCGGAGGGAAGTAACTAAAGAACTTCTCCAATACAAAAGAGCCCTGGCCCAGCAACCAGGGCTTTTTTGTTGGCTTTTTTGGAGAGCCGTTGGTTAAAACCAACGGCAAAAGCATCAGCATTTCTCCATTTCCTCTCATTCCTCTCTTTCCTCCTTTTCCTCTATTTCCTCTATTTCCCCAATATTTACAGCAACTAATAATTGCTTGTATGCTCATTCTGCTTTCACCGGCGAAGTCCCTTGATTTCGCAACATCCGCGATAACACAATCTTCGAATCCGCGCATGCTGGATTCAAGCCATGCATTGATCGATATCATGAGAACAAAGAGTGCCAGGGAGATAGCAAAACTCATGTCTATCAGCGATAAACTTGCGCAACTCAACAAGGATCGATACACCGCTTTTAGCCAAACTCCTGCAGCGAACGAAGTCAAACAAGCCATTCTTGCGTTTAAAGGCGACGTGTATATCGGACTGGAAAATGCAACTCTGGGTGTAAAGGATCTTGCGTGGTCACAGGATCATGTCCGGATTTTGTCCGGGCTTTATGGCGTATTGCGCCCTCTGGACCTCATTCAGCCTTATCGACTGGAGATGAGTACCCAACTGAAAAATCCAAAAGGCAAAGATCTCTATGCATTCTGGGGCACGCAAATCACAGACATCATTAATGAAGATTTAAAGAAGGATAAGTCTAAGTTCATCATCAACCTGGCTTCACAGGAATATTTCGCCGCAATAAAACCTGACCTTTTGAATGGTCAATTGTACGACGTCAACTTTCTGGAAAAACGGGAAGGGAAATATAAATTCATTTCGTTCACTGCAAAAAAAGCACGAGGCTGGATGAGTCGCTATCTCATCGATACCCGTGCTACAAAACCGGAACAGTTGCAGGATTTCAAAGTGCAGGACTTTCGGTTCACTAAGTCATTGTCGACCGAATATGCATATGTGTTTACTAGAGTGGGAAAGTAATTTTCAATTCTCGATTTTCAATTTTCAATAACAAGCTTCTGATTCTTCGAATAATTCATGAGAGAACACATTCTAGAACTCGAAAAAAGTGCACGGCTGCTGGAACCTGCATCCGATATCCGCGGCGAAATAAATGCGCAGGTGTTACAATATGCAGATCAATTTCTCAACCATATCCATGAAGGAAAAGGCTATGAACAGGAAGACACGTCCGAACTGCTCTACAATCTGCCGATCTCAGAGTCTGGACGTGATATGGGCACGCTTCTGCATACGCTTGCGGTAGCGGTAGATCATTCTGGTATCAATCCCGCTTCAGGTGGTCATATTGGATATATCCCGGGAGGCGGTGTCTACCCTTCTGCTCTTGGAGATTACCTCGCTGATATCACAAACCGCTATGCAGGTATCTATTTTGCAAATCCTGGTGCCGTGCGTATGGAAAATATGCTCATTCGTTGGATGTCAGACATGGTCGGATATCCTGTCGAGGCACAAGGTAATCTCACATCAGGTGGCAGTATCGCAAACCTCGTGGCCATCACAACTGCCCGTGACGCACTCCAAATAAAGTCTGCGCAGATTCCTGATTCGGTGATTTACCTCACGGCCCAAACGCATCATTGTGTTCTTAAAGCAATCCGTATTGCCGGAATGGGAGAATGTGTGGTTCGTCAGATACCACTGGATATCAATTACAGAATGGATGTGCAAAAATTGGCAGATCAAATCCATTTAGATAAGAAACAGGGATTGCATCCTCGCATTGTGATTGCTTCACTTGGCTCTACAGATACCGGAGCGGTAGATCCCATCAACGAAATTGCAGGCATTGCTGCTGAAGAGGATCTGTGGTTTCAGATCGACGCCGCCTATGGCGGATTCTTTCAACTCGTACCGGAATTGAAACATCATTTTGTTGGTGTAGAAAAGTCCGATAGCTATATTCTCGATCCGCATAAAGGTCTGTTTCTGCCTTATGGTACAGGTACTGTTCTCATTCGAAACGGAGCCAATCTGCATGCATCTCATTGGTATAAGGCGAACTACATGCAGGACGCTGCGAACCAGGGAGAGTTTTCACCAGCGGACCTTTCACCTGAACTCACCAAACATTTCCGAGGGCTTCGCATGTGGTTGCCGTTGCAATTGTTTGGATTAGCTTCATTCAGGGCAGCATTGAAGGAAAAGTGGATGCTCGCTCAATATTTTTTTGAAAAGATTCGTGAAGCGGGGTTTGAGACGGGGCCAGCACCGCAACTTTCGGTTGTGACTTACCGCTATACAGATAGTATTCCTGATCCGAACGCTTTCAATCAACAACTCATTGGTGCGATTCATCGCGATGGAAGGATTTTTATCACCTCTACGCTGATTGACGGCGTGTTTTGGTTACGACTTGCGGTGCTTTGCTTTCGTACGCATTTGTGGCACGTAGATTTATTGCTGGAAATGTTGACAACAGAGAAGAACAAACTTCTCGCCAAATAGCGCACACCCAGTTACGGCTACGGTCTGGATTTATTCTCTGCGAGTGAGCGCAAATTCTGTATGGTTCTGGACGGACCTCCAAAGGCCATTTGATTTACAAGCCATGACGGAACATAACCACCAGGGTTGGACTCCAGGAGATATTCAACTTCACAACCTGATTTGTTCCGGCTGATCTTCCAATAGCCTTTATGTCTAGCGAATTCTATGGCATCACGTGGAGACTTCATATAGCGTGGCACTGATTCGAAGTGAAGCGTGGCGATGTCAGATTGCTGGTAAAGGGTCATTTTCGAAACACAAAAGCGGTTTTGTACAGGCCATGGTGTATCCTCATACGCGTATACATAATTTAGGGTATCTGCGGACTGCTCAATGATCTGGCTGTCCGTAATATTATTCATCCAAAGTTTGTAGTTCGCATAATCGGTCAGGATCGCAATGACAGACTCAAAGGAGGCGTTCACTGCGGCCGTGGCCTTTATCTGGCGGAATTGGGATCCTTCCACAGCTCTGGAATAAACCTTGATGCCGCCAACATCAGATTCCAATTTCCACCCTTCACTATGCACATAAAGAGCCGATAATGGACTGAAAGCCAACATTAAAACCAGTAAAAGTGCACAGTGTCCGACATTCTTCATAGACTGTAATTTGGGGATTCTACATTTGTTCTTTCAAATTCTAAACGATTCATGAGACAGAATGTGCAAATATCCTTGTTTTTAACACTTGCGGCCATCCTTTTTGTTGTCTCATGTAAATGGGACGGTGCAAATGACAAAGAGGTTGCAGATCCAGAGGTAGAATATTTTGAGGACTATGACAGGCCTTCAAACAAATGGGGTTTTCTGAATGCTGAAGGTGCAGTCGTAATCCCTCCAAAATATGACCAGGTATCTGGTTTCAAAGAAGGTCTTGCCCCGGTTAACTTTGAAGGACGCTGGGGATATATTGATCAAAATGACAGCATCGTGATTCCATTCACGTTTCGGGCCGCATGGCAGTTTCAAGATGGCATAGCTCGTATTATCGATTTCGCTGGCACTCCATGCATGATATTTCGAGAGGGAACTCAGATTTGTCATGCAGATTTTACTGAACTCTATGATTTCTCAGAGGGAATGGCTGTTTTTCAACATGGAATCGTCTATGGCTTTATTGATACAACCGGAGATGTCATTATACAGCCACGGTTTGAGCAAGCATGGAGATTTGAAAATGGGACTGCGCGAGTGATGGTACAGGAGAAGCAAGGTCTTATCAACAAAGCAGGAGAATTTATTGTGCGTGCAGAATATGACAAAGTATACATCCCTTCGTCACAACGCATCCTGGTGAAACAGGCTGGCAAGTATCTGTTTCTCAACATGCAGGGCGATCGTGTTGGTGCCAGCTACTTAAATGCCACCTCTTATTTTGGCGATATTGCAGCAGTTGCAAATGAAAACGGTTGGCATTTGATTGACCTGCAGGAACGACCATTGACGGATGCCTACTTTGCCCATATTCGGCCAGCGGGTGAAGGGCGATGGATTGCGCGTCTGGTAGATTTGTTTGCTGTCCTTGATACAAATGGCATTGTCTTGACACCATTTCAGTATGAACAGATAAACAACTATTCAGAAGGCTTTGCTGGTTATTCGCGTGATGAACTTTGGGGCTTTCTCGACCTCACCGGCAAAGAGATCACACCACCTCAGTTTGGGCTCGTTTGGGATTTTCATGATGGTCTCGCCCGTGCTGCATTTCAAAACGGGATCGCTTTCGTAAATCAATCTGGAGAGGTGCCGTTTATACCTGAGTATTTCGAGATGCGGGATTTCAGCGAAGGACTTGTGCCGTTTCAGGAATGAAGAACGTTGAATGTTTAACGTTGAATGTTTAATGTTGAAGTCATAAGGTCAGCTTATTCATTCAAGGACAATTCCTTCATGGCGACACGATAGAGGTCATGCAGGATCGAATTTTCATCCCTGATCAAGTCCTCCGGTCGTCCTTCCTCTACGACATTTCCTTCGCTACCAAGTAAGATCACGTAATCAGCAGAGTTCACAAATGACAATTTATGACTGATGAGAATAACAGTCCTGTTCTGATACTTTAATATTTCCCGGAAAGAAGGGAGGATATCTCTGATTGTATATACATCGACTCCCGTCAGCGGTTCATCCAGTATCAACATCGGGGAATTGTCAAGCACAACTCTTGCCAGAGAAAGTCTTTGTTGCTCTCCGCCCGACAAATCCCGCGTATACTTATCCAGAATGCTTATCTCATTGATGTGGTCTACCAGTTTTACTTTGAACAAAGCCACCATCATCATGTCGTCTGTGATTACTGAATTATTCCATCCCCAGTTTAGATTGTCTCTGATCGTATCTTCTACGATGTAATCACCCTGTGAAATGTAAGATGAGAACATCCGGATTTCTTTATCAGTATATGACGAAAGCGGTTGACCCATGAAGAATACTTCACCTTCAGTGATTCTCCAAAATCCCAGGATAATTTTAGCGATACTGCTCTTTCCGCTTCCAGATGGCCCCAGGATGATTGTGGTCTTATTTTTCGGAATTCGAAACGAGCAGTTTTTTAGGCTCTCGCTTTTTCTATCGTAACCGAATGAAACATGATTAAATATCACGGCGGATTCCTCTTCCACCGGAGCCTTCAATTTGGGCGTAGTTAATACCTGATTCGAAACTGCCAGAAGATCGAGCAATGAGTTTGATACAGCCTCATTCTCCTTCAAAGAGTCGTATTGAGATAGCAGACCTAAGATGGGAGCGCTGAGTCTTGAGTACAGCACAATCAGAAAAAACATTCCACCGATACCGATCGTCGCTGAGCGATCAATACACATCACAAAAATCAACACAGCCAGCGGGATCAGGAATCGCTCAATTTCATTGATGATTCTTGAACTGTTATTGTAAAGAAAATTTCTGATGTCCAGGCTACGCACAAGTTTGGCAAAATCACGGGTCAGGCGTGTCATTTTTTGATTGTAGCGCTCTTCCTGCTCAAAAGCCAAAATGATTTCTTTTTTACTCAGGAACGCTGTTGTATGCGCTGCGAGATTATTTCGGTCCAGGTCCAACTTATTTCGGTCTCCTTTGAGTTTGTTGGCCCTGCGAATGCTCAGGAGAACCTGCAGTGCAAGAACTACAAGGAAAAACACGCCAAAAATCCAGGCTGTTGTAAATAACACAATACATGACGTTGCGAGTAAAAGGACATACTGAATTGCACTGACAATAAAATTGTAAACGGCAGAAATATTTCCAGCTCCCATTTGAATTGAACTGGCGATATTCCCGGAGACATTAAATACCTTGGGCATTTCGTATGGAAGAGTACATAGCGCTTTTTTAAATCCAGCTTCTCTGATGGTGATGAAAATATTCTGACTTAAATACGTCTTTAGTCTTTCGGTCACATACTCGAACAAAAACGTAATGAGTATCGCTAATGGATAGATCAGCAAGATGTGCCAGAGTTGAAAGCCATTTGTAAAGAGATCCGGCATACTTTCAAAAAAACCGGAATCTTCTGCTTCCGGGTCAAAACGGTGATGAAGGATCGAGCTAAATGCCATGCTCCTGGAAGTATCAGGAGTATCATGAAAGAGAATATCGTCCGCTTCAGTGAGAAAATTTGATTCAATACCCGATTTGATTGTAGGAAGAAATCCCAGAAGAATGCTGATGGAAAGCAAAATGCACAGTCTTGCCCTATTCCTTTTCAGAACAGGAAGAATAATAGGCAAAGAAATTCTGAATAACCGGTTCGTATATTTTGGGTGAACCATTTGAGCTTAACGTATTTTACACAACTCAATCCTCATGCACATTGACTAGTCTGGTCTGCTATTCATTCCTTTTTCTCGCGGGCCTGTCAACCAGGGTTGATGCGAAGCCAGATAACATCGACTGAAGGCAATAATTAAAAAGAAATTTCTCCGGATCTCTGGCATTGTCTATTGTTCCGATTCTCACTTCTTTACCAGGAAGCGGGTTAGAATCCAAAATCTTCATGTTCGCAATCGTCGAAATCAGTTGTTCTTTTACAGCAGTCGTCTCATCCGTACGCTTGTTTTTTATCGCAACTTTGAAATCTTCATACAGCATGGTCATCTCACCGACTGCCTTATCATTATCTGCCCTGAACCTAAAGTGCATCCTTTCAATCTTACCTGAGGTCACCAAAACAAAGGTATTCTTCTCCAGGATAGGGTTTAACTCCCGGAGGTCCATTTGCGAAAGCGATCCGCTCAATGTAAATGGATTCCGTGGGTCAAATATTTCCATCTTGGACGAAAAGGAAAGCTTGCCTTTTCCCATGAGCAATGATTCAAAGAGGATCTCTACAGGTTTGTTTTCCGCTTTATCGCAGGTATCGTTAGTGATACCTTGAATTTTCATGTGCAGGTTGTTGAAGCTGATTGTTCCGGGATAGTTTGCTTTCTCTGCATGTTCTTTGTAGGTGAGATTACCATCGATAAGACGCGCTGAATCAATAGACACGATACCAGGGTGGTTGCGAAGCAAATCCTGTACCGTAGGCCTGCTTAAATGCTTAAACTGCTTACGCTTGTCCCGAAAGACATTCATATCCATGCGACCCACTTCGACATAAGAACTCAAAAGGCTCTTCGACCTGATGAAATCCCGGATGTGAAAATGATGAATGACGATGTGATGAAATTCCGCTTCGACACGATCTGTTTCAAACTGATGACGTGACGTAAAATCATACCCTTCGTAATTCGGAAGAATGAAAGAACTATCTATCGCCATGGTTTGTGTAGTCGCAGAATACACAATGTCGATGGATTTGGACGTATACATGCTATCAGAAGAAACGAAAATGAACTCTTTGGCATTGAAATCAAATCCTCCGATCATATCGGACGACAAGGTATCTTCTTTATTGAGTTGTAAATTGTACACACATAAATCTCCCTCTGTAATTTTATAAGATTGAGCGGACAATGTGTTCTTTAATGCAAAATCGACTTTATCAAAACGTATTTTCCCAATACTGATATTCGCAGAGGAAACCCGTGCTTGTTTATGTTCAGAAGTAAATGGAATTTTACCATGGATTTTACCATTCGAAATCGTTATAGATCGAATGTCAAAATGTTTCTTAAAAATCGCTTTCGTGAGATTTATTCCTTTGATTTTAATAGACTCAATTTCTCCGTTTAAATCATGGTCACTCTCAGGTTTATGATTTGAGAAAATTGTTAGCCTTTTCAGTTCAATCGCTTTCGAAAACATCGAAATATCCACGTTGCCAATTTTGACTTCATAGTTACTGTTCGCTTCATATAGCGCGTTTTCAATTTTTTTAGCAACCCAAGGCTCCAAAATGACCATCGTGACTACTTTCGTAAATACAGCCAGTATAACTATCCCGATTAGAATCCATAATAATATTCTCTTCTTCATCATGCTCAAGATTTAAGATGATTCCAGCCGAAGACATGAACAGGAATCCGGGGAGGCATAGGGGTAAAATAGTGCTATCGGAGCAAAATCGTGGTTTAGGTACGTCAAATTCCCCAATTGAGAGTAAGAGGAATCTGTTGTGTACTCACTTTGGTATTCTCCAGTACATAAAAAACGCAGTTCTTTGAGGTTAAAGTATATATATCACCATGTGCTACGATATCGCGTATTTCACAAAAAAAATAGAGGCCTACGAAAAGAGGTTCGGCGTCAGCTATGGCGAGTCTTCGATCAAGCCGGCCTATCACGCCAATGGGTTTGATCATGCAGAGATACCCGTGATCACAGGCCATGATCCCGCTCTTTTGCAAACATTCTCCTGGGGCTTAATTCCGTTTTTCATTAAAGACATGCAGTCTGCCGCGAAAATTCAGAATACCACACTGAATGCACGAGACTTCACTCTTTTGAAGAAGCCTGCGTTCAAGGGCTCAGCAGTGAGGCGCCGGTGCCTGGTGATCGTCGACGCGTTCTATGATCATCATTGGCACCAGGGGAAGTCCTACCCTTTCCTGATCAGAATGAAAAATGACGAACCCTTTGCACTAGGCGGTGTCTGGGAAAAATGGCGGCACGAAGACCAGGTGAGATATACATGTACAATCGTGACTACTGATCCGAATACGATGATGGCTTATATCCATAATGAACCGAAAGCCAGTGAGACCCCACGGATGCCATTTATTGTTCCCCGGAGTTTTGAGAGTAAATGGATATCACCTGATCTGCCAGAGGACGAAATAATCCCAATGATCGGGCCATATCCCGATGAAGAGATGATGAGTTATCCTGTTGCCCGTTTACGAGGGAAAGCATACCCCGGAAATGTCCGTGAGATCATGGAACCTGTGAAGTATCCAGAACTCGCTTCCAATGATCACGCAGAACAGGGCAGCCTGTTTTAGATGACCAACTTGTGTATGCAATCTCGCTTTGTGCGATTTACATATTTGCGATGATCTCATCGCCAAACTCTGAGCATTTTAGTTCCGTAGCACCTTCCATGAGTCTGTGGAAGTCATAGGTCACACGTTTCTTCGCAATCGCACCTTCAATTCCCTTTTCAATCAAATCGCCTACCTCACTCCATCCGAGATAGTCCATCATCATCACACCAGAGAGAATCACAGAACTCGGATTCACTTTGTCAAGCCCGGCATATTTCGGGGCGGTGCCGTGAGTAGCCTCGAAGATGGCATGTCCGGTTGTGTAATTGATATTTGCTCCGGGAGCGATCCCGATTCCACCGACCATTGCAGCCAGGGCATCAGAGATATAGTCACCATTCAGGTTCAGTGTCGCAATGACATCGTATTCAGAAGGCCGAAGGAGAATTTGTTGAAGGAATGCATCTGCAATCACATCTTTGATCAGAAGGGCACCACCTTTAAGTGCTTTGTCCTGCTCGGCATTAGCGGCGGGTTCACCATGTGCTTTCTTTGTGCGCTCCCATTGAGCCCACGTGTATACTTTGCTTCCAAACTCACGTTCCGCAACTTCATAGCCCCATTCTTTGAATTTGCCCTCGGTGTACTTCATGATATTTCCCTTGTGTACCAAGGACACAGACCTGCGCTTCTTACGGAACGCAAATTCGATTGCAGCGATCACGAGCCGTTCGGTTCCTTCTACCGACACTGGTTTTATCCCTAATGAAACAGTATTGGGGAAGCGAATCTGTTTGACTCCCATCTCATCGATGAGGAAGCGTTTCAGTTTCTCATTTTCAGGAGTTCCGTGGAGATATTCGATACCTGCATAAATGTCTTCGGTATTCTCACGATAGATGACCATATCCACTTTGCCTGGATCTTTCACAGGAGAAGGCACGCCTTGATACCAACGCACGGGACGCACGCAGGCATAGAGATCGAGAATTTGACGTAACGCCACATTCAATGACCGGATACCTCCGCCGACCGGGGTTGTGAGGGGTCCTTTGATCGCAACCTTATATTCGTCGATTGTGTCCAACGTCTCCTGCGGCAACCAACTACCTGTTTTGTCAAATGCTTTTTCGCCGGCGAGAACCTCAAGCCAGATGATCTTTTTTTTGCCACCAAATACCTTTAGTACAGCGGCATCAAACACACGCACGGATGTAGCCCAGATATCCGCACCAATACCATCTCCTTCAATAAATGGGATTATCGGGTTGTCGGGAACCTGTAGCTTCCCATTTTCAATTGTGATCTTACTTCCTGTCATAGTGATTAGATATTCTCAACGATAAAATTTTCATCCTCAGTCATCTTTGGCAAATGTAAAAACCCATTGCCAAACCTATGTGGATTGGTCTCACAATTCAGTGATCCCTTGGTTTATGAGATCTGTGGTCAATATGCAATGGGCATCGGGGGTATGTTACAAACACTTTAAAAATCATCATCGTCTTCTACGCCACCTACACTGGATTCATCAGGGATGTCTTCCAGGTTCTCTTCTGGCTGCTCAGTGATGTATTCGGACATATAGTCCAGGTCAGCATACTTGTCTTCAAAATCCAAACGCGACTCATCCTTAAGCTGGCCGAGCTCATTATAATCAGCATCATCCTGAATGATCTGGTGCGCTTCCTGCTGTGTCATTCTTACGAGGTAGTGTTTTTCATCGGTCTCGAAAGGGAGTGCGCTTACTTTCAGTCCATCTTTATTGGTAAAAAAGATCAGGTGTTTGGCAAAGCCATAGGGATAGGCAAGCTTGATTTGTTCCTGGACTTCCTGATCCAGTTTGTCATAGTCCTTAATCACTTTCGGTTTGGGTTGTGCCATGAGGATGGTTTTAGGTTTTGATCATGAACATTAGGATTATACCAGATAAAGCAGATGCATAATTAGGAAATATTCACTGCAAGGATAAAATTTTTTTGTAGAACCGTATGCTTTGCAAGATTTGGTTGTGCATCAGTTCACGCAGAGCCTTCTCACGCCCGTCCGAATGGCCAGGGGCCAGGCGGGCAAAGGCCAGCCAAAGGCTGATCAACCTCTGGTTGGCGTAAAGGACGCGAAGAAATTGATACAAAATCTATTTAAGGGATGCACTACTACTCAAGATTTGATTCGGACAGTGGTGGGTGAGTGAGATGAATACTCATGCGTCAATAGGATATGCTCAATGAAAACTGTATGTGCAAATAACAAAAAAGCCCATTGCTTGGAGCAACGGGCTTTTTGATTTCAACCTGCAATCAGGTAATTACTTTTTCTTTGCAACTGGTGCTGCGTTCAACGCATCAAAAGTTGTTTTCATAGCATCAGCAGCAGCCTGAGTTGAACTCTTTGCCGCAGCATGTGCTGTCTGCCATCCTGCAAGACTTGCCTTTGCTTGTGTCACAAGAGCATTCAAACCTTCAAGCTGTGCTGGGACATCACCTTCCAGTTTGCCAGCAGCCAGTCCATCTTTGAGCGCCTGTACTTCGGCAGCTTTGTCACCCCATGCCTTTGTAAACTCAGCAACCTGGGTACGGATTGGTGCAAAAGCCTGGAGAGCTTGTGTGAAAGCTCCTTGTGCTGCCTGCCATTGAGTAGCTTGCTCAGGCTTCAGGTTCTTTTGAACATCTTCGCTAAGCCTCATTTGACCAGCGAGTTGGCTGAAACTTGACAGATCGCCATTCAGAGTTTTGGTAAAATCTGACACGGCACTTGATGTCGCATCCCACTCAGCACTAAGAGTTTCGATACCTGCCCGGTATTGCTCAACTCCCTTACCACATGCGAATATTACTAAAGGGAGGAGCAGAAGAATTAATTTTTTCATTTCTAACATGATTTTAATTGGGCGGCAAAAGTACTGCACAGAAGCCCTTGTTTTCAGGGTTTTACGAAATATATTTTTTAACAGAGCTAAAAGTCAAAAACCAAGGGAAAACCCTTGGTCTTTGAGCCAAATACCTTGCAAAAATGCGGCTTGAGCACCCTGTGTCGCCTATAATTATCCTCTTCGCCTTATTTTTTTTGACATCTTCATGGCTGTAAGTAAAATCCTGGATTCCCTAATGTCCTATTCTTCCCTCCGCGATTGCGTCGACGACCTGGGGCGCAGTGGTCAGCTTTTAGTCATCAAAGAGCCTGTAGATCCCTACCTGGAAATGGCTGCAATTCAGCGCCGGATCTATGCAGAAAAGGGCCCGGCACTCTATTTTTCCCATGTCACAGGATCTCCGTTTCCCGCAGTCTCGAACCTCTATGGAACACTGGAAAGAACTCAATTCATCTTTAGACATACAATAGAGGCCGTCCGGAAAGTCATAGCCTTGAAAGGAGATCCAACCCTCCTTATGCAGTCACCGGCTCGGTACGCGCCTGCCGGAATTACGGCATTCAAGGCATTACCCAGGCGCATGAGATTTCACCTACCGGTCCTGCATACGACAACCGCGCTGTCCAAATTGCCTCAAATCGTCTCCTGGCCGGGGGATGGCGGGGCTTTCATCACTCTGCCGCAAGTTCTCACTCTACCCCCGGGTATAAGGCAACCGATGCAGGCCAATCTGGGCATGTATCGTATTCAGATCAGTGGCAATGACTACAAAGCGGACAAGGAGGCGGGTATGCACTATCAAATCCATCGCGGAATCGGAGTGCACCATGCTATGTATAATGAAAGTGAAGAGCCTTTTCGCGTGTCGATATTTGTTGGAGGCCCACCGGCACATTCACTTGCGGCGATCATGCCGTTGCCAGAGGAATTAAGTGAACTGACATTCGCCGGGATGCTTTCAGGGAGAAGGTTTCGATATGCATGGAAGGATGGCTATTTCGTATCAGCCGATGCAGATTTTTGTATCACCGGGACGATTATAAAAGGAGTAAAAAAACCAGAAGGGCCTTTTGGAGATCATCTTGGCTACTATAGTCTCAAGCATGACTTTCCGGTATTGAAAATCGACAATATCTATCATCGCAAGGACCCGATATGGCACTTTACTGTAGTCGGTCGACCACCACAGGAAGACAGTAGTTTTGGACACCTGATACACGAGATTGCAGGTCCTCTGTTGCCAAAAGAATTTCCAGGGATTCTGGAGGTGAATGCAGTTGATGCATCCGGCGTGCATCCATTACTTCTTGCAATCGGTAGCGAACGATACATGCCATTTCGTGACCGACGTCCGGAAGAAATTCTCACGCAGGCAAATCATTTGCTTGGCAAGGGTCAAACGAGTCTTGCAAAATATCTCTTGATTGCCGCGAGTGGTGACGACACTCAATTGACGACCAAAGACATCCCGGGTTTCTTTAACCATATCCTGACACGCATTGATCCCACGAGAGATCTGCATTTCCAAACAAAGACGACGATAGATACACTTGATTACTCAGGTACCGGACTCAACGCGGGATCTAAGCTGGTGATTGCAACTTGTGGCCCCACTCTTCGTACACTTTCTAAAGAATTGCCAATCCTAAATTCTCGATTGGTAAGAGACATCAAAGTTGTTGCACCTGGTATTCTTGCACTCTCTTTGCCATCACATCAGAATACTGAACAGACTCAAAAAGAAGTAAACGAATTAGAGGCTTCCATTGACCCGCAACAATTGACTGGCTTTCCGCTGATTGTTCTCGTTGATGATGCAAGATTTCTTTCTGCGTCATTCAATAATTTTCTATGGGTCACATTCACGAGATCAAATCCTTCACATGATGTATATGGATTTGGCGCATTTACTGAACACAAGCATTGGGGATGTAAAGGATCCTTAATAATAGATGCCCGGTTGAAGTCACATCATGCACCCGTGCTGGAAGAAGATCCTGAAACATTGAAGAAGATTGAGAGGCATTTTCGGAAGGGGGGAGCGTTGTTTGGGTATTGAGAGTTGAGGGTTTAGTGTTTATTGTTTAGGGGTTTAGTGTTTAGGGGTCTAAGCGTGAATTCTACGATTCGTGATCTGCTTGGTTCGTTATCTTTTGTATCGCACAACGGTAGCATCCGCCGACTCAAATATTCTTCTCAATACTAATTTTCGTCTTTGGATACTTTAAAGCCAATTTGCCTCCTGGATTTCTGTGGTGGATCAAGAAGTTGTTTTAGTACCTGAAAGATCATTTGAATATTTTTATCATGACCTGCTACATTCTTTTCGAGCGCTTCAAGTTTATGTAAGATGTCTTTATGAGTTAGAAGAATTTCTCGAAGTCGTGTAAAAATTCGGATGATTTTGATGTTTACTTCTATCGCTCTGTCACTATTCAACACACTGGAAAGCATTGCGACACCTTGTTCGGTAAAGGCCATTGGCGTATATCTGGTTCCTCCCCAACTTGAGGTGCCAATTTGGCTCCTCAAGACAGATAATTCCTTTAGGGTTAATTCAAACATAAAGTCTTCAGGGAAGCGCAACAAGTTTCTTCTGACCTGCCTTTTCAGAGCCTTTGTTTCTACTCCGTAAAGAGCTGCCAAGTCCTTATCTAACATTACCTTTTGCCCACGGATGAGATATATTTTATCGATGATAACTTCGTCAGGAACCCCGATTTCTTTTGTCATGGTCAATGTGAAAGTTTATGTGCCTGCAATATATTGAGACATTGCGAAAAGGCCCTATCAACTATTTCACCTGCTGTTTAATGATCCGATACTTCGTCGGCAAATAATTTTTCAAACCCGCTTGTGTTTGTTTCAACCATCCAAGAGCGAACCCTTTGTAGCGAGCTACCTTCCAACCCGGACTGCCGCTTTCGGTGGAAACAGATTCTTTTCTTAAAAATCTGATCGCCTGCTCCAGTTCTAATTCAATTGAAGGCATTTCATCGCTAAGTAGTTGAGAAAGGGCAAGTGCGTGAGAGGGTGAGAATGTGAGACCGATCTCACGTGGCACAGATGCTCCTTTGATATTACCAATCTCTACACCAGGATATCTCACCAGGCCATGTGATAACCAATCATGATCTATCGATGATTGCAATGCATAAACCTCTTTGTCGATTGATTCAAAAAACCGGAGAGATCCTTTGCTGTCATCCCATTTGATCCAATTTGTCAATGCTTTGGGAAAAGTTGTTTCGACAACTATTGGCTTATATCCGCGTAATGAACGATTGGAAGTCGCTACATATCCTGGACTGTCAGCAGGTTTTTGCATGATTGCACAAAAAAAACCTTCGCCATAAACCCTGTGAGGATAGAATTGATAACCGATTGAATTTCCATTCGTCATCGTAGTTACTTTCCACTCATCAGGCACAAGCAACGGCTTTGCGATCAATGAGAATTCTTTCGCCATCCACAGAACTTGTTGGATATTTTCTTCCTCAGCATAGGTACATGTGGAATAAATCAAATAGCCACCAGGTGCGAGCAATCGCTGTGCTTCCATAAGTATACGCCTCTGTCTTGCACTGCAATGCGTCACATTCGCAGGACTCCATTCGGCACGCGCTTCTTTGTCTTTCCGAAACAATCCTTCGCCGGAACAAGGGGCATCGACGAGGATAAGATCAAAGAGTCCCGTCCATGGGATGCGACCTGGATCAAGACAAGTGCGAATCACATTGGGCTCCCCCCACTTATCGATGTTGAACTGCAATGTTTGGAAACGCGATTTATTTACTTCATTGCTCACCAATACACTTCCAGGAGGGATACATGAAAGTGCAACTGCTGACTTACCTCCTGGCGCTGCGCAAAGGTCAAGTACACAGATGGGTTTTTCTTTTTGCAACAACGAAGAAATCGCATGATGTATAAACATCGAAGAGGCTTCCATGACATAATAGCAACCGGCATGAAAGAGAGGATCAAATACAAACTCCGGTCTTTTGCCAAGATATCTTCCTGCTTTACACCAGGGCACAGGGTCTGCATTTTCAAAAGCATCACCAGGGGCCTTCGCGGGATTGATCAGGATTGAGGTTGGTGACTCCGACTCAAGAGTGGAAAAGAATGAATCGGACTCCGGGCCAAGTCTTTCCTGCATTCTTTGTACAAATCTCTCATCCACCTGATGATGCGGTTGTGGTCTGGACATGAGGTAAAACTACTCAGATGACCAATATGTCCCTTGCAAATCATCAGCCGTGACCTTCTCTGAAGAGTTCATTTTGGCAGAGATGCAATACATGATTTGGATATCACGCGATTTGCCAAAAAATATATCTTTACCGCTCTTGAAATACAAAATCACTCTATGGATCTCACCAAACGTTTCGCCCTCGTAATTTTCACGCTGCTTATTCCAATTTTTGCATTTTGTCAGGGACTTGATGATCGGATCAATGCCTGGTTTGATCCATATGCGACTGCGTGGGAGAACTTTGTCTTTACATCCATTCCGATCGGTGGAGAGATGTCGGTGCCGATTGTATTGATCGTACTCGTATTTGGCGCAACTTTCTTCACTATTTATTTTCGTTTTCCAAACATCAGATATTTCGGTTTAGCTCTTCGGGTTGTGCGTGGCAAATATGATGAACTGGAAGGTGCCAAGAAACCGCTGACGTCGACCGTACGCACAACAGACGGCGACATTGCTGACACGATAAGGGTGGAAAATCATCAGGGTGAAGTCAATCATTTCCAGGCACTGTCCTCTGCCTTATCTGGTACAGTTGGTCTGGGCAACATCGCTGGTGTCGCGGTAGCAATAGCAATCGGTGGTCCTGGAGCGACATTTTGGATGATCATCGCAGGCTTGCTCGGGATGTCTTCAAAATTTGTTGAATGTACACTTGGGGTAAAATACCGGGACATTGATTCAAAAGGCACAGTCTATGGTGGCCCTATGTATTATCTCAAGAAAGGGTTGAAAGAACGTGGTATGGGCGGATTCGGCAAAGTGCTTGCGGTATTGTTTGCAATACTTTGTGTTGGTGCAAGTTTTGGCGGGGGCAATGCATTTCAATCAAACCAGGCTGCAGCCCAGGTAATTACCAGTTTGAACATCGAATCAGGATACGCAGGAGCATTGATCGGTTTGGTGTTTGCAATTATCACCGGAGTGGTCCTCATTGGAGGTATCAAGCGAATTGGTGCCGTGGCTGAAAAACTAGTACCTGCCATGGCTGGCATTTATGTGATTGGTGCCTTGATAGTGGTGTTTGCAAATATCAGTTTTGTCGACGAAGCGTTTATGTTGATTATCAATGGTGCATTTGCACCAACTGCGATTGGTGGAGGAATTTTAGGAGTCATGATCCAGGGTTTCCGCAGAGCAGCCTTTTCGAATGAAGCCGGAGCTGGTTCTGCTGCGATAGCGCACTCTGCTGTAAATACGGCTTATCCTGCAAGTGAAGGTGTTGTCGCATTACTCGAACCATTCATTGATACAGTCGTGATTTGCACGCTCACAGCCCTTGTGATTGTATTTTATAATTCCGGGGATTATTTCACTTATGGAAATATCGTCAATAACAGCGTCGTGATGAATAGCACTGGGCAGGAACTCGGCGGCGTAAATCTCACATCAGTGGCATTTGATTCTGTGATCCCCGGATTTTCATATGTGCTTTCTATCGCTGTGATCTTGTTTGCATTTTCTACGATTCTATCATGGTCATACTATGGACTGAATGCATGGAAGTACTTATTCGGCAGATCGTTGGCTTCTGATATCTCGTTCAAGATTATCTATCTCTTATTCGTCATTATCGGAGCAGCAGCTTCATTAGACGCAGTAATCAAATTTTCCGATGCGATGATCCTTGCGTTAGTGTTTCCGAATATGATTGGACTCTTATTACTCTTCCCGAAAGTGAGAGAAGAACTCAATAGGTATATCGCAGCAATTAAAAAACAAGACGCCAGCACTGCCACGTAAGAGATTGCACACAATATATCTTCTTCTCGGATCCAATCTTGGAGATCGCAAGGCAACGCTAAATGCGACGCGTATTGAAGTCACTGAGCATGTTGGGGTAATAACCAAAGCATCTCATGTGTTTGAAACAGCACCCTGGGGAAAGACTGATCAACAGTCATTCTTTAATCAGGCATTGCAAGTGACAACTGAATTGAAACCGAAAGAGGTACTTCGCGCAATTCAAAAGATTGAGGCGGCCGCCGGGCGACAACGAACAGAACACTGGGGACCACGTACACTAGATATCGACATTTTACTTTACGATGATCTTATTCTGGATACACGTGACCTCACTGTGCCACATCCACGTATGAAGGAGCGCAGGTTTGTGTTGGCTCCTCTTTCTGAGATTGCCGGAGATGTCATACACCCTGTGTTGAAAATGCCTATTTCAGAATTACTCATAGGGTGTCCGGATCAATCTGAAGTGGCTATCTTGGCCGAAGGATGAGCAACCCCTTTCCATATCAATATATCTGCATCGAAGGGAATATCGGCACAGGCAAAACGACACTGTGCGAAATGCTTGCACGTGATTATAGTTGTCAACTCATCCTCGAAGAATTTGCCGACAATCCTTTCCTCAAATACTTCTATGAAGACCCCGACCGGTATGGATTTACTGTAGAATTGTTTTTTATGACCGAACGTCATAAACAGCTTCAGTATAGTTTGCACAATCGCTCATTGTTCACAGAATTCATGGTAGCTGACTATTGCTTTTGGAAGACTGTGATCTTCGCAAGTAAGAATCTCAAAGACGAAGAGTATCGACTCTTCCAGCATTTGTTCCAGATCCTGAACAATGCATTTCCCAACCCTGATCTGCTCGTGTATCTCCATCGTTCGCCAGAAAAACTTCTCCATCAGATTCAATCCAGAGGGCGAGATTTTGAACAAGGCATCACTCAGCTCTACTTGCAGAAAATCCAGGACAGCTACTTCGAGTTTTTCCGCAGTCAGCTCTCCTACCCTATCCTGATCCTTGAAGTCGAGCATCTTGACTTCGTAAACACACCAGATCACTATCGGGAAATTGTGCGCTTGTTGGCAAGACCATATCTGCCCGGGATACATCGGATAAGTATGCGACTATGACAAACTCAAACTCAAGTGCAAACTCAAACTCAAGAAAGGCGGAATGCTTGCCCGAACACGCCAGTGGGCGGGGCAGAAAGCGAGAAGGTGAGAGGGTGAGAGAAATCCAAGTGCAAACTCAAACTCAAATGCAAGAAGAATGGCAGAAAGGCGGAACGGCGGAATGGCAGAAAGCGAGACAGCGAGAAGGTGAGATGGTGAGAATGTGAGAGAAATCCAAACTCAAACGCAAACTCAAACGCAAACTCAAGAAATCAGAAGAAAAGAAAGCCGAGTTAAAATGATATCGACATAGAAGCCACTTAGAAGCCACTTAGTAGCTACTTAGAAGCTACTTAGCCGCCACTTAGCAGCTACTTAGAAGCCACTTAGAAGCTACTTAGAAGCCACTTAGCAGCTACTTAGCAGCCACGCATAATCAACACACTGGCACATCTACTGAATTGAGGTTTCCACCACTGATGCCGTGTGATATCTTTGTCGGCGTTGACTGCCAACTTTCAATCACGTTTTAAAATCTGCCATGAGATATTTCACTAAGTTTTTCACACTGACAACTCTGTTTGTCATCATAATCATTGGTTGTAAAAAGTCAGAAACACAGCCTCCGGCTACGGATTTGTCGGCATTAGGAGCCTATATCGCGGGCTATGTCCCGGAAGTCATTCAAAGCCATGATCCCGTCCGCATTCGTTTTGCGAGAGCCGTTGTCGCAGATAGCCTTGCCGGTAGTACGGTCGACCAGAAACTCTACTCTCTGTCTCCAAAGACCGCCGGGAAAGCAGTATGGGAAGATGCGTTTACGTTTAGCTTTTCACCCGATGAGCAATTTCGTGCTGGCAGTCATCATACGCTCACGCTCAATCTTTCGCACATCTTCCCGGATATTGACCCTGAGTATAAGACAGCAAACTTTAACTTCAGCATCAGACCTGTTCAACTTTTTGTGAGTGTCGATCCGGCCGGGCCATCGGACGCTGATGCAGCAATCCAAATCGTAAACGGACAGATCAGATCGAGCGAACCTGTAGATGCTGTTGACCTGGAACAAGTGTTGCAGATCACATATGGTAGTGACAAAGTCGCACCTCAATGGGTACACAGCGAAGATGGCAAGGGACATACGTTTACACTCTCCAATCTGCGTCGTGTCCAAAAGGATGAAAAACTGACCGTCGCCTGGGATGGCAAATCCATTGACTCGCCATCGAAAGGATCATCATCTGTGATGGTGCCGGCAATAGGAATATTCAAAGTCACTGGCGTAAGTACGATACAGGAAGGATCGCATGAAGTACGACTCTCTTTTTCCGATCATCTGGATCCCGATTTCAATCTCGCAGGTATGGTCTCTGTGAATAATAGTGACAAAGGATTCGAAACAAAGCTTACAAAACACATCCTTTCTGTATTCCCTGGAACTGAAATCACAGGCAATTTTACATTGCATCTTGATGCGGGTATCAGAAGCAGCAGTGGAAAGACGCTTGGTCAATCAGAATCATTTCAACTCTCATTCGAGGACCTCAATCCACAGGTAGAATTACTTGGCAAAGGAAATATTGTTCCGCATTCTGAAGAGGTGATTCTGCCATTCAAAGCTGTAAATCTCTCAGCAGTAGATATTGAGGTGTTTGAAATCTTCGAGAGCAATGTGATGCAATTCCTTCAGTATAGCGATCTCTGGTATTCGAATGGCTATGAAGCGGTAGGCCGTGTGGTTGGCAATCATGTCATTCAATTGAGTGAATTACAATCAGGCTCTGTGAGAAATCAATGGCAACGCTATGCAATCGACCTAAGTCATTATACCGATCTGAATCCAGGCTCGATATATGAAGTACGTATTGGCTTCCGTAAGGAATACAGCATCTATAGTTGTGGAAGTGACTCGGGTACAGCAGAAGCGGCAGAACTAGAATATCCTTCTGAATCCATGTGGCAGTACTACTATAACTATGGTGGGTATGAATATGAAAATCGTGAGAATCCATGCATGCGTGAATACTATACCGCCGATCATTTTGTTCGTCGTAATGTCCTGGCATCTAATCTCGGTATCTCTGCAAAATCCACAGGCGGCAATACGTTTCAGGTCTCTATTCACGACTTGCGTTCAGCAGAAGCGATCACCGGATGCAACATTCGTCTCTATGACTATCAGCAGCAGTTTATTGTTGAGGGAAAAACAAATAGTGAAGGCCTCTGTGTGCTGAGCGGAGAACGCGAACCTGCATTTGTCATAGCCGATCTCAACGGTGAAAAAGGCTATCTGAAAGTCACGGACGCCAATGCACTCAGTGTAAGTGATTTTGATGTCTCGGGTGTTTCATCGACAGATGGTATTCAAGGCTTCATTTATTGCGAACGAGATGTCTGGCGACCAGGAGATACCATATTCCTGAACTTCATCCTTGATACAGAAGAAACTGTTGCAACAGATCATCCTGTCACCTGTACTGTCTTTAATCCACGCGGTCAAAAACGATTTGATCAGACAAAGAAGTTGCACGTAGGACCTATATACAGTTTTCCGATTTCTACAGACGTCGGAGATCTGACTGGCAACTGGCGCGCAGAGATACAGGTCGGTGGAGTGAAATTCAATAAAACCCTGAAAGTAGAAACGATCAAACCCAACAGACTGAAAATCGCAATCGATCACGAAGGACCCATTGAAGCATGGACAAAGGAGACTGTTCTCCCCCTCAATGTACAATGGCTACATGGTGCTCCTGCCGGTGGGTTGAAAGCGCAGGTGGAACTTGGTCTCAGTCCTGCCACAACAGAATTCAAAGGCCTTTCCCAGTTTCGCTTCGATGATCCTGCACGCACAGTCGATGCTACGGTGACTACTGTTTTCGATGGTCCTCTCGATGCATCCGGCAATGCCCGTATCGTCATACCACATGATGCAGAACAATTGCTTCCGGGAAAGATGACGGCAAATATCAAAACCCGTGCATTTGAAAAAGGCGGCGATTTCAGTACAGATCAATTTTCTACTGAATGGTGGCCTTACCAGGCATACGCCGGTATTGCAATCCCGGATAATCGTTGGGGTTACAAACAACTCGAAGAAGGCGCTGACAATAAGATTGCACTTACCTCTGTAGATATCAATGGCAAAGGTCTCTCCGGTCGTGAACTCAGTGTCGGAGTCTATCAGGCAGATTGGAGCTGGTGGTGGAATGACAATCGTTATGAACTCGCGCAATACAATTCTGCACAACATCTTGGTGCTTTCTCAGAGTCTAAGGTCACGACAAATTCATCCGGACAAGCAGAATTCGTATTCAAACCCCAGGACTATGGCCTCTATCTTATCCGTGTTTGTGATACAAGGTCCGGACATTGCACTGGAGACTATGCATATTCCGGATACTTCTATGGAGAAGAAGATGGAAGGACGGCTGCAGCAAAACTCACACTCTCTGCGGACAAATCTACTTATGCAGCAGGCGACAATGTCCAACTCAGCATACCGACAGCTCCTGGTAGCGTTGTGCTCATCAGCATTGAAAATGATCAAACAGTGCTCTCTTCACATCAGATCAAAGCAAGTGGTGATGTCACGACATTTTCATTTACTGCATCTCCTGAGATGGCTCCAAATGTCTATGCCCATGTCCGGCTTATCCAGCCACACAATATGGATGACAACGATATGCCATTGCGTATGTACGGAGTCATTCCGATCATGATAGAGAACCCTGCGTCAAAACTCCATCCAGTGATTTCGATGCCCGATGTCTTGAAGCCTGAAGGTGAATTTGAGATCTCCGTGAGTGAGCAAAATAAACTGGGCATGGCTTACACGATCGATATTGTCGATGAAGGGCTTCTTGATCTGACAAGATTCAAAACTCCGGATCCATGGAATCACTTTTACGCAAAGCAGGCACTCGGAGTCAAGTCATGGGATGTCTATGATTATGTGTTAGGGGCATTGGGCGGTCCAGTTGAACGCATTCTTGCCATTGGTGGTGATGGCAGTGGTGTACAAATCCAGGCTGTCAATGAAGTGAATCGCTTTAAGCCAGTGGTCATTCATTTAGGTCCGTTCATCTTAAAGCCTGGGGCAAAAGCAACGCATAAAATCACAATGCCGAATTATGTTGGTTCTGTAAGAGCAATGGTTGTCGCAGCAGCAGCAAATGAACAATACGGTTCTGCAGAAAAAGCTGTTCCTGTCAAGAGCCCTGTGATGATCCTCGCTACCATGCCTCGCGTGCTCGCACCAGGTGAGCAAATTACAATTCCAGTCAATGTCTTTGCGATGGATGATAAGATCCGCACAGTCGAAGTCACGATACGAGGCAATGATAAGATTGCAATACAGGGCACTGATCGCAAGACAGTTTCATTCGACAAACAAGGTGATCAACTCGTGACATTTACGGGAGACATTGCTCAAAAGATTGGGACAGGAGAAGTCTGGATCGAAGCAAAAGCAGGAAATGAAAAAGCGTCACAGCACATTGAACTCGCCGTGCGCAATCCGAACCCTTATCTCAGCGAAGTCACAGAGATTGTACTTGATAAAGGCAAAACCTGGGAGGCCGAGATAAAAGATATTGGGATGCCAGGCACTAATGAAGCGACCCTGGAGTTGTCATCATTGTTTCCGGCGAATCTTGATTCAAGGCTGGAATATTTAATTCAATATCCATATGGATGTCTGGAGCAGACCACTTCTTCTGCATTCCCACAACTCTATGTGGATCGTTTGATAGAACTTTCTCCTGATCAAAGTGCGAGATTACAATTCAATGTGCGTACCGCAATCACAAAGATTTCACGCTATGTAAGTCCATCTGGAGGCTTCACATACTGGCCCGGCGAATCGTATATCAATGAATGGACAAATAGTTATACCGGTCATTTCCTTCTAGAGGCACAACGCGCGGGCTATTTTGTAGAAGGGCGGCTTATTGATCAGTGGAAAACATTTCAGGCATCGCGTGCGCAACAGTTTTCAACACGCGATCGCGACAATACCGATCTCCTGAATCAGGCATACAGACTTTATACACTGGCGCTCGCAGGGAATCCGGAACTCGGTGCAATGAACAGACTTCGGAATGTGACGAAGCTTTCCGGCACGGTGCGATACATGCTTGCTGCAGCCTATGCAAATAGCGGCCAGTTGGCAATAGCGAAGGAGCTGATCTCTACACCAGCTACTGTTGAGGAATACAAACTTGCCGGAGACACATATGGGTCTTCAACCAGAGACAGGGCATTAATTGTAGAAGCCTTGGTATCAATTGGAGAGAACGAGCAGGCACTTCCTATCGTCAAGCGCCTTGCTGATGAAATGGGTTCAGAAGCATGGTATAGTACACAGACGACAGCTTATGCCTTGATTGCAATGTCCAAATTCGCTTCTGTTCAACAAGACAAAGATTTGTATTTCGCCTATCGCGCAGCAGGTAGTGAAAAACAAACTGTGCGTCAGAAGAAAACCATATTCCAGCAAAAAATTGCTGAGGGCAAACCAAAAACAGTATCTGTTGAAAATCTTTCTGATGCTCCATTGTATGTGCGACTGATCAGACGTGGCCGACCTGTGGAACCAGCATCTACTCCGGTACAAAGTCATCTTACACTCAAGGTGTCATACCAGGATATGTTAGGGAAGTCGATTGATCCCGGCCGTCTCGCCCAGGGTACTGACTTTGTGATGTCCGTGACAATTGGAAATCCAGGTACCTATGCAGGCGATCTCGATGAAGTGGCGTTACAAAGCATATTCCCATCAGGGTGGGAAATCATCAATCAGCGTCTTGACATACTCGGTGATCATTTGAAGAGCAGTGGGTCTGACTACCAGGATATCCGGGATGATCGGGTGTACACATTCTTCGATCTCTATGGAAAGACAAGTAAGACTTATCGCTTTGCATTGAATGCTGCGTATCCTGGACGGTATATTCTTCCGGCTACTCATTGTGAGGCAATGTATGATCATGCTGTGAAAGCAACGGTTCCGGGTCGCTGGGTAGAAGTTGTTTCTGACAATCTCAAGATTGCTAAAGCAGGAATCTCAAGCGGTGATTAATAACCCCTTTATCGGCTCATCGGGAAAGGTCACTTCCTGGATACGAAAGGCTCTGCTTAGCTGCATCGTCATCGCAGTCGCGTGGTGGTGGTTCTTTGCACTTCCCGATCCATTATTCAAAGACCCGTATAGCACGATTTTACTTGACCGTAAAGGAGAGTTGTTGAGCGCGCGCATCGCAGATGATGAGCAATGGCGATTCCCTGAAGTCGATTCTGTGCCAGAGCATTTTGCAGAAGCGGTAATTGCATTTGAGGATAAGCGATTCCGGTCACATCCCGGTGTAGACATCCTTGCAATGGGGCGTGCAATGCGATCGAATATCAAAGCACGCAGTATCGTGAGTGGTGGCAGCACCCTGACCATGCAGCTCATCAGGATTTCGAGAAAAGGAAAAGATCGCACCGTATGGCAAAAAGTCAACGAAATGATATTGGCGTTGCGTGCAGAATTGCGTTACTCAAAGGATGATATCCTACGTCTCTATGCTTCTCATGCACCATTTGGTGGAAATGTGGTTGGAATTGAAGCAGCATCGTGGCGTTATTATGGTAAGTCACCTGATTTGCTGAGTTGGGCTGAAGCCGCTTGCCTTGCAGTGTTACCGAATAGCCCTGCGCTCATTCATCCGGGACGCGGGAGGGATATATTGAAAAAGAAACGCGACGGAGTGTTATTGAAATTGGCAGAACGTGGGATCATAGATTCTACCGAAGCTCAACTCGCGATGCTGGAACCATTACCCGAAGCACCACATCCACTTCCTGATGGTGCGCCGCATTTCCTTACTTATCTGAAGTCATCGGAAATGCATCGCATTCACAGCACAATCGACAAGGAAGTGCAGGAGATGGCTCAAATTGCATTACAATCTCATCATGCTGTCCTGACTCAAAACGGAATACAGAATGGTGCAATTCTTGTCCTGGATACTGAAACCGGACAGGTGCTTGCATATGTTGGGAACGTTGAAAACCCAATGATGCAACATGAGAATGCAGTGGATATGATCCAGGCAGAACGGAGTTCGGGAAGTATTCTCAAACCATTCCTATATGCCTCTGCATTTACCGATGGGCAATTGCTGCCTCATATGCTTGTCGAAGACATTCCTACAAATCTTCGCGGCTATCAACCAGAGAATTTTTCCAGGAGTTACATGGGAATGGTGGCCGCAGATGAAGCACTGACAAGAAGCCTGAATGTACCTGCTGTACTGATCCTGCGTGACTATGGTATTGAGCGATTTCGTCAGGATATGATTCAGGCAGGGCTTACAACTGTGCATTTTTCTGCAGAGCATTATGGGCTGCCACTTATCCTTGGTGGTGCTGAAGTAAGTCTCTGGGATCTCTGTGGCGTGTATGCAAGCATGGGCCGTATAGTCTCACATGCATCTGTTTTGAATCATCAATACGATGCCGCTGATTTGCATAAGCCTGTTGGAATCACATCTTCTCGTCAACATATAACGGCTTCTCAATCTCTTTCAAAGAATCCCGCGCTATGGGATTATGGATCACTTTGGTTGACGTTGACGGCGATGCGAAATCTTGTAAGGCCGGACGAAGATGGTCATTGGGAAAATTTTCAATCGCAAAAGCCTATCGCATGGAAGACAGGGACGAGCTTTGGATTCCGGGATGCGTGGGCTATCGGTGTCACTCCTGATTACACAGTAGGAGTTTGGATAGGGAATGCAGATGGAGAAGGCAGACCAGGTTTGATGGGTGTTCGTGCAGCGGCACCTGTGATGTTTGATGTATTTCGCAATCTGCCAGGCAATGCATGGTGGACAACGCCTTACGATGCCCTGGAAGAAGTAGCGACGTGCAGGCAAAGTGGGTTTCTCGCCGGACCTGATTGCATGGAAGTGGATTCTCTGTTAATTACTCCTGACGGTGTGACCACTGGAAGATGTCCATTTCATACAAGAATTTATACCGATCTCACACGCACGTTTCAATATCATCAGGAATGTGCTGACGGTGAAAGTATTGTTCCGCAATCATGGTTTATTCTTCCACCCGCAGCAGCAAACTATTATGGCCGGAACAATCCTTCTTACAAATCAGTCCCTCCATTTCATCCAACCTGTAGCACGATGGAGAGTAGTGCGATGGCACAATTACAACTGATTTATCCGGCAAATGACACCCGCATCTTTGTCCCACGTGAATTGAATGGCGAAAAAGGTCATGCCGTCTTTCGTGCCGCGCATCGTTCTATTTCTTCTCCGGTCTATTGGTATCTGGATGAGCGCTATCTAGGTACTACACAGGAATTTCATACAATGGAATTGCAACCGGATGTCGGTCTGCATCGTGTGATCATTGTCGATGATCGCGGAGAGCGGATTGAAAGGACGTTTGAGGTTGTAGGTGAGTAGATACAAGACTCCTGTCAGACAACGCCAGCAGAGGATTTCTTGTTGAATCAATTGACAATTTAGCGTCATACCGTATTCTTTCATCATTGTCCGAGCACATCCATAAATTGCCAGACGTTACTTGATTGTTCAGCATGTTTTGACAGAAGGAAATAAAAGAAGCGAACCTGATATGCATTCTTTCCTGTCGAGGCATCTTTAACGAAAACCAGACTCTATGAAAACTCTATACATTCTCTGTTGGCTCACCCTATGCCCATTAGTTGTTCAAAGTCAAGCCGATCCGAAAGTCATCGATACAAAACTTAGTCAGGTCATTGTATTTACGAATGGAGCACAGTTGATACGTAAGGCGACAATACAATTGCCATCAGGAGAGTCTAGGTGGAAAATGTCTGCCCTTTCGCCATATCTGGACCCTCGCAGTATTCAGGTTGCTCTAGAAGGAGAAGCAACGATTCTTGCCGTCAACCATCAATTTGAATATCTGCAGGTCAAAGAGAAAGATGCCAGCGCCATTCAACTCAATTCGATGATTGAAGCAGTGAAGGACTCGCTTTCTGTACTCTCGGCACGTGGAGAAGTCCTGAAGGAAATTCAGAGTCTTCTCTCAGCTAACAAAACCCTTGGCTCGAATCAAACACAGAGTCCAGTCGAATCATTGCAGGCAGCGATCCGGCTGTACGACAAGGAATTGCAACAAGTTAAAGATGAAGAGCTCACAATCGCCCTTCTAACAAGAAAACTGAAAGTTCGTGAAGCGTTATTGCAAAACCAGCTCAAACAACTCCAATTGTTGCCTGAGAGCCCTGAAGGTCAGATCTTCATTGAGATCCATGCGGCACGGCAAACAGAAATACAGCTCACTGCCTCGTATTACACAACGAACGCTGGTTGGTACCCAAAATATGATGTTCGTGTAGCAGACATCAACTCACCACTTGAACTTCAGTATAAAGCGCAAGTACATCAAAATACCGGTGAAGACTGGGAAGATGTCATTCTCACCTTTACCAATGCACCTTCTTCAGAATCAGGTGTCACACCGAAGCTTGAAGCCTGGAGATTGTCTTATGGAAGATATACCGTCATTATAGATGGAAATACCCAGATAGGTGAAATCTCAGGTGGAGTACACGACGAGAATGGCGATCCTCTCATTGGCGCTAATGTCATCATTCCAGGGACAACGATCGGCACTATTACAGATATTAACGGCAGATATGCACTGACGGGACCGCCGGATACAAAGTTTGTTGAAGTCTCATATGTCGGTTACGAAAACGTAATCATTCCTGTGCAAGGGTTGGAGACACATGTCGTTCTTAACCAGTCGATTTCTTTAAGTGAAGTTGTTGTCGCAGGGCTCTCACGGCAACTAGCCGGGGTTTCGAATAACTACAAAGATGCAGTAAGATCATCTCCAGTACAAACTCCTCTCCCACTCACCGTCCTGGAAAAAACAACATCAGTGGAGTTTACGATTGATAGACCTTATACAATATCATCAGATGGACTCGCCCGCATCATCAATCTGAAGGATCTTTCAATCGTCGCAGACTATAGGTATTATTCAGTGCCTAAGCTGCGCAAAGCTGCATTCCTGAATGCACATATCACCAATCTCGATCAGTACTCACTGCTGGCCGGGGAAGCAAACATCTATTTTGAAAACACCTTTGTCGGTCGTAGTGTGATAGATACGAAAGCATTTTCCGATACGTTGAGTATCTCCCTTGGTGTTGATAAGAACATCGATATCGATCGTATCAAAGTCACCGATGTGGCCAGGCGACGATTAATCGGTAGTTCCATCACCGAAAACAGGGCTTTTGACATCAAGGTGAAAAACAATAAATCAGGAGAGATTCATCTGACTATCCTGGACCAGATTCCGCTACCAACGTTGAATGCGATAGAGGTGGAATCTGAAATTCCCAAGGATGCTTCATTGGATGCCGAAACGGGAACCGTTAAATGGGAAATCATTATTGCACCACAACAATTCTACGAGACACGACTTGCATATCAAGTCAAATACCCGAAGTCCGAAAAAGTCTATCTGGAATAATAAAACGCTGCACTTTACTCAAACAAGATCAAACGCCATCTCTGACTGCAACTCGCTTTCGCAAATCTGCCAAAGGCATAGTTGAGTTCGACCATAAATTGTCCTGCTGTATCCTTAGTTTTTTCGTAAGTCGGAAATGAAAGTGAAACTGAAGGATGAACTGGATAACCTGCATCTCCGGCATTTTGCCCTTCTTCAGAAATCATATCATCAAGAGCCCAATGCAATCTGACACCCGCCTGAATAGTGAGGACGTCAGTACCAATCAGGTAGCTTCCAAATCCAAAGACGACAGATTTATAATTCTCAACAAAATTCGGGGTCACATCCGCTTCAGGTGTTGTGAGATAACGACTCGTAACATCTGACATAAAACTAAACTTTGGACCGATCTCGACAAACGCACCATTCCCACTGAAACGATACATCAACAGCACATCGTTATGTTTCCAGGTATACTCATGTGTTCCTCCACCTCTCAGATCAAAATCCTGATTTGATTTAGCACTCATATAGTCGACGGTAACACCATGATGTCCTGCAAATGTCACACCGAGTTTACCACCGATAGCAAGACCACTCGTCAATACATGATCATATGTTCCCTCATCCAGAAGATTTTTGTTGTACATGAAAGTGGGACCATACGCGAATTTTACACCTGCTTCAAAAAATGTCTGACCAAATACCGGGATTACTGCGGCAATAAGGATAAGAGTAGTGATATATTTCATGGCGCCAAAGATACACCGCAGAATTGATCAATTTAGATACGTTGCTGTTCACAAAAATTAAGAAAGAACAGCAATCACATGGGAGAAGCGCCGACCTCTAACAAATTGATACTCAAGCGAAAGATAAGCTGGTTGGAATATCGGCAAAAGGCGAATGTGAAATTGAAGAACTAAGGTTCAGGATGTCTTATGAAAAGCTTTTTCATGTGCTTCCCCATGAAATGCCTTTTATGTGCCGCCTCATGACATGCCTTCGGCAGTTAAAAAATGCCTTCCGCCTGGTGAGCCGAACAAGTTTTATGTGCTTCTCATGAAACGTATTTCCTTCGACTTCGCTCAGGACATGTTTACGCTCCTTCCTATGAAATGCCTTCGGCAGTTAAAAAATGCCTTCCCCTTGGTCAGTCGGACAAGTTTTATGTGCTTCTCATGAAACGTCTTCCGCCCAGTCGGTCGGACAAGTTTTACGCTCCTTCCTATGACATGCCTTCGGCAGTTAAAAAATGCCTTTCCCTTGGTCAGTCGGACAAGCTTTATGTGCTTCTCATGAAACGTATTTCCTTCGACTTCGCTCAGGACATGTTTACGCTCCTTCCTATGAAATGCCTTCCCC
>JANNQA010000194.1:0-1870 GCA_031400515.1 Bacteroidota bacterium
GGCAGATGGCGGTGGCGTCGGTGGATTTTCCGACGGGGGTGAGTGAATTTGAAAAAACGGGTTTGACGCCGATACCATCGGACCTGGTCAAAGCCTTTCGGGTAGCGGAATCTCCCGCCCATATGGAGTGCAAGGTGAAAGACATCATCACCCTGGGTGAAGGCGGTGGTGCCGGTCATCTCATCATCTGCGAGGTGGTCAGGATGCACATCGCGCATGAAGTACTGACGGATCGCAACCGCATCGATCCTGACAAGATGGATCTCATGGGCCGCATGGGCAGGGCGTATTATGTGCGGTGTAGTGGTGATGCGATCCACACGATCGTGCAGGAATACAATCCGGTGTCGATCGGCTATGATCATCTCCCGGATCACATCAAAAACAGTCCGGTGCTGACCGGCAATGATCTCGGAAAACTTGCAGGCCAGGTGTCGTTTCCTACCCTGGAAGAAATCGCTGAAGCACGTGAGCAGGCAGATGTGATCCAAGCGCTGGCTCAGCACAATCCTACGGAGGCATTGCACTATCTGGCTAAGACGTATCTGGATAAGGAGGAGGTGAAGAGGGGGTTTAGTGTGTTGTTGGGGACGGGGTAAATAAGGAGATTCTTACTGATTGTAAAAAGGCTATTAAGATTGAATTACAAACATGCTTTGAATCTGCCTTTAAACTTGCTTTATTAGTAACCTTTTAAATAGTGAGCTGTGACTTACTGCATAGAACATATTGAAAAGTGAAATATATACATTCAAATTATCAAGAGTATTCAGTATTTTGAGCAGTTACTATTTAATAATTGCATTGCACCATTGAAGAACGAAATACTAACACGCAAGGAGATTATCGACATCCGACTTAAACAAGCCGGTTGGAATATTAATGACCGTAACCAGGTAATTGAAGAGTTTGACATCATCGTAGACAATAATCTTGTGCAAGAAGCATCTACACCTTACGCAGGACACCAATTCGGTGATTACGTTTTATTGGGTAGGAATGGTAAACCACCTGCTGTAGTTGAAGCCAAAAAAACTTCGGTGGACGCAGCAATTGGACGAGAACAGGCAAAACAATATTGTTATAATATCCAAACTTCACAAGGAGGCGAACTTCCTTTCTGTTTTTATACAAATGGACACGATATATATTTTTGGGATTTAGAAAATTATCCTCCTAGAAAAGTTCATGGATTTCCAACAAGAGAAGATTTAGAAAGATACAGTTACGTCCGAAAGGCTAGAAAACCATTGTCAGGTGAGTTGATTAACACAAAGATTGCCGGTCGTGATTATCAGATCCGAGCAATCCGAGCAGTAATGGAGGAATTAGAAAGGAAGAGAAGAAAGTTTCTATTGGTGATGGCAACCGGAACAGGAAAAACGAGAACCTGCATTGCAATGGTTGAAGCTTTAATGAGGGCTGGATGGGCTGAGAAGATTTTGTTTCTTGTAGACAGGATTGCATTAAGAGACCAAGCTCTTGATGCATTCAAAGAGCATTTGCCAAACGAACCAAGATGGCCAAAACAAGGTGAAAAAGAAATTGCGAAAGACAGACGAATTTATGTTTCTACTTATCCAACTATGTTGAACATTGTCCGTAATGAAGAGACAAGTCTATCACCACATTTTTTTGACCTCATTATAATTGACGAAAGTCATAGAAGCATTTACAATACATACCAAGAAGTCTTGGAATACTTCAACACAATCACTCTTGGGTTAACAGCAACTCCAACTGACGTAATCGATCACAATACATTCAATTTATTGAATTGTGATGATGGAGTTCCAACATTTGCATACTCTTACGAAGAAGCAGTAAATAACATCCCTCCATACTTATGCAATTTTCAGGTAATGAAAAT
>JANNQA010000014.1:0-3562 GCA_031400515.1 Bacteroidota bacterium
GCGTCTGCGGATATAGGGTTCTGCTACTTCGCGAATTTCTATTGCGGACATGAGGCGGGTTTGTACACCGATTTGTTCAAGTGCACTTTGAAGGGCCATCCCGTTGATGAGGGTGGCGATCATGCCCATATAGTCACCTGTGACTTTTTCGATACCCGTCGCTTCTGCCTGGAGGCCGCGAAAAATATTTCCACCACCGATCACTACGGAGACTTGCGCACCAAGTGCGACGGTGCTTTGAATTTCATGTGCATAGTGACTGAGCTTTTCCGGATCGATACCAAACTTTTGGGGACCCACAAGTGACTCGCCGGAGAGTTTTAAAAGGACTCGGTTATATTTCATGCAATCGGTGTTATCAGATCTATTGTTATAAAAAAAGTAGTGAATTCAGTATGATAGATTTTCATCAATTCTTCGCGCTCTTCGCGCCTTAGCGTGAGATGACTCTGTGTGAAATGAGACACTACATAAAAAAAGCGAGTCTTGCGGACTCGCTTTTTATTTCTTGTTCTTTTTATCCCAACGCGACATGTCGAAAGCCTGTCACGGTGACTCCATCTCCGACACTCTTCAGATAATCTCGAACGGTGACTGAGCTGTCTTTGACATAGGACTGACCGAGCAAGGTGCTTTCTTTGAAGAACTTGCCGAGTTTGCCTTTGGCAATCTGCTCAAGCATCGAGTCGGGCTTACCCTCCTGGCGTGCCTGCTCCATGCCGATCTCGATTTCTTTGTCGACAATCGACTGATCTACATTTTCTTTATCTACAGCGATAGGCTTCATGGCGGCAACCTGCATGGCAAGGTTTTTACCAGCCTCTTCTACTGAATTTCCTTTCTTGTTCAGGCCGACAATCACACCGGCGCGATATCCCATATGGATATAAGGCACCACGAGGTCTGCTTCTAATGTTTCGTAATCGGAGAGTTCGATTTTTTCACCGATGACTCCAACCTGTTCCACGACTTTGTCGCCTACAGTGATACCATTATAATTCAGACCAAGGAGAGCTTCTCTGTCTGCGGGGAAATTATCTAAAGCCAACTGAGCAAAGTCTTTTGCAAGTTTGACAAAGTCTTCATTCTTGGCAACGAAATCAGTTTCACTGCTGAGTCTTACTACGACGCCGCGTTTCTGATCATTTGATACCAGCGCGATGACCACACCTTCCTTGGCGTCGCGATCGGCGCGTTTGATAGATAGCTTCTGTCCTTTTTTACGAAGGATTTCTATTGCTTTCTCGATATCGCCATTGGATTCTGTGAGTGCTTGCTTACAATCCATCATGCCCGCGTTTGTCATATCGCGGAGCTTCTTTACATCTTGTGCACTGATCATGTATAAGTTCCTTCTATTTGTGATGATATAAATGCATCACAGAAACGTGATTCTGTGATAAAGGTTGTCGAATTCGTATTCCCTCTGAATCTTACTGTGCTGCTGCTTCAGTTGTTTCTGCCGGACGTTCCTCACGAACTTTCTTACGCTCTTCAAGACCTTCGCGAATTGCTGCTGTGATCGTTTGTGTGATGATCGCAATTGACTTGGAGGCATCATCATTTGCAGGGATAGGGAAATCGATAGAAGTCGGATCTGAATTCGTGTCGACGATACCGATCGTACGTAAGCCAAGTTTGTGTGCTTCTGCCAGCGCGATATGTTCGTGATGAATATCCACAATGAACATTGCTGAAGGAAGTCTATTGATGTTTGCAATACCACCAAGGACCTTTTCAAGCTTTTGTTTTTCACGTGAAAGGGTCAGACGTTCTTTCTTAGTCACACTACTCAGAGATCCATCTGCGAGCATTTGTTCGATGTTGTTCATCTTTTTCACAGAACGACGGATCGTAGAGAAGTTGGTCATCATACCACCCAACCAGCGATCTGTCACATAAGGCATGTTCACTGACTCTGCGGCTTGTGCGACAATTTCCCGGGCTTGTTTCTTGGTCGCAACAAACAATATTTTCTTACCTGACTTTGCCATTTGTTGTGCGGCGAGGCATGCACGACTCAGACAATCTGATGTTTTGTTGAGATCTATGATATGAATGCCGCGACGTTCCATGAAGATGTATTGAGCCATCTTCGGATTCCACTTACGCTTCAGATGACCAAAGTGTGCACCTGCATCGAGGAGTTCCTGATATCCGGGTAATTGCATATAGCGATTGAGTTAAAATGATTCTTGTAATAAATAATACTAGCGCTTGCTGAACTGGAAGCTCTTTCTGGCTTTTGGCTTACCAAATTTCTTACGCTCTACTACACGTGCATCTCTGGTCATCAGCTTCTCTACCTTGAGAATCGGTTTGAAATCCGCATTGATGCGCACAAGAGCACGTGCGATGGCCATGCGTACCGCTTCAGCCTGACCTTTGAATCCTCCACCCTGTACGTTCACATTGATGTCATAAGTCTTTGCCTGTTCTATGAGGCGAATCGGTGACATCACGGTATTTTGGATGATAGCTTGTGGGAAATAATTCTCAAATGTCCTGCCGTTTATGGTGATCACGCCGGAACCATTAGTGAGGTAGACGCGTGCGACAGATGCTTTCCTTCTGCCTATTGCATTGATTGTATCCATATCTGATATTAGTCTTTCAGTGTTTCTGGTTGTTGTGCCTGGTGAGGATGTTCTGATCCTGCATAAACATAGAGTTTGCGGAACATCCCACGACCAAGTTTATTCTTTGGAAGCATACCGCGCACTCCTGTCTCAATGATACGTTCAGGGGTAACCGCGAGCATATCTTTGAACAAGGTCTTTTTCAAACCTCCCGGATAAAGGGAAAAGCGTGTGTATTCTTTAGCATTTGCTTTGTTGCCGGTCACACGGATTTTCTCTGCATTGACCACAATCACGCAATCACCACAATCTACATGCGGGGTGAAATCGGGCCGATGTTTGCCACGGAGCACATGTGCAATTCGTGTACATAAACGTCCGAGCACTTCGCCGTCGGCATCGACGATATACCACTTGCCAATCGCAGTTTCCTTTTTGGCAGATATCGTTTTATAACTTCTTGTATCCATCTGTGTATCAGTTTAGCTGCTGTGTTCGGACTTTGGTTTGAAACAAGGCCTCCGAAAAAAGCGGTCGCAAAAGTATCTCTCTTTGTCAGAAAAACAAATGTTCTACTGATTTTTTTACCATTTATTTTTCATAAATCATTGAAAAACAGTCGAATTTTGGCCCAGTGGGGGAGAAGACTTGCCCGAATCCGATTAGTCGGAGGCGGGTGAGAGGGTGAGAAGGTGAGAACGTGAGAGAAATGCAAACACAAGCGCAAACGCAAGCGCAAACACAAGAAAGCAAAGCCAAAGAGTGAGAGTCATACGGAAAATGTCAATTCCTGAAATCAATCTGCTACCCTATTGATTCACAGAAGTCTGCGAGACTTGCCAAAGGCAGTCAGGGATTGTCAATTCTGAGTATGTTGTGAATATACTCAGCGGGAAAGGCCTATTGAGCCACATTGGTCTGGATACTCGCCCCATTATATGTTTCTTCCCGGGAGTCATCGATCATTAATGTCTATCTCGAAC
>JANNQA010000149.1:0-6872 GCA_031400515.1 Bacteroidota bacterium
CTCAATGGAAAGCCATCCGGGATTTCAAAATTTGCTGTGATCGATACATCACTGACAATAGAGATTTCTTTTGCAGGCAAAGCATATTCATCATTCAGTTTCAGCCATCCTTGTGTTCCGTTTGATTTTGTGAAAAATGTATTGTATCCAATTACTTGCAGTACAACACTATCACCTGCCATGATGCGACTGGGATTGACACTACTGATACCTGGCTTGAGCGGTACCAGAAATCCGGCAAGGATCACGTAGAGAAGGATAAACACTGTAAGAGATTTCCACCAGATTCCTTTCATTGTCTCGGGATTATGATCTCCATAAATAGGGAAATAGGATAAGGCCAAGGCCTGCCAGCAAGAGATCGATTGCTCCGAGTGTGATCAGACTTGTACCAATATCTGTAACCATACTGTCCGGCAAAGATGCGCGGGAAAGCCTTATTAAATGTAAAAGCACTGGCACGATGAGTGGAAATGATAAGATGGTCATCAGGGTTGTACTCTGATCACTTTTTACTGCGATCGCGGAGACAAAAGTGAAACACAATGAGATCCCCAATGCTCCGAAAACGACAGCGAGTAAAAAAATTCCCTGGTCATCGATCGGGTTGCCGGCAACGAGACCAAGTACGAAATACATCAATAAGCCGAGGACAACAAGTACGAAAGTGTTGTAGATCCATTTCGCAAGGAAGATATATTCAGGACGCAGAAGACTATAGTAGTAGAAATACCTGTTTTGATGTTCCATTGCAAATCCTTTGAGCACCGTGTGTACGCTGATAAATAAAAACGCGATCCAATAAAGTGTGATCCACAAACGCCCTTCTATCTCTCCAAAGCTCAGGTAGATAATGAATACAATACAGAGTACAAAGACCAGAAGTCCCCCAATAGCATATCCCCGACGCAACTCGAGCAAGAGGTCTTTCCGAAGGTATGCGAGAATGTGTGACAAAAAGGCGAACTCAATTAGTGAAAGTCCAAAGATAGTAGAGGGAAAACAGGGGGAACAGGGGAAACCGGTAAAGCAGGCGAAACAGGAGAAACCGGTGAAGCCGGGAAATCAGGCGAAGCGGTGAAACCGGAGAAACAATGAAACCGGGAGCTTTCCGGTTTGACCTGCTTTACCGGTTTCCCCGGCTTTACCCTCTTATTAAGCTAAACATATTAAAAATAAACATAATGTGTATATTTGTCGCCAACAGACTGCTAATAGAACTATGAGACGCTTCACCGCCTTATTCAGTATTTGTTTCTGCTTGAATGTCGTATACGCCACGGAGCCTGCATTTCACAAGGTTGATGTGCGGGAAGGTGAGGGTGTGTATTCTCTCTTACGCCGTTATGGACTCAATGATCAAACCAGCATCGACAAGTTTTATGAGCTTAATAAGTTAAATCCAGAAGCTCCGCTTATCGTGGGGAAGGCCTACTTTCTACCTGTTTTGGTCTACCAATATGACGGTAAAAGTATTCGCTCGACTATCGGGATTGACGATTGGGATCTGGCTGTGAGAATAGCTGAATTCAACAGGACCTTGCTGGACAGGGGATTAAGAGAAAGCCCTTATGACGAGAACAAGATTCTGTGGGTGCCATTTTTTGAACTTGGACAAAAGAAGCCAATTGCAGAGAAAGCAGCGACCAAACCTGCGGAGAAAGCAGCCACCAAACCTGTGGAGCATAAACTGACTATGCGCATGCCGTTGTTTGGCGAAGAGTTTGAAAATGTGACGGTTCAGTCACAGAAACTCAAAGGCAAGGTTTTCTATGTGGTGAGTGGACATGGTGGACCAGATCCAGGGGCCATGTCAGAAGCAGCGGGTAATACAATTTGCGAAGATGAATATGCGTATGATGTATCACTCAGACTCGCCCGTTCCTTGATGGAACATGGGGCAATTGTCGAGATGATCGTACAGGACCCAAATGATGGAATCCGATCGAATAAATACCTGAAGTGTGATAAGGATGAAGTGACCCTTGATAAAAAACAGATGCCGATCAATCAACTCCTCCGGCTAAAGCAAAGAGTGCATAACATAAACAACCTGCATAAAACATATTTGAAAGAGGGCTTCAAAGACCAGACAGTAATATGTATTCATGTTGATAGCCGTGGTCCTTCTTCCCGACAGGATGTATTCTTCTATTATTATGAAGAGAGTGAATCCGGAAAACGCATCGCACTTGCGCTTCAGGAAACCTTCAGAAAGAAATATCAGGAGAACCGATCTGGAAGAGGATACAAAGGTACTGTCACATGCCGTTCACTTTATGAGCTTAGACATACTGATCCGAAAGCTGTCTATGTAGAACTTGCCAACATCCAAAATGCTGCTGACCTCAGACGTATCCTTCCGGAAGAAAACCGTCAGGCACTTGCCAATTGGCTTTGCGAAGGGCTCATGGCTGCCAGTAAATGATGAAATGACTAAATGCGAAAATGAGCATTAATAACAACGTCGTTTTCGGCATTTCGGCATTTCATCATTTAGTCATTTACTCATTTCATCATTTTCCCCTGTTCAACCATCAAATTGCATCCTCTTAGCTCGCTAGCGTCAAATCTTCCTAAGACTTCGAATGTCCCATCGGCATGCAAAGTGCCTACATCATCTGTTGCGATGAAGGCACAGGTGTCGAGATTTGCCAGATCAATAAAATTGATAGCTCCTCTTGAATTCACTTCGACAGGACTTAAGGGATCAGACATATCACGTATCAGAATTTTCAGACTTGGAGCTGCTCTAAAGACTCCCTGGCCGGTAGACCATGCCTGTGAGAGAAGCTCTGTCATACCGTATTCAGAATACACGTGCGATACACCGAATGCGATCGAGACCTTATCATGAAGTTCCTGACGCATCGGTTCTGTTCTTCGCCCTTTCATTCCACCGGTCTCGATGATGGTGGTCTTCTTCAGATTCATTTTGATAGTTTCCGCAAGATCCAATAGGGCAAAACTTACACTGATAAATGCTACAGGAAGATGGCCCCGATCGGCAAACTCGAGGGTTTCTGCCGCGTTCTGAGCGGTCACAAAAGCGCTTCCCGGCTTTCCTGCATCGATAAAATCAGAAACCATCATGATCAGGGACGAAGTCGGACGTTCGATGTAGGAGGGAAGGAGTGCAAGCCATACGTATTCTGAGACCGAACTACCTGTGATGGATGCAAATCCTCTTCTGCAGTTCTCTCTGTAAAAATCGAGGTCGCGAACTGCATGACGACTGGGAATCTGACCAGTAGTTGTGCTGCTTTCAAATACGACTTCTGGTTTCCAATCGTTTGTATGGATATCATGACTCTTGAATAAGGCAATAGGCAGATATGGTATGTCAGTGAGGGCTTGTACATTGTGCAAGTCTTTTCTCAGAAGCTGGCAGTATTCGTGGTAGACGGGATTATATATAAATTGATACCTGAAAATGTCAAGTGATAAATCATCAAAGTTCTCTTCGGTAACACCGGGCACACGCCTTGCGAGGGCATTTCGTAGTTCCGTTCTGTCAGTTAGCTGTGGAGTCATGTTTTTGATAGTAATCCTGGACTCATGTATTAATGCCCCGGAGTTTAGTATTGTGCCAAAAATAGAGTTTGTCGGAATGACAAAGGATACGATGCGACAAGGCTTGAATCAAGAGGATAGCATTACAGTCACATTTCATTTTGAAGATGGTGATGGCGATATTGGCAGGACGACAGGAGCAGACATGAATAATGTATTCTTTGTTGACACCAGGACAAGACAAATAGATAACACCTTCGGTATTCCATTTATTCCGCAGCAGGGATCAACGAATGGCATAGAAGGCGACGTACATATTAAGATCTACTCGACGTGTTGTATCTATCCCGTGGGTGACCCATGCCTGCCTTCTGCACAATTTCCGCGGGATGAGCTTACATATGAAATCTATATCACTGATCGCGCGGGTAACTCAAGTAATGTGATTGAGACGGCAGTGATCCATTTGTTGTGTAATTGATGCTCAAGTGCTGAGGTATGCTTTTGCTCTCGAAACCTCATCTTTTGCATTCCCGATGAATACCTCCTTGTCAATGATGATAACGGGTCGTTTCAGGAAAGTATATTCTGACAAGATCCATTTGCGATAGTCTTTCTCAGAAAGTTTCTTCGAATTGAGTCCCAGTTCCTTGTATTTCAATGCACGCTTACTGAAGAGTGCTTCATAGGATCCGGTCTTTTTGGCAATGCTATCGAGAGTCGATGGCTCAATATTGTGTTCCTTGATATCCTGGAAGATAAAACCTTTTAGTCCGGATAATTCGTCGATGATGCGTTTGCATGTACTGCAGGAACTGAGATAGTAGATTTTGCGCATAAAGCATGTTTTGATGTGAACACTGTAGAATAATTAGGTCTGACAAAAGAAGCAAATTCCCAACTGATATGCATAAAGTGATTTTCAGGTGTACGAGAAATTGAAGATTGCTTAACCTTGCAGATGATGCATCGATAAATCGTATGACACAGTCTGAACTCATCCTCAATCCTGATGGCAGTGTATACCATCTGAATTTATTGCCTGGTGAAGTAGCACCATTGATTATCCTTGTCGGTGATCCGGATCGGGTCGGGATGGTTTCAAAGTATTTTGATGAAGTGACTGTTTGCAAAGTAAAACGAGAATTTATTACACACTCAGGTAGAATCGGCAATACGTCGCTCTCTGTAGTATCGACAGGCATAGGAACAGATAATATTGACATCGTGATCAATGAAGTCGATGCGCTATTTAATGTAGATCTGCCGACGCGGATTCCAAAACAACAGCTCACGCAATTGACGTTTATTCGCATCGGGACATCGGGCGCAATTCAGAAGGATATTGCTGTAGACAGTTTCGTTCTTGGGCGTTATGGCCTGGGACTAGATGCTTTTGCAAGAATGGGAGAATCTCATACCGATGAGGTTTCGAAGAAATGGTTTGAAGAGCTGTTGAGTTTTTCACGTGCGAGAAGTGTTACGATTGAACCTGCATATATGTCAGTGCCGGACGAATCGCTGATTGCGAAATTCTCTGACTTTGGAGCCCATTGGGTGACAGTGACCTGTGCCGGATTTTATGGACTACAAGGGCGAAGTATTCGGCTCAAAAGCAATGTAGAAAGGCTCTTTCAGACGCTGAGCGATTTTGAAGAATCCGGTATAAGGGCAGGTAATCTCGAAATGGAAACGGCAGGCATTTATCTACTTGCCAGGATGCTCGGACATCGGGCGCTTTCATTGAATGCTATTGTTGCAAACCGTGTCCTTGGTAAGTTTAGTAGTGAACCATATGTGACTGTTGACAGACTGATCCAACAGACACTCAGGAACCTTGTCGGGTAAACTGGGTCAATATGCCCTCTTCAAACTCAAGGACCACCTCATCATAAATCCAGGTCACTTTCTTCCCATCTCGCTTTTTCTTCTCCGGCCAACCATGCATTTCAAGGATATCTTTTTGCAGAATGCCTTGCATGAATTTGCCCAGGCGGATATCGTGCGCTTGTACGGCTCCAAATTGTTTTACAAGACGACGCATCATCGGAGTGCGGTTCAGATAAGGTAGTTGCCCAAAGTCAAACTTTGTTGTGTCTCCGGCAAACCCAAGGAATTGCGCCGAGTTCATCTCATAATATTCTATCACATTCACACCCTGTACATCGTAGGTTCTGTCCACAATACCCATGATACGGAGAGAGTCCCCGAGATCTCCTTTTGTTAGAATAGATCGTGACACCCTGAAGTCAGAGTTATAGATCGGAAGTTGAGCGTATATGCATTGTGTCACAGACGCAAACAACAAGAAAGTGGTAAGAGTTACAATCAGAAAAGAATGATATCTCATGCAATCTTTTTTTCAAGATGACGTGAGGTGAGACAAAAAACGGGCCCTTTAGAATGGCATAGAATACTGACAACTACACCCGCTGTGCTTTTGCCTCTTCTGCCTTGCGGTGATCGGCAAGAAATTTCTCAAGCCCGATATCAGTTAACGGGTGTTTTAGCAGTCCAAGTATAGAACTCAATGGACATGTTGCGACATGAGCCCCAGCTTCAGCAGCCTGAATGATATGCAAACTGCTCCGAATTGATGCTGCCAATACCTGAGTGCGATAACCCTGAATATTGAAGATGTTGACAATCTGGTCAATCAACGCCATTCCGTCCCAGTTGATGTCGTCTATTCTGCCAATGAAAGGGGACAGATATGTGGCGCCAGCTTTTGCTGCAAGAATAGCCTGTCCTGCCGAGAAGACGAGAGTACAATTGGTCTTGATATTTCGCTCACTAAACCACTTCAGAGCTTTTATCCCATCCTTGATCATGGGCACTTTCACCACAATATTGGGTGCAAGAGTGGCAAGCACAGAACCTTCTTCAATAATGCCTTTGAAATCAGTTGCAATGACTTCGGCACTGACATCGCCCGGGACGATTGCACAGATTTTCTGATAGTGAGCCATGATTTTTTCATGCCCTGCGATGCCTTCTTTGGCCATGAGCGATGGATTTGTAGTCACGCCATCCAGAATGCCGAGTTCATTCGCTTCGCGGATTTCGTCAAGGTTTGCTGTGTCGATGAAAAATTTCATTGTTAGGAGGTTTTACGGCGACAAATGTAGAAAGATGCATGTGAAAATGGTGAGAGACTAGTGAAACGACTATTAGTATTGAAGAACGTGTTTTTAACTGCAAGTAGATAGGGACTTGTGAAACACCGTTTCATAGGTAGAACTTGTAAAACGCCATTTCATGGATAGGGACTTGTGAAACGCCGTTTCATGAGATGTGACTTGTGAAACGCCGTTTCATGAGGACGGACTTATAAAAAGCCGTTTATGATGAGAATTTGC
>JANNQA010000151.1:0-17685 GCA_031400515.1 Bacteroidota bacterium
GATGGCAACTATTCGAAACGCAGTGCGCCTGCTTGCGATTTTGGCAGGAGATTTTTTTTTAGATGGCGCAGATGTGGAGTTCATATGGTATCTGAAATGCGATTTCTATCACATAACAAGCTCTTTTTTACTCGCCGGGACTTATTTCATTACGGCCTGAGGATTCCGCTGACAATTCTGTTGATGAACCATGCTAAAGTTGTTCAGTCGCATGTCTCACATTACGTCTAAAACTGGGCAGCATCGCCACAAATGCTTGTTTCCAAAGAAGGTAATCTACCTTATCGTTAGCTGTAAAAGGCTGTGGTGATTTTCTGAAAGTACTCACGAAGTTAAGAATTTAAGAGTCTAAATCGCAATTATTGTATTTGAGTGGGTGGATTGCAGAGGAACAAAGTCGAGCATTTGTTATTCCGCGACTCGTCGTTACGCTTCTCGCAGCCAATGGCTGACGTAATAAAATTTGTCATTCTGAGGGAGGAGCACCGCGACGATTCGAAGAATGGCAACGAGTGCCTACCCCCCCCGCGAGTTGGTGAAGACTTGTCTTCACCAGCTCGCAGGGGTTTCACTTCAGGCGCTTGCATCCTTCGACTCCACTGCGTTCCGCTCAGGATGACAATGCGCTTTCGGGAGAGTCGGAGGTACGCACAAAATAAAATGGCTCATTTGTAGTAGGTATGTCGCACAGAGGTATTGATTACTCGGAATGACAATAAGATTGTCCATCTGTGCAATATGCATTGCACCTGTATTTAGCCTTCCCTATTTTGCGCTGCCGGCTACTATTGAATTCAAAACTCTCTTATTTTCTCTCCTCAGACCTTTCTTTTAGGATGCTTTCAATGGCCGACAGCGAGCTCTCCTTCCTCTTCAATAGAAGTAACAAATGATAGAATACGTCTGCTGCTTCATTCTCAAAGAGTCCTAGATTGTGATCCATTGCCTCTATGAGGAGTTCCACTGCCTCTTCACCAAATTTCTGCGCGACTTTGTTTATACCCTCGTGATACAGTTTGTTTGTATAAGAATCTGCCGTATTCTGATCAATACGCAGAGTTATGGTCTTCTCCAGGGCATATAGGAATCCCCGGGCTGTCTCCTCTCCAAAACAGGAAGTGCTGCCCGTATGGCATGTCGGTCCCTTTGGCGTTGCTTTGATCAAAAGCGTATCGTTGTCGCAGTCTATCAGCATCTGATCAACAATTAAATCATGTCCCGATTCCTCTCCTTTGGTCCATAAGCGATTCTTAGATCTGCTGAAGAATGTCACTTTCCCTTCTGACTGCGTCTTAATGTATGCTTCTTCATTCATGTATCCAAGCATCAGTACCTGCATCGTGGTGCTATCCTGAATGATGACCGGGATCAGGCCATTGTGTTTGTTGAAATCGAGATTCATCGTACAGGGATGTGATGTTGTTTTAAATATTGTTTCAGGTCTTGTATGGAGATTTCTCTGTCATGAAAAATGCTTGCCGCGAGTGCTGCGCTTGCTTTAGTCTGCGTAAAGACTTCCCGGAAATGTTCAGCTCCGCCCGCGCCACCAGAAGCGATCACTGGAATATTGACAAGTTGACACATATTATCAGTGATGTCGATCGCAAAACCGTGCTTCGTCCCGTCGTTGTTCATAGAGGTAAGCAGAATTTCTCCTGCGCCGAGGTCTTCTGCCTGCTTAGCCCACGCAAGTGTGTCCAGTGAAGTGAGCGTTCTTCCTCCATGTATCACCACTTTCCATGTGCTATCGACAAGTTTTGTATCAATTGCCACAACGACACACTGACTGCCGAATTGATTTGCGATAGTCTGGATGAACTCCGGACTTAATACGGCCTTCGAGTTGATGGAAATTTTGTCTGCCCCGGCACGAATGACCGCCGCGACATCATCGAGCGTACTGATTCCGCCTCCCACAGTAAACGGAATATTGATTTCCGCTGCAACGCGTTCGACAAGTTGAGTCAGGGTTTGCCGGTTTTCAATCGTTGCCGTGATATCCAGAAAGACCAACTCATCGGCTCCTTCATCCGCATATCTTTGGGCCAACGCAACCGGATCGCCTGCATCCCTGATATTCACGAAGTTCACGCCCTTTACTGTTCTGCCATCACGAATATCGAGGCAAGGAATGATACGTTTCTTTAGCATAAGGCATTGAGTTGATCCAGCGTGATGTGACCTTCATAGAGCGCTTTCCCGATGATCGCACCATTACAACCAAGAGTTTTCAGGCGTTGCAGATCGGCAATTGAGGAGATACCGCCACTCGCTACCAATCTGATGGTGCAACGGGAAAGAATCTCCTGGTAAAGATCAAACGCAGGGCCTTTGAGCATACCGTCTTTGCTGATATCGGTACAGATCACCTGCGTCACACCCATACCCGCATAGGCAATAATGTATTCGACAACATCCTGAGTTGATGCTGTCTGCCAGCCATGCGTAGCGATCATCCTTTCTTTGCAGTCAGCGCCAAGGATCATTTTGTCAGTGCCATATTCTTCTACCCATTTCAAGAACTCCTGTGGTTTATCTGCCGCAACACTGCCAATGGTCACGGTATGCGCACCACACTCAAAAGCAATACGCACATCTTCATCATTCTTTATCCCTCCGCCAAAGTTTATTTTCAGTGTCGTTTGTGAAGCAATCATTTTCAGAATCCTGGAGTTGACAATTGAATTTGATTTCGCTCCGTCCAGATCCACAATATGTAAATACTCCAGACCACTATCTGCATATTGCTGTGCGATCTGCAGCGGATCTTCAGAATAGATTTTGCTGGTTTGATAATCTCCACGGGTGAGACGCACACACTTGCCATCCAGGATATCGATCGCGGGAATGATTCTCATAGGTTCAGGAAGTTTTGCAGAATTCGCTCTCCGACAAGGCCAGACTTTTCAGGATGAAACTGTGTGGCATAAAAATTCTCTTTTTGCATCGCTGCACTAAAGGGTAAGATATAATTACAAACTGCTGTTGTGTCGTCGCAGACTTCAGCATAATAACTATGGACATAGTAGACATCCTCAGTTAATGCCACATCCTGAAGCAATACGCCACTGATAGTCTCAAAATTGTTCCAACCCATCTGCGGTACGATACCGTCGGGAGGGAATTTTTTTACGATCGTATCGAAGATCTCCATGCAAGCCACCGGACCTTCTTCACTGGACATGCACATCAGTTGTAATCCGAGACATATACCCAGTACCGGCTGTTTCAGTGCAGGAATCAATGCGTCAAGCTTCTTTTCTTTCAAATAGTACATCGCCGAGCTCGCTTCTCCTACACCAGGGAAAATCACTTTCTGCGCACGCATGATTTCTTCCGGATCATCGGTGATGGTACTCTTCTGTCCGAGACGCGTGAGTGCGTTTTGCACAGAGCGGATATTTCCTGCCTGATATTTAATGATCGCGATCATAATAGGCTCATTGTAAAGATGCGTACCTCAATTGTATTTATTGTTCTTTTGCCTTGATGCAAAAGAACCAAAAAATCAAGGCTGTGAATGCTTGACTAACTGCGAGTAAGCTTGCTCTTCTGCCCGCGATCAGAGCCGTTCGGCGAGCTTTGACTTCCTCATTTCTCTTGATTATATCTTCGCCTCACTCCGCTGATCGCTTCAAGCCCACCCGCGCTAACTCGCAGTAAGTCAATCCTTCAAGGCCGTTCCTTCCTATTAAACTTTCTCCAAATCTTTAAACTAAATCTCCCGTTCTAAGTTTCAGTCCATTGGTATCCGACAGTACTCCTATTTCCTTTTAAGGACTCTCTAATCGAATTAAGAAGTCTTTTGCTAAGCACTGTCCCCGTTTCAACTCGTGATTAGTCCCTTTGTATAACAGGTACGCATTATTACTATGAACCTTATAATATTCCTTTCGTACTCGGTATTGTTGCATCTTCTGTTTTTGCGACAGCCATTTTCAGCGCTCTGGCGAAGGCTTTGAAGATCGATTCAATCTTATGATGCTCATTGATGCCCTCAGCCTTGATGTTGAGATTGCATTGAGCCGTATCGCTGAATGATTTAAAAAAATGCATAAACATCTCCGTTGGCATTTCACCGATCATTTCTCTTTTGAATTCAGCATCCCACACAAGCCATGGCCTTCCTCCGAAATCTATCGCGACCTGAGCAAGACAGTCATCCATTGGCAACAAGAACCCATACCGCGCAATCCCTTTTTTATTTCCAAGCGCTTCAGCAAATGCACTTCCCAGGGTGAGAGCGACATCCTCGATCGTATGATGTTGATCGATATGCAGATCACCGGTCACCTGAATCGAAAGATCAAAGCCTCCATGCCTTGCTACCTGCTCCAGCATGTGATCGAAGAAACCGAGTCCGGTTGAAATGCGACTATGCCCACTTCCATCCAGATTCAATGTGACGAGCACAGAAGTTTCCTGGGTTTTCCTGCTTCGGGTGACATACCTGGGTTGAGATTTCAGCCGGAGATAGATGTCATTCCAATTGTCGGTAGTGAAGGTGGCATCATCATGAGGTTCTGTATGGATGAAAATACTTTTGGAGCCGAGATTTTTTGCCAATTCAATATCTGTCACTCTATCGCCGATCACATAGGATTCTTTCAAATCACAGGTACCATCGAGAAATCTGGTCAACATCGCCGTGCCGGGTTTACGTGTCGGGAGATTTTCATGAGGGAATGATCTGTCAATACAGACCTCTGAGAATTCTATGCCTTCAGTTCTCAGAATATTGAGAATCAGATTTTGTACTGGCCAAAACGTCGCTTCCGGAAATGATGTCGTACCAAGACCATCCTGATTTGTGACCATGACAAGGTCATAATCCATTTCTCTTGCAATCTTGCTCAGCGCTGAAATGCAACCTGGCAGGAACTGTAACTTTTCGAAACTGTCTATCTGTTCATCTTCAGGCTCTACGATGATTGTTCCGTCGCGGTCGATAAATAGTGCTTTTTTCATCTCAGAGAATTTTTAGTGCATTGATGAGCATTTCGTTTTCTTCAGAGGTTCCAACGGTGATGCGCAGACAGTTCCTCACGTCTTTATTTCTGTTGCGTACAATGATGCCCTTTTCAATCAGTGAATTGTAAACCTTATCACCATCTGCAAACTGTACGAGTAAAAAATTTGCATCGGATGGAAAGATGGTTTTGATCAATGGGATATCGGATAGCTGCATTATGAGCCGTTGCCTTTCAGATAAAATGAGAGCGATCTTTCGTGTGAGATCTTCAACGCTCTGCAATGCATCAAGTGCAGCACGTTGATTGACAACACTGATGTTGTAAGGAGGTTTGATCTTGTTCAGCAGATCAACGATCATCGGATGTGTGAAAGCAATTCCCAACCGAAGTCCTGCAAGTCCCCACGCTTTGCTGAGTGTCTGCATGATCACGAGATTCGGATACTTGTCTAATTCTGCCAGCCAGGATGGTGCAGAACTAAAATCCGCGTATGCTTCATCAATAATCACTACGCCATGAAAGTGTTGTAGGATATGTGCAATAGTCTCGCGGTGGATCAGATTGCCGGTGGGATTATTTGGAGAGCAGATGAAGATGAGTTTGATATCCTTGTCTTCCAGAACAGAAGTCAGACTTTCCGTATCGATCTGGAATGTATCCGTTAACGGAAGATTGATTATTTCCACATTGTTGATTCCGGCTGATACTTCATACATACCATAGGTAGGGATAAACGTAAGCACCTTATCATGCCCCGGATTGCAGAATATTCTGAAAAGCAAATCGATGATTTCATCACTGCCATTTCCGAGGAAGACCTTTGTGACATCGATGTGTTTGATCTGTGCAATAGCAGTTTTCAAATCAACCTGATGTGGATCGGGATAACGATTGTAGATCCCAAAAGGGCTTTCATTTGCGTCAAGAAAAACACCTCTCTTACCCGTATAGGCATCTCTCGCACTCGTATAAGGAGTGAGGGATTTGATGTTGCTGCGTACAAGCTGGTTAAGATCAAACATGGTGCAATGCATTTAGACGGACGGTGACGGCAGCTTTATGCGCATGCAATTGCTCAGCTTCAGCCATGCATTCCACAGACGGACCAATCGCCTCCAATCCTTCTGCACTCACTTCCTGAAAGGTGATTTTTTTCACGAAGCTATCCTCTGAGACGCCGCTGTGACTTTTTGCATGGCCTTGCGTAGGCAACGTGTGATTCGGACCACTGGCATAGTCACCGACACTTTCGCAACTATATTTTCCCAGGAACACAGAACCGGCGTTACGGATCTTTGATACGAGTGATGAATTCATATCAGTCACCAGGATCAAATGTTCTGGTGCGTATTGATTGCTGAACTCCATACACTCTTCCAATGATGGAAGCAGCACGATGGCGCTGTGAATTAATGCCTGTGCAGCCGTTTGCTTGCGAGGAAGATGCTGAATTTGTTTTTGTATTTCTTCCTGCACATGCGTTACCACCGCGGCACTATTGGTCAATAATATGACCTGGCTGTCTTGTCCGTGTTCAGCCTGAGACAACAAGTCTGCGGCCACAAATTCCGGAATACAAGTATTGTCAGCGATCACCAGCAATTCACTGGGTCCTGCTGGCATGTCTATCGCAATACCTGATTGCTGCACAAGCTCTTTTGCTCTTGTGACATATTGATTTCCCGGACCGAAGATTTTATCCACACATGGTATCGATGACGTACCATAAGCCATTGCGGCAATAGCCTGTGCGCCTCCGACTTTGAAGATTTGGTGGATTCCTATCAATCTACACGTGAAGAGTATCGTGGAGTCGATCGTGCCATCTTTATTCGGTGGAGTACAGAGGATGATATTGTCACAGCCCGCGAGTTTTGCAGGGATCCCAAGCATGAGCACGGTAGAGAATAGTGGAGCACTGCCTCCCGGAATATAAAGCCCGACGGACTCAATGGCGATACTTTTTCTCCAGCATTTGACACCCGCAAGCGTTTCCACAACCGGCTCAGTGATGAGTTGACTTTTGTGAAAGGCAGTAATGTTTGCATGAGCAAGTTCTATCGCAGCTTTGAGTTTGTCATCGATGGTTGCTGAATTGATTTCCTCCTCAGATGTCACCAGAGAAGGCAATGCGACGCCATCTAATCTATGGGTGTATTCGAGAAGAGCACGATCCCCATTGTTGCGCACTTCACGCAGGATATTGGTGACAACACCATCGAGTTCTGTGTTGTCTATCGCAGGGCGTCGCATGATGTCGCGCCATTGATTCCTGTGTGGATATTGAATGACTTGTATCATAAAATCATTTTTTCGATGGGTATCACCAGAATACCTTGTGCACCCGCTGCTTTCAACTGATCGATGACATCCCAGAACTCATCTTCTTTCACAACGGAGTGGATGCTGCTCCATCCTTTTTCCAATAATGGTAGGACTGTCGGGCTTTTCATGCCAGGAAGGATGGATGCAATCTTTTCAATGGCATCATCAGGAGCATTGAGGAGGATGTATTTGTTTTCGGTGGATTTCCTTACAGCACGAAGGCGAAACAATAGCCGGTTGAGAATTTCTTGTTTTGCAGTAGACAAGTTGTTGTTTGCAATGAGAACCGCCTGGCTTTCGAGAACAGTGACTACTTCCTGTAGTCCGTTGCTGAGTAGAGTACTTCCTGAACTGACGATATCAAAAATCGCATCAGCCAGTCCGATACCCGGTGCGATCTCTACACTTCCGCTGATCTCTTCAATCTCCGCCTGGATGTTGTTGCGGATGAAAAATTCTGAGAGGATTTTCGGATAGCTTGTAGCAACGCGTTTAAGATTGAAATACGACAGGTCGGTGTATGTTTCACCATTCGGAATGGCCAGACTCAACCGGCAATGCGCGAAACCGAGTTCTTCCACGATGCGCACGTTTTTCCCTTTTTCGCGTACTTCATTCTCGCCGATGAAGCCGACATCTGCAACCTGTTGTTCTACATATTGCGGGATGTCGTCATCGCGGAGGAAGAGAACCTCTATCGGGAAGTTCCGTGCTTCTGCTCTGAGTCTGCCGGTACCGTTTGAAATTTTGATTCCGCTTGCTGTGAGCAGCGATAGTGAGTGTTCACTCAGGCGTCCGCTTTTTTGAATGGCAATTTTAAGTCTGCTCATCGTTGATTTGAATTTTGTCTGAGCAAACCGGCGGAAAAAACAAAACCCGCCTGATTTGACACAGACGGGTTTTGATATGATGTTATTTTATAAATATCACCTCTACCTCGCCTGTGCGCAGGAATGGCAATGATGATGACTGTAAATCGCTTTCATTTGACTTTTTGACGGGGCCAAGGTAGAAAGTTTTTTGACAAACTGGATAATTTTTAAAAAACTTTGCACTTATTGATTAAGAGTTGGATACTCTTAATCTTCCTTATTTATACTTCTGAATTTCCGCCTGCAGTTTCGGCAGATAGTTCATGACAATTCCCCATATTATCACATCGTCAATTTTGTCGTATCCGTGTATTACCCGATTTCTTGCGTCCACAATTCTCCGCGCATGCTCTATTTGTAACTCAGGGTCTACTTTCCGGGCTCTGTGTATTGCTTCACCGATTATTTCTATTTCTCTCTCAACTGCACGACGTAAAAGTTTGTTTTCCAGATATTTCGTTAAAGTCTCGTTTGTCGCCCAAATACTCAAAGATTGAGTTGATGGACGTATCCACGTCATAAAGATGTTTCTTTATCTCATGCTTCATAAATGAGGACTTTGTTCTTATTAATGCTTTCAATAAAATATGGGTTGGAAAGAGAGCGCTCTGTGACAATGTCTACTTCACGCTTGAAGAGTTCACGTAGCTTGTAGTGTAATTGGAAGTAATTTTCGGTGTATTCCTCCAACGATATGTTGTCCTTAAACGAAATCAGAAAATCGATATCGCTGTTTTCCCGGAAATTGTCATCGGTTACGACAGAGCCAAATGCATAAAGTTTTTTCACTTTAAGCATTGCGCATATTTCTTTGAGCTCCTTATGTTGTTGTTTTACTATCGGCTGCATTAAGCTGAGATTACTTCTTCAAATTTAATTGGATTTTCCTAGTAAGAGGATCTAACACATGACATGGTCTACTACAAAATGCATGAAGGTTGAATCCGCGGGAGGGAGTGACCTCGAATTCCCCCAGAAGGAGATCTCACTCAAAGGGTGATCAGCCTCTACCGGAAGCCTCTGAATGAACCCTTTGAGTTGGTCCTCCTCGCTCAGCCGTAGCCACACAAAGACGAGGCAAGGCTCTTCGAGCGCCATCGGTGGGTGGCTTTGGTTCTAGTCCGTGAAGAAATGACCCGACCGAAGGGATCAACAAAACAGGCCTAAGCATTGTTGTTGTATTTTCACAACGCCATTATTTACCACTCTTGGACAAACTTGCCGCATACATCATATAATCTCCATTGATCGCCGCAAACCGGGAATGCAAAGGATCCTGCATATCCACTATTCCTATGCTCAGTGAGTTGTTTTTGGAAAGTTCGAGCCAGCGACTGTCTGAACTCACGATAGCTTCAAGCTGGTTCTGAAGATCGGCATCCTGAAAATCCTCCAAATGCTTAATTGTTTCATCTGGAACATTCAGCGGAAGTGTATTGATGTCTAATGCAGGAGTGGCGATGTATAATTCCGGAATGACAGAACTAGCCGCACTCCAGGAAGTATGAGTAAAGGAAAAAACGATGAGAAGTGTCCCGATACTGAGGATAAGGGCAAACGCTGTTTTTTTCTTGATGCTATATATAATCTGGGAATTGTGCAAGTATAACTGAGAATTATGTAAAGGTAGTCTACCGATCCACATTATATTCATCGTTTGCAGGACGTTAACATGGCCATTTTCTGCTCAGGGTTCAATATATGTTCCCACTAAATCGCCCGTTGGGTCACTCATTTTGCCGGTTCAGGCAGAGCGAGTATGTCATCTGGACAAGAGAGGCTTTATTCGCCTGCGAATTAGGGATTGGTGGCTTTATAAAAATATAGGCTATGAAAAAGGCTTACGCCCCATTACGTATTTGGATGTTGTTTCTGGTTTTATTGTCACATACTGGCATTCTCTCTGCTCAGGTGCCTCATTGCAAATTAGGCTTTCAGTTTTTTCCCTATTTCTGCGATCCTGACTCCGTCGTCCTTAGCGTTCTTGCTTTTGGAGGTGCGGATCCGTATACATACCTCTGGTCTACCGGAGACACCACTCAATCAATCGTTGTACCCAATGATGGGATGAATTTATATTGCGTCACGATTACTGGATCTAATGGGTGCACGCTTTCAAACTGTTTATCGACGGGAAATCTGGTCACGCCTTCACTTTATGTGACGGATCCTTCTTCGTGTGGCTTACCAGTACTTCTTGAAATTGACTGGCCATGGCTTGCTCCGTCTGGTCTCATGTATAATTGGTCAACGGGCGCTACAACTCCGACTATCATTGCGACCAGTACCGGAGTGTATTCCGTGACATTGACGGACACTTATGGTTGCTCTTATGTATTGATAGATTCATTGGTCATTTCACCCATACCTGATCCACAAATTATTGGGCCGACTTCGCTTTGTTCAGGGCAACCGGTTACGCTTTCTATACTTGGTGGACCTTTCGAGGCCTATGAGTGGCTTCCAAGTGGAGAAACCGATCCTACTATCGTTATTACTGGACCGGGAACGTATTCAGTTACGGTGTGGACCATTCCGGGCCCATGCGAAGGGACTGATACAATCATTATTACTGGTGATGGCAATATTCCACCACCTGAAATCGGCGGGGTCACAGCTCTTTGTGTCGGACAATCAGGGACAATCCAGGTAATAAATAGTTCCTGGTATTCAAGTTTCCTTTGGAACTCGGGTGCGACTACTCCGTCTATTGTGATAAATCAGCCAGGCACCTACCACGTCACCGTGACGAATTCAGGGGGGTGCACTTCGAGCGCAAGTATTTCTGTAGGCACTGCTAGTCCGCCTTTGCTCGTTGCCACGCCGACCCCAAGTACTTGCGGACAGAATAATGGCGCGGTGAATTTGAATGTCACACCGCCTGGCGCAAGTACTTTTCTTTGGAACGGTGGACAAACGACTGAAGATCTGGCAAACATTGGCGAAGGGATATATAGTGTCACTGTCACTTCTATCTCTACCGGCTGCACAGCTACTGTCACCACCACAGTAGATGATATCCCAGCGATAATAACAATCACAGGAAATGTCATACAACCTTCGAGCGGACAAAATAATGGAGCGATAGACATCTCGGTATCTCCTTCAGGCACATATACTTACATCTGGTCGAATGGAGCATCAAGTGAAGACCTGTCTGGCCTAGGTCCGGGCACGTACACTGTTACAGTTTCTGGCGGAGGGGGTTGTTCGGAGACTGCTACGTTTGTCCTCAGCGCAGACTGCGACTTGACCGTAACCTATACAATAACTCCTCCACTCCCTTTCTGTGCGGGAGAAGAAATCACATTGACATTAATTCCTTCCGGCGGAACAGCTCCATACACTTACTTATGGACGAATGGTGCTACTACACAAAGCATCACGTTTATTGCACAAAGTGTAATCACTCTGGATGGATCTGTGACGGACGCGAATGGTTGTCTGGCACAAGTCTTCATACATATTAAGTCTTCCATTTGGCAGGTTTTTATTCAGGCGTATTCATCCACCTGCGGTCAAAACAATGGTATCGTGGACCTCACCGTAACTGGTGGTAGTACCTATGACTTCATTTGGTCCAATGGCGCGACAACTGAAGATTTAATCAACGTTGCTGCGGGAGCATACTCCGTCACAGTCACTGGCCCGGATGGATGTACAGCCACTGCCAGCGCCGTGGTAGTTGATGATATGACGGGTTTTTCCATCGCAGGTAATATCACTCAGCCATCTGGTGGACTGGATAATGGCGCGATCGATATCACCATCTCGCCAAATGGAGTCTATACTTACATCTGGTCTAATGGCGCAACCACCCAAGATCTCAGCGGCCTTGCTCCTGGTACTTACACTGTGACAGTCTCATCAGGAGGAGGATGCACACAAACTGCAGTATATATATTGGCAGATACCACGTGTCCAATCATTGTCGATGTCACGTCTTCGCTCATGACTCCTTTCATATTATGTCCGGGTGAGACTTTTACGCTTACCGCCGATGCGTCTGGCGGTACTTCACCCTATTCCTATCTATGGTCCTCTGGCCAAACCACCCAAAGCATTATTCTTCCTTTTCAACCATGGGGCTCAAATTTTTTCGTGACCGTGACCGATGCTAACGGATGTACTGGTAGCGGTATGATCCATCTAAAATATACCGAATGGGAAGCGTTGATAGTCATTGAACCGGTTGTTGCTTGTCTTGGTGAAACTGCACAATTGGAAGCCCAGCTTTATCCGAATTATCTCGGATCAACTTTCCTTTGGTCAACAGGTGAAACAACCAATATCATTACGATTTCAGCGAATGGTACTTACTCAGTGACTATTTCCAATCCAAACATGCCATGTACAGTAGATACCACCGTTGATGTCAATATCTTTTTCGACGTGCCTCCACCTTCGCCAGAGATTGTGGGACCACCTACACTTTGTCCCGGGCAAACTGCCACGCTCTCCGTCAATGGAGGACCGTACAGCTACTATTTTTGGTATTATACATTTGGAAGTGACCCAACAGTTGAGATCACTGGTCCTGGTACGTACTATGTGGTAGTACAAAATGCGGAACTCTGCGATGGAATGGATTCCATCGTGATTCTTCCCGGAAGCTTAGAACCTATACTCAATAGTCCGACTCCTATTTGCGCTGGTCAGAGTACAGAAGTAGAGGTCATCAATGCCAGTGCATTCGATAATTTCTTGTGGAGTAATGGCGATACTGGACCTTCCATCATTGTCAGTTCTCCAGGAATTTATTCCGTGACCGTAACCGCGTCTGGCGGTTGTTCCGCAACTGGTAGTGCAGAGGTACTTGCAATCAATTCCAATATTACCATAGACGGTATCACCACCTCTGTTGGATCCTGCATGATTCCAGATGGTTCAGTTGATCTTACAATAACTCCGTCAGGTAATTATTCTTTTAACTGGTCGAATGGCGCGAGTACGGAAGACATCAGTAGTTTGAATGCAGGGAATTATACAGTCACCGTCACGGATGTTGGAGGCTGTACATCGAGTGCTTCATTCACGGTCTTTTCCAACGTCGCACCGCCAATCCTCAGTACAAGTTTCACGGCCGCAACATGCGGTCAAAACAATGGAGCTCTTGATCTCAGTGTTGCACCGTCTGGGACATACACGTTTCTGTGGTCAAGTGGCGAAACAACCGAGGATATTGCAGCGAAGCCATCAGGAAATTATTCTGTCACCGTGACATCTACCTCCGACGGCTGTACCTCTATGACCGATGCTATTATTCCAGACAATCCAATCGCCATATCTCTTTCAGGAATCGTTGTTCCAATGACTTCTTGCATTAGCCAGAATGGTGCTATTGATATTTCCGTCAATCCTTCTGGTGCGTATTCTTATCAGTGGTCCAATGGTGCCTCAACACAGGACTTGAGCAATATTCCAGCAGGCACGTATTCAGTGACCACAACACTGGGAGTGACCTGCACTGCCACGGAAACATTTGTTGTCGCCAATAACACTTCACCAATTGATCTCACAGGATTTACTACTCCGAACACTTCATGTACTCAACCAAACGGTAACATAGATATTACCGTGAGTCCGTCAGGATCGTACACGTTTATCTGGTCAAATGGAGAAACAACAGAAGACTTACAGGACTTGACAGGAGGATCTTATAGTGTGACAGTGACTGAAACAAATGGATGTACAGCTACAGAAATATTTGAAGTCGTTAATACCAATTCAAATTATTCTCTCGATGGATCTGTCACGCCAAACAATTCCTGCATCTCGCCGAATGGAGCTATTGATTTGACAATATCACCTGTTGGAGTATATACCTATACCTGGTCCAATGGAGCATCAACAGAGGATTTACAAAATCTTCCTTCAGGTACTTATTTAATTACAGTGACGGATTTTAACAATTGCTCTTCCATTGCAATGTTTTCTATCACGGATACACTCACATACCCAATGATAACAGCTGCGTTGACACCAGAAGCGTGCGGAGGAAATACCGGTGCCATCGATATCAGTGTAATCCCGGTAAACGGAAATATCTTTTTCTGGTCAAATGGCAGTACCAATGAAGATCAAACAAATCTGTCTGCCGGCAACTATGCGGTTACTGTAACTGGTTCAAATGGTTGCGCTTCTTCGGACACGTTTACACTGGACAATCAAAATTCCAACTTCACATTGACTGCCGTACCTGTCGCAAACAATTCCTGTGCGCTTCCTAATGGAGGGATTGATCTTTCCCTTACACCGTCAGGATCTTATGGTTTTGTCTGGTCGAATGGAGCGACAACGGAAGATCTCCAGAATATTCCCGCAGGAACGTATACCGTCATGGTGACTGATACTTTGAACTGTATGTCTTCATCTGTGTTCGTTGTCGGAGACAATACGTCAACTCCGGTTCTCTCAGCTAGCATTATGCAAGCTAACTGTGGTGCAAATAGCGGAGCAATTGATCTCAGCGTAAATCCTACAGGCAGCAATGTATTTTTATGGTCTAATGGAGAAATCACAGAAGATCTGCAGAACATCCTGCCAGGAAGCTATAGTGTCATCGTCACGGATATCAATGGTTGTCAGGCACGCGATACGTTTGATGTGCAGAATATCAACAGCAACTTTTCGATTTCAGCAGTGCAAGTTGAGAACACTGCATGTGTTAATCCCAGTGGATCAATAGACCTGTCGATCTCACCTTCAGGAACGTATACATTTCTATGGTCAAATGGAAGCACCACAGAAGACCTTATTAATCTTGATGCCGGTGCATTTACTGTGACCGTCACAGATCTCTTGTCTTGTTCGTCCACGGCAACGGTTGTGATTGGAAATAATGTGGCCGGAATCACGATATCCTCGAGTACCGCATCTGCGACTTGTGGGAATGACAATGGAAGTATTTTATTGACGATAAATCCACCCGCAATCAGTTTTCTTTGGTCAAACGGGGCGACAAATGAAGATTTGCAAAATCTCGCTCCCGGGAATTATGTGGTGACAATCACGGACATAAGTGGATGCGAGACGATCGATTCATTCTTTGTGCCTCAAGCGGGATCCTCACTTGTGATTGCCGCTACTCCTGTGGCAAATACGCATTGTACGGTGCCTGATGGTTCTATTGACCTGTCTGTGTCACCAACTGGAGCGTATACGTTTGTTTGGTCGAATGGAAGTACATCAGAAGATCAATCTGATCTGGCACCGGGGATTTATGCTGTCACGATTACCGATATCAATGGATGTTTTACCACTGGATCTTATGTGGTCGAAGACCAAACCATTCCGCCTTCTCTTACCGCAACAATTACGCCTGAGACATGTGGAAATGCAAATGGTCAGATTGACATTTCTGTGAGCCCATCCGGAAATCATCTCTTCACCTGGTCAAATGGAGAACTCACTGAAGACTTGACGGATATTTCTGCCGGCACATATTCAGTGACTGTCACGGATGAGAAGAGCTGCACCGCGAGTATGATGGTGATTGTACCTGATGCAACGTCTAACTTTTCTATTTCTGCGACAACGACGTACAATACTTCATGCACAGCTGCAAATGGGGGAGTGGAACTCACCGTTCTTCCGGTTGGAAACTATAGTTTTCTGTGGTCGAATGGAGCTACAACAGAAGATCTTCAATCACTGCAGTCAGGCATGTACACAGTGACTGTCACAGATTTGACAAATTGTTCGACTACAGGTTCCTATAGTATCGACAATGCAATGATTGATCTGGTTGTCAACGGCACAATCACACCAATGATATGTGGTGAGCCCAACGGAGGTATTGAATTAAACATAATTCCACCATCTGGCAATAGCTATGCATGGTCAAATGGTACAACAGATCAAGACCTGGCAAGTGTATCTGCCGGAACTTACAGTGTGACGGTCACCGGACAAAATGGATGTACATCGTCTTTGATATTTGCTATAACGGAAAGTCAGAGCGTAGAAGTTGACATAGAAGCGAATCTCATCGATGCCGGTGATGATCACGTCACAATCAGTGCGCAGGTCAATTTGCCATTGAGTGCTTTGGATACAATCATCTGGTTGCCCGGGAATCTGTTCGATTGTGTCGAGAAATTCTGTCTTCAGCAAACCATCCAAAGGCCTTCGCAGCAAACTGAGATTATCGTCATGGTTATAGATACCAACGGTTGCACAGCTCAGGCATCCTTAACACTTGATGCTGAGATCAATCCACACGTATTTATCCCCAATGTCTTTTCACCGAATGGCGATGGCATCAATGATATGTTTACGGTGGCTGCCAATGAAGATGTGGAGGAGATTGTGGAGCTCAGAATTTTTGACCGCTGGGGTGAGATTATTTTTGTCAACACGCATTTTCCGCCAAATGAATTAAGTTATGGATGGGACGGGAGTTTCAAAAATGCAATCATGAATCCTGCCGTGTTTGTGTATTGGGCTAAGGTGAGATTTGTAGATGGCACGGAGGAATTTTATAAGGGTGATGTGACTTTGTTGAGGTAGGCTGAGCTTGCGCAGGGGTAGTTGTTGTTATGAGAAGACATAGCGTGAACAGAGAAATGATAAAAAGTGGCATTGCATTGAATGTTCTAGGACGTTGTGAAGAAGCAGAAATTCAATCATGAATTGACCGATCAATATCAACTTGCAGCATGATCATCGGCCGCGATCCTGTCGATCATCCCATTGAAAATAAACCCATGAAAGGGGAGAACCGCATACCAATACAGCCTGCCCAACACCCCAAGTGGTCTGAAGGTCGCTGTTTGTGTCAAAGTATTGTCTTCATCAATCCGGAATTCAAGCCAGGCATCACCAGGTAATCTCATTTCGGCATAAAGCAATAACCGTTTATCGGCCTTATTTGCATACAACACTCTCCAGAAGTCTAAGGCATCACCGGGATAAATTTCAGTCGCACTCTTCCGGCCTCTGCGCATCCCAACGCCACCGACAACCTGATCCATAATGCCCCGGATTTCCCAAAGCCAGTTACCATAGTACCATCCTGTCTTGCCTCCAATAGACCAGATATTATTGAGCGTGTGTTCACTGTTGGCAATATGTCGTGTACGCTTATCGATAAAACAACCATTGACAGGTACCTCAATAAACTGCGATATCCCTTTGAGCAATGCATGACTCGTCTGCGCATCTTTCCAGCTTGACAGCACCTGGTTTTGTTCAATCTTATCGAACGCGAGTTTAATCGAGGTATCGTAATCGATAAGTGAAATACCAAGTTGTTGGGCCAGATTATTGGGTTTACAAATGACCTCGACTTTCATACTATTGACGAGGTTTTTCGCAAGTGTATAAGATGTGGCAGTCACGAAATACAACCAGTACGAGGAAATCTTTGGAGTCATGACCGGTACTACAAAGATCTTCCGCTTCAACCCACGGATTTTTGCAAACCGCAGCAGCATGTCTTTATAACTCAGGATATCCGGTCCACCGATATCATAGCTCTTGCCATAGGTTTGAGCGTTGCCAATCACTCCGGT